>NZ_BSYI01000006.1 GCF_030270585.1 Paralimibaculum aggregatum
TCGGCCCGCCGGCCGCCTCGGCCGCCGCCGCCACCGCGGACTGCCGGGCCAGCGGATCGTCGGCCACCGCCAGGTCCACCGCCTCGAGCCGCTTGATCTCGTCGCGCAGCCGCGCCGCCTCCTCGAATTCGAGGTTCTCGGCGGCGGTCATCATCTCCTTGCGCAGCGCCGCGAGATGCGCCTGCAGGTTGGCCCCCGCCTTCACGCGGCGCTCGATGGTGGCGGTGATCCGGGCCTCGTCGGTGGCGCCGTCGAACACCCCCTCGAGGATGTCCTCGACATTCTTGCGGATCGACTGCGGGGTGATGCCATGCGCCTCGTTATGCGCCATCTGCTTGGCGCGGCGGCGCTCGGTCTCGGCGATCGCGCGCTCCATGCTGCCGGTCCGGCGGTCGGCATACATGATGACCCGGCCGTCGATGTTGCGCGCGGCGCGGCCGATGGTCTGCACCAGCGAGGTCTCGGAGCGCAGGAAGCCCTCCTTGTCGGCATCGAGGATCGCCACCAGCGCGCATTCGGGAATGTCGAGCCCCTCGCGCAGCAGGTTGATGCCGACCAGCACGTCGAAGGCGCCGAGCCGCAGGTCGCGGATGATCTCGATGCGCTCCAGCGTGTCGATGTCGGAATGCATGTAGCGCACCTTGATGCCCTGCTCGTGCAGGTATTCGGTGAGGTCCTCGGCCATCCGCTTGGTCAGCGTGGTGACCAGCGCGCGGCCGCCGGCGGCGGCGAGGCGGTGGCACTCGTCGAGCAGGTCGTCGACCTGGCTGGCGACCGGGCGCACCTCCACCGGCGGGTCGATCAGGCCGGTCGGGCGGATCACCTGCTCGGTGAAGATGCCGCCGGTGCGCTCCAGCTCCCACTTGCCCGGGGTGGCGCTGACGAAGACCGACTGCGGCCGCATCGCGTCCCATTCCTCGAACTTGAGCGGCCGGTTGTCCATGCAGGAGGGCAGCCGGAAGCCGTGCTCGGCGAGGGTGAACTTGCGCCGGTAGTCGCCCTTGTACATGGCGCCGATCTGCGGCACCGAGACATGGCTCTCGTCGGCGAACACGATGGCGTTGTCGGGGATGTACTCGAACAGCGTCGGCGGCGGGTCGCCCGGCGCCCGGCCCGAGAGATAGCGGCTGTAGTTCTCGATGCCGGCGCAGGAGCCGGTGGCCTCGATCATCTCGAGATCGAACTGGGTGCGCTGCTCGAGCCGCTGCGCCTCGAGGAGCTTGCCCTCGGCCTCGAGCTGGCGGAGCCGCAGCGCCAGCTCGGCGCGGATCTCCTTCACCGCCTGGTTCAGCGTCGGCCGCGGCGTCACGTAGTGGCTGTTGGCATAGATCCGCACCCGCTCCAGCTTGGTGGTCGCCTGGCCGGTCAGCGGGTCGAACTCCTGGATCGCCTCGAGCTCGTCGCCGAAGAACGAGAAGCGCCAGGCCCGGTCCTCGAGATGCGCCGGCCAGATCTCTAGCGAATCGCCCCGCACCCGGAACGCGCCGCGCTGGAAGGCGGCGTCGTTGCGGCGGTACTGCTGCGCCACCAGCTCGCGCATCACCGCCTGCTGGTCGTAGGTCTTGCCGGTGGCGAGGTCCTGGGTCATCGCGCCATAGGTCTCGACCGCGCCGATGCCGTAGATGCACGAGACCGAGGCGACGATGATGACGTCGTCGCGCTCGAGCAGCGCCCGGGTGGCGGAGTGGCGCATCCGGTCGATCTGCTCGTTGATCTGCGCCTCCTTCTCGATATAGGTGTCCGAGCGCGGGACATAGGCCTCCGGCTGGTAGTAGTCGTAGTAGGAGACGAAGTACTCCACCGCGTTCTCCGGGAAGAACGACCGGAACTCGCCATAGAGCTGCGCCGCCAGCGTCTTGTTCGGCGCGAGGATGATGGCCGGGCGCTGGGTCGCCTCGATCACCTTGGCCATGGTGAAGGTCTTGCCGGTGCCGGTGGCGCCGAGCAGCACCTGGTCGCGCTCGCCGGCGCTGACGCCCTCGGCGAGCTCGGCGATGGCGCGCGGCTGGTCGCCGGCGGGCTCGAACTCGGTGCGCATCACGAGGCGGCGGCCGCCTTCGAGCTTCTCGGCCTGCGGGCGGGGGCTGGGAACGGTGACGAGGGTGTCGGTCATGCGGCGGTATCGGTCATGCGGCGGTCCGGGCCTCGGGCTGGGAAGGGGGCAGGGGGCTCGCCGGAGAGTGTAGGGGCTCGGCCCGCCGGGTCCAAGCACGCTCCCCGCAGGGTTCCGGGGGCGGGCAGGGGCGCCGTTCATGGAAGAGTGACGAAATTGTGGGCAGTCTGTGGACAGGACGCGGAGAAATCTGGGCGAAATGTGGCAACGGCCATTGACCCGAGGGTCAGAGGGAGTCATACAGACGATGCAAGCAGCAGATCGCCGTCAGCCCGGTGCGACACCCACCCCACCCTCGCTCCCTGCACCGGGCTGGCGGCGTGATCCCCAACAAGACTGCCGAATTCTCGGACTTAACGCCCGGTCACGGGCGTCTTTGTTTTTGGGGCCCCGCACCGCCCGCGGCCCGCTCCCGCGATGACCCCGCGCCCGCAGCAGCCCCGCCCCCGCGAATCACCCGACCACCAAAGCCGCACACCGCGAGGCGAAGCCGCCGCGCCGCTCGCCGCTCCATCCGCCGCGCCGCCCGCCGAGTCGATTGCCACGCCGGTTGCCACGCCGGCTGCTGTGTCGCTTGCCAAGTCGATTGCCGCGCCGCCCGGCGCGCCGACTGCTGCGCCGACCGCCGCGCCGCTCGCCGAGTCGATTGCCAGGCCGGCTGCTGTGCCGACCGCCGCTCCATCCGCCGTGCCGCCCGCCGCCCCGGCTGCCACGCCGCCCGCCGCGCCGCGGCCCGGTCGGGGCGATCGCGGCAGCCGGCGCCGGATCGCCCCGCCGCCCGCCGCCGCGATGCTCGCCGCGCCCTGCATCGGCCTCCTGATCTGGGCGGCACTCGGCCTCGCCATCCTCGGCTGACCGTCCTGCCCTGACCGCCCCGCTGTCCGCCGCGCCGACCTCCGCGCCGACTGCCGCACAGCCCGCTGCTCTGGCTGCTGCTCCATCCGCCGTGCCGCCCGCTGCCCCGGTTGCCAGCTCGTCCACCGCGCCGCGGCCCGGTCAGGGCGAACGCGGCAGCCGGCGCCGGATCGCCCTGGCGCCCGCCGCCGCGATGCTCGCAACGCCCTGCATCGGCCTGCCGATCTGGGCGGCGCTCGGCCTCGCCATGTTGGGCTGACTGCACCGCCCTGACCGTCGTGCTTTGACCGTCCCGTCGCGGCCATCGGGGGCGGCCGACCCGGCCGGGCTTGAATATCCCGTTCCTGCCCGCCCTGGGGGGCGGCCATCCCCGCCCGGCCATCGGGGAGGCCGCCATCGGTGGCCGGCGGTCCGGCATCCGCCATGGGGGCCATGCGCGGGGGGCAGGGCGCCCGCCGCCTCCCATGGGTGGGCATTCCCGCCGTCCCGCCGCCCCGCGACCGGGTGCAGGGGCGGGGGAGGCGGCGGACCCGGCCGGCAACCCGCGCCGCGCTTGCGGCGGAGTGTCTCCCGCGCCGCGCCCGGCTTGCCGCGGCGGCCGCGCTTGCGCATATTGGCGCGCACAGAGCAGGAGGAACCGATGCAGGCGCGGATCTATCAGCCGTCGAAGAGCGCGATGACCAGCGGCCAGGGCAATGCCCGCGGCTGGGTGCTGGAATACGTCCCGGCCGAGCCGCGCCGGATCGACCCGCTGATGGGCTGGACCGGCTCCGGCGACACCCGCCGCCAGATCCGCCTGCGCTTCGACAGCAAGGACGAGGCGGTGAGCTATGCCCGCCGCCACGGCATCGCCTTCGTCGTCGAGGAGCCCAAGCCGCGCCGGCACAACATCCGCCCGATGGGCTATGCCGGCAACTTCGCGCACAACCGCCGGGGCAACTGGACGCACTGAGCCCTGCAGGCTAAGTCTCGCCACCGAGGCGTGATTTCCAGCGATCTGCAGGCGGGACGGGCAGCCATGGCGACGATCTATCCGGTGATTCTCTGCGGCGGCTCCGGCACCCGGCTCTGGCCGGTCAGCCGCAAATCCTATCCCAAGCAGTTCTGCCCGCTGTTCGCGGGCGGCTCGCTGTTCCAGCGCACGCTGGAGCGGCTGGCCGGCCAGGGCTATGCCGAGCCGATCCTGCTGACGCACCAGGATTTCCGCTTCGTGGTCGCCGAGCAGCTCTCCGATGCCGGCTTCCAGGCGACCCGCATCCTGCTCGAGCCGGCCGGGCGCAACACCGCCCCGGCGATCTGCCTCGCCGCGCTCGAGGTTGCCGCGGCGGATCCGGAGGGGGTGCTGCTGGTGCTGCCCTCCGACCACCTGCTGGCCGACAGCGCCGCCTTCCACGCCGCGGTGACGGCGGCGGCGGCGGCGGCGGAGGCTGGCCATCTGGTCACCTTCGGCGTCACCCCTGACCGCCCGGAGACCGGCTTCGGCTATATCGAGCTGGCCGCCGCGCCGGAGGCCGGGGCGCAGCCCTTCCGCGGCTTCGTCGAGAAGCCGGACGCGGCGCGCGCCGCCGAGATGCTGGCCTCCGGCCGCTATCTCTGGAACTCGGGGATGTTCGTGTTCTCGGCCGCCGCGATCCTCGCCGCCTTCGACGCCCATGCGCCGGAGATCCGCGCCGCCTGCGCCCGCGCCCGCGGCGAAGGGCGCGAGGATCTCTGCTTCTTCCGGCCCGAGCCGGAGGCCTATCTCGACAATCCCGACATCTCGATCGACTACGCCATCATGGAGCGCAGCCAGGGCATGGTGGTGCCGCTCGACGGCGGCTGGAACGATCTCGGCTCCTGGCGCACGGTCTGGTCGGAGAGCGCGCCGGACGGCGACGGCGTCGCCACCACCGGCCCGGCATTGGCGATCGGCTGCCGCGACACGCTGCTGCGCGCCGAGCACCCGGACCAGCGCCTGGTCGGCATCGGGCTCGACCGGATCGTCGCGGTGGCGACCGGCGACGCGGTGCTGGTCGCCGACATGGACCGCGCCCAGGAGGCGCGCGAGGCGGTGGCGCTGCTGAAGGCCGAGGGCGCGCCGCAGGCCACCGAGTTCCCGCGCTGCTACCGGCCCTGGGGCTGGTACGAGCGGCTCGCCCACGGCCCCCGCTTCCAGGTCAAGCAGATCATGGTGAAGCCGGGCGGCATCCTCTCGCTGCAGTCGCATCACCACCGCGCCGAGCACTGGGTGGTGGTGGCCGGCACCGCCAGGGTGACGGTGGGCGAGGAGGTGCGGCTCCTGTCCGAGAACGAGAGCGCCTACATCCCGCTCGGCGCGGTGCACCGGCTGGAGAACCCCGGCAAGCTCGACCTGCACCTGATCGAGGTGCAGTCCGGCGCCTATCTCGGCGAGGACGACATCACCCGCTACGAGGACGTCTACTCCCGCAGCTGACCCGGAACCACGCCCCGCCGACGCGCCGCTCAGCGTCGCCCTTGCTGGCCCGCGTCACCCCCGCCGCCCACGCGTCGCCCCTGCCGCCCCGGCCAGCTCCGCCGCCCCGCCAGCAAGGCCGCTGCACCCCGGCGCCGTGCCGCAGGGGACGGCATCCCCGCCACCCCGCAACGGGCCACCCATCCCCGCAACCGATCCGGCGGGCCTTCCCCCGCGCGGCCACGGGCCCGCCCAGCGAGCCGCGGGACCCCGGCGACGCACCGGATGGGACGACATCCCGACCGACTAACCAGCCCGCAATGGATCGCCTGTTTCTGGAGTCGATGCGGCACAGGCCTTCCCCCGCACCGCCACCGGGCCGCCAGGAGACCCCCGTCACCCGGCGCCGGGCTGGACGGGACGGCATCCGCAACGACCCGCACCAGCGGCCCTCTCACCGAGACCGATGCGCCAGGCCTTCCTCCACGCCTCCACCGGCCCGCCCAGCGAGCCGCAGCCTCCTGCCGCCGGGGGCCGGACAGGACGGCATCTCCAACAACTCGCATCAAGCCGACCGTTCCCGAAGCCGATGCGGCCGGCCTTCCCCCTCGCCGCACGGGCCCGACAGGGGAACTCCCGATCCCCAAGGCCGGGCGAGACGGCCTCCGCTCCCACACCCGCCCCCGGGGGGCGGGGCGCGCGGTTCCTGTCGCCTCCGCCGGCCCACCATACCCCCCCGGTTCTCAAGACCGGGCGGGACGCCTGTCGTTCCTCCCGCGTGCCCGGGAGCGGGTCGCGCGGTTCCAAACGCCTCCGCTGGCCCACAAGGCTCCCCATTCTTCAATGCCGGGTGGGACGGCGCCCCCGCTGGCCTGCCGAAAGAACCACCGTTTCCCGGAGCAGGGCGGGCAGGATCTCCCGCGGCCCACCGACCCGCGGCGGCGGGCCCGTTCTCGAAGCCAAGGCGGGAGATCTTCCCGTCCGGCCTGTGGATGCTCGCCCGTTTCGGGAGCGGAACGGGGACGGTTCTCCCGTCGCCTTCGTCGCCCGCCGGGGCCCCGTGGTTCCCCGGAGCCGGATGGGACGGCTTTCCTTCCCACATGGACTCCGGGGGCAAGCCGACGGTTCCCGAAGCCGGGGCGGCCGGGTTTCCCCATCGCCTCGGGGCGGTGCCATGGAGGCCTCCATCTGCCGAAGCCGGAGATGACGGGCGGTTGCCGCTCCACCCTCCGAGCCGCTACGAGGAGGTCCATTCCAGGAGCCGAGCCGGAATCATTGCCCCGCCGGCCCGCCACGGGGCCTCCGTTCCTCGTAACCGGGTGGGACGGGGTCCGCCCCCCCCTGCCGACCCCGGCGGCGGGGCGTGCCGGGCGCTGGGTCGGGACGGCATTCAGGGCACTCCCGTCGGCCTGCCCTGGGAGCCCCCGTTCCCCGGAGCCTGCGGGACGAGTTGGCCTCCTCTCCGGCCTGCCGTTCAAGGGGGCGGAGGACCCGGTTCCGAAGCCGAGGCGGCAGGGCTTCCCGTCCGGCCCGCTGATGGGCGCCCGTCCGCCGGGGCGAATGGGGGCGCTTTCCCGTCGCCTCGGCCGGCCCGCCAAGGGGCCGCTGGCTCCCGGGGGGCGGGGCGACATCGCCTCCGGAGGATCGGCCCGCGCCAGGGCGCCGGTTTCCGGGGCCGAACGGGGAGAGCTTCCCCATCGCCGCCGGCACCGCAGCGGGCGCGCCAAGAGGGCCTACGTTCCTCGAAGCGTGGTCGGGGGGACGATTTCCCCTCCGGCCTGCCGACCTGCGGCGGGCGCCCGGTCCCGGCGCCGAGCGGGAGGGCTTCCCCCTCGCTGCCGCAGCCGCCGCCGGCGCACCATCGGAGCCTGGCGAGGCGGGACGATTCCCCCCCCGGCTCACTGTCCTGCGGCGGGGGGTGGGTCCCGGCACCGAGCGGGAGGGCTTCCCCCTCGCTGCCGTGGCCGCCGCCGGCGCACCACCGGAGCCTGGCGAGATGGGACGATTCCCCCCCCCGGCTCACTGTCCTGCGGCGGGGGGCGGGTCCCGGCGCCGAGCGGGAGCGCTTCCCCCTCGCTGCCGTAGCCGCCGCCGGCGCACCACCGGAGCCTGGCGAGATGGGACGATTCCCCCCCCGGCTCACTGTCCTGCGGCGGGCGCCCGGTCCCGGCGCCGAGCGGGAGGACATCCCCCTCGCCGCCGTAGCCGCCGCCGGCGCACCATCGGAGCCTGGCGAGGCGGGACGATTCCCCCCCCCGGCTCACTGTCCTGCGGCGGGCGCCCGGTCCCGGAGCCGATCGGAAGGGCTTCCCCCTCTCTACCGCAGCCGCCGCCGGCGCACCTTCGGAGCCTGGCGAGGCGGGGCGATTCCCCCCCGGCTCACTGTCCTGCGGGGGGGGGCGGGTTCCTGAGCCGAGCGGGATGGCTTCCCCGGCGCTTCGCGGACCCGCTCATTGCGTCGGCGGCTTCCGGAAGCGGGTGGGGCGGCTCCTCTCGGCCTGCGGTGGGACCGCCCGATTCCGCTGCTGGCCGGGGGCGGTTTCACCCCCGACACACCGGCCCGCATGAAAACCGCCGTTCCTCGCTGCCAGGCGAGCAGGATCAGTTCCGGCCCGCCGATCCGGGGTGGGGCCCAGTTCCCCGCGCCCAGGCGGGTTTCGCCCTCGCCCCGGCGCCTGCGGCACCGGGGTTCGCGCGACCGGGGCCCGCCGCCTCCCCCGCCCCTGCGCCCGGTCGCGGGGAGGCGGGACGGCGGGAATGCCCACCCATGGGAGGCGGCGGGCCGGTGTGCTGGTTCCGGTATCGTGCGGCATCCGGCGGACGGCGTGCGGCGGCAGGGCGGCGCTGTATTCCGGCGCGCGGGGACGCCGCCGGCGGGAGCGGCGCGGGCGACGGCGGCCGCGTCTGGCGGCGCCGTCTCCGATCGGCGCGACCTTGCGGCGGTGCCCGCAAGGGTCCGTCGACGACGCGAAACCGCACCTTCCTCGGGGGTGGCTCGCGGCGGCGCCCGCGGGGTCCGTCTCCGGGGCCGGTGGTGGTCTGCCGGGGCTTCGGTGGGAGCGGCATGGGGCGGCGTTGCCTGCTCTTCGCGGTCGGCCCGTGGGTCTGCTGTCCCGGCGGCGGAGCGAAGATGGTCGAGGCTTGCCGGGGCGCCCCTGCCGGGAGCGCCGCTGGCGCCCTCGGTTCAGGCCGCCGCCTCCCCCGCCCTTGCGCCGGGTCGCGGGGAGGCTCGCCCACGGGAGGTGCCGGGCCGGCGCGCTGGTTCCGGTGCCGTGCGGCATCCGGCGGAAAGTGTGCGGCGGCAGGGCGGCGCTGCTTTCCGGCGCGCGGAGCCGCCGCCAGTGGGAGCGGCGCGGGCAGCCGCGTCTGGCGGCGCCGGCCCGATCTGCGCGCCCTCGCGGCGGTGCCTGCCAGGGGCCGTCGCCGGGGACGGCGGCGGTCTGTCGGGGCGTCGGGCGGAGCGGCGGGGCGGGAGGGCGTTGCTTGCGACGCGCAGCCGACCCGTGGTCCTCCGGTCCCGGCGGCGGAGCGATGATGGTCGAGGCCCGCCATGGCGCCCGGGCCGGGAGCGCCGCTGGCGCCCTCGGATCTGCCCGCCGCCTCCCCCGCCCCTGCACCCGGTCGCGGGGAGGCGGGACGGCGGGAAAGCCCACCCATGGGAGGCGGCGGGCCGGCGCCCTGGCTCCGGCTCCGCGCGACATCCGACTGATACATCGCGGTGGCAGGATCGCCGCGCCTCCGGACCGGCGGGGGCGCTGCCATCGGGAGCCGCCATGCCGACGAGACCCGCGATCCGCGCCGCCGCGCTTGCGCTGTCTGCCCTCGTGCTGCCCGCCCTCCTGCTGCCCGCGCCGGCCGGTGCCGCGCCGGTGGCGGTGCTCAATCCCGGCTTCGAGGCGGAGGTGCACGGGCCGAACAGCTTCACCTTCGGCCCGCCGACCGGCTGGGACGGCTACAATCTCGATGCCGTGACCGGCGAGACCGTGGGCACGCTGAACCCCGCCCTCAGCAGCTATTTCGCGCCGGGGCAGCATGCGGGGGCGAATGTCGGCATCGCCTACATGGATGCCGGGGGCACCGCGGGGGTGGCGTTCGGGCTGCAGCAGACCCTCGCCGCGGTGCTCGAGGCGGACCGGCTCTACCGCCTCTCGGTGGCGATCGGGAACATCGCCTCGGGCAGTTCGGATCTCGGCGGCGGGCCGGTGTTCTTCGATCTCGACGGGTTTCCGGGCTACCGGGTCGAGCTGCTGGCCGGGACGACGGTGCTCGCCTCGGACGACAACGGCCTCGCCGGCAGCATCCCCGAGGCGGAGTTCCGGCCCTCGGTGCTGGCCTATGACAGCCGCGGCGCGGCGCCCGGGCTGCTCGGGCAGGCGCTGACGATCCGGCTGGTCAATCTCAACCTGGTGGACGCGGCCGCTCCCGGCGCCCATCGCGAGGTCGATTTCGACGCGGTGGCGCTGGATGCGGTCGCGGTGCCGCTGCCGGCGCCGCTGGGCCTGGCGGTGCTCGGGCTGGCGGCGCTGGCGGCGCTGGCGGGGCTCGGGATGCGCCGCGCCGCCGGCTGATCCGGGGCGGCCGGGCCGCCGGGCCGAGCGTCCCGAGCGTGCCGCCGCCGCTGCCGCTGCGCTGTCCGGAGACCGCCGGCGGCGGCCCGTTCCGGCAGCCGGCCCGCGGTCGGCGTGCCGGCGCCCGGGCCTCTGCCGCCCGCCGCCTCCCATGGGTGGGCATTCCCGCCGTCCGGCCTCCCCGTGACCGGGCGCAGGGGCGGGGGAGGCGGCGGGCCCCGGTCGCACGAGCGGCGGTGCCGCAGGCACCGGCGCGAGGGCGAAACCCCCGCCCCCCGGCAAAGGCCCCCCGGCAAAGGCCCCCCGGCAAAGGCCCCCCGGCAAAGGCCCCCCGGCAAAGGCCCCCCGGCAAAGGCCCCCCGGCAGAGGCCCCCCGGCAGAGGCTCGTTGGCGGGGGCTCGTTGGCGGGGGCATATCGCATCGGCGGGCCCGCCGGAGCGCCGGCGGGCGCGCGAGGGCGCGGGCCGGGTGCGGGGCGGGCCGGCAGCGGTCTGGCCAAGCCGGGGTGGAGCCGCTAGGTCTGTGGCAGCCGCACCGAGCCGGAGTTTCCCCATGTCCGCGATCTTGCCCCCGAGCCTGCCGTCCCGCCCTGCCGCCCGCCGCGCGCGCCCCGGGGGCGCCCGATGAGCCGGGCCGCGGATGCGGCGCTGGCGGCGCGGCTGGTCGAGACCGCGCTGGCCGCCGGGGCCGAGGCGGCGGATGTGCTGCTCGGCCGCGAGACGGCGCTGAGCATCGGCGTCGCCGGCGGCGCGCTCGAGGAGGCCGAGCGGGCCGAGAGCGTCGATCTCGGGCTGCGCGTGCTGATCGGCGCGCGGCAGGCCTGCGTCGCCGCCTCGGACACCGCCGATGGCACGCTGGCGGAGATGGCGGAACGCGCCGTGGCGATCGCCCGCGAGGCGCCGGAGGACCCGCATTGCGGCCTCGCCGCGCCGGAGCAGCTGGCGCGGATCCCGGATGCCGATGCGCTCGAGCTCGCCGATCCCGGCCCGGCGCCGGCGCCGGCGGCGCTCGAGGCGATGGCGCGGGCGGCGGAGGCCGCCGGGCTCGGCGTCGCCGGGGTCACGCAGATCGAGCAGGCGCGGGCGAGCTGGGGCCGGGAGCAGGTGACGCTGGCGGCGAGCAACGGCTTCGCGCACGCCATCGCGCGCAGCTACTGGGCGGTGAGCGCCTCGGCGATCGCCGGCGAGGGGCTCGGGCGCGAGCGCGACTTCGCCGCCGAGCTGCGCCGGCACGGCGCCGACATGCCGGCGCCCGAGACGGTCGGCCGGCGCGCCGGCGCGCGCGCGGTGGCGGCGCTGGGCGCCCGGCGCTGCCCGGCCGGGGCGTTCCCGGTGATCTTCGACGAGCGCGTCGCCGGCAGCCTGGTCGGCCATGTCGCCGGGGCGATCAACGGCCAGGCGGTGGCGCGCGGCGCGAGCTGGCTGCGCGACCGGCTCGGCGAGCGGGTGCTGCCGCGCGGCATCGACCTTTGCGAGCGGCCGCACCGCAGGCGCGGGCGCGCCAGCCGGCTGGTCGATGCCGAGGGGCTGGCCACCGCCGACCGGGCGCTGATCGCCGACGGCGTGCTCGAGAGCTGGGTGCTGGATCTGGCCACCGCGCGCCAGCTCGGGCTTGAGAGCACCGGCAATGCCCGGCGCGGCGCCGGCGGGCCGCCGCGCCCGGGGCTCGGCAATCTCGAGCTGGCCCAGGGCGACCGGAGCCGCGACGCGCTGCTCGCCGAGATGGGCACCGGGCTCCTGGTCACCGGCCTGATCGGCAGCTCGATCAACCCGACCACGGGGGATTACAGCCGCGGCGCCAACGGCTTCTGGGTCGAGAACGGCGAGATCGTGCATGCCGTCAACGAGATCACCATCGCCGGGCGGCTGCCGGAGATCGTCGCCAGCATGGTGCCGGCCGACGATGCCGATCCGGAGAAGGCGGTGGTGGTGCCGTCGCTGCTGGTCGAGGGGTTGACGATCGGTGCCTGAGCCCGCGCTCCAGAGCCATGCCGCCGACCGGGCGCTGCTCGTCGCGGCGGCCGAGGAGGCCGGCCGCATCGCCCGCCGGATGCAGGGCGGCGCGCTGCGGCAATGGGACAAGCCGGGGGCGCAGGGGCCGGTCTCGGAGGCGGACCTGGCGGTCAACGCGGCGCTGAAGGCGAGGCTGCGCCCGGCCCGGCCGGAATACGGCTGGCTCTCGGAGGAGGAGCCCGACGACCGCGGCGGCGCGGCGCGGCTGTTCGTGGTCGACCCGATCGACGGCACCCGCGCCTTCCTCGCCGGCGAGCCGGGCTTCTCGATCTCGGTGGCGGTGGTCGAGGGCGACCGGGTGGTGGCCGGCGCGGTGCATCTGCCGATGCGGCGCGAGACCTATGCCGCGCATCTCGGCGGCGGCGCGGCGCTCGGCGGGCAGGTGCTGGCGATGCGCGACGGCGGCCGGCCGGAGGGCGCCGAGGCGCTGGTGGCGCGGCCCAACATGGCGCCGGAGCACTGGCCCGGCGGCGTGCCCGGGCTGGTGCGGCGGATGCGCTCCTCGCTGGCCTGGCGGCTCTGCCTGGTGGCCGCCGGGCGCTTCGACGTCACGCTGACCTTCCGGCCGGCCTGGGAATGGGACATCGCCGCCGGCAGCCTGATCGCGGCGGAGGCGGGCTGCCGGGTGACCGATTCGCAGGGCGCCCCGCTGGCCTTCAACGGCGCCCCGCCGCGGGTGCCCGGCATGATCGTCGCCGGCCCGGCCCTGCACGCCGCGCTGATGACCCACCGCCGCGCACCCTGACCCGCCGCCGGCCCCCCGAGGGCCCAGCCCCCGAAAGCCCGCCCTGCCTTCCGAGGCTCCGGCCCCCGCCGTCCCGCCTCGGAGGACCGGCCTTGACGCCCCGCCTCCGAGGGTTCGATCCCCGCCGCCCCGCCCCCGAGGGTCCGGCCTTGACGCCCCACTCCTGCGGCCGAGGCTCTGCCGCCTCCGCCCCCGAGAACCGGCCCCTACCGTCCCGCCTCCGAGGCTCCGGCCCCTACCGTCCCGCCTCCGAGGTTCCGGCTCCACCGCCCCGCCTCCGAGGACCTGCCTCGCCGTCCCGCCTCCGAGGACTGGCCTCGCCGCCTCGCCCTCGAGGCTCCGGTCCCGCCGCCCCGCCCCCGAGGGTCCGGCTCCACCGCCCCGCCTCCGAGGCTCCGGCCCCTGCCGTCCCGCCTGCGAGAGTCCGGCCTTGACGCCCCGCTCCTGCGGCCAAGACCCTGCCGCCCCAGCCCCTCAGGCCCGGCCTGGTCGCCCCGTCCCAGAGGCTCCACCCGGCCACACCGCTCCTCAGGTGTCGCCCCTAACGTCCTGCTCCCCAGGTGTCGCCCCTGCCGCCCCGCCACTCGGGTTCCGGCGCTGCGACGCCGACCCTGCGCCGCTGGCCCGGGTGCCTTGATCCGGCGGCTCTGCCCCTCAATTTCCAACCTTGCGGTCCCGTCCCAGCCGCCCCGCCCCCGAGAGTCCGGTTCCGCCGCCCCGTCCCCTGCGGTTCCGGCCCTGCCGCCCTGCCACTCGGGTTCCGGCGCTGCGACGCCGTCCCTGTGCTGCCGGCCCGGGTGCCTTGATCCCGCGGCCCTGCCCCTCAAGTTCCAACCTTGCGGTACCGCCCTCTGCGGTGCTGGCGCCTGGGCCCTAGCCCTACGTTCTCGACCCACCTGTTCTGGCGACGCGGCCCCCGTCCCGCGGTTCCAGCCCTGCGGTCCCGCCCATGTGTCACCGGCCCGGCCGCCCCGCCCCTCGGGTTCCGGCTCTGCCGCCCTGACCCTGCAGCCCGGTCTCTGCGGCTCCAGCCATGCCGCCCTGATCCTATCATCCCGACCTTGTGGCCCAGCCCCCGAGGTTCCGGCGCTGCGACCCCGACCGGGCGGCACCGGCCCAGCCGCAGTGATCCCGCGACCCTGCCCCTGCGGCGCATGCCCTGCGGTCCCGATCCCGCGGTCACAATCCCGCGGTCACGGCGCCCGGGCACCGGCCCTGCCGCCCTGATTGTGCGGTCTCGATCCCGCAGCCCCGGCGCCAGAGTTCCGGCCCCATGGTTCCGACCCTGTGGCCCCGCCGCCGGGTTTCGGACCGTGCAGCTCTGGCGTTGCGGTTTCGGCCATGCGACCCCGCCCCGGCGGCAAAGGTTCTTCCGTCCTGGCTCCGGTGTCGTGATCCCGCGGCTCCGGTTCTGCGGATGTCGCCCTGCGGTCTCGCCTTGTGCGGTCCCGATCCCGCGGCCGCTGCGTTTGCGTTCCGGCCCTCCGGTTCCGACCCTGCGTTCCCGACGGCGCTGTTCGGGCGCCGCGGTTGCGGCCTGGCGGTCGGGGCCTTGTGGCGCCGGCCCGGCCGACCTTGTGCCGCTGCGCTGATTCCGCGGCCCCGATCCGGCGGTTTCCGCGCTTGGACTCTGGCCTTGCGATCCTGTCGCCTGCGGCCCGGATCCCGCGGTCGCGGCGCTGGAGCTCCGGCCCTGTGGCTCCGGCCTTGCTGCGCCGGCGCCATGTTCTCGACCCTGCAGCTCGGGCGCCGCGGTTGCGGCCTTGTGGTCGGGGCCATGCGGGCCGGGCCGGCCGACCTTGTGCCGCTGCGCTGGTTCCGCGGCCCCGATCCGGCGGTTTCCGCGCTTGGACTCCGGCCTTGCGATCCTGCCGCCTGCGGCCCGGATCCCGCGGTCGCGGCGGCGGAGCTTTGGCCCTGTGGCTCCGGCCTTTCGATCGGGGCCTTGCGGCGCCGGCGCCATGTTCTCGACCCTGCTGCTCGGGCGCCGCGGTTGCGGCCTGGCGATGCCAGCCTAGCGGCTGCGGCCCTGCCGGCCGGATGCCGCGTCCCCGGTCCGGCAGTTCCAGCCCTGCTGTTCCGGGTCTATGGTCGCGGCCCTGCGGCACCGAGCCTGCTGTTCCGGCTCAGTGGTTCGGACCTTGTGGCCATGGCGGCGCGGCTTCGCCCCTTTGGTTCCGTCCCTGCGGTTCTGATCCTGCGGCCCTTCCGGCCTGATGCTGCGGCCTATGGTTCAGATTTTGGGGTATTGGCACGGCGGCTTCGATCCTTTGGTTCCGACCCTGTGGTCGCGGTCCTGCGGCCCTGATCCTGCGGTTTCGGCCCTGTGGTTCCGACGCTGTGGCCTCGGGGCTGTGGCTTCGACCCTTTGATTTCGCTCCTGCGGTTCCGGTGCCGTGGTTCGGTGCCTGCCGTCGTCGTCTCACGGCTTCGAGCGTGCGCCTGCGGCCCTGCGGCCATGGCCTTGCGGCCAAGGTCCTGCTGCTCCGATCCTGCGGCGCCGGACCGGCGGCAGCGGACCTGTTGCGGTTGCGGGGCGGTGACGGGGGCGGGCTGCGGCTGCTAGTGTCCGGGGGAGACCGCCATGCAGGAGGCCGCCATGCCGCTGTCGCTCGCCCTCTGGGCCGGATGCGCCGCCGCGGTCGGGCTCGTCGCCCGGGCCCGCGGGCGCGATGGATGGGCGGCGCTGGCGCTGGCGCTGCTGATCTCGCCGCCGCTGGCGCTGGCGCTCTATCTGCTGCTCGGCCCGACCCGGGCGGCGCGGGCGCGCGCCGCGGCCCGCGGCCCGGGCTGGCTGGCGCGCGAGGAGGCCGAGACCGGGCTCTGACCGGCCGCTGCCGCATTGCGCCGCAGCAACGGCCTTGACTGCCCGGGCGCGCCGGCTAGGGTGCGCGCGAAGCCAACATGGAGGCCCGCATGCCGTCCCGCCTGCATCTCGTCTTCGGCGGCGAGCTCGTCGACCCGTCGAAGACCAAGTTCAAGGACGTCAAGGATCTCGAGGTGGTCGGGTTCTATCCCGACTATGCGAGCGCCCATGACGCCTGGAAGGCCGCGGCGCAGCGCTCGGTCGACAATGCGCATATGCGCTACTTCATCGCCCATCTGCACCGCCTGCGCGACGAGGAGCTGGAGGCCAGCGCCGAGCCCGAGGCGCTCGAGCGCTGAGCCGGGCTATGCGCCGGCCGGCTCCGGCCCGCTGCCTGGCGGGCGCCGCGCGGTGAGCGCCGGCGGCAGCGCGCCCGGCCGGCGGCGGCGCAGCGGGCTGCTGCGCCGGATCCGGGGCTCGCGGCTCGGGCTGGCGCTGCTGGCGCGGCTCGGCGCCGGCTATATCCGCCTGGTGCGCGCCACCTGCCGCTGGCAGGTCGAGGGCTGGGAGAGCTTCGCCGGCCAGCTCGACCGGCCGGTCGGTGTGGTCGCGGCGATCTGGCACGGACGGCTGTTCCTGTCGCCGACCTGGCCGCCGCCCGGGCGCGAGACCCTGGCGGTGATCTCCAACAACCGCGACGGCGAGCTGATCGCGGCGATCGTGGCGCGCTTCGGCGTCGTCTCGATCCGCGGCTCGACCTATGACCGGGTCAAGCGGCGCGACAAGGGCGGCGTCGAGGTGACGATGGCGGCGCGCGACGGGCTGGCCCGGGGGGCGGTGGTGGCGATCACCCCGGACGGGCCGCGCGGGCCGCGGATGCGCGCCCAGGCCGGCGTCGCGCGGCTCGCGGTGATGACCCGGAGCCCGGTGGTGCCGTTGGCCTTCTCGGTGCGCCGCGGCTGGCTGGCGCCGAGCTGGGACCGGTTCCTGGTGCCGCTGCCCTTCACCCGCGGCGTCGAGGTCTACGGCGTCGTGCAGCACCCGCCGAGCGCGGCGGAGATGGCGGCGGACCCGGCGGCCGAGGCGCGCTTCCTCGCGGCGATCGAGGCGGCGCTGACCGAGGCGACGGACCGCGCCGACCGGCTCTGCGGCCGCACGCCGGTGCCGCCCGAGCCGCCCGCGCGGGAGCTTGCGCCCGAGCCGGAGCTTGTGCCCGAGCCGGAGCTTGTGCCCAAGCCGGAGCCTGTGCCCGAGCCGGAGCTTGTGCCCGAGCCGGAGCCTGTGCCCGAGCCGGAGCCTGTGCCCGAGCCGACCGAGCCAGAGCCCGAGCTTGCGCCCGAGCTGTCCGAGCCCGCGCCGACCGGGCTCGCGTCCGGGCCGACCGAGCCCGAGCAGGAGCCGGAGCTTGCGCCCGAACCCGATCCCGAGCCAACCGGGTTTGCGCCAGAGCCGCCCGAGCCCGAGCTTGCGCCCGAACCCGAACCCATGCCGACCGAGCTTGCGCCAGAGTCGCCGGAACCCGAGCTTGTGCCGAAGCCGGAACCCGAGCTTGCGCCCGAAACCGATCCCGCGCCGACCGATCCCGCGCCGACCGATCCCGCGCCGACCGAGCCCGTGCCGGCCGAGCCCGAGCCGGCCAAGCCCGCGCCTGCGCCGACCGAGCCAGAGCTCGAGCCGGAGCCCGAGCTTGCACCCGAGTCGCCCGAGCCCGAGCCGAAGCCGGAACCCGAGCCTGCGCCCGAGCCGTCCGAACCCGATCCCGTGCCGACCGAGCCGACCGGGCCCGCGCCGACCGGGCTTGCGCCCGAGCCGTCCGAGCCCGGGCCGGAGCCGGCCGAGCCTGCGCCGCCCGCGCCTGCGCCGAAGAGGCCGCCGGCGCCATGAGGGTCTCGGTGTTCCTGCCGCTCTATCTCGCCGCCAGCGTGCTGGCCGATCCGCTGGCCCGGCGCCTGCTGGCGCGCCGTGCCGCCCGCGGCAAGGAGGACATCGCCCGGCTCGGCGAGCGGCTCGGCAGCCCCGGCCTGCCGCGCCCCGAGGGGCGGCTGGTGTGGCTGCACGGCGCCAGCGTCGGCGAGGCGGCCTCGGCGCTGCCGCTGATCGAGGCGCTGCTGGCTGCCGACCCGGCGCTCGAGGTGCTGCTGACCACCGGCACCCGCAGCGCCGCCGAGGCGATCGGCCCGCGGCTGCCGGCGCGGGCGCGGCACCAGTATGCCCCGGTCGACACCCGCGCGGCGGTGCGCGGCTTCCTCTCCCACTGGCGGCCGGATCTCGCGATCTGGCTCGAGAGCGAGTTCTGGCCGCGGCTGATGCTGGAGACCGCGCGGGCCGGCACGCCGATGGCGCTGGTCAATGCCCGCGTCTCGGCGGCGAGCGCCCGGGCCTGGGGGCGGGCGCGCGGCATGGCGGCGCGGATCCTCGGGCTCTATGCGCTAGTGCTGACCCAGGACGAGGCCAGCGCGGCGCGGCTCGCCGGGCTCGGCGTGGCGCCGGAGCGGATCTCCGCCGGCGGCAACCTGAAGGGCGCGGTGGTGCCGCCGGCGCCGCCGCCGCAGGCGCTGGCCGAGGCGCGCGCGGCGCTGGCCGGGCGCCGGGTCTGGCTCGCCGCCTCGACCCATGAGGGCGAGGAGGCGGCGGTGGCCGCGGCGCAGCAGGCGCTGCCGGAGGACGTGCTGGCGATCCTGGCGCCGCGCCATCCCGAGCGCGGCGACGCGGTGGCCGGGCTGCTCGCCGAGGCCGGGCTGGCGACCGCGCGGCGCAGCGCCGGCGAGGCCCCGGGCCCCGCCACCCGGGTCTGGCTGGCCGACACCCTCGGCGAGATGGGGCTCTGGTACGCGCTGGCCCCGGTGGTCTTCGTCGGCGGCTCGCTGGCGCCGCGCGGCGGGCACACCCCGTTCGAGCCGGCCGCCTTCGGCGCGGCGATCCTGCACGGGCCGGACACCGCCAATTTCGCCCCGGCCTATGCCGCGCTGGCCGAGGCCGGCGGGGCCGAGCCGGTCGACGGTGCCCCGGCGCTGGCCCGGGCGGTGGCGCGGCTGCTCGAGGATGACGGCGCGCGCGGCGCGATGGCCGCCGCGGCGGGCCGGGTGCGCCGCGAACTGACGCCGGACCTGGCGGCGCTGGCGGCGCGGCTGCTGGCGCTGGCGGCGCGCTGATGCGGGCGCCCGGCTTCTGGTCCGCCCCGCGCCGGGCGCCCGGCCTGGCGGCGCGGCTGCTGGCCCCGGCGAGCCTCCTTTGGCGCCTCGGCGGCTGGCTCCGGGCGCTGCGCACGCGCCCCGGCCGCGCGCCGGTGCCGGTGATCTGCATCGGCAACCTGACCGCGGGCGGCGCCGGCAAGACCCCGCTGGTGCTGGCGCTGGCGGCGCGGCTGGCGGCGGCGGGCCATGCCCCGGCGATCGTCAGCCGCGGCCATGGCGGGCGGCTCCGCGGACCGCACCGGGTCGATCCGCGCGCCGACAGCGCGGCGGATGTCGGCGACGAGCCGCTGCTGCTGGCCGAGACCGCGCCGACCTGGATCGCCCGCGACCGCGGCGCCGGGGCGGCGGCGGCGGCGGCGTCGGGGGCCGGGCTGGTGCTGCTCGACGACGGCGCGCAGAACCCCTCGCTGGCGAAGGACCTGACGATCCTCGCGGTGGATGCCGGCGCCGGCTTCGGCAATGGCCGGGTGATCCCTGCCGGGCCGCTGCGCGAGCCGCTCGAGACCGGCCTCGCCCGCGCCGGGCTGGCGGTGCTGATCGGGCCGCCGGGCGCCCGCGCCGCCGCCCGCGCCGCCTGGCCCGAGCTCGCCGGCCTGCCGCTCGCCGAGGCCGAGCTGCGCCCGCCCCATACCGGGCTCGATCTCGGCGGCATGCCGGTGGTCGCCTTCGCCGGGATCGGCCGGCCGGCCAAGTTCTTCGAGACCCTGGCCGGGCTCGGCGCCGAGCTGCGCGAGACGCATGGCTTCCCCGACCATCACGCCTATCCCGAGGCGGTTCTGCGCCGGCTGCTGCGCGCGGCGCGCGGGCAGGGCGCGATGCTGGTCACCACCGAGAAGGACGCGGTGCGCCTGCCCGAGCGCTGGCGCCGCGAGGTGATGGCGCTGCCGGTCCGGCTCGAGCCGCTGGACTGGGCCCCGCTCGACGCCGCCCTCGCCGCGGTGCTGCCCGCCCCGGCGGGAGACCGGCCCGGCGCCTGAACGGACGCACCTGCCTTGCGGCAGGTATCCACCTGCGGCCGGAGCCGGCTGACCCGCCCCCGCTCGATGCCGCGCTGGCGCTGGTGATGCCGGCGCCGTCGGGATACCGAACCGGCGCCCGAGCAGGCGCGCTCCGCTTCCGACGCGGCTCCGCCTGCGACCGGAGCCGCCGGACCGGGCCCCGCTCGACGCCGCCCCCGCGCCGGTGCTGCCCGCGCCGGCGGGCGACCGGCCCGGCGCCCGAGCGTGCGCGCCCCGCTTCCTGCGCGCATCCGCCCGCGGCTCGGGCCGGTTGACCGAGCGCCGCTCGATGCCACGGCGGCGGCGCTGCTGCCAGCGCCGTCAGGTGACCGGACGAGCACCTGAGCGGGCGCGCCTTCCTTGCGGCACGGATCTGCCTGCGACCGGAGCGGCCGGACCGGGTGCCGCACGATGGCACGGCGGCGGCGCTGCTGCCGGCGCCGTCGGGAGACCGGACCGGAGCCCGAGCGGGCGCGCTCCGCTTCCGGCGCGTATCCGCCTGCGGCTGGCGCCGGTGGACCGCGCGACGCTCGATGCCGCGCGGGCGGTGGTGCTGGCAGTGCCGGCGGAGGACCGGATTGGCGCCTGAGCCGGCGCCTTCCTTCCGGCGTCTATCCGCCTCCGGCCGAACCCGTTGGACCGGGTGCCGCTTGATGTCGCACTGGCGGCGGTGCTTGCGGTGCCGTTGGGAGACCGGACCGGCGCCCGAGCGGGCACGCCCAGCTTCCGCCAGGTGTCCGCCTGCGGCCCGTGCTGGAGGATCGGGCGCCTCTCGACGCTGCGCTGGCGGCAGTGCTGGGGGCGCCGTCAGGAGACCGGATGCCCGCCCGGGCGTGCCTCGCTTCCGGCGCGCATACGCCTGCGTCTGGAGCCGGCGGAGCGGGCGTCGCTCGGCGCCGCACCGGCGGCGGTGCTGCTGACCACGGCAGGGGACCGGACGTGCGCCCGAGCGGGTGCGCCCTGTTCCGGCGGGGGCCGGATTGGGGCCAGCGCCCTGTTCCGGCGCGCAGCTGTCTGCGGCTGGGGACGGCGGAGCGGGCGTCGCTCGGCGCCGCGCCGGCGGCGGTGCTGCTGACCACGGCTGGGGACCGGACGTGCGCCCGAGCGGGTGCGCCCCGTTCCGGCGCCTATCTGTCTGCGGCTGGTGCCTGCCGACCGGGCGCCGTTCGATGGTGCGCTGGCGGCGGGAGCGCCGGCTTCGGCGGGCGGGCGACCGGACCGGCACGTGGGCGGATGCGCCCTGTTTCCGTCGCGTATCTGTCTGCGGCTCGAGGCACAGGGTCGGGTGCCGCTCGATGGCGCGCTGGCGGCGGTGTGGGCGGTGCCGGTGGGGGATCGGACGGGCGCCTGGGCGGCGGTGATGGCGGCGCTGTCGGGGGGGGGCGGACCGGGGTTTCTGCGGGTGCGTCACGATTTCGGCATGTATGCGTCTTTCTTCGGCCACACTGACCTGTCAGACTGCGTTCAATGTCCCTCTGAACAGTAGCCCTGTTCCGACTGGCGGGCGCCCCTGGCGCCCGCCTTTTTTGCGTCCGCCGTCCTGCATCCGCCGTGTTGCGCCCGCGATCCTGCGCCCGCGGTCCTGCGCCCGCCATCCTGCGCCCATGGCCCTGCACCCGCCGTCCTGCGTCCGCCGTGCTGCGCCTGCGGTCCTGCATCCGGCGTTCTGGCGCCCGCGGTCCTGCGTCTGGCGTTCCGGGGTTCCGGCGCGCGCACCACGCCGGCGGCGGCGTTCAGGGGGCGAGGTGGGCGGCGCAGATGCGGTTGGTCTCGGCCAGCTCGGCCGGGGTGTGGATCTTCAGCGAGGCGATGCGCACCTTGCGGGCATGGGCCTCGACAGTGTCCTTCGCGATCTGCCAGACGATGCCCTGGTAATCCGAGCGGATGATCGTCTCGTCGGCCGCCGGCACCCGCCGCGGGCTCCTGAAATAGGTCAGCAGCCGCTTGCGGATATCGGCGCCGATGCGCGCCTTGCGCCCGGACATGCCGCGGCGCCAGATGTCGAAATGCTGGCGCTCGTGGGCCAGCACATGGGCGAAGCAGGGCGAGCCGCGGGCGATGTTGGCGGCGATCTGGATGTCGAGCATCAGCTCCGCCGCGCAGTTGACCTGCACCAGCGACATCATGATCCATTTCGGATCGGCGGTCCGGGCCACGCTCCAGCTGAGCTGCGGGTCGTAGTATCCGAACCGCACGCGGGTGAAGCCGAGCACCCGCTTGCCGGGGATCCTCGCCCTGGCATTGGCGCGCGCCACCGCGGCCGGGCTGACCAGCCGGGGCGAGCGCTTGCCGCGCACCGCGAAGTCGAAATTGACGACCGTCATCGCCGCCAGCCTGCCGGGCCGGGACCGCGCCCGCCGCCGGCGGGCCGGTCCGGCTCAGGTGCCGACGAAGGCGAGCACGATCAGGATGAAGATGCTGGCGGCGGCGACGATGGCCGCGGCCTTGAGAAAGCCCTCGAACACCTTCTGATGCGGCGTCGGGTCCTGCGATCCGTGCTGGTAGGCGGCCATGTTCGTCTCCCCTGCTGCGCGGCGGTGCCTGTCTTCCGGGTTATACCCGAGGCGGCGCGGGCTGCAACCGGGGCGCGCGATGCGGCATCTCGCCCTGCCCGGCCCAGGCGATCGCGTCGGCCATCCGGTCATGCCCCCAGAACAGCTCGGGCGCGGCGCCCTCGCCGACGGTGAAGCTCGGCGCGCCGAAGATGCCGCACGCCTCGGCCGCGGCGGTCTGCGCCCGCAGCCGGCCCTTCACCGCGGGGTCCTCCGCGGCCTCCAGCAGCGCCGCCGGGGCGCCCGCCTCGGCCAGCGCCTCGGCCAGCACGGCGGGATCGGCGATGTCGGCGCCGCGGCCGAACCCGGCGGCATAGACCGCGCGCACATAGCCCGGCAGCCAGGCCGCGCCGGCGCCGGCGACGGCGACCCGGGCGGCAAGCAGCGAGTTCGCCGGGAAGCGCGCCGGCCGGGCCAGCGGCAGCCCCTCGGCGGCGCAGATCCGCTCGAGGTCGCGCCACATGTAGCGGCCCTTGTCGGGGTAGATGTTGAACGGGCTGTCGCGCCAGCCGCGCGCCGCGAAGATCGGGCCGAGCAGGAAGGGCTGCCAGGACAGCGCCACCCCGGCGGCGGCGGCGGCATCGCCGATGCGCATCGCGGCGGGGTAGGAATAGCTCGAGGCGAACTCGAACCAGAAGCCGAGCGGCGCGCTCATCCCGCTGCCGCCCCGGCCTCCCCGCCGCCCGCCCCGCCCTCGCCGCCCGCCGCGGCTGCCTCGGCCTCGCCGTCGGCCTCGATCCGGCTGGCGAGCTGGAAGCCGATGCGCTCGGCGGTCTCGGCCTGTTTCGGCACCGCCTTCAGCATCACGTTGAGCTGGCTGACATGCTGGATCAGCTGGGTCTTCGCGCCGTGCTGGTCGAGCCCGTAGAAGGTGACGAGATCCGGCGCGAAATAGCCGACGCCGCGGATGTGCAGCGCGCCGGCCTCGGAACCGGCGACGCCGATGCCGACCTCGTGCTCGGAATCGAGCTGCTCCTCGAACTTGCGCAGGTAGAGCGCGAGCCGCAGATAGGCCCATTCGGCAGGGGATTTCTGGTTTGCCTGGCCGCGCGCGATGGCCTCCGGCAGCGGCTGGTTCTCGGCGCAGTCGCCCTCGTTGCAATCGGTGCGGACGGCGCGGGCCTCGGGCTTCAGCGTCGGTCGATCGGTCATGCGGCCTCCTCGAGGGCGTAGAGCCAGGCACCCTCGGCGGACAGGCTGCGGGAGACCCGGCCGGAATGCCAGAGGTAATTGCAGTGGGCCACCGCCTCGGCCAGCGCCAGCCCGGTCTCGGCGGCGGCGATCGGCCGGCGGTAGATCGCGCCGAACAGCCCGACGGCGGAGCGCGGCGCCTCGGCCAGCGCCGCCTCGATGCGCGTCAGCGCCTGGGCATGGCCCTCGATCAGCGTGCCGGCGCGGCGCCCGACGCCGCGGAACGGGCGCTGGTGGCCGGGCAGCACCAGCGGGTCGGCGCCGGCCTCGCCGAGCGCGCGGAAGCGGGCGCAGGTATCGAGGAAGCCGGTCAGCGGATCGGCCTCGGGCTCGGTCGGATAGACGCCGATATTGGGCGAGATCGCCGGCAGGATCTGGTCTCCCGCCAGCATCAGCGCGCCGTCCTCCGACCACAGCGTGACATGGTCCGGCGCGTGGCCCTGGCCGATCCGCACCCGCCAGTCGCGGCCGCCGGCGGCGAGCCGGTCGCCCTCGGCCAGCGCGCGGAAGCCGAGCGGGATCGGCGCCACCGTGTCGGCGAAGTTGAACGGGCGCTCGGCGACGAAGGCGGCGAGCTGGTCGGCGTCGAGCCCGGCGCGGCGGCGGAAGCGGATCGCCTCCTCGGGCGGGCGCTCCTGCGCGTCGAGGGTCAGCATCCGGCCGAACAGCCAGGCGGTGCGGCTGGCGAGCAGCTCGGCGCCGGTGGCGGCGAGGCGGCCGGCCTGGCCGATATGGTCCGGGTGGTGGTGGGTCAGGATCACCCGCGTCACCGGGCGCCCGGCCAGCGGCCCGGCGAGCAGCGCCGCCAGCGCCGCGCGGCCGGCCTCCCAGTCGAGCCCGGTATCGACCAGGGTCCAGCCGTCGCCCTCGTCGAGCGCATAGACATTGATCACCGGCAGCCCCTTGAAGGGCAGCGGCAGGCGGGCCCAGAGCACGCCCTCGGCGATCTCCACCGCGGCGCCGGTCTCCGGCGGGTCGAGCTCGAGGCGGCGGCTGGCGGCGGTGACGGCGGCGGCAGCAGCAGGGGCGGAGGCGCTCATGCCCCGAGCGCCTCGGCCGGCAGCGCATAGAGCGGCCCGGCGCCCTGCACCGCGGCCGCGGCCTCGGCCCGGGCGCGCGGCAGCAGCTGCATCAGGAAGAACGCCGCCAGCGGGCGCCGGCCCGGCTCGGCCAGCGCGGCGCGGGCGAGGTGATGGCCGCCGAGCAGCAGCGCCATCATCTTGAGATAGGGGGTGGCGCCGGCGAAACGGTCGTTGATGGCGCCGGCCGCCAGCATCCAGGCGGTGGCCTCGCGGGCGGCGGCGGCGGCATCGGCCAGCGCGGCCCCGAGCGCCGCCTCGCCGGCCGCCGCGAGCGCCGCGGCGGTGGCCTCGGCCTCGCCGATCAGCGCGCCGACCGCGGCGCCGCCGTCGAGCGAGAGCTTGCGGCCGACCAGATCCATCGCCTGGATGCCGTTGGTGCCCTCGTAGATCGCGGTGACCCGGACATCGCGCAGCAGCTGCGCCGCCCCGGTCTCCTCGACATAGCCGACGCCGCCATGCACCTGGATGCCGAGCCCGGCCACCTCGATGCCGGTATCGGTGCCGAAGGCCTTGGCGATCGGCGTGAGCGCGGCGGCGCGGGCGGCATGGGCGGCGCGCTCGGCCTCGGTCTCCGCCGCCTTTGCAAGGTCGATCGAGAGCGCGCAGTCGTAGCAGATCGCCCGCGCCGCGGCGGTAAGCCCGCGCATGGTGAAGAGCATCCGGCGCACATCGGCATGGCCGGCGATCGCGGCGCTGCCGTCCGGGGTGGTTCCCTGGCGGCGCTCCAGCGCATAGGCGACGGCGCGCTGGGTGGCCGCCTCGGCCACCGCCAGCCCCTCGACGCCGACGCCGAGCCGCGCGTTGTTCATCATCGTGAACATCGCCGCCAGCCCCCGGTTGGGCCCGCCGACCATCCAGCCGGTGGCGCCCTCATAGGCGAGCACGCAGGTCGGCGAGCCGTGCAGGCCGAGCTTCTCCTCGAGGCTGACGGTCTGGACCGCGTTGCGCCGGCCCGGCGCGCCCTCCGGGGTGGGCAGGAACTTCGGCACGGCGAAGAGGCTGATGCCCTTGGTGCCGGCCGGCGCGTCCGGCAGCCGCGCCAGCACCAGGTGCACGATGTTCTCGGCGACGTCGTGGTCGCCCCAGGAGATCCAGACCTTCTGCCCGGTGATCGCATGGCTGCCGTCGGGGTTCGGCTCGGCCCGGGTGGTCAGCGCGCCGACATCGGAGCCGGCCTGCGGCTCGGAGAGGTTCATCGTGCCGGTCCAGCGGCCCTCGATCAGCGGCGGCAGGAAGCGGGCCTTGAGTTCGTCCGAGGCATGCGCCTCCAGCGCCTCGATCTGGCCCTGGCTCATCAGCGGGCAGAGCGAGAGCGACAGGCAGGCCCCGGCGAGCATCTCGTTGACCATCACCGCGAAGCTCTGCGGCAGCGCCATGCCGCCATGCTCGGGCCCGGCGACGAGGCCGATCCAGCCGCCCTCGGCGATCGCGCGGTAGCCCTCGGCATAGCCCGGCGGGCAGCGCACCACGCCGTTCTCGAGCCGCGCCGGGTGGCGGTCGCCGGCGGCGTTGAGCGGCGCCAGCAGCTCGCCGGCGAGGCGGCCGGCCTCGCCGAGGATCGCCTGGCGGGTCTCGGCGGTGGCCTCGGCGAAGCGCGCGGTCGCGGCGAGGCGGGGCTGGCCGAGCAGATCGGCGAGGAAGCCCATCTCGGCGATCGGTGCGGTGTAGCTCATCCGGTCCTCCCTGCGGCATGCTTGCCGGTGGTCCCCGGCGGGTCTAGAGGGAATATCTCGCGCATGTCGCGGAGGGCAAGCGAAGGACGGGGATCGGCGATGGAGACGCGGCGGCTCGGGCCGGAGGAGAGCGGCATCGCGGCGGCGGCGGCGCTGCTGCGCGCCGGGCAGCTCGTCGCCTTCCCGACCGAGACGGTCTATGGCCTCGGCGCCGATGGCGGCGATGCCGCGGCGGTGGCGCGGCTCTATGCCGCCAAGGGCCGGCCGCGGCACAACCCGCTGATCCTGCACCTGCCGGATCTCGCCGCGGCGGCGCGCATCGCGGTGCTGCCGGAGGGCGCGCGCCGGCTCGCCGCGGCGTTCTGGCCGGGGCCGCTGACGCTGGTCGCGCCGCTCCGGCCCGGGGCGCCGGTGGCCCCGGCGGTGATGGCCGGGCTGCCGACGGTGGCGCTGCGGGTGCCGGCGCATCCGGTGGCGGCGGCGCTGCTGCGCGCGGCCGGGCGGCCGGTGGCGGCGCCCTCGGCCAATCCCTCCGGCAAGGTCAGCCCGACCACCGCGGCGCATGTGCTCGAGGGGCTCGACGGGCGCATCGCCGCGGTGCTCGATGCCGGGCCCTGCGCGGTCGGGCTCGAATCGAGCATCGTCGCGGTGGAGCCCGATGGCGGCGCGGTGCTGCTGCGCCCCGGCGGGCTGTCGCTCGAGGCGCTGGAGGCGGCGCTCGGCGCGCCGCTCGGCCTCGCCGGCGAGGCGGCGGCGATCCGCGCGCCCGGCCAGCTCGCCAGCCACTACGCGCCGGGCGCGCGGCTCCGGCTCGGCGCGGCGGCGCCGCGGCCGGGCGAGGGCTGGCTCGGCTTCGGGCCGCTGCCGGCCGGGCTCGAGGGGCCGGCGCTGACGCTCTCCGGGAGCGGCGATCTCGCCGAGGCGGCGGCCAATCTCTTCGGCCATCTGCGGGCGCTCGACCGCGCGATGGGCGGAGCTGGCGTGATCGCCGTCGCCCCGGTCCCGGCACACGGCCTCGGCCGCGCCATCAACGACCGGCTCGCCCGCGCCGCCGCACCGCGGGACTGAGCCGCGCGCCCCGGTACTGAGCCGCGCCCCGGTGCCGACACACGGCCCCGGCCGCGCGACCAACGACCGCCCACCCGCGCCGCCGCGCCGCGGGACCGAGCCGGGCCCCCCGGTGCCGACATTTGGCCTCGGCCGCACGATCAACAACCGTCTGGCCCGCGCCGCCGCACCGCGGGACCGAGCCGCACGCCCCGGTGCCGGCGCACGGCCTCGGCCACGCGATCAACGACCGGCCCGCCCGCGCCGCCTCACCGCGGGACCGAGCCGCGTGCCCCGGTGCCGACACACGGCCCCGTCCGCGCGACCAACGACCACCCACCCGCGCCGCCGCGCCGCGGGACCGAGCCGCACGCCCCCCGCCGGCGGCCCCGGCCGGGCCCCGCGCAAACCCCGACCTCCCGGCACGACACCCATGCCCGACGGCGAGACCGGCCCCGCCGCCCCCCGCACCGCCGCGCCCGCCGCAAGTCACGACCCGTCTGACGGCATCCGCGCCGGACACCCGCCCCGCGCCGCCTGACCTAGGCACTGCGCCGGGGCAACGGCCGCAGCGCCAGCCGAGACTGCGGCCGATCGCCGGCCAGGTGGATGCCGACGGCCTCCGCGCAGGCTGCCCCCGATCTGCCGGGCGCTCATGCCGGATACCCGCGTCGGATCGCCGCCATCCGCGGCGCCAGCCAAGGCTGCGGGCCATCGACCGCCCCTCCGAGGCGAGCGGGCGCCGCAATGGCCGTGCCCGATCAACGGGTCACCCATCGCGGCCGGCCATGTCGGCATCGTGGCCACCAGCATCGCCGCGCCCGTCACCGAGGGCGGCCCGGCGGACAGCTCCCTGCACCAGATGCCCGCCTTGCGGCGCCGATCCCGGGCATTGCACCGGGGTGAAGGCCGCAGCGCCGGCCAAGACCTTGGACGAACACCTGCCATGCGGGCGCGGACGGCCGGCGCGCAGGCTCCGTCCGCGGGGGGCGAGGCCGGATCGCCGCGCGGGATCGTCTCCACCCGTGGCATCGGCCCGTCGCAGGGGTGACAGCTGCCATGACGGCCGGCCCAGTGCCGCCGTTCCCGCGCGCCGCGCTCAGGCGACGGCTGCTGCGCCAGCCAAGGCCCAGGGCCATCCTCTGCGCCGTGGAATCGAGCGGGCGCGGCGCAGGCCGCGCCCGAACGGCGTGGCGTCCATGCCGGATGGCCAGTCGGCATCGTTGCCACCAGCGGCGCCGGCCGGGGCAGCGGGAATGTCGGCCATGTGGGCGCTGGCGGGCGCCGCCTGGGCCGCGGTCGGCCGGTGGGCCGCTCATGTCGGATGGCCCGTCGGCATCGGCGTCACCAGCGACGCGGGGCATGGCTGCGGGCGTTCGCCGGTCCTGCGGATGCCGGGCAAGCGCCACGCAGGCCATGCCCTGCGGGTCGGCGCTCATGGCGGCTGGCGGTGTCGGCGTCGCCGCCATTTGCGGTACAGCGACTGCTACCGGGGACGAGCGGGCCGGCCGCTCCCGCACCGGATATCCGTCCTGCGGCGCCGGTCCCGGGCACTGTGCCTTGGATGGCGGCCGCGCCGGACAAGGCTTCGGGCGCTCGCCGGCCGTGCGGATGTGGGCAAGCTCCGCGCGGGCTGTGGACCATCTGGCGCGCGCCCGTTGCGGCCGAGCATGTCGGCGGCGTCGTCGTTTGCGGTGCCGCGACTGCTCCCGGGGACGAGCGGGCCGGCCGCTCCCGCGCCGGATGCTCGTCCTGCGCCGCCGTTCTCGGGCACTGCGCCGTGGTGAAGGCGGCTGTGCTGGGCAAGGCTCCGGGCACATGCCGGCCATGCGGACGCGGTCAGGCGCCGCGCGGGTTGCGGACCATCTGGCGCGCGCCCGTTGCGGCCGAGCATGTCGGCGGCGTCGTCGTTTGCGGTGCCGCGACTGCTCCCGGGGACGAGCGGGCCGGCCGCTCCCGCGCCGGATGCTCGTCCTGCGCCGCCGTTCTCGGGCACTGCACCGTGGTGAAGGCGGCTGTGCTGGGCAAGGCTCCGGGCACATGCCGGCCATGCGGACGCGGTCAGGCGCCGCGCGGGTTGCGGACCATCTGGCGCGCGCCCGTCGCTGCCGGGCATGTCGGCGGCGTCGCCATCTGCGGTGCCTCGACTAGTCCCGGGGACGAGCGGGCCGGCAGCCCCCTCGCTCGATATCCGTCCTGCGGCGCCGGTCCCAGGCACAGCGCCGTGGATGGCGGCCGCGCCGGACAGGGCTTCGGGCGTATGCCGGCCATGCGGATGCGGGCGAGCGCTGCGCGGGCTGTGGAGCTTCTGATGGGCTCCCATCGCGGCCGGGCATGTCGGCGGCGTCGCCATCTGCGGTGCCGCGACTGCTCCCGGGGACGAGCGGGCCGGCAGCCCCCTCGCCCGATTACCGTCCTGCGGCGCCGGTCCCAGGCACAGCGCCGTGAGTGACGGCCGCGCCGGACAGGGCTTCGGGCGTTTGCCGGCCATGCGGATGCGGGTGAGCGCCGCGCGGGCTGTGGGCCTTCTGATGGGCGCCCATTGCGGCCCAGCATGTCGGCGGCGTCGTCGTTTGCGGTGCCGGGACTGTCACCGGGGAGGAACTGGCCGGCAGCTCCCGCGCCGGACGCTTGCCGTGTGGGTTGAACTCCGGGATCGCGCCGTGGTGACGGCGGCGGCGCCGGCCAAGGCGGCAGGCGACCGCGGGCCTTGCGGAGGTGGGGGAGCGCTGCGCTGGCGGCGTCGGCCCGGGTGCGCCGGACGCCCGTCGTGGCTGGCGCTGTCGGGATCGCGGTCATCGGGGGGTGCGCCCGGCATTGCGGCCGCCACCTGCGGCGGCGTGCCTGGCGGCCGGGCAGACTTGGGCGATCCGGTTTCGCAATCCTCACCTGCCGCGCCGGGTTCGGGCGGCGGGTCTCGGTGACGTCAGCGGCGGCAGGTCCGTGACGCGGGCACCGGTAGGGTAAGCGGTGTCGAGCGCGGCGGTCGGCACGATGTCGGGCGCGGAGACGTCCGCGGTGCCGGGGACGGCGACGGGCGCGGGGACGACGATGGGTGCGGTGACGTCCGCGGTGCCGGGTGCGGCGGATGGCGCGGTGTCGGGCGCAATGTCGGACGCGGTGATGGCCGTGGTGGTGGGCGCGGCAGCGTCCTCGGTGACGTCCGCAGTGGCGGGTGCGGCGGCTGGCGTGTTGGAGGGCGCAATGTCGGACACGGCGGCATCCGCGGTGACGTCCGTGCCAGTGGCCATGGTCGTGGGCGGGATGCCTGGCGCGGCAACCTCTGCGGTGACGGGCGCGGCGGTGCAGGCGGCGCCGGGCGGGCGGCGGGCGGTGGCCTTGCGGAGACCGTCGGGCTCGATGCCGCGGGCACAGTACACGACCACCTCGATCTCCTCCGGCGTCAGCTCGATCGGCTGGCTCGAGTGCCGCGAGGGGCGACTGCGTCCGCCGATGCGCTCTGCGACCCGGCGCGCGGGCGGCTCAGCGGATCGGTGCGCCGAGATCGGCCGGCTCGACGCCGCGGGCATAGTCCACGATCACCTCGATCTCCTGCGGCGTCAGCTCGATCGGGTGGATCGGCGAGGGGCGGTGCTCCGGGAACGGCGCCGTGACGCCGGCGACCTGGGTGAAGGCGGGATGCGGGTTGTAGGCGTAGAAGCCGCGCATCTTGTCCTCCCAGTCGGCCCAGGTGCGGATCACCGCGAAGCCGGGGGTGGAGCCGATCCCGCCCATCCGGTTGCGCGGGCCGATCACGTGGCAGCGGCCGCAGTTGACATAGGTGAGGCGTTCGCCCGGGGCCCAGTCCTCGGCACCGGCCGGAGCCGGTCCGCCGGGTCCCGCGAGCCCGGCCCAGAGGGCCACCGCGGCCGCGGCGCATGCGCGGGGCATTGTCCGATCCTCCCGATCCTGTTCTTGTTCTTGGCCACAGCCTAGGGGCGAGGCGCGCGCGCTGGCAAGCGGCGGGTGACGCCGGTGCCCGGGCGCCGGCGGGGACAGGCGGGGAGACGGCGATGGCGGCGGCGATTGCGGCGGGGGCAGGGACGGCGGCAGGAACGGGGGCGGGCATGCTGCGGCCCGGCCCGCGCAACCTGATCACCGACGTGGCCGGGCTGGCCGTCGGCAATGCCGAGGACCCCGCCCGCCTCACCGGCACCACGGTGGTGCTGCCCGACGGCCCCTGCGCCGCGGCGGCGGATGTGCGCGGCGGCGGGCCGGGCACGCGGGAGACCGACCTGCTGGCGCTCGGCCGCACGGTGCGCGCGGTGCATGCGCTGGTGCTCTCCGGCGGCTCGGCCTACGGGCTCGCGGCGGCGGACGGGGCGATGGACTGGCTGCGCCGCGCCGGGCGCGGCTTCCGGCTCGGCGCGGCGCTGGTGCCGATCGTGCCGGCGGCGGTGCTGTTCGACCTGCTGGCGGAGCGCCGCGCCGACCCGATGGACTGGGACGAGCCGCCCTGGCGCGGGCTCGGGCAGGCCGCCTGTGCCGCGGCGGGGCCGGATTTCGCGCTCGGCAATGCCGGCGCCGGGCGCGGCGCCACGGTGGGGCACGGGCCGGCCGCGGTGAAGGGCGGGCTCGGCAGCGCCTCGGTCACCGACGGGCGGCTCACCGTGGGGGCGCTGGCGGCGGTGAACCCGGCCGGGCGGGTGACCATGCCGGGCAGCGGCTGCTACTGGGCCTGGTGGCTCGAGATGGCGGGCGAGCTCGGCGGCCTGCGCCCGCCCGCGGCGGCGCCGGAGCCGGAGCCGGGACCGGGATTGGGGCCAGGACCGGGGCCGGGGCAGGGCGGCGCGGCGATGCCCGGCAACACCACGCTCGGCGTCGTCGCCACCGATGCGGCGCTCGACCGCGACGGCCTGGCCCGGGTGGCGGCGATGGCGCAGGACGGGCTGGCGCGGGCGATTCGCCCGGTGCACGGGCCGCTCGACGGCGATGTGGTGTTTGCCCTGGCGACCGGGCGCGGCGCGGTGCGGGAGACGGTGTCGGAGCCGGCCGAGATCGCCCGAATCGGTGCCCTGGCGGCGGATTGCCTGGCCCGCGCGGTGATGCGCGGCGCCCACGAGGCGCGCGGCATTGCCGGCATTCCGGCGCTGCGCGGCGGCGCGGATCCGGCATCTTAACGGCTTCTTAAGCCTGCCGCGGCGAGCATGGCCGCATGCAGGATTGCGCCGCAGAGATGTCGCCGGGCCGCTCCGACTGGGAGGATCGCCGCCTGTTCGTGCGGATCCGGGTGTCGATGTTCGCCAGCGTGGCGATCAGCGCGGCGATCTTCGTCGCCAGCGCGGTGGCGCTGAGCCTGCTGGTGGCGGCCTATGACCGGCACGGCACCGTGACCCTGGAGCTCGAGCGCGCGCGGGTGCTCGGCGAGCGGGTCGGGATCGAGGCGGTGCGCCTGCAGCGCGCCGGCAGCCCGGAGCACCGGGTGATCATCCTCGGCCGGCTGCAGGGCCTCTATGCCAGGTTCCACGGCAAGGCGGAGACGGCGCTCGGCGATCTGCGCGCGGTCTCGCATCCGGCGCTGATCGCGGCGCTCGACGACGGGCCGCGGCCGGTGCGCGCCCTGCTCGACGAGATCGCGGCGCAGATGGCGGTGCTCGGCGCCGCGCCGGCGACGGCGGCGACGCGCGCCGCGTCGCGGCGGCTGCGGCTGCTGACCCAGCGCGAGCTCTCGGACCGGATGGGCGCGCTGATCGATATCGAGCGCGGCCGCGCCGAGCAGCTGGCCGGGAACATCCGCGGCGCCGGGCTGGCGCTCGGCCTCGGCGCGCTGCTGCTGCTGCTGGCGCAGTGGCTCTGGTCCTGCCGGCCGGTGCTGCGCGAGGTCGAGGCGCGCACCGAGGCGCTGCTCGAGGCCAACAGCCGGGTCGAGCGCTCGCTGCTGTTCGACGGGCTGACCAACCTGCCGAACCGCCGCAACCTGCAGGAGAGCCTGGCCCGCATCGCGCCGGGCGCGCCGCTCGGCCTGCTGCATATCGACCTCGCCGGCTTCCATGCCATCAACACCACGCTGGGCCGCGAGGCCGGCGACCAGCTGCTGCGCTATGCCGCCGAGTCGCTCGGCGAGATCGCCATGACCGCCGACATCCTCGCGCGGACCGGCACCGACGAGTTCGTCCTCGTCACCGGCCGGCGCACCGATCCCGAGCAGCTGCAGGAGCTCGCCGTCGAGATCATCGAGCAGCTCGCCCAGCCGGTGGAGATCGACGGCCACCAGGTCTCGCTCGAGGCGGTGATCGGCATCGCCGCGCGCAGCGCCCCGGGGGAGGATCCCGAGAAGCTGCTGGCCAATGCCGACATCGCCCGCGCCCGGGCCCGCGAGGAGGGCGGCTCGGTGTATTTCTCCGTCGGCATGCGCGAGCGCCTCGCGGCCCGGCGCCAGACCGCGCAGGAGCTGCTGCAGGCGCTGGTGCGCGACGAGATCGAGCCCTTCTTCCAGCCGCAGATCGAGGCCGCCTCCGGCCGGATCACCGGGGTCGAGGCGCTGGCCCGCTGGCGCCACCCCGAGCGCGGGGTGCTCAACCCGCATTTCTTCCTCGACATCGCCGAGCAGGCGCATCTCGGCCACCGCATCACGCTGGTGATGATCCGCAAGTCGCTCGAGGCGCTGGCGGCCTGGCGCGCGCAGGGCCTCGAGGTGCCGCGGGTCTCGATCAATTTCGGCGCACGCGAGCTGCGCAGCCCCGAGCTCGCCGACATCCTTGCCTTCGATCTCGAGCGGGTCGGGCTGGCGCCGCGCGATCTCGCCATCGAGGTGCTCGAATCGGCGCTGATCGAGGACGAGACCGACCCGATCCTCGCCAATGTCGCGGCGCTGTCGCGGGCCGGGCACCATATCGACCTCGACGATTTCGGCACCGGCCACGCGGCGCTCTCCTATCTGCGCCATCTCAGCGTCGACCGCCTGAAGATCGACCGCTCCTTCATCCGCGACCTGCATCTGCGCCCGGAGTTGCGCAAGATGACCCAGGCGATGATCCACCTCGCCAAGGCGCTCGACATCTCCGCCATGGCCGAGGGCATCGAGAGCCAGAACGAATGGCGGCTGCTGATCGAGATGGGCTGCGACGACCTGCAGGGCTTCGTGATCGGCAAGCCGATGCCGGCGGCCGCCCTGCCGGGCTGGATCGCCGAGCACGAGGGCCGGCGCAGCGCCGGGCGGCTGATTGCGGCGGCCTGAGCGGGCGCGCGCCGCAGGACCGGCCGGCGCCGGACCGGCCGGCGCCCGGTCAGTCGGCATCTGATCGGTCGGCGCCCGGCCGGTTGGCGCCCGTTCGGTTGGCCTCCGGTCCGTCGGCGTCTGCTCGGTCGGCGCCCGGTCGGCCGGCGCCGGATCGGCCGTTGCGGGATCGGTTGCTGCCCGATCGGTTGCTGCCGGACCGGCCGGCGCCAGGTCAGTCGGTTCCGGCAGGCCCGCGCTCGAGACGGGTGACGGAGCGCGCCGCCCCGGTCGCGGCATCGTAGCCGCGGAGGCGTTCGGTGCCGGATGCATCCTCGGTGACCAGCAGCAGCTCCGGCCCGGCCCGGCCGACCGCCACCACCCGCTCGCCTTCCGGCAGCGCCAGCGCCTCCGCCGCAACCGCCACCGGGTCCATCGCCGGCGGGGCAACCGCGGCGGCGCCCCCGGCCCCCGCGGCCGGCTCCGGCGCGGCGCCCGGGCCGATCATGCCGAGACGCATGACAAGGGCGCCGGAGACCGTTATGGTCCCGAGGATCAGCACCGCCATCAGCAGGCTCACGAGCAGCCGCAGGCGCCGCAGCGCGGGCGGCTCCGGGGCCTCGTCATCGGGCGGGGGCGGGGCGCCGCGCGCCGGCGACACGGACTGGGGATCGATCATGACCGGCCCTCTCTATGCCAATCCGGCGCCGGGCGAAAGCGCCGCGATGCCGGACCCTTCCGCGCCGTCCGCAGCGGCGCCCGTGACGCTCGAGATCGGTGCCGACGGCGCCGGGCTCCGGCTCGACCGCGCGCTGGCGATCGCCGCCGGCGACATTCCCGGCCTGTCGCGCTCGCGCCTCGCGCAGCTGATCGCCGCCGGCGCGGTGATCGGGCCGGATGGCAGCCCGGCGCGCGAGCCGCGGCGCAAGCCCGCCGCGGGCGAGCGCTTCACCGTGCACCTGCCGCCGCCGGCCCCGGCGGAGCCGCAGCCCGAGGCGATCCCGCTCGCGATCCTGCACGAGGATGCCGATCTCGTGGTGGTCGACAAGCCCGCCGGCATGGTCGTGCACCCCGCGCCGGGCGCCGAGACCGGCACGCTGGTCAACGCGCTGCTGGCGCATTGCGGCGACAGCCTCGCCGGCATCGGCGGCACCGCGCGGCCCGGCATCGTGCACCGGATCGACAAGGAGACCTCCGGGCTGCTGGTGGTCGCCAAGACCCAGGCGGCGCATGAGGGGCTGGCGCGCCAGTTCGCCGCGCACAGCACCCAGCGGCGCTATCTCGCGGTGCTGCGCGGCGCGCCGGGGCGCGAGGAGCCGCGCCTCGCCGGGCTGCCGGGGCTCTCCTTCTCGGCCGAGGGGATCCGGATCGAGACGCAGATCGCGCGCCACACGCATGACCGCCAGCGCATGGCGGTGGTGCGCGGCGGCGGCCGCCGGGCGGTGACCCATCTGCGGGTGCTCGAGCGCTATGGCCCGGCCGGGGCGGCGCCGCTCGCCAGCCTCGCCGAGTGCCGGCTGGAGACCGGGCGGACGCACCAGATCCGCGTCCATGCCGCGCATATCGGCCATGCGCTGATCGGCGACCCGGTCTATGGCCGGCCGAAGCCGCTGCCGAAGGAGACCCCGGAGGCGCTGGCCGCGGCGCTCGCCGGCTTCGGCCGGCAGGCGCTGCACGCCGCGGCGCTCGGCTTCGAGCACCCGGTCACCGGCGCCGCGCTCGCCTTCGAGGCGCCGCCGCCGGCCGACATGCAGGCGCTGCTCGACATATTGCGCCGGAACCGCGCCGGCCTACGTTAAGCCTTGACCGGGCCGCGGCGGTTGCACTGCCGCGACAGCCCGCACTGGAAAGGGGACGCAGTTTATGTCGAATACCTATGCCAACCTTCCTGCGCCGTCTCCGGAGCAGGGGCTGAGCCGGTATCTCTCGGAGATCCGCAAGTTCCCGATGCTGGAGCCGGAAGAGGAGTACATGCTGGCCAAGGCCTGGGCCGACCGGGGCGACCGGGAATCGGCACACAAGCTCGTGACCTCGCATCTGCGCCTCGCCGCCAAGATCGCCATGGGCTATCGCGGCTACGGGCTGCCGACGGCGGAGGTGATCTCGGAGGCCAATGTCGGGCTGATGCAGGCGGTCAAGCGGTTCGACCCGGAGAAGGGCTTCCGCCTCGCCACCTATGCCATGTGGTGGATCCGCGCCAGCATCCAGGAATACATCCTGCGCTCGTGGTCGATGGTGAAGCTCGGCACCACCTCGGCGCAGAAGAAGCTGTTCTTCAACCTGCGCAAGGCCAAGGGCAAGATCGGCGCGCTGGAGGACGGCGACATGCGGCCCGAGCATGTCGAGAAGATCGCCAAGGATCTCGGCGTCAACCAGGAGGAGGTGGTCAACATGAACCGCCGGCTCTCCTCGGGCGGCGACAGCTCGCTGAACGCGCCGCTGAAGGGCGACAGCGACGGCACCAGCGAGTGGCAGGACTGGCTGGCCGACGACGATGCCGACCAGGCGCTGGCCTATGCCGAGAGCCAGGAGATGGAGGCCCGCCACGAGCTGCTGATCGCGGCGATGGAGGGGCTGAACGAGCGCGAGAAGCACATCCTCACCGAGCGCCGGCTGCGCGAGGACCCGGTGACGCTCGAGGAGCTGAGCCAGGAATACAAGGTCAGCCGCGAGCGGATCCGGCAGATCGAGGTGCGCGCCTTCGAGAAGCTGCAGAAGAAGATGCGCGAGCTGGCCCGCGAGAAGGGCATGCTGGCGCGGGTCTGAGCGGCCGGGGCGCCGGCCCCGCGCCGCCCTGCCCCGCGGCGGCGTGCCGGCAGGTCAGCCGGCCGGCGCGGTGCAGCCCCGGATATCGGCGGCATAGCCGTCGGCCAGCACGGTCATGCGGATGTCGCTGCGGGAGAGCCAGGCGCTCTCGGGCAGCGACACCGCCGCCTCGACGCCGAGATGCCGGCCCGCCGGGGCCAGCGCGATGTCGTGGAACCAGGCCTCCTCGGGCCCCTCGATCACCACCACCGGATGGCGCGGCGTGTCGGCGAGCGCGAGATCGGCGGAGAAGCGGCGCTCCTTGCCGGCGCCCTCGATGCGGCAGACCGCGCCCTCGACCCCGGCCGCCGTGCCGCCGCGCGGCACCTCGGCCAGCGCCAGCGCGATCGCGGCATCGCCGGCGACCAGCGCGGCGGGGTAATGCGCCTCGAGCCGGGTCTGCTCGAAAACGCAGATGTCGCGGCAGACGCCGAGCTCGAGCCCGAGCGAGAGGGTGATCGGCGCCGCCGGGTCCTCGGCCACCAGGCGCAGCGGCAGCACCACCTCGCCGGAATAGCCGATGGTGCGCATGCCGAAGCTCTCGAACATCTCGGGCCGCGGCCAGAGCACCTCGACGCGGGCGAGGTTGCGCGAGCCGGACCAGTCGAAGCGCGGCGGCACGCCGGCCTCGCCGGGGGCGCGCCAGTAGGTCTTCCAGCCCGGCGCGATGGCGAGCCGCAGCCCGGCGAGGCGGGTATCGCCCTCGAGCCGGCCGGGCAGCAGGTCCGGCAGCACGAAGGAGCGGCCGGTGGAGACCAGCGACTGCGCCGTGGCGGCCGGCGCCGACAGCAGCGCGCACAGCCCGAGACAGGCCGCGGCCGCCGCGCGGAGGATCTTTTTTTGCGTGCTCATGATCCCGATATATGCAACGCTGAGATGCGTGAGGATAACATATTCGCGACAGGCCGCGCGCCCCGACGTCGCGCCTTGCAAGGGATGGAGCAAACATAGCCGCATGCCCCCGACGGACCCTGATCCGCTCTCCATGACCGGCCCGGAAACCGGGCCCGCCGTGCGGACGGATTTCCTCGCCGGCCAGCTGCTGATCGCCATGCCCGGAATGCAGGACCCGCGCTTTCACAAGACGGTGGTCTATCTCTGCGCGCATTCCGACGACGGCGCGATGGGGCTGATCGTCAACAAGCCCGCCGAGACGCTGGCGCTGAAGGACCTGTTCGAGCGGCTCTCGATCCCGGCCACCGGCGAGATCGCCACCGAGCGGGTGCGCTTCGGCGGGCCGGTGGAGACCGGGCGCGGCTTCGTGCTGCACAGCGCCGACTACCATTCCGAGAACGCCACGCTGAAGGTCGACGACGAGACCTCGATGACCGCGACGCTCGACATCCTGCACGCCATGGCGGAGGACCAGGGGCCGGAGCGGGCGATGGTGGCGCTCGGCTATTCCGGCTGGGCGCCGGGCCAGCTCGAGGCGGAGATCCAGCGCAATGGCTGGCTCTACTGCGCGCCGGACGAGGAGCTGCTGTTCGACGCCGACAACGAGACCAAATGGACGCGCGCGATGGCCAAGATCGGGGTCGATCCGGCGCTGCTCTCGACCGGCGGCCGCGCCTGAGGCGGCCGGCGCGGGGCCGGACCGGGCTCCCGCCCGCCCACCCCGCCCGCTCCGGCCCCGCGCCGGCGGCGGTCGCGGCTCAGCGCTCGACCCGGCCGCGCCGGTCGGCCCGGAGCGCGGCATAGAGCACGTGGTTGCGCCAGCGCCCGTTGATCTGGAGATAGGACTGCGCCACCCCCTCATACTTGAACTCGCAGCGCTCCAGCAGGCGGCGCGAGGCGGCGTTGTCCGGCAGGCAGGCGGCCTCGAGGCGGGAGAGGTCGAGCACGCCGAAGGCATGGTCGCGCAGCCCCGCCAGCGCCTCGGTCATGTAGCCCCGGCGGGCGTGGCGCTGGCCGGTCCAGTAGCCCAGGGTGCCGGCCTGCGCCGGCTGGCGGCGGATGTTCGAGAGGGTGATGCCGCCGATGATCTCGCCGCTCTCGCGCCCGACGAGGAACAGCGGGAACGCCTCGCCGTGGCGGATCGCCCGCTCGGCCCAGGCGACGCGGTTGCGGAAGGCGCGGATCGAGAGATGGTCGCGCGCCCAGGCCGGCTCCCAGGGCACGAGGAAATCGCGGCTCTCGTTGCGCAGCGTCATCCAGGGCTCGAAATCGGCGAGCCGCGGCGGGCGCAGCAGCAGCCGCGGCGTCTCGATCTCCGGCTCGGAGCGCTGGCGGCGCACGAACATCGGCGTCAGGCGGCGAGGCGCCGGGCCAGCGCCGCGGCATCCGGCGCCCGCTGCACCGGGCCATAGAGCGCCAGGCTCGGCGGGCCGGCGAGGATGCGCGCGGCGACGGCGCGGGCGGCGGCGGCATCCACCGCGTCGATCTTCGCCACGGTCTCCTCGAGCGGCAGCACCTTGCCCCAGATCGACATCATCGCGGCCATGCGCTCGGCCCGGGAGGAGGGGCTCTCGAGCCCCATCACCAGCCCCGCCTTGGTCTGCGCGCGGGCGCGGGCGATCTCGGTCTCGGAGAGATCGGCGGCGGCGCGGGCCAGCTCGTCGGCGGTGAGGTTGGCGAGCTCGCCGACATCCTCGGCGCCGGTGCCGGCATAGACCATGAACAGCCCGCAATCGGCCCAGGCGGCGGCCTGGGCGAAGATCGCGTAGCACAGCCCGCGCTTCTCCCGCGCCTCCTGGAAGAGCCGCGAGGACATGCCGCCGCCGAGGGTGGTGGCGAGGATCTGCGCGGCGTGGAAATCCGGGTCGGCATAGGCCGGGGCCGGCAGCGCGAGGGCGAAATGCGCCTGCTCCAGCTCCTTCTCGACGCGCCGCTCGCCGCCGCCATAGCGGGCCTCTGCCCGGGCGCTGCGCGGCTGCGGCGCCATGTCGGCGAAGAGGCTCTCGGCGAGCCTGACGATGGCGTCATGGTCGACCGCGCCGGCGGCCGAGAGGATCATCTGCCCGGGCCGGTAGTGGCGGCCGATGAAGCCCGAGAGATCGGTGCGCGAGAACGCCCGCACCCGCTCCGGCGGGCCGAGGATCGCCCGGCCCATCGGCTGGTCGGGGAAGGCGGTCTCCTGCAGCCAGTCGAAGATCACGTCGTCCGGCGTGTCGAGGCACTGGCCGATCTCCTGCAGGATCACGCCGCGCTCGGTCTCGATCTCGCCCTCGGCCAGCGCCGGCTCGCGCAGGATGTCGGCCAGGATGTCGAGCGCCAGCGGCACGTCGTCCGGCAGCACCCGGGCGTAATAGGCGGTGCGCTCGCGCGAGGTGTAGGCGTTGAGATAGCCGCCGACATCCTCGATCTCCTCGGCGATCGCCAGCGCGCTGCGCCGGGCGGTGCCCTTGAAGGCCATGTGCTCGAGGAAATGCGCGATGCCGTTCTCCTCGACGCGCTCGTGGTTGGCGCCGGCCTCGATCCAGATCCCGAGCGCTGCCGAGCCGAGCCCGGGCATGTGCTCGGTGACGATGCGGAAGCCGTTGGCGAGCCGGGTGGTCTCGACGGTGGTGGGCAGGGTCATGGCTGGCGGCGCTCCCGGATCAGGGACTGGATCTGGGCAAGGTCGTTGGCGATCACGGTCATGCGCTCCTCGCGCTCGTAGAGATCGGCGAGCCGCGGCGGCAGCGGCGGGCGGATGCCGCAGGCGGCCTCCACGGCATCGGGGAACTTGGCGGCATGGGCGCAGGCCAGCGCGATCATCGGGGTCTGCGGATTGCCGCGGACCTGCGCCGCGCCATGCACCGCGATGGCGGAATGCGGGTCGAGGATCTGCCCGGTCTCGGCATGGATGCGGGCGATCGTCTCGGCGGTCTCGCTCTGGCTGACCCGGGCGCTGTGATAGCTGGCGCGCAGCCGCGACATCGCGTTGGCGCCCAGCGTGAAGCCGCCGGAGGAGAGCGCCTGCATCAGCTCGGCCACGGCATAGGCGTCGTGGTCCAGCGCGTCGAAGATCGCCCGCTCGAAGTTCGAGCTGACCTGGATGTCCATCGAGGGCGCGGTGGTCTGCACCACCTCCGAGCGGCGATACTCGCCGGTCTGCATGCAGCGGTGCAGGATGTCGTTCTCGTTGGTGGCGATCACCAGGCTCTCCACCGGCAGGCCCATGCCGCGGGCCACGTTGCCGGCATAGATATCGCCGAAATTGCCCGTCGGCACCGAGAACGACACCGGCCGGCCCGGCGCGCCGAGGGCCAGCGCCGCGGTGAAGTAGTAGACCGTCTGGGCCATCACGCGGGCCCAGTTGATCGAGTTGATCGCGGCGAGCCCGGCCTCGTCGCGGAAGGCGAAATCGTTGAACATCGCCTTCACCAGCGCCTGGCAGTCGTCGAAATCCCCCTCGACCGCGAGCGCGTGGACATTGGCATCCGCCGGCGTCGTCATCTGCCGGCGCTGCACCTCCGAGACCCGGCCATGCGGAAAGAGGATGAAGACATCCGCCGCGCTGTTGCCGCGGAACGCCTCGATCGCGGCCGAGCCGGTGTCGCCCGAGGTGGCGCCGACGATGGTGACCCGCTCGCCGCGCCGGTTCAGCACGAACTCGAAGAGCCGGCCGATCAGCTGCATGGCGACGTCCTTGAAGGCCAGGGTCGGCCCGTGATGCAGCTCGAGCACCCAGTCGTTCGGGCCGGTCTGCGCCAGCGGGCAGCGCAGCGCATGGCCGAAGCCGCTGTAGGCTTCGCCGATCAGGGTGCGGAACGTCGCCGCGTCGATGCTGTCCTCGACGAAGGGCAGCATGACCCGCAGCGCCACCTCCTCATAGGGCAGTCCGACCATCGCCTGCAGCTCCTCCGCGGTGAAGCGGGGCAGCGCATCGGGCACATAGAGCCCGCCGTCGCGGGCGAGCCCGGTGAGCATGGTCTCCTCGAAGGGCAGCGCGGGAGCCTGTCCGCGGGTGCTGATGTAGCGCATTTGGCGAGGGTCCTGGTTCTGCGTGGTCCGTGTCGGTCCGGGCGTGGCCCGCGGTGCGGCCCGGGGCCTCGGTCTGGAAATGGGTCTCGGCGTTTCCCCGTGCTTAGCGCGAAGCCGAGGGGCTCGGCAATCGCCGAGGCCGCCGCAGCGACGCCTGCGACGGCGGGTGTCGCATTCGCGATGGCAGTGCCGATGCCGGACTGATAGGGGCGGATATATGTGGCGCGCATGCATTTCCAACTGGCCGCTGTTCCTCGGCACCCTGCTCATCATGCTGTCCAACGGGCTGCTGGTGACGCTGCTCTCGATCCGCGGCACCACGCTCGGCTTCTCGGAGACCGCGATCGGGCTGATGCAGGCCTGCTATCCGCTCGGCGCGCTGGCCGGGGCGGCGCTGGTGCCGCGGCTGGTGATCCATGTCGGCCATGTCCGCGCCTTCGGCACGCTGGCCTCGCTCTGCTCGACCGCCGCGGTGGTGCATCTGGTCACCGCCGATCCCTGGAGCTGGGGGGCGATGCGGGCGCTGGCCGGGTTCTGCTTCCCCGGCCTCTACATCGTCGCCGAAAGCTGGCTGAACGCCGCCGCCGAGAACCGCAGCCGCGGCGCGCTGCTGTCGATCTATGTGGTGACCCAGACCCTCGGCGGCGCGATCGGCCAGGCGATGGTCGGCATCCCCGACCCCTCCGGCGCGCTGCTGTTCGGGCTGGTCTCGATCCTGATCTCGCTGGCGCTGGTGCCGGTGCTGGCGGTGGCCTCGCCGGTGCCGCGCTTCGAGGTGCCGGAGCGCATGGGCCTCGGCGCGCTCTACCGGATCTCGCCGATGGCGGTGACCGGGGCGATGCTGAACGGCGTGGCGCAGGGCGCGTTCTATGTCGCGGTGCCGCTGTTCGCGCTGGCCCGCGGCTATGGCGTGGCCGAGGCCGGGCTGCTGCTGACCACGGCGACGCTGGCCAGCGCCGCGGTGCAGGTGCCGGCCGGCTGGCTCTCCGACCGGACCGACCGGCGCCGCGTGCTGGCCGGGCTCGCAGGCGGCGGCGCGCTGCTCGCGGCGCTGATCGCCGCGGGGCTGGCCGAGAGCTGGCTGGCGCTGGCGGTGGCCGGGGTGGCGGCGCTGACCTTCCCGATCTACTCGCTGGCCATCGCCCATGCCAACGACCAGCTCACCCCCGGGCAGTTCGTGCCGGCCAGCGGCACGCTGGTGATGGCGATGTCGCTCGGCACCTTCCTCGGCGCCGGCGGCGGGCCGCTGGTGATCGGCGCGTTCGGCCCCTGGGCGCTGTTCGCGCTGCTGGCGCTGACCCAGGCGGCGACGGCGGCCACCGCGCTCGCCCGCATCGCCAGCCGGGCGGCGCCGGAGCAGCTCGCCGCGGCGCGGGCGCTGTCGCCGCAGGCGCAGCAGGTCGCGGCCCGGCTCGACCCGCGCGGGCTCGCCGGCGGAGCGGGGGACGGCCCGTCGAAGGGGCCGGCGCGCTAGGCGCCGCGGCGCGCCCGGCGCAGCCAGAGCACGCTCATCACCCCCCAGACCAGCGCCAGCCCGCCCCAGGTCAGGGCATAGCCGAGATGGTCGTTCGGCAGGTTGACGCCGAGCCTCTCGGCCTCCGGCGTGGCGCCCAGCGAATGCCGCTCCGCCACCACCAGCAGCGGCTCGGTGCCGAGCGCGGCGGCGAGCGGCGCGACCTCGCGGCTGAAGAACAGCCCGGCCCCCGCGTCCGGCTCCGGGGTGAAGGCATCGCCGGCGGCCCAGAACAGCGCGCCGGTAAGCGTGATCGGCGTGCCCGGCGCGGGCAGCGCCCCGGCCGCCTCGGCCTCCGGCACATAGCCGAGATCGGCGAGCACCAGGCGCCCGTCCGCGGTCTCTACCGGCGCGATCACCCGGTAGCCGGGGCCATGCGGCCGCCTGGTGGTCAGCACCCGCGCCATGCCCGGCGCCAGCCGCCCCTCCAGCGCCACCCGCAGGAAGGCGTCGCGCTCCGGGTCCGGCGCTGCCGGGAGCGCCGCCGGCGCGGCGGCGAGGCGCGCCTCGAGGCGGGCGATCAGCCCCTCCTTCCAAGCCAGCCGCTGCACTTGCCAGGCCGAGAGCCCGAGCAGCACCGCGACGCCGACGACCCCGAGCAGGATGGGCGCGATCGCCCGGCGGTTCACAGCCATGATCGAGGCTCCTCTGGCGGCAAGGAAACGGGCGCCGCGGCCGAGGCCGGGCGCCCGCAAGCCCGCCGCCTCCGGGTGGGTGGGCGGGGGAGGTGGCGGGCTTGCGGGCGATCGCGCCCGCGCCCCGCCGCCCGTCGGGGCTCAGCCGCCCCAGATGTAGATGCCGGCGAACAGGAACAGCCAGACCACGTCGACGAAGTGCCAGTACCAGGCCGCCGCCTCGAAGCCGACATGCTGCTCGGCGGTGAAGTGCCCGCGGCTGGCCCGGATCAGGCAGACGAAGAGGAACAGCGTCCCGACGATCACGTGGAAGCCGTGGAAGCCCGTCGCCATGAAGAAGTTGGCGCCGTAGATGTTGCCCGAGAAGCTGAACGCCGCGTGGCTGTACTCGTAGGCCTGGAAGATCGTGAACAGCGCGCCGAGCAGCACCGTGGCGAGCAGCCCGTAGAGCAGCGGCGGGCGCTTGCCCTCGATCAGCGCATGGTGCGCCCAGGTCACGGTGCAGCCCGAGAGCAGCAGGATCAGCGTGTTGATCAGCGGCAGGTTCCAGGGATCGAAGGTGGTGATCCCCACCGGCGGCCAGACCCCGTCCGGCGCATCCGCCGTTGCCATGGTCAGATCGCCGATATCGCCCACCATCGGGAAGATCGCGTGCTTGAAGAACGACCAGAACCAGGCCGAGAAGAACATCACCTCCGAGATCACGAAGAGGATGAAGCCCATGCGCAGGCCGATCCGCACCACCGGCGTGTGGTCGCCCTGATGCGCCTCGCGCACCATCTCCGACCACCAGGAATACATGGTGTAGCCCACCACCAGGAAGCCGAGGACGAAGACCCAGGGGGTCACGTCGTGGAACAGCAGCACCGCCCCCGAAAGCATGATGAGCGCGCCGATGGCGCCCAGCAGCGGCAGCGGGCTCGGTTCCAGGATGTGGTAGTCGTGATTCTTCTCATGTGCCATGGCTCGTCCTCCGCTGGCTCCGCAGGCCCGTGGTTTTCGTCTCAGTCGAGTGCCGCGCGCCGGCCGTCGTCATCCTCGGCGGGCTCGGTTTCGTAGAAGGTATAGGACAGGGTGACGGTGCTCACCCCCTCGGTCTCGCTGTCATCGAGCATCTCGGGATCGACATAGTAGGTCACCGGCATCGAGACGCGCTCGCCGGGGGCCAGGGTCTGTTCGGTGAAGCAGAAGCAGTCGATCTTCACGAAATAGCCGCCCATCGAGAACGGCGCGACATTGAAGCTCGCGGTGCCGGTGATCTGCCGGTCGGTCGGGTTGTAGGCCTCGTAGAAGGCCAGCCCGGTCTCGCCGATCCGGATCTCGGTGGTGGTCTGCACCGGGCGGAACTCCCAGGGCATGTCCGAGGCGGTGGAGGCGTCGAAGCGCACGGTGATGGTGCGGTCGAGCACCTCCGCGGCGGCCTCGGTGCGCTCCATCGGGCGCCCGCCGAAACCGGTGACGCGGCAGAACAGGTCGTAGAGCGGCACCGCGGCATAGGCCATGCCGAGCATGCCGAGCGCCACGCCGAACAGCGGCAGCGCCTTCTTGCGGAGATCGGGGCGCTGGCGGGGCGGCTCGGGCCGGGCCTCCGGTTTCCCGGGCTTCGGGGTCTCGGTCATCGGCTCATCCCCAGGGATTGGCGCTGTTGCCGCCCATCTTGACGATGGTGACGATGAACAGCAGCGCCGCGAAGCCGAGCAGCACCGCGAGCACGCCGAGATTGCGGCCGCGCCGGCGCTTGTGCAGTTCGTGGTCGCGTTGCATGGGCAGCCTCCGGGGTCAGATCCAGGCCGGCCAGTCGAGGCCGGGCAGCAGCGCGGCCAGCGCCGCATCGGCCAGGACGGCAGCGAAGATGGCGAAGAGATAGGCGATGGAGACGCCGAAGAGGCGCTTCTCCGCGGCATAGCGGTCGGCGGCGGCGGCCTCGGCGCTGCGCTGCGCCACGACCCGGGCGCGCAGCAGGAAGACCAGGTTGCCGAGCAGCGCCGCGGCGAGGGTCAGCGGCCCGCCCGCCTCGGTCAGCGCCAGCAGCACCGGCAGCGGCGCCAGCACCAGGCTGTAGAGCCAGATCAGCCGGCGCGTCGCCGGCTCGCCCGCCACCACCGGCATCATCGGCACGCCGACGCGGGTGTAGTCGTCGTTGCGGAACAGCGCCAGCGCCCAGAAATGCGGCGGCGTCCAGAGGAAGATCACGAGGAACATCAGCACCGGCGCCAGCGTCACCTCGCCGGTCATCGCGGCCCAGCCGATCACCGGCGGGAAGGCGCCGGCGGCGCCGCCGATCACGATGTTCTGCGGCGTCGCGCGCTTCAGCCAGATCGAGTAGATCACCGCGTAGAAGAAGATGGTGAAGGCCAGCAGCGCGGCGGAGAGCGGGTTGGCGACCACCGCCAGCGTGCCGACCGAGAGGATCGAGAGCCCGATGCCGAGGCCGAGCGCCTCCTCCGGCCCGACCCGGCCCGAGGGGATCGGCCGGCCGGCGGTGCGGGACATCTCGGCGTCGATATCGGCGTCCCACCACATGTTGAGCGCGCCCGAGGCGCCGGCCCCCACGGCGATGCAGATCAGCGCCGCCAGCGCCACCACCGGATGTTCGCCCGCCGGCGCCGCGGCCATGGCGGCGAGCGCGGTGAACACCACGAGCCGCATCACGCGGGGCTTCAGGAGGGCGATGTAGTCGCCGAACTGCGCCTCGCCGGTGGTTGCGATGTCGTAGTCCTGGGCGAGCTGGGTGCTGGCGTCGGTCAACGGGGGCCTCGGGGTTGCGTGTCGGAGGGGGCCGCGGGCGCGGCCCCGGGGAAGGCGCGGATCAGTCGGCGGCGGTCACGGCCGGGGCCTGGGCGACGCGCGAGCTCTCCTCGCGGCGGGCGACCTGCTCGGCGACCCAGGCGTCATACTCCTCCTGCGGCACCACCTCGACGACGATCGGCATGTAGGCATGGGCGAGGCCGCAGAGCTCCGAGCACTGGCCGAAATAGGTGCCGGGCTCGCTGACGTTGAACCAGGCCTCGTTGATGCGGCCGGGGATCGCGTCGATCTTGATGCCGAAGGCCGGCATCGCCCAGTTGTGGATCACGTCGGCGCCGGTCACCAGCAGGTGCACGTTGGTGTCGGCCGGCACGACGATGCGGGTGTCGGTGGCGAGCAGGAACTCGTCCTCGGAATAGCCGTATTCCTTGAGCTGCGCGCGGACCTCGTCGGTCAGCATGTTCTGGCCGTCCATCGCCGGGCTGCCGATCATGTAGGCCGACATCTCGATGCCCTCGTCCGGATACTCGTAGTCCCAGTACCACTGGTTGCCGGTGGCCTTGATGGTCAGCTCCGGGGTCGGCACGGTCATCTGCGCGTCGAGCAGGCGCAGCGAGGGGATCGCGATCACCACCAGAATCAGCACCGGCACCGCGGTCCAGACCACCTCGACGGCGGCATTGTGGGTGAAGGTCTCCGGCTCCGGGTTGCGGCTCTCGCGGTAGCGCCAGATGGTGTAGGCCATCAGCCCGGTGACGAAGACCACGATCACGCCGATGATCACCAGCAGCATGTCGTCGAGCCAGACCAGGTCGGCGGCGTGGCTGGTGACCGGGCGCTGCAGTCCGGTGCCGAGCGCATGCGGCTTGCCCGTGGGCTCCTGGCCGAGCGCGGGAAGGGCGGCAAGGGCCGCCGCGGCGGCGAGAACGGTGGGGGCAAGTTTTCGCATGATCATCGCTATCGTCCTGTCGCTCCGGTCGCGTGAGGGATCGGGGCCGCAGGGAATCCTGCCCCCGGCCCGTTTGCCTTTTCAGCTATGCTGTATCACCTAGAGGACCAACTGCAACAAGCGAGCGCTGCGCGGCAAGTCGCCGCGAGGCTCGATGCGCTTGACCGAGGTCAGTGCAGACGTGGAAAGAAGGCCCGTTCGGGCGACGGAGGACCAGATGCACGACACCGACCGATTCCAGCCGTTCGAGACGGCGCTCGACGCGGACCGGGCGCTGGCCATCCTGCGCGACGCGGTGGCCGGCGCCGAGGATGGCGAGCTGTTCCTCGAGCGGCGCCGCGCCGAGGTCCTCGGCTTCGACGATGGCCGGCTGCGCACCGCGAGCTACGATGCGGCGGAGGGCTTCGGCCTGCGCGCGGTGGCCGGCGCCACGGCGGGATATGCCCATTCCACCGAGATCTCCGAGGCGGCGCTGAAGCGTGCGGCGGAGACCGCACGGCTGGCGGCGCGCGACGGCGGCGGCGTGCTGGCGCCGCCGCCGGCCGGCACCAATGCGGCGCGCTACCGCCCGCTCGACCCGGTCGCCGAGCAGCCGGTGGCGGCCAAGATCGCGCTGCTGCGCGAGATCGACGCCTTCCTGCGCGAACGCGACCCGCGGGTGGTGCAGGTCTCGGCGAGCCTCGCCAACGGCGTGCAGGAGGTCGAGATCCTGCGGCCGGAGGGCCTGCGCCTGACCGATCACCGCCCGATGGCGCGGCTCAACGTCTCGGTGATCGTCGAGAAGGACGGCCGGCGCGAGAGCGGCTCGGCCGGCGGCGGCGGGCGGCACGACCTCGCCCGGCTGATCGCGCCCGCGGCCTGGCGCGCCACCGCCGAGGAGGCGCTGCGCATCGCGCTGGTGAATCTCGAGGCCGAGGATGCGCCGGCCGGGGTGATGGACGTGGCGCTCGGCCCGGGCTGGCCCGGCATCCTGCTGCACGAGGCGATCGGCCACGGGCTGGAGGGCGACTTCAACCGCAAGGGCTCCTCGGCCTTCACCGAGCTGATGGGCCGGGAGGTCGCGGCGAAGGGCATCACGGTGATCGACGACGGCACCATCCCGGACCGGCGCGGCTCGATCACCATCGACGACGAGGGCACCCCCTCGGGCCGCACCGTGCTGATCGAGGACGGCGTGCTCACCGGCTACATGCAGGACCGGCAGAACGCCCGGCTGATGGGGGTGGCGCCCACCGGCAACGGGCGGCGCCAGTCCTATGCGCATATCCCGATGCCGCGGATGACCAACACCATCATGCTCGGCGGCGAGGCGGATCCGGGCTCGGTGCTCGCCGAGGTCGAGGACGGGATCTATGCCGTCGGCTTCGGCGGCGGGCAGGTCGACATCGCCAACGGCAAGTTCGTGTTCTCCTGCACCGAGGCCTACCGGGTGAAGGGCGGAAGGGTGCTGCATCCGGTGAAGGGCGCGACGCTGATCGGCGACGGGCCCTCGGCGCTGCGGCGGATCCGGGCGGTCGGCAACGACATGGCGATGGATCCCGGCGTCGGCACCTGCGGCAAGAACGGCCAGGGCGTGCCGGTGGGGGTCGGCCAGCCGACGCTGCTGATCGGCGGGCTCACGGTGGGCGGCGCCGGCGCCGGCTGAGGCCGGGCCCGCCGCCTCCCCCACCCCTGAGATGTCGCGGCGGCTGCCCGGGCAGCGTGGCCCACCCATGGGAGGCGGCGGGGCGTCGCGCCCGGCATCTGGCGCCGGCTTGGGAGCTGCCGGCCGGCGGGCATCCGGCCTGCCGATCGGCGGGCGCGGGCCGGCCGGGCAGCGCGGCGCCCGGGCACCGGAGCAGCGGGGCGCTACGGGGGCAGCGGGGAACGGCGTGGCCTCAGGGGCGGCGGGCGGTCACGAAATAGCCGCTCGCCTGCACCGTGTTGCGCCAGCGGCTGACGCGCGCGTCGAGCATCCGGTTGGGCCAGGTGCCGAGCCGGCGCTCCAGCGATTTCTTCCACCATTTCATCAGGTTCGCCATCGCCGAATACTTTCCGCGAATCGGGTGCAGGGTGATCTCGTCGAAGTCGCGCAGCAGATAGGCCAGCCCGTCGCGCGAGAGCCGCTGGTAGTCCTGGAACATCAGGTCCGGCGGCGCGTGGTAGCGGTAGATCCACGGCACATAGAGGAAGATCCGCCCGCCGGGTCGCAGCGCCGCGCGCAGGTTGGCGACCGCGGCGGGCGGGTCGTAGACATGCTCGAGCAGCGCCAGCGCGATCACCGCGTCGTAGCGGCCGTGCATCCAGTCCGGAAACGGCGAGCAGACATCGCCGAGAAGGTCCGGGTAGTCGCCGAAATCGTTGATGTCTAGGGTCTCCACCCGGTCGCCGAGGGCGCCGAGATGGGTGCGCATCGAGGCGCCGACATCGAGGATGCGGGTCGCCGTGCGGGTCGCCTCGAGGATCTGCTCGCGGCTGCGGTCGCGGTGCAGGTGGCGCAGGTCGATGGCGACCCGGCGGGTGATCGCCTCGAGCCGCTCCTTGATCCCGGCGGTGTCGTGCAGGCGGGTCTTTCCGGGGCCGGCGCTCCTGGGGCCAGCGTCCACGGGTCCCGTCGCATCGGGGGCGGTGTTCTCGGGGTCGGTCATCGGGCAAGCTCCAGGAGGGCGCGGGCGGCGCGGGCGGCGCCGTCGCGCGGCCAGGGCCAGGGCGGGCGCCGCGGTGCGCGGGCGGCGGCCTCGGCGGCTCGGGCGAGGGCCGGCGCGTCGAGCCCGTCGAGATCGAGCACCGAGATGCCGTCGAGCCGGGCCAGCGCCGCGGCGCGGATCGACTGCTCGCGCTCGCCATGCTCGGCGAAGGGGACGAGCAGGGCCGGCGTGCGGCAGGCGGCGAGATCCATCACGGTGTTGTAGCCGGCGAGGCTGACCGAGCAGGCCGCTGCCGCCAGCAGCGCCGGATAGTCGGCCCGCACCGGCTCCGCGGCGAGCCGGGGATGGCCGTGCCGCGCGGTGAGCGCCGCCGCCTCGGCCGCCGCCGCCGCGCCGCCCACGAGCAGGTGCCAGGGGCGGGCGCTCGCCGCCGCGGCCACCGCCGCCAGCGCCAGCAGCCGCCGTCCGAGCACCCCGCCGCCGCCGGCGACCAGCACCGTCTCGCCGCGCTGCGCCGCCGGTGCCTCCGCCGCCCCGACATAGCCGGTGTGCAGCACCGGAACCCCGAGATTCGCCGGCAGCGGCCAGCTTGCCGCGAGCGGCAGCACCGCGGCCTCGCCATGCACCAGCACCGCGGCATAATCGGCCCGGAGCCGCGCCGCCGCCACGGCCAGCCGCTCCGGGCGCGAGGGCGGCTCCGGCACGTCGCGCAGGGAGGCGACCACCCGGGCGCCGGGGCGGGCGGCCCGCGCCGCCGCGATCGCCGCCGCGAACTCCGCCGCCAGCCGGCGCCGGCCGAGAGGGAAGGTCTCGGTCACCAGCAGATCCGGCGCGAAGCCGCCGAGCCGGGCGCAGAGATCGGCCCGCCGGGCGGCGAGGTCGGCCTCGGTCGCGGGCGCGCCATCGCCGCGGCGCGGCGTCGAGAAATCGAAATCCGGCACCGAGAGCGGCGCCAGCTGGTGAAAGCCGATCCGGTCCCGCGCCAGCGCCTCCGGCGGCAGCTGCGGCAGTGGCCGCCCGCCGCTCAGCAGCAGCACCTCCGCCCCCGCCGCCGCCAGCGCCCGGCCGAGCGCCGCCATGCGCACCAGATGCCCGCTGCCGGAGAGATGGGTGACGAGGAGCGCGACCCGCGTCACGGGGCGGCGCCGTCCCGGGCTGCCTCGCGGCGCGGCACGAGGCGCATCGGCGCCGCCGGATCCGAGAGCCGGCCCTGCGCGTCGCAGCGCATCGGGTAGAGCCGCGCGCGCTTGATCTCCGGCGCCTCGGCCTCGGCCGGCAGCCCGTGCGCCTCGCGCATCAGGTGCCGCATCACCGCCTTGTGCACGACGAGCAGCGTGCGCCGCCCGCTGCCGCCGATCCCGGCCAGCGCCGGGCGCACCCGGGCCAGCACGTCGCGCGCCGTCTCGCCGTTCGGCGGGCGGAAATCCGGGCCCATCAGGTGGGTCGCGACGAAGCCCGAGGCCGGATCGGCCAGCAGCGCCTCGCCGATCAGCCCCTCCCAATCGCCCCAGTCCTGCTCGACGAGGCGGGCATCGAGCTGCACCGGGCGGCCTTCGGCCAGGCTCTCGGCGGTCTCGCGGGCGCGGCAGAGGGTGCTGGCGACGATCGCCGCGCGGTCCCAGGGCCGGGGCAGGCGGAGCTCGGCGAGCCGTGCCCGGGCATCCGCGGTGAGCGGCCGGTCGGCGCGGCCCTGCAGGCGCTGCTCGCGGTTCCAGTCGGTCGGAAAATGGCGGATCAGGGCGATCTCGGTGCTGTCGGCGGGCATCTCGGGGGTTTCCGGTGAGGGGCAGGCGCTCAGCGCCGGGCGATCAGGGCGCCGAGCTCGGCGCCGAGGAGCCGGGCGGCGGCCTCGAGGCTGTGGCGGGCCTCGATGCGTGCCCGCGCGGCGGCGGAGAGGGCCTCGCGGCCGGCGGCAGCGGCGGCGATGGCGGCGGCATAGGCGGGGGCGTCGTCCGGCGGGGCGAGCGGCGCGGCGACGCAGGCGCGGGCGGCGGGGCCGTCCTCGGCCACCACCGGAAGCCCGGCGCTCTGGGCCTCGAGCCAGGCCATGCCGACGCCCTCCGCGACGCCGGGCCAGAGCAGCAGATCCGCCGCGGCATATTCCGCGCGCAGCCGCAGCGGGTCGGCGACCGGGCCGAGCCAGCGCACCCGCGCGGCGAGCGGCGCGAAGAGCGCCCCCACCGCATCCGCCGCCGGGCCGGTGCCGACGATGCGCAGCTGCCAGTCGCCCGCGAGATGCGCGAGGCCGGCGGCGAGGCGGCGATAGCTCTCGAGCTTGTCTCCCGGGCGCATCATCGCCACCGTCAGCAGGCGGAGCCGCGGCCGCGCCGGGCGCGGGGCGACCGGCGGCCCGGCCTCGAGGAACGGCGGCAGATGGACCATCGCGCCGCCATGCCCGGCCATCTCGAGCGCCGTGCGGTCGCGCGCGGTGCTCCAGAACAGCCGGTCGGCGCGGGCGATGGCGGCCTCGGCGCGGGCGGCGAACCCGGCCCAGGGCCCGGTGCGCCGCTTCGGCGAGATCGAGGGCTCGGTGATCGCATAGGGGATGCCGAGCCGGTCTGCCACCGCGGGGCCGAGAAGGTCCGGCGCCTTCCAGTAGCAGTGATAGGTCAGCCAGGCGGCGGGCGGCGCCGGGGCCAGCGCCGCGGCCAGCCGGTCGGCCTCGGCCTCGGCGGCGCGGACCAGGCGGGCCTGCGCCGCGGCCGAGCCCTCGCCGTCGCGGAGCTTCAGCCGCGAGACCAGCTCGGGCGCGAAACCGGCCGCGGCGAGCGCTGCCATGGTCAGCCGGGCGATCTCGCGGTCGCCGGAGGGGACCGGGTCGTCCGGCGGCTTCATCGGCGCGTAGACCGCGATGCGAGGCGGCTCCGCCGGGCCGGGCCGGGCGGCGATGTCGCGCGCCGCGATGGTCATGACGCGGCCCGGTCGAGCGCCGGGGCCGGGCGCGGCGCCGGGGCGGCATCGCCGAGCCCGGCGGCGAGGCGCGCGGCGAGCAGGTCGATCCCCGGCTCCATCGCGAAATCGCGGATCAGCCGGGCATGGGCCGCCTCCGCCATCGCCGCCCGGGTCGCCGGATCGCCCGCCAGCACCGCGATGGCGCCGGCCAGCGCCGCCGGCTCGCCGGGAGGGACGAGCCAGCCATGGCCGGCATCCGGCAGGAATTCGGGGATCGCCGAGACCCGCGTCGAGAGGATCGGCAGCTTCTGCGAGGCCGCCTCCATCAGCACGTTGGGCAGCCCGTCGCGGTCGCCGTCCCCGGCGATCTTGGCCGGCAGCACGAAGAGATCGGCGGCGCGCATGGCGGCGATCACCTCGGTCTGGTCGCGCTTGCCCTGCCAGTCGATGCGCGGCGCGAGGCCGCGCCGCTCCGCCTCCGCCGCGAGCGGCCCGGCGAGCTTGCCGCCGCCGATATGGGTGAGGTGCCAGTCGAGTTCCGCCGGCAGCGCGGCGAGCGCCGCCAGCAGGTCGTCATAGCCCTTCTTCTCCACCAGCCGCCCGACCGAGAGCAGCCGGAAGGCGGCGCCCTTCGCCCGCGCCGCGGGAGGCGGGGGAAAGCGCGTGAGATCGAGCCCGTGATAGGCCAGCGCGACGCGCTCCGGCTCCGCCGCCAGGGCGGCCAGATGCGCCGCCCCGGAGGCGGTGCAGGTCACCGCGAAGGCGGCATCGGCGAGCTTGTCGGCCTTCTCGCGGTCCGGCGTCGTCCAGATGTCCTTGGCATGGGCCGAGACGCCCCAGCCGAGCCCGCGCATCATCGCCGCATAGCGCGCCACCGATGCCGGCGTGTGCAGGAAATGGGCATAGAGGAAACGCGTGCCGGCGGGCAGCTCGGCGGCCAGCACCGCAGCCTGGCCGAAGCGGCGGATGCGGCTCCGGCCGGGCTCGCGCGCCAGATCGCCGAGCCAGGCCCGCAGCGCCCGGCCGAAGCCGGGCAGCCGCGCCGCCCGCGCCAGCCCGCGCAGCACCCGCAGCGGCTCGCCATGAAGATATTCCGGCAGGTAGCGCGGGCGCGCCCGGATCCGGCCGTGGATCGGGTGGGTTCGGTCGTCATAGGGCGCGCGGAGCGACCAGATCTCGAAGACGAAGCCGCGGTCCTCCAGCGCCTTCAGCTCCTGCGCGACGAAGGTCTCCGAGAGCCGCGGATAGCCCTTGACCACAACCGCCAGCGGCGGCGCGGGCGGGGCCTCGCGCGGGGGCATGGCGGCGGCCATCGGGGTCAGCTTCCGAAGCGGGCTTGCGGCCGCTCGGCGGCGGTGGTGCGCGCGGCGATCACCTCGAGCCCGTCGAGCAGCCCGGCGATGCGCACCTCGCTGGGCCGCGGCTGCGCCGCCAGCCGCCGGATCGCCGCCGCCATCACCGCCGGGGCGGCGCCGTCGCGCTCCGGGGTCAGCATGCGCAGCAGCCCGAGCCGCTCGGCGTTCTCGGCGCGGATCAGCTGCTCGCGCCGCGGCCGGGTGCGCGGCACGATCACCGCCGGCCGGTCCATCGAGAGGATCTCGCAGAAGGTGTTGTAGCCGCCCATCGCCACGACCCCGGCGGCGCGCGCCAGCAGCCCCTCGAGATGGCCGTGGAAGGTCACCGCCGTCACCCGGCCGCCGAGCCGCGCGACGCGGGCATCGAAGCCGGCGCGGAGCTGCGCGGTCATGAACGGGCCGTAGACCACGACGGCATGGGGCACGAGCCGCGGATCGGCCTCGTAGGCCGAGAGCACCCAGTCCACCAGCCCGGCGCCGTCGCCGCCGCCGCCGGTGGTCACCAGCACATAGGGCGGCGCCGGCAGCTCGCCCTCGGGCAGCGACGGGCTCTCCGGGATCTCGCGGCGCAGATAGCCGGTATAGACCACCCGCCGCTCCATCCGCGCCGAGAGGCCGAGCCCGGCCAGCGGCTCGCAGATCTCCGGGATGCCGTAGACCCAGATCTCGTCGTAGAAGCGCTCGATCGCCTCGATGGCGCCCTTGCGCTCCCATTCGCGGGCCAGCGCGTCCTCCTCGTCGAGCACGTCGCGGATGCCGAGCACGATGCGCGCGCCGCGGGCCCGGGCGGCGGCCAGCGCGGCGGCCATCTCGTGGCGGAAGCCCCAGGGCTCCTTGTCGACGATCACCAGCTCGGGCGCGAACTCGGCATCGGCGGCGGCGATGATCTGCCCGCGCAGGCGGACCATCTCGTCGATGTCGAGGCGCAGGTTCGAGGAGCTGTAGCTGCCATCGGTCAGCTTCACCACGCCGGGCAGCCGGACATGGTCGACGCCCTCCGGAAAGTCGAAGCGCCCGGCGATGGGGGAGCCCGTCACGATCAGCGCCGAAAGACCGGGATCGGCCTCGATCAGCGCGGTGGCGATGGTTCGCGAGCGTCTCAGATGGCCGAGCCCGAAAGTGTCGTGGCTGTAGAGCAGTACGCGGCGCTCGCTCTCCCCGCCCGGAGCGGGATCTGGCAGTCCCATTCGGTTCCCCCTGCCCGAAGGATCGGTCTAACACCTGCCGCATCTTGCCGGGGCGGGCAAGCCCCGTCTTCCCCGGCGGGCCGTTTCGGCCCCGGCGAGAGCCGGATTTCGCAAGCCCAGGCCGACGCTTGCGTCAACCTTGTGTGCCCTGCAACACGCGATTTTCGCCCCAGGGGTGACCTCCCGGCTCCGGCGGACTATTTTAATTCGTCGCCTGCCGGAAACCCGGGGTCCGGCGGATGCGACGAGGCGGCGCGGGCCCCTGCCGCGCTGCCGGGGGGCAGGATTTCAACGGGGACCGGAGGAGGATCGCCAGATGTCGCGACTGATCGCCTGCCTCGTGCTGCTCGCCTGCCTTGGCGGCGCGCTGCCTGCCGGGGCACAGGCGGCCTTCGACTATGGCAGGCTCTTCGGCGGCGCCGCCGGCACCGCGGAGGATGCCGGCGGGGAGGCCGGGTCGGCGCCGCCGGCTTCGGGCCAGTCGCAGCAGACGCGGCAGTCACCGCAGTCGCCGCAGTCGCGGCCGATCTTCGACCCGATGGCCGTGCCCTCGGCCGAGGCCTATGGCGCGCTGACCGGGCAGCCGGTAGATACCGGCATGTTCGGCCGGGCGCAGCGCGTGGTCGATGCCTTCCGCGAGCGGCTGGTGGCGATCGTCGTCGAGGCGCCGGAGGCGTTCCCCGAGCTCTGGGTCACGCTCAAGGCGGCGAGCCGGACCGGCGAGCCGGCCTATTTCCTCGGCGTCGCGGTGTTCGCGCTGGTGCTGCTGGCGGTGGGCCGGGCGGTGGCGCAGCTCTTCGCCGCCTTCATCGCGCGGCCGATCTTCGTCAACATGCAGAAGCCGGAGCCGCAGGGCTATCGCGACAAGCTGCCGGTGCTGGCCTATCGCGTGCTGCTGACGGTGATCGGAGTGGCGCTCTCGGTCTCCGCCGCCTCGGCCGTGGGGATCTTCTTCCACGACGGCCACGAGCACACGCTGAACACCGTCATCATCATCTTCGCCTGCTATGCCGGGGTGATGCTGATCGACACGATCTGGCGCATGGTGCTCTGCCCGCTGCTGCCGAACTACCGCCTGCCGGCGATCGACACCGCCTCGGCGCGCCGGCTCTATCGCTGGCTCTACGCGGTGAGCACCTTCGGCATCTGCGCGGTCGGCTTCGGCTACTGGGTGCAGGCGCTCGGCCTGCCGAACGAGATCGTCGTGCTGTTCACCGTGAGCCTGACGGCGCTGCTCGTCGTCGCCATCGTGGTCCTGATGCGGGCCAATGCGCCGATCATCAACCGGATCATCCTCGACGGCCAGCCGCGGACCGAGATCAGCTGGGTGACGCTGCTCGCGCTGACGCTCTGGGCGCCGCTCGGCGTGGCCTATCTGGTCGCCTCCTGGGGCAAGTTCGCGGTGGAGATGGTGATGGGCGGCACGGCGCAGCCGCTGGCGCTCACCGTGCCCTATTTCGTCGTGCTCGGGGGCACGCTGCTCTATGCCGTGGCCTGCTATGTGATCGAGCGCATCTTCATCCGCCGCCGGGCGATGGCCGAGCTCAATGCCGGGGCCGAGGCCGCCTCCGCCGCCGAGGACACCGAGGGCACCGGGGACACCGGGGACACCGGGGCGGGCGACGGCGCCGGGGCGCCGGACGGTGCCGCGGGCAGCCCGCCGGAGGCCGCCATGCGCGCCGGGCCGCCGCCGCTCGAGGTGGAGATGCAGCGCGAGGAATTCGGCTCCTCCGGCGATATCGACGGCGACGGCTCCGAGGAGGGCAGCGCGATCCGCAGCCATATGGGGATCGAGCAGCCGACCCGCTTCGTCTTCTCGCGCCGCGCGATGCAGAGCTTCGAGGACCTCGCGCGCCGGGTCGCCAGCCTGTTCGCGATCGGCGCCGGCGCCTACGGGCTGCTGTATTTCTGGGGCGGCGCCTCGCTGTTCCAGGAGAACATGCTGCTCGGCATCGCCGAGGACGTGATCGACCTCGCCTTCGTCGGCTACATCCTGTTCCACGCCACCCGGATCTGGATCGACCGGCGCATCGCCGAGGAGGGGGCGGACGAGCTGCCCGTCGAGCCCGGCGAGGGCGAGGGCGGCGGCACCGGCGCGTCGCGGCTGGCGACGCTGCTGCCGCTGGTGCGCAGCTTCGTGCTCGGGCTGATCGTGATCGCGATCCTGCTGGCGGTGGCCAGCGAGATCGGCCTCAACGTGGCGCCGCTGTTCGCCGGTGCCGGCATCCTCGGCCTCGCCATCGGCTTCGGCAGCCAGACCCTGGTGCGCGACATCCTCTCCGGCGCCTTCTTCCTGATGGACGACGCGTTCCGCCGCGGCGAATACATCGATGTCGGCGAGGTCAAGGGCACGGTGGAGAAGATCTCGCTGCGCTCGTTCCAGCTGCGCCACCATCTCGGCATGCTGCACACCATCCCGTTCGGCGAGATCCGGCACCTGACCAACTTCTCGCGCGACTGGGTGATGATGAAGCTGCCGCTGCGGCTGACCTACGACACCGATGTCGAGCGGGTGCGCAAGCTGGTCAAGAAGCTCGGGCTGCAGCTGCTCGACGACCCGGTGATCGGCGACAAGTTCCTGCAGCCGCTGAAGAGCCAGGGCGTGATCGAGATGCAGGACAGCGCGATGATCGTGCGGGTGAAGTTCATGACCAAGCCCGGCGAGCAATGGGTGATCCGCAAGCGGGTGTTCCAGGAGATCCGCGACCTGTTCGAACGCGAGGGCATCCATTTCGCGCATCGCGAGGTGACGGTGCGGATCCCCGACCTGCCGCAGGACCGGCCGCTCTCCGACACCGAGGCGCGGGCGGTCGGCGCCGGCACCCGCAACGCGCTCGACGTGATCGAGGGGGAGCAGAACCTCGCCATGGCCGGCGGCGCGCGCGGCCCGGTGGACGACCGCTGAGCCCCGCTGCCGGCCGGCAGCGCGCGCCGCGTCTGGCCGGAGGGGGCGCCGCGTCTGCCCGGGCACCCGGTGGCGGCCGCCGGGCTCGCGGCGCGCTGCCGATGGCGGTGCCGGTGGCCACCGGGCCCGGTTGCGACCGGCGCGACGGTTCGGCACGCGCCGCGGGCGTGGCGGTTGCCAGTGGCGGGCGGCCCGGCGCGGCGCCTCCTCCCGCCGGGGCTCCGCGGCCCGGCCTGCCGCCCGCGCTCAGGCCGCCTGCAGCCTGGCGGCGATCTCGTCCAGCAGGGCTAGGCGGCGCTTCTTCATCTCCTCGAGCACATGGTCGGCCACCGGCTCGAGATCGGTCTCGGCGCGGTGGATCTCGCGGTTGAGCCGGTGGTAGTCCGCCTCGAGACGGGCGAAATGGGCGTCCGAGAGCTTGAGCTCGTGCAGCCGGTCGTGGTCGTCGGGAAACTGCTCGGCGAGCTCGTGCGGCGTGTGCGTCATGGGCCTGGGGTCCTCCTCTTGCGCTGCGGACGGATGTCCGGCGAGAGGCAGGCTGGCACGGCAGCCGCCGGCGCGGCCTTGCTCTGGATCAAGCGCCGACGGCCCGGCCCGGGCATGGCGCTCAGGCGGCGCGGTCGTGTACCGGATCCGGCGCCGGCAGCACCACGGTCTGCATGAAGAGCGCCGTCAGCCGGGCCAGCCGGGCGGTCTCGGGCCCCGTCTGCTCGGCCCGCGCCATCTCCGACATCGCGTGCAGGTCGGCCTGCGCCGCGCGCATCAGGCGCTCGGCCAGCTGGGCGACGCGGCGGTCTGCCGGCGAGGGATCCGCCGGCGCCAGCGCGGCGGCCCTGACCACCTGCATCTTGGCGATGGTCGCGGCCGGGTCCTGCGGGCTGGTGGAGACGTCGATCTGCACCTGGCCGCCGATCGCGTAGCGCTTGCCGTCCGGCCCGACGGCAAACTCGTAGCGCGGCTGTCCGGCATGGCGGCCGCCGACGCGGGCATGCGCGGTCTCGTGCGCCCGGACCTTGCGGTCCCGCGCCGCGAGCTCGGCGAGGACGGCGAGCTCCTCGGGGCTGAAACCGGCGGCCTCGGCGGGGCTGGCGAGCGGCTCGCCCGCGGCGTCGGCGGCGGCCGGGCTGCCCGCGGTTGCGGCGCGGCCCGCCGCCTGCGACTGCGGCCGCGCCTGCGCCGCGCCGCGGCCGCCGATCCGGCTCTGCTCCGCCGATCTCGGCGCATCGACGCGGCGCAGGCGCGGCCGGTCGGTCTCGCGCTCCTGATCGCGGACGGCGCGCTCGAGCGCCGGGGCCAGCTGCGGCTCGACCCCGCCGGGCGGGCGGGCATGAAACCGCGCATGGTGAAGCGGCGTTGAGGAAATCGTAGGAGTCGTCAGCATATCACTGCGCCGTGGCGCCTCCTTCTGCCTGTTGCCGCGGAGTTGCGGCAGCCACGGGATCGTGCCGGGCTGCCGCGCGTCCAGCGTCACACGGGGAGCGGCCCCGTGCCGGGTCTTCGTCCTGCTCCTTTCTGTGAGACGGCCAGCCGCATGGACGGGCCTCTTGTTGCAGGGTCCGGCGCAGGTGTTGACGAAGCGTTAATTCCGCCGCCGCAGCGCCGCTCGGCCCCGGTCCGCCCTCCGGTTCCGCGCCGGACTGTTGCGCGAGGGCGACAATCGCTGGCCAAAGCCCGCCTTTGCTCTGGTTCCATCGCTGCGGCCGAGGTGGCGCTGGAATACCGCGGCGCAGCCGGCTAAGGACTGTCAAAAGCCAAGACACGCCGGAATGAACATCTACCTCCCCATCGCCGAGGTCTCAGTGAGCGTCACCCTGTTGCTGGGGGTTGGCGGCGGGGTCGGTCTGCTTTCCGGACTGTTCGGTGTCGGCGGCGGCTTCCTGATGACGCCGCTGCTGATCCTCTGCGGCATCCCGCCCGCGGTGGCGGTGGCGACCGGCGCCAACCAGATCTGCGCCGCCTCGTTCTCGGGCATGCTGGCGCACTGGCGGCGGCGCACGGTCGACTTCAAGATGGGCCTGGTGCTGCTGGTCGGCGGCCTCGTGGGCTCGGCGATCGGGGTGCAGCTCTTCGCGCTGCTGCGCACCCTCGGCCAGGTCGATCTGCTGATCTCGCTCTGCTACGTGGTGTTCCTCGGCATCGTCGGGGCGCTGATGCTGGTCGAGAGCGTGCAGGCGCTGATGCGCTCGCGCCGGGGCGTGGTGCGGCGCAACCGCAAACGCCACGGCTGGATGCACGGCCTGCCCTTCAAGATGCGCTTCCGCGCCTCCAACCTCTACATCAGCGCGATCCCGCCCTTCCTGGTCGGGCTGCTGGTGGGCGTGCTGGCGGCGATCATGGGGGTCGGCGGCGGCTTCATCATGGTGCCGGCGATGATCTACCTGCTCGGCATGGCGACCACCGTGGTCGTCGGCACCTCGCTGTTCCAGATCATGTTCGTCACCGCGGCGACGACGCTGATGCACGCCATCGCCAACCAGACCGTGGACGCGCTGCTGGCGCTGGTTCTGCTGGTGGGCGGCGTGGTCGGCACGCAGATCGGCGTGCGCCTCGCGCCGCGGCTGAAGGCGGAGCAGCTGCGCATCCTGCTGGCGCTCCTGGTGCTGGTGGTCTGCACCAAGCTGGGGGTCGATCTCATCATCACCCCGGACGAGCCCTTCAGCCTGGCGGAGCCGTTGCATTGATTCGGCTCGCGGCGTTTCTCCTGGCCCTGGTCGCGGCCTGGCCCGCGGCGGCGGAGGAGGTTGTCGCCGCGCTCAACCAGACCCGGGTGGCGATCACCACGAGCTTCGACGGCTCGGAGATCTTCATCTATGGCGCGATCAAGCGCGACGCGCCGGAGGCCGAGGGCGAGCTCAACGTGGTGATCACGCTGATCGGCCCCTCGGCGCCGGTGGTGGTGCGCAAGAAGATCCGCCAGTTCGGCATCTGGGTGAACGACCCGGGCGTGCAGGTGGACGCGGCGCCGAGCTTCTATGCGGTGGCGAGCACGCGGCCGCTGCGCGAGGCGCTGAGCTATACCGACGATCTGCGCCACCGGATCTCGATCGACCATGCGGTCAGGCTGATCGGCGACACCCAGGCGGAGCGCTACCCGGAGGACTACCGCGCGGCGGTGATGCGGCTCCGGCGGCAGGGCGGGCTCTATACCGAGCAGTCGGGCGCGGTGTCGGTGGCGGAGGCGACGCTGTTCAGCACCTCGATCCGGCTGCCGGCGCAGCTCATCGAGGGCGACTACCGCGCGCGCATCTTCATCACCCGCGACAAGGCGGTGGTCGATCACGTCGAGAAGACCATCGCGGTGCGCAAGATCGGCCTCGAGCGCTGGATCTACGTGATGGCCAAGGACCATGCGCTGATCTACGGCCTGCTCTCGCTGGCCATCGCGCTCGCGGCCGGCTGGCTGGCCTCGACCTTCTTCCGCATCTTCTTCCCCTGAGGGGGGGCGCCGCGGCGGCCCGGCTGTTCGGTCGAAGGCGGCGAGCGCGGCGCTGCGCTGGCGTGCCTTTGGCCGGGTAGGCGGACCGGCCATATGCGGCAGCCCCGGCCTCGGCGGGGCCGCGTGCGGGATCGTGGCGGAACTCGTCCGGCAGACGGGTCGGCCCGCACGACAAGGCCGGTCGGCACTATTGCGAGCCGGGGACTGCAGCGGCAGCGATCATGCGGGCGGGCCGCCGCGCCTGCGGGCTGCGGGTCTGCGCCCGCTGCGGCTGCGGCTCGCCCGGCGGATGCGCGGCGCCCGTCTCGTCCCGATCGCACCGAAGGGTTCAGGAACCGGCCGAAAGGTGGGAGGAGAGCGTCAGCAGGCGCCCATGGCCTTGCCGCGCTGCCGCGCCGGTGCCTCGGGCGCCTCGTGTGCCGGAAGCGCCTCGGCCACCGCGGCATAGAGGAGCTGCAGCGAGATCGGCTTGGTCACGTAGCCGGCGACGCCGAGGGCGGCGAGCTCGGCCTGGCGCTCGGGCCGCGCATCGGCGGTGAGCGCGATCACCGGCACCTCCGCCACTGGCCCGGAGAACCGGCGGATGCGCGAGATGGTCTCCACCCCGTCGAGCACCGGCATGTGCAGGTCGAGCAGCACGAGATCGATCGCCTCGCGCCCCAGCGTCTCCAGCGCCTCGCCGCCATCGGCAGCCTCGATCACCTCGGCGCCGGTCGGCTCCAGCATCAGGCGGGCCACCAGGCGGTTGGTCGCCACGTCGTCGACGACGAGGATCCGCCGGCCCTGCAGATCGACGGGCGGCGGCGCCTCCGGCAAACCGGACGGCGGCGCCGGCACCGGCGCGGGCAGGCTGCCTGCGGCCGGAACGCCGGCCCGGAAGGTGAGGGTGAAGACGGTGCCGACATTCTCGGTGCTCGCGAAGCGCAGATCCCCCTCCATCATGCCCGCGAGCCGCCGGGTGATCGCGAGGCCGAGGCCGGTGCCGCCGAAGCGCCGCGTGGTGGAATCGTCGGCCTGGGTGAAGGATTCGAAAAGCCGCGGGCGCGCCGCCTCGGGGATGCCGATGCCGGTGTCGCGCACGATCAGCGCGAGGCTGATCCGGCCGTTCGCATCGGGCTCGCCGAGCGGGCGGAGCGAGATCTCGACGCCGCCGCTGTCGGTGAACTTCACGGCATTGGAGATCAGGTTGGTCGCGCATTGGCGCACCCGGGTCGGGTCGAAGACCAGCCGCGCCGGCAGCTCGGGCGCGATCTCCAGCCGGAACGACAGCTGCTTCTCGCGCGCCAGCGGCTGCCAGAGCTTGCCGATCTGGCGGATCAGGCTGCCGAGATCGCCCTCGGTCTCGGCGATGTCCATGCGGCCGGCATCGATCTTGGAGAGGTCGAGGATGTCGTTCAGCAATTCCATCAGGCTGCGCCCGCTTTCTAGGATGGTGAGCACCTTCTCGCGGTCCTCCGGGTCCCGGTCGTCGGCCGCCAGCGCGGAGGCGATGCCGAGGATGCCGTTCATCGGGGTGCGGATCTCGTGGCTCATCGCGGCGAGGAAGCTGGCCTTCGAGCGATCCGCCGCCTCGGCCGCGTCGCGGGCCTTCTGCAGATCGGCGGTGCGCCGGACGACCCGGTCCTCGAGTTCCTGCTTGATCGCCTCGAGCTCGGCCTCGCGCTCGATCCGCAGGGTCTGCAGCTCGTGAAAGGCGCGGGCGAGGCGGCCGATCTCGTCTGTCGCCATGTCGCAGGGCCGCGGCACCGGCGCCCCGGCGCGCCAGCCCTCGATCGCCCGCTGCACCTTGTCGAGCGGGCGGCCCACCAGCCGGTGGAAGGCGACATAGCCGCCGATCAGCATGGTCAGCACCGCGATGACGGAGAGCAGCCCGGCATGCAGCCAGCTCCCGGCCAGCATCTGCTCGGCGCGGGCATGGCTGATGCCGAGCTCGAAATGGCCGATGACGGTGCCATCATCCCTGCCATAGGCGTTGATCCGGCGGCTGATGACCTGCGTTGCCTCGGAGACCTGGCCGACCAGCGCGATCTGGCGGCCGGCGCGGTCGTAGAAGCCGACGCTTTCGACATCCGGATCGACGATCATGCCGGCGCCGAGCAGGGTCAGCAGCTCCGGATCGGGAACCTGGATGATGCGCGAGAGCAGGATCGACTGGCTGGTCGCGAGGTGCTGCGCGCGGGCGTCGATCTCCTTCACGATCTGCCCGTAGGAATGATAATGCGCGTAGAACGTGATGCTCGGCACCACCGTGACCATCAGCGGCACGACGATCGCGAAGAACTTCAGGCGGATCGGCCAGTGATGCGGTCTGAGCAGCATGTGCCGGACTTCCTGGCCGAGTCAGTTGGCCGCGAGCGGTGTGGGTCGACCGACGCTCTCCTGCCAGAGCCTGTCGGCGGTGGCCTTGTGGCCAACCTCTTCGAGCATCCAGAGGCTGCGTGTGCCCTGGTCGAGGAAGAGATGTAGCTCGCCGTCGACGATACGCCAGGCCTCCGGGTCGGAGTCAAGACGCTGTCCCTGGGTCACGCCATAGGCACAGTGGCCGCCATAGGCCGGCAGGTAGCGCTCGGGCTCGGCGGCGAACCGGTCGCGGTTTGCGGCCGATGCGAAATGCACCACCACCTCGCCATGACGATGGGCATAGGCCGGCACGCCCTTCACCGCGCGGCCCTCGATGCCATAGGCGACCGGGTCGTAGCCCCGCATCAGAAGCCCGCTGCCGTCGCTGTTGAAACCTGGCTGATTCGAACGTGATTCGATCACCGAGATCGCCGCAACCGCACCAAATACCAGAAGAACCGCGATCAGTCCGAACAATCTGCCCATATCCGCTTCCCCATGAATCCGCTTTCCGGGACCATACATCACGGATGATGTTTATGAAGCGGTTTCTGCCATACCAGTGCGGCGGAACTGAGGCGCGGCGGGCACAGTGCCGGGATAAGGCGCGGGAAGGGGCGGCCGCTTGGGCTCAGCCGATGCGCGTGGCGGCGAGCCGCGCCTCGTCGAGCGCGAGGCCGAACCCGGGGGCCTCGCCGAGCTCGAGCGTGCCGGCAGCGGCGGCGAGGGGCGCGGCCATCGGAAAGTCGCGCCGCTCGAGGCTCCATTCCGGCGGATCATGGGGAAACTCGAGCCAGAGATCCGCCCCGGTGCCGGCCAGCAGATGCGCGTTGGCGAGCACCCCGATGCCGTTGGTCCAGCTGTGCGGGGTGAAGCCGAGCCCTGCCGCCCGCGCCATCCGCGCCACCCGCGCGAGCCCGGTGATGCCCTCGGTGAGCGCCGCATCGGGCTGCAGGATGTCGAGCGCGCGGGCCTCGACGATCTGGCGGAAGGCGGCGGCCTCGCGGGTCATCTCGCCGCCGGCGATGCGGATCGGGCTGGCCGCGCGCAGCGCCGCCATGCCGGCGATGTCGGCCCGGTGCAGCGGCTCCTCCATCCAGAAGATGCCGAGCGGCTCCAGCGCGCGGGCGACCTCGAGCGCGTCCTTGAAGCCCCAGGGCGCGGCGGTGTCCCAGGGCATGCGCCAGCCCTGGTTGCAGTCGACCATCAGCGCCATCCGGTCGCCGATGCGGGCCCGCACCGCCTCCAGCGCGGCGATGTCGGCCCGCCAGCCGCCGCGGCCCTCGCCGGCCGAGGAGAAGCGGATCTTCATCGCCGCGAAGCCCTCGGCCAGCGCCTGCTCGGCCCGGTCGGCCAGCGCCTGCGGCGACCGCAGCACGCCGGAGGAGGCATAGAGCTTCACCCGCCCGCTCGCCCCGCCCAGCAGCCGCCAGACCGGGGCGCCGGCGATCTTGCCGGCCAGATCCCAGAGCGCGAGGTCGAGCGGCCAGCAGCGGCCGTAGTGAAAGGCGATGTGCGAGAGCACCTCGTAATGCCGGTCATGCGCCCGCGGGTCCTGCCCGAGGAACAGCCCCTCATGCCCGGCAAAGCCCAGCATCAGGTCGCCCGAGCCGATGCCGACCCGCCCCTCGCTGTCGCGCACGCGCACGATGGTGGCGTCGAACGCGGTGCGCGGCCGGCCGTCCCAGCTGGCGCGGAACGGCGGGTCGAGCGGCAGCCGGTGGTGGCTGATCTCGATGGCGGCGATGCTGGGGGTCTCTGGCATGGGCTCAGGCATCCTGGCGAACGGGCGCGGCGAGCGCGACCATGGCGGCGGCGAAACGGTCGATGGCGTCGTCGTCGAGCTCGCGCGCGGTGGCGAGCCGCATCGGCGCGTTCTCGGGCGCCCGCATCGCCGCGGCGAGCGCCTCCGCCCCGGCCTCTGCCAGCGCCGGCGGCAGCCGGCGGGCGATGCCGGCACGGTCCATCAGCCCGGTGACCGCGGCGGGCAGCGCCGCGGGCCCGGAGAGGCCGAGCGCCGCCGCCGCGGCGGCGAGCGCCGGGGTCCCGGCCTCCACCAGCCAGGGCAGCGTCGCCTCGAAGGCCAGCGCCGTGGCGAGCCCGTGCGGAACCTCCGCCAGCCCCGCCATCGCATGGCTGATGTTGTGCGCCACGGCGCAGCCGCAATTGTCGATCGCGGTGCCGGCATAGCAGGCGGCGAGCAGCAGCTCGGTGCGCGCGGCGAGATCCGTTCCCTCGTCCACCGCACGCGGCAGCGCGCGCGCGATCATCGCCATCGCCGCATGGGCATAGAGCTGCGCGCCGGGATGGGCGTGCCGGTTCGTCGCCGCCTCGAAGGCATGGACGAAGGCGTCCATCGCGCACCAGGCGGTCAGCGCCGGCGGCAGGCTGAGGGTGAGCTCGGGGTCGAGCAGGATATGGCTCGCCTTGGTCTCGGGCCCCCAGATCCAGAGCTTGCGCCCGTCCGGGCCGGCGAAGACGGCGGTGGAGGAACTCTCGGCCCCGGTGCCGGCAGTGGTCGGGATCAGCACGCGCGGGGCGCCGGAAGGGGGCAGCGGGCGGGCGGCGCATGCATAGGAGAGCGGGTCGTCCGCGCCGTGGGCCAGCGCCGCGGCGGACTTGGCGACATCCAGCGCCGAGCCGCCGCCGATGCCGACCACGAGACCGGCGCCCTGTGCGTGGGCATGGGCGCGGCGGATATCGCCGATGCCGGGCTCGCCGGCGATGCCGGCCTCGAGGGTGACGGCGTGACCCGCCGCCTCGAGCGCCGCAGCGATCCGGCCGGCGCGGCCGGACAGGGCGAGGAAACGGTCGGCCACCAGCAGCACCCGGCCGCCGGGGGCGAGGCGCGCCGCGAGGCCGGGGAGGTCGTCCACGGCGCCGGGGCGCAGGGTGATCGGCGGCACCGCGGCCGCGGCGAAGGCGGGGAGGCTGACGTCGGGGCTGTCCATCGGCGGCTCCAGCGCGTGACTCGGATCGGATGAGCTTTACCCACATGTCTGTCTGGCCAAATCCCCCAGTTTCTTGGCATTCTCCATGATGTCAGATCATGGAGGGCTGAATGCTCCGCAAGCTGCCGCTCGAGACCTTCCGGGTGTTCGAGGCCGCCGCCCGGCACGGCAACTTCTCCGCCGCGGCGCGCGAGCTCGGCGTGACCCAGGCCGCGGTAAGCCGGCGCATCCAGGCGCTCGAGGCGGTGCTTGGCCGGCCGCTCTTCACCCGGCGCGGGCGGCACATCGCGCTCACCGCCGACGGCAGCGACCTGCACCGGCGCACCACCGGGGCGCTCGACTATCTGGCGGAGGCGCTCGAGCCCTTCGCGCCGATGCGCCACGGTGCGCCGGTTTCGGTGGTGGCGGCGGGCTCGGTGAGCCATCTCTGGCTCGGCGCCGAGATCCGCGCCTTCGCCCGCGATCATCCGGAGGCGGCGGTGCGGCTGGTCACCTCGGACGCGCTGCGCGACCTCGCCGACGACCGGCACGACCTCACCGTGCTCTACACCCGCGGCGCGCATCCGCGCTGGCACCTGGTGGAGCTCTTCCCCGAGCGGCTGGTGCCGGTGGCCTCGCCCGGCTATCTCGCGGCGCGCGGGCTGACGCCGCCGCTGGCGCCCGCGGAGATCGCGGCGCTCGATCTCGTGGACTACGAGCGCTTCAACGCGCACTGGGTCTCGCTGGCCGACTGGGCCGAGGCGCAGGGCCTCGCGCCGCAGCGCGCGCGGGTGACCTTCTCGAGCTACTGGCTGGCGGTGGAGGCGGCGCTGGAGGGCGACGGCGTGGCGCTCGGCAGCCTCGGGCTGATGGCACGCCACCTCGCGGCGGGCCGGCTCGTGGCGCTGGGGCCCGAGCCGCTGGAGACCGGCTATGGCTACTGGCTGGGCCTGCCGCGGGGGCGCACGGTGAGCCCGGAGGCGATGGCGCTCTATCACCGCCTCGCGGAGGCCGCGGCGCCGGGCTGATCCCGGCCGGCACGCAGCACCCGGCCGGCGCGGGCGCGGCGCCGGCGGCCGGCCACGGGAGCGCCCCGGCCGCGGGCCATGCGAGATGGGGTTTCATTCCGGCCTCCCGGCCTGCCCCGCCGTATCTGGCCCCGGCCGCCAGCGCCTGGCAGAGCCTGGCCGGCGCACAAATCCGCAGGGTGTCCGGGCGCCGCACACCGCGCAAAAACGGGGGGCGCCGCTTGCCGGTGGGGGGGCGAGTGATTAGGACTCGTCCTGTACCCCTCTCCGGGCGGCTTCTTCAGACAAGGCAAGACCCATGCGCGATCCGATCGACACCTACATGAACACCCTTGTGCCCATCGTGGTCGAGCAGACCTCGCGGGGCGAGCGCTCCTACGACATCTACTCGCGACTGCTGAAGGAACGGATCATCTTCGTTTCCGGCCCGGTGCACGACGTGATGTCGACGCTGATCGTGGCGCAGCTTCTCTTCCTCGAGGCGGACAACCCGAAGAAGGAGATCGCGATGTACATCAACAGCCCGGGGGGCGTGGTCTCCTCCGGCCTGTCGATCTACGACACGATGCAGTACATCCGGCCGAAGATCTCGACCCTCTGCGTCGGCCAGGCGGCCTCGATGGGCTCGCTGCTGCTCTGCGCCGGCGAGAAGGACATGCGCTTCTCGCTGCCCAACAGCCGGGTCATGGTGCACCAGCCCTCCGGCGGCTTCCAGGGCCAGGCCTCGGACATCGCGATCCACGCCAAGGAGGTGCTGTCGCTCAAGAAGCGGCTCAACGAGATCTATGTCCACCACACCGGGCAGGACTACGACACCGTGGAGGCGGCGCTCGACCGCGACAACTTCATGACCGCCGAGCAGGCCCGCGACTGGGGCCTTATCGACACGATTGTCACAAAGCGGGAGGTTCCGTCCGAGGGTTGACGGATCTGGTACGCGCGCCGTAGTGACAGCGTTTGGCTCTCGGGCTAGCTTGAAAATCGCATCGGATTCGCGCGCTACCGAAGCATTAACGATGCCCGTGTAAAAGCGGCGGACGCCCCCGTCGGGAGACTGGAATGACGAAGAGCAACAGCGGTTCGGACAGCAAGAGCACCCTCTACTGCTCGTTTTGCGGCAAGAGCCAGCACGAGGTGCGCAAACTGATCGCCGGGCCGACGGTGTTCATCTGCGACGAATGCGTCGAACTCTGCATGGACATCATCCGCGAGGAGACCAAGAACAATCTGGTCAAGTCCTCCGACGGGGTGCCCACGCCGCGCGACATCTGCAAGATTCTCGACGACTACGTGATCGGCCAGGACATGGCCAAGCGCGTGCTCTCGGTTGCGGTGCACAATCACTACAAGCGGCTGAACCATGCTGGCAAGTCCTCGGATGTGGAGCTCTCGAAATCCAACATCCTGCTGATCGGCCCGACCGGCTGCGGCAAGACCCTGCTGGCGCAGACGCTGGCGCGCATCCTCGACGTGCCCTTCACCATGGCGGACGCGACCACGCTGACCGAGGCCGGCTATGTCGGCGAGGATGTCGAGAACATCATCCTCAAGCTGCTGCAATCGGCCGACTACAACGTCGAGCGGGCGCAGCGCGGCATCGTCTACATCGACGAGGTCGACAAGATCAGCCGCAAATCCGACAACCCCTCGATCACTCGGGACGTCTCGGGCGAGGGCGTGCAGCAGGCGCTGCTCAAGGTGATGGAGGGCACGGTTGCCAGCGTGCCGCCGCAGGGCGGGCGCAAGCATCCGCAGCAGGAGTTCCTGCAGGTCGACACCACCAACATCCTGTTCATCTGCGGCGGCGCCTTCGCCGGGCTCGACAAGATCATCGCCAAGCGCGGCAAGGGCTCGGCCATCGGCTTCGGCGCCGATGTGCGCGACCAGGCCGACCAGCGCATCGGCGACCTGCTGGTCGAGCTGGAACCCGAGGACCTGTTGCAGTTCGGCCTCATTCCGGAATTCGTCGGCCGTCTGCCGGTGATCGCCACGCTGCGCGATCTCGACGAGGACGCGCTGGTCACGATCCTCACCGAGCCGAAGAACGCGCTGGTGAAGCAGTACCAGCGCCTGTTCGAGATGGAGAGCGTCGGGCTGCGCTTCACCGACGAGGCGCTGCGTTCGATCGCCAAGAAGGCCATCGAGCGCAAGACGGGGGCGCGCGGCCTGCGCTCGATCATGGAGGACATCCTCCTCGACACGATGTTCGATCTTCCGGGCCTCGAGGGGGTGCGCGAGGTGGTCGTGAACGAGGAGGTCATTGGCGGCGAGGCCAAGCCTCTCTATATCTACGCGGAAAAGGCAGGGGCGGGCGCCACTGCCTCCTGACACAAGGCCGTGCAACGGGGCGTTGCTGCCCCGGCACCCCATCAGATCGGCGGGCTTCGGCCCGGTTCGGCGGTGTGGAGGCCCTTAGGGCTCCGCGCACGGTGCTATAGTGAGGCTGCTTCACATGACTGATACCCCGACCGACACTCCCACCGCCAGCCAGGTCTTCCCGGTCCTGCCCCTGCGCGACATCGTGGTCTTCCCCTTCATGATCGTGCCGCTCTTCGTCGGGCGCGCGAAATCGGTGAAGGCGCTCGAGGCGGTGATGAAGGACGACCGGCAGATCCTGCTCGCCAGCCAGAAGGATGCGAGCGACGACGATCCGGAGGCGGACGACATCTACACCGTCGGCACGCTGGCCAATGTGCTGCAGCTGCTGAAGCTGCCCGACGGCACCGTGAAGGTGCTCGTCGAGGGCAAGGCGCGGGCCGAGATCACCGGCTATATCGACAACGAGGACTATTTCGAGGCCGAGGCGCGGGAGATCCCCGAGCAGCCGGCCGACGAGGCCACCGTCACGGCGCTGGCGCGCTCGCTGCGCGACCAGTTCGAGCGCTACGTCAAGCTCAACAAGAACGTGCCGGAGGAGGCGCTGGCCAACATCGCCGAGATCACCGATAACCCGGCCAAGCTGGCGGACACGATCTCGGGCCATCTCGGCGTCAAGCTGGCGGACCGGCAGAAGCTCCTCGAGGAGCCCGACGTCGCGGCGCGGCTCGAGGCGGTGCTGGCGATGATCCAGGGCGAGATCTCGGTGCTCCAGGTCGAGAAGAAGATCAAGACCCGGGTCAAGAACCAGATGGAGAAGACCCAGCGCGAGTACTACCTCAACGAGCAGATGAAGGCGATCCAGCGCGAGCTGGGCGAGGGCGACGACGGCCGCGACGAGCTCAACGAGTACGAGGAGCGGATCGAGAACACCAAGCTCTCGAAGGAGGCCGAGGAGAAGGTGCGCGCCGAGCTGAAGAAGCTGCGGCAGATGTCGCCGATGTCGGCCGAGGCCACCGTCGTGCGCAACTATCTCGACTGGATCCTGTCGATCCCGTGGGGGGTGAAGTCGCGCGTCAAGAAGGACCTGCGCAAGGCCGAAGAGGTGCTCGACGCCGACCATTACGGGCTGGACAAGGTCAAGGAGCGGATCATCGAGTTTCTCGCGGTGCAGAAGCGCTCCGCCAAGCTCAAGGGCCCGATCCTCTGCCTCGTCGGCCCGCCGGGCGTCGGCAAGACCTCGCTCGGCAAGTCGGTCGCCAAGGCCACGGGGCGCGAGTTCATCCGCATCTCGCTCGGCGGCGTGCGCGACGAGGCGGAGATCCGCGGCCACCGGCGGACCTATATCGGCTCGATGCCCGGCAAGATCGTGCAGTCGATGAAGAAGGCGAAGACCACGAACCCGCTCATCCTGCTCGACGAGATCGACAAGATGGGCCACGATTTCCGCGGCGACCCGGCCTCGGCGATGCTCGAGGTGCTGGACCCGGAGCAGAACGCGACCTTCACCGACCACTATCTCGAGGTGGAGTACGACCTCTCCAACGTGCTGTTCCTGACCACGGCCAACACCTACAACATGCCGCAGCCGCTGCTCGACCGGATGGAGATCATCCCGCTCGCCGGCTATACCGAGCAGGAGAAGGTCGAGATCGCGCGGCGCCACCTGCTGCCCAAGCAGATGGCCGAGCACGGGCTGAAGGCCAAGGAGTTCGCCCTCACCGACGAGGCGCTGTCCGAGGTGATCCGCCGCTACACCCGCGAGGCGGGGGTGCGGAACCTCGAGCGCGAGCTGGCCAAGCTCTGCCGCAAGGCGCTGACCGATATCGTCAAGGGCGATGCCAAGACGATCACGGTCAAGCCGGAGAAGCTCGAGGACTATCTGGGCGTGCCGCGGCACAAGCACGGGCTGGCCGAGGAGCATGACCAGGTCGGCGTGACCACCGGCCTCGCCTATACCTCAGTGGGCGGCGACCTGCTGCACATCGAGGCGCTGCGCCTGCCGGGCAAGGGCCGGATGAAGACCACCGGCACGCTGGGCGACGTGATGAAGGAATCGATCGACGCGGCGGCGAGCTTCGTGCGCGCCAAGGCGACCGATTTCGGCGTGCATCCGCCGATCTTCGAGAAGATGGACATCCACGTCCACGTGCCCGAGGGCGCGACGCCCAAGGACGGCCCCTCGGCGGGCGTGGCGATGGTGACCTCGATCGTCTCGGTGCTGACCCAGATCCCGGTCCGGAAGGACGTGGCGATGACCGGCGAGGTGACGCTGCGCGGCAACGTGCTGCCGATCGGCGGGCTCAAGGAGAAGCTGCTCGCGGCGCTCCGGGGCGGCATCAAGACCGTGCTGATCCCGAAGGAGAACGTGAAGGATCTCCGCGAGATCCCGGACATCGTGAAGGACGGGCTCGAGATCATCCCGGTGGAGAACGTCTCCCAGGTGCTCGAGGTCGCGCTGACCGAGACCCCCGAGCCGGTGGAGTGGGACTGGGACGCAGAGCTCGCCAAGCCGGGCCGCGAGTCGGATGACGGGCCCTCGGCCTCGCTCGCGCACTGAGCCGGACACGGATCCCGAGAACAGCGGCCCGCGCCTTCCCCGGCGCGGGCCGTTTTCATGCCGCCGGGCGCGCCGCGAATGCGGGCGCCGGCGCTTGACGCGCCCCCTGCGGCTTGCCATCAGGGGCGGCGAGGGCGGTTAGCTCAGCTGGTAGAGCGCCTCGCTTACACCGAGGATGTCGGCGGTTCGAGCCCGTCACCGCCCACCATTTCCCCTCCCCCGCGATGTTGCGCGCTGACGCCCGGATCCGTTTCGGGCATGCTCGGCGGCATCGGGACCGCTCGGGCCGTGGCCGCCGCCTTGCGGGCATCGGTCCGGACATCGGCAGCGCAGGGAGGCACCGACATGGCCCGGATCTTCCAGGCTCTCTGGGATGCCGACCAGGCGGGCAACGGCGTGCCGGCGCTGCGCCCGGGAGAGCTGCGCGACCCGGCCCGCGGCTTCGTGGTGGTCGATGAGCGGCAGGCACCGGTGGACCCCGATCACAGGGTGCTGGCGGAGGTGTCGATCCCCGAGGCCAAGGCGGAGACCTACCGCCTCTGCGAGCGGCTCTTCGACAACTACGCCTTCGCGCGGCGGGCCCGCGAGGAGACCGACGCGGCGGAGGCCCGCGAGGAGCGCGACTTCATCGAGGCGATCCTGCCGAGCCCGGTTATCCGGCTCGCGCGGGCGCATCTCGCGCGCGCGCTCGACACCGCGATCACCGACAATGCGATGGCCGCGATGATCCGGGAGACCTGGTTCGAGACCGGCAGCTCCGGCAGCCAGCGCGGGGCCTCGGGGTTCGAGCATGTCTTCGTCGGCGAGCAGGCCAGCCGTGCGAACGAGATCGGCGGCTACCATTTCTGGTACAGATACCACCTCGACGAGGGCGGCCGCGGCCAGCGCACGGTGGCGGGCGATGACCGGATCGAGTATCTCGGCACGCGCTATCACAAGGCCGCGGAGCCGAAAAGGGGCATCCTCGTGCCCGAGATCGTCACGCTGCAGCTCGCCTGGGCCGCACCCTTCGCCGACCGCGCCGGCGCTGACCCGGACGGGATCACGCGGCTGAGAAAGCCGATCGGCGGCTTCTTCGTCGGCTGCAGCCCGGAGGGGCTGATCGCGCTCGGCCTCGTGCGCTGCCGCACCCGCGAGGGCGAGATCACCCGGATCAACGGCGCCGAATACCGGCTCGACCTGCATGCGCTCGACAACCGGCCGAACGCGATCCGCACCTTCTTCCCGCGCTTCCTGCGCGCCGGCGTGACCGGGATCGACGACGACGGTGGCGGCGATGGCGGCGATGACGGAGGCGTTGGCGGCGCTGGCGGCACCGGCGAGGCGGCGGCGTAGGATGGCCCGTTCCGCGCGCTCACGGGCATGACCACCCCGCCGCGCCGCGCGGGCGCGCGTTCCTGGAGACCATCGCCGCCGCCGCCACGGTTTCGGTTCTCGATGGCTGGCTGGCCGGGGCGCCGGACGGGTGGCGCCCTATCTGGGCACCCGACCCGCCGGCACACGGCGAGATGGCCCCCGCTTAGATCCCTTCGGCCCGGGCCTTCCTGCGCAACCGGGCGGGCTCGTTACGGCTCCGGCGGCCCGGCGACGGATGGCGCTGCTGGGCGCCAGTTTCGCCACCGAGGCGGCGCGGATGACGGGGCGGGCGATCCGCATCGGTCGAGCCGCATGCCGGGCCGCGCCGGGATGGCGGCGCAATTCGCGCCCTGCCGCTGCCATTGCATTGCCGCCGATGCCGCGAAGGCGTGTCGGTCCGGGCGCATGTGGGCTATGATGGTCCGGGCTGCGGCCCCGCCGCCGCCCGACGTGCAGAGCGACACCGAACCCGAGACGCCAAACCGAGGTCTGCCCATGCCTGTCTTCCGCGATCCGCGTGTCCGCCGCCTGCTTTGCTGCTCGGTCCTGGCGCTTGCGGTCGGGGCCGAGGCCGCATCGGCCCAGGGGCTGCTCGGCCGCCTCGTGCCGCAGGACGAAACGGGCCAGCCGGCGCAGCCCGCCGATCCCTACGGCGCCGCGGATGACGATGCCTTCCGGGCCATCGACGGCGCGCAGGATCCGGCGCAGCTTCGCCGCTTCGTCTCGCGCTATCCCGACAGCCCCTATGTCGGGAAGGCGGAGGCGCAGCTCGCCTCGCTGGAGGCTGCGGCCGAAACCCGCGCCGCCGCCGAGGCCTGCACGTCGCGTTGGCCGCGGGTCTCGCAGAGCTGCACCCTGTCCGAGATCGAGGGGTTCATCGCGCAATGCGGCGACGATCCCAACATCCGCAAGGCCAAGCTGCGCCTGAAGGGGATCGGCATCGGCATGCATTGCAAGGGCGAGCCCGGTGCGGCAGGCGCCAGCCAGCAGGCCGCCGTGGGCCCGGCGACCGGTAGCGCCCAGCCGCCCGAACCCGCGCCGGCTCCTGCGCCGAAGGGGGGCGAGACTGCGCCGGCGCCCGCTGCCAAGCCGGCACCCGCACCGGCCTCTGCTGCGGACAGCTTCGGCACCCTGGCGCATAGCGGCACCTATTATGTCAACCAGAACAGCAATGTCCGGTCCGGCCCCGGCACCAGCCACAGCCGTGTCGGCGGCGTGACCGTGGGCACGAAGATCGAGGCCACCGGCAAGGTCGATGGCTGGGTCCGCTTCACCCATGAGGGCCGGCCCGCCTTCATCTACGCCAATCTGCTGCAGACCTCGCCGGTGACGACCCCGCGCGTCGCCAGCCGGCCGAAGCCGAGCGCGGAGGGCGGTGAGGTCTACCAGTACCGCAAGCCGAAGGAGGTGCCGAAGCCGCGCGCCCAGGCCGGCGGATCGAGCAAGGTCTACCAGTATCGCGCGCCGAAGCAGGCGCCGCAGTCGAAATCCGGCGGCGGGTTCAGCTTCAAGGATCTCCTGAAGAACAGCAACAAGGGCTTCGAGCCGAGCAACCCGGGCGACTGACTGGCGCGGCGTAGGCTATTTGCCGCTGCCGCCGCCACCGCCGCCACCGCCACCGCCGCCGCCATCGCGGCTGGCCCCGAGCGTGAAGCTGGTGCGGGGCGAGGTTCCGGGGGTTCCCGGTGAGGTCGGCGCGGGGGCGCTTCCACCTTGGTTCGGCACGATCCCGACGGTCTGGTTGGCCTCCGGGCCTCCCGGCCGCGGCAGCGCGGCGGCGCCCGCGGGCGGCTGGGCGGCGCCCTGGCCCTCGGGCGCCGGCGCCGGCGCGGGTTGGCGGCGCGGGCGGGTATACTCCGGCACCGGCGTGCGGCTCAGGAAGCCGCCATGCACATAGACCTCGCGCCGGTTGTAGCGGATCAGCACCCAGTCGGAGCCGGCCACGGTGCCGACCTGCATGATCTCCTGGTTGCGGCTGAGCCCGCCGACGGTGCTGTGCGCGGTGGAGGGCCCGCTGCGGACATTCATTGCCGTGGTCGCATAGCGGACCAGGGGCTCGTGCCACCGGATCGGCACCGGGCCGTCATCGGGCCGTTGCGGTGGCAGGCTGGCTGCCTCCGACCCGGCGCCGGGCAGCGGCACCTGCGGGCGCCGGCTGGGCTGCGGCGCGGGCTCCGGCGCTGACGCCGGCCGTGCCGGCTCGGGCCGGCGGGCGGACAGGCGGCGGTATTCCGGATCGGCCCCGAGCGCGGCCTCGAAATGCGTGCGGGCATCGTCGCGCTTGCCCATGATCTGTTTGGCCACGGCGAGCGCATGGTCGACATAGGCCCCGCCGCGGCCATCGCCGAGGGCGCGCTCGACATAGCGCAGCCCGTTCGGCGCGAGCACCTGCACCTCGCGCTGTGTCGCGCCCGGTCGCAGGCTGGCCAGCGCCGCGAGGAACTGCCCCATGATCGCCGCCCGCCGGGCGGCGCCGTCGAGCTCGTTCCGGGCCCTGTCATAGCGCTGGATCGCCTCGTCGTGCCGCCCGGCCAGCAGCGCGTCATAGGCCCCGGACAGCAGCGCCATCTCGGCTTTCGTGGGCATCCGCTGCGGCTCTGCCTGCTGGGCCGCGGCGGGGCCGGTGCTGGCGGCAAGCAGGAGCAGGCAGGCTCCGGCGAAGCGGCGATACCTGGCACGGGGCAGGGTGCGGGGCATTGCGCGGGCACTCCTCAGCTGTGATCCGGCCGGCGGGCGCGCTCAGCGGCAGGCATCGGCCGAGCGCATCAGGCGGAAGACCTGGCCCTTCAGCGGCGTGAACTCGTTGATGCAGCGCCGGGTCTCGCTCCCGTCGGTGCCGATCTCGACCACCAGATTGGCGACGTAGTTCTCGTAGCGTCGGCAGACATCGCCGGAGAGCTCGCGGAAGGTGGCCGGCTCGAAACGGTCCGCGGCATGGCGGGCGCCGGCCTCCATGGCATCGACCCGGGCGATGCAGAGCGGCAGGTCGAGCCGCTCGCCGAGCCAGGCGGCGTAGCGCGTGGCGAGCCAGTGCGAGACGCCCTCCGCGACGCCGCCGAAGCCGCGCTCGACGCTGTCCGCCGCGGCCCTGATGCCGCGGTCGCGCCGGCCCGCCTCGTCGATGAAGCGCCTGAGATCGTCGTAGCTCACCGGCACCGGGCGGACGCATCCCTGCGCCGGGGCGGCCCCGTTCGGGCCGGCCAGCGCCACCACCACGCAGGGGAATTCCGGGTGGCTGCTGTCGAGTTCGCCGACCGCCGGGCCATCGACCGCGGCCGGGATCTGGTCCGGCCCGGGAGGCGCCTGCACGCCCGGCGCGATCCGCGGCAGCAGCGCGCTTGGCGCTGCGGCGGGCGGCGCTGCGGCCTGTGCGGCCGGCGCCGGCCGGGGCAGGAAGGCGCCGCCTGCGGTTCCCTCCTTCGGCTGGCCCATGGCGACCGGCTCGACCGCGCCGCCCTCCACCGGGGCCGGGTTGCCGGCGACAGGCGCGGGCACCGCCTCCTTCGGGTCCGGCTTGACGGGGGTGCGCAGCAGCAGGGTCAGCCGGCGTGCGGCGACCGAGGCGTACTGACCCTCGGGATACTTGTCGAGATACTCGGCGAAGTCGCGCGGGTCCTCGCTGTCGGCGATGCTGAGCCAGAAGGCGATCTCGGCCATGGCCTCGGGGTCGTCGGCCGGCTTCGGCGCCGGGCCGCCGCTCCCCGCCGAGGCGACGAAGTAGAAGTCCTCCGAGGTCAGCGAGCCGTAATAGGCCGGCTCCTGCCGGCCCTTGGTGCGGAGCATCACGTCGTCGCGCACCTTGCGGAACAGCTTGCCGATCTCCAGCCCCGGCTCCACCAGCGTCTGCTTCAGCGCCGCCGCATAGGGGGAATTGCGCCCCTCGCCGTCCTCGGCGATGGTGCCCTCCTTGGCGGCGAAGGCCACCAGGCGGTTCTTGCCGCGCGGCACCACCATGGAGAGCCCGCGGCTGATCGAGCGCGTGCCGGTCTCCAGCTGCTTGGCGAAGGGGTTGTTGCGGCAGGCATCGACGATCACGAGGCTCATGCGCCCGGCCGGCTCGGCGGCGCGCTGCAGCAGGTCGAGCGGCATCGCCTGGAAGCTGACGTCGCGGGCGTCCTTCATCGCGGCATCGACGGGGAGGAGATAGTTCTGCCGGTCGATCTCGATGCCGTGGCCGGCGAAATAGATCACCGCCACCTCGGCCTTCTCGGCGCGGTCGCCGAAGGAGGTCAGGGCATGGCGGGTCTCGTCGTATTCCAGATCGATCAGCGTCTCGACCTCGAAGCCGGCCGCCTTGAGCGCAGCGGCGATGTCGGCCGCGTCGTTCACCGGGTTCTCCAACCGCGGAGCGTGGGCGTAATCCGAGTTGCCGATCACCAGCGCAACCCGCTCTGACGCAATCGCCGCCTGCGCGGCAAGCAGAAGACCGAGGGCTAATCCGAATACAATCCTGAACACAGCCGCACCTCGTGTGGTTCGCCCGACTATAGCGCAGGCGCCTCTTCATTCATAGCTGCGGCTCCGGGACCGGCGACTCAGCGCATCAGAGTCTCGACCGGTTCCTGTTCGGAGATGCCGTAGAGCCGCGCCTGCACCAGCAATAGGAGGATCGAGGTCAGAATCGCGAGCCCGGCGACCAGGGCGATGTTGTCGAGGCCCACCGGCAGCGGGTTGAGTTCGACGCCGGCGGCCACCACCGGATAGCGCTCGGCGAAGCCTGCGGTCAGCCGGTCGAGCACCGCATGCACCGCGAGAAAGGCGCCGAGCGCCAGCACCAGCGCGGCGAGCCCGGCTGCCACCGCCTGCACCACCAGCATGGCGCGGATCTGCCACCAGGTGGTGCCGCTGCAGAGCAGCATGGCATAGCGCAGCCGCCGGTGCCCGAGGATGGTGCCGATCTGCACCCAGAGGATCACCAGCAGCAGCGCGCCGAGGCCGAGCCCGATCGGGCCGCGGAGATGGTCGATCAGGTCGGTGAGGAAGTTGTAGCGGGTCAGCGCGTCCTCGTAGACCTCGTCGATGCGCAGGCGCGATTCCGGCTCGGTGCCCGCACGATCGACCACCGGGTCGATGCAGAGCGGCACGCGCTCCTCCGGGGGGACGAGGCCCGGCGCCGGGCGGCAGAGCAGGAAGTCGAGCAGCCGGCCGATCTCGAGCCGCGAGGGGGCATAGACGAAGGCCTCCTCGAAGCCGGTGTCGCGCTCGGCGAGCGGCAGGCGCAGCAGGCATCGCCCCTCGGCGTCGATGCGGGTGCCGCGATCGGCGCGGTCGGTCGCCACCGCGTCGCAGGGCAGGAGCAGGCTGTCGCCCTCGAAGCTGACCGGCGCGGTGCTGGCGATGGTGACGCCGGGATTCGCCGGGTCGACCGGCAGGCCGAGCTCTTCGGCATGGGCCAGCACCAGCGCCTCCGGCAGGCCGGGATCGCAGCGGTTGCCGGGCTTGTAGGCGGCGCGTTCCTCCTCGGTGCCGAAGGTGATGCGCACCTGGGTGGGCCGCGCCCGGGCCTCGCCGCCGAGCCGTTCGGCGAGCCGCTCGAAGCCGGCCCTGATGGCGGCGCGGTCGGCCTTCGGCATCAGCCGCTCGGAGCGCAGCATGGTGATGCGCCGGCCCGGCTCCGGCCCGGCCTCGAGGAACAGGCAGAGATTTTGCGGATTGCGGACCGCCTCCTCGGCCAGGTGCCAGAGCGCCAGCGGCGCGACGAAGGCGATCTGCTCGGCGCCGATGGTGATGTGGTCGGCCCAGGTGACGGCGAAGGGCGCGAGGGTGCGCCGGTGCACCCGGATGTCGAGCCAGAGCCGGTCGATCTCGCCGAGCCGTGCAGGGTCGGTGGGGATGCGGGCGCGCTCGGCCTCGGGCAGGCGGCCGGCCAGCGCCTCGCGATAGGCGCCAAGCTCGAAATAGCGGGCGAAGAGGGTCCGGTTGAGCACGATGGGCCAGGGGCCGGGGGCCGCCGCCGGCGGCGGCGTGGGCCAGATCGGGCCGGCAGGGTCCACCGCCAGCCCGGCAAAGGCCGGCAGGTTGCCGGCCGCCATCGCCGTGCCGCCTTTCCAGATGCCGGGGCCGGGCAGGCGCAACCGCGCCTCGGCGCGGAAGCGGCGATAGGGCTCCATGGCGAAGCCCGCCGCGGTGACACGCTCCACCATGTCGCGGTCGATGGTGCCGGCATAATTGCTGCGCAGCGAGTTCGGCAGCACCCAGACCGGCACGCCATAGCCCTCCTCATAGCCGAGGAAGGCGTTAACCGACTGCTCGAGAATGCCCTCCCGCGCGGCGAGGATCACCAGCCCGTGCAGCTGCAGCCCGGCGAGCAGCAGCGTGAACCAGAGAAAGTCCCGTCCGCCGGGGGCAAAGCGCCGCCGGAAGGCGCGGGCATACTCGGTGAGGGCGAGCCCGGCCAGTCCCATCACGCGGGCTCCGGCAGCGCGCAGTCGGCCCAGCCCGAGGCGTCGAGGCGCTGCCAGCCGCAGCCCTGTCCATCGACCTGCACGCGCAGATCGGTGCCGTTGTCGACGGGGTCGTTCTCGTGATGCGTGACCCAGATCAGCAGGCGCTCGTCGGGGGCGTCGTCGAGCCAGTAGTGCAGCACGTCCATCACCTCGTGCCGGGTCATGTGGTCGAGGCTGCCGGTGGGCTCGTCGGCGAACAGCACGTAGGGGTCATGGATCAGCGCCTGCATCAGCGCGATGCGCTGCTTCTCGCCGCCGGAGACCTGGCTGTCGAAGCGCGAGAGCATGTGCCGGGCATAGCCCTCGTCGCCGCCGAAGACCGAGGCGAGCAGCGCCTTCGCCTGCGCCTGTGCCCGGGCCCGCTCGGTGCCGGCGATCTCGAGGCGATAGGTGAGGTTCTCGCCGATGGTCAGATGCGGCTGCAAGGTCGCGGTCTGGAAGGCATAGCCGAAATAGCGCTGGCGCAGGCGGATCAGGTCGGCCGGCCGCGGCGGCCCCGCGCCCCAGGAAAAGCTGGCGCCGTCCGGGAAGGTCCAGGCGATCTCGCCGCCGCGCCCGGTCGGCCAGACCACGCCGGCCAAGAGGTTCAGCAGCGTGCTCTTGCCGGCGCCGCTCGGCCCCATGATCGGCACCCGGTTGGGCCGGCCGGGCCCGGCGAGGATGGCGAGGTTCGCGACCTCGAGGTGGAAGGGCGCCGCGGCGCCGTTGCCCCTGTCGAGCTCGATCCCGCTGAGCCTCACCCCCCACATGGTTCCCTCGGCCTTCCCGCTAGATCATGGGATGTAGTTGCTCGGCACCCAGAAGATCGTCCGCCCGCCCAGCACGTGCTTGAAATCCATGCCGGGCTTGGAGAACTGCCTGTAGCCCTCGAGCCGGATGATCGGGGTCTGGTGCCGCGCATTGGGGCAGACCACCTGCTGCAGCTCCTCGAATTCGGGGATGTTGCCGCTGGAGACGCTGTCGAAGATCTCGCGGTGGCGCTCCAGCCAGTTGCCCAGCAGGTTGAGCTCGCAGACCGAGATCTGGCCCTGCGCCTGCAGCGCCTCGTCGCTGTCGCGCAGCCCCATGATGTCGGCGAAGGTGTAGTTGAGCAGCGGTGTCAGCCGGCCCACCGGCAGCCCGTGGCGCCGTTCGAGGAAGCTGGCGATTGGCTGGTTCACCACATCCGGCGACAGCTCGGTGCCGATGCCGCCCTGCACCGCGCGCAGCATCTGCTGCAGGATCAGGCGCGAGAGCTCGTCGGCCGAGGCGTTGGAGGTGTCGCGGAACACCTCGAGCATGGTCCGCCACTGGGAGAACTCGTCATAGGTCATCCAGACATCGGTGACGACATCGGCGTCGTCCACCAGATATCCCGTGGCGATCTCGTTGAACACGCGCTCGCGGCAGGCCGGCCCGAGCTCCTCGCAAAGCCGCCCCTCGATCTGCGCGAGGCGCAGGCCCGGAAGGTTGCCGAACTCCTCGTAGCCGCCCTGGCCCTGGAGCTGGGTGATGATGTTGACCAGCGCCTCGCCGCCCTTCAGCTCGGCGATGATCTCGTTGATTGGGGTCTGGTCGCCGAACACCGAGGCGATGCCGAGGATGCGGTCGATCAGCTCGTCCTGCGCCTCGCGGATCGAGCGGCCCTGCATCGAGAACAGCAGCTGCTCGGCGGTCAGCCCGCGGTCGCTGTCGAGCCGCGAGAGCAGGTGATCGACCACCCGGCCGGTGATGTCCTCGGCCTGCGGCACGAAGGTCGCGTAGGCGGTGGCATAGTCGCCGCTGCGCCGGGCCTCGGGCACCTGCACGAAGAACGGGATGATCGGGTCGATCGTGTCGTCCATGTTGAGGGTGAGGAAATCCACAACGTCGTCGGTGGTGATCGCGGTGCCGCCCTGGGCGATCTGGCTCTCGCCGCTGTAGCCGGTGTCGCCGATCACGAAGAGCAGCTTCACATGCTCGTCGCAGGTGCTCATGTCGTCGACTGCCTGGTAGAGGCCGAAGAACATGTTCTCCTCGTGGTCCGGGTCGCGGCCGACGCGCTGGGCCTGCGGCACGGTGGTGGTGATGCTCCGCACGCCCTGGCGGAAGCGGTCGTGCTCGGCGGCCTGGGCCTGCTCGTCGAGATCGCAGGTGCTGGAGAGCGGCAGCCCCTCGCCGATGCCGCCCTGGCCGTCATAGAGGTCGCGGTAGACGCGGTAGCCGAAGCGCACCTGGGTGCCGCTGAAGCGCGGATCGGTGGCGAAGGCCTCGGTGATCGCGCCGAGGATGCCGGGGCCGACGCCGTTGCGCCCGACGATGGCGTCGATATGCGGCTCCATCGACTGGGTGCCGTCGATCAGGAAGAAGACGTCGAGCTTGCGCAGCTGCTGCAGCTTGCCGAGCGCCTTCTCGAGCCCGAGCTCCTGCGTGAAGATGTCGGCGCTCACCCCCTGTCCGACGCCGGCCACCGGCAGGATCACGTTGTAGACCGCCGGCGAGCCCTCGATGCGCTCGATCACCGGGATGCGGATCGGGTAGCTGAACCAGCGCTCGCCGCCGAGCACCGGCAGCGTGCAGTCGCGCCCGCCGATGCGGGCATCCTCCGGCGTCTCGTGGACGCAGATATAGCTCTCCTGGCCTTCGGCGGTGACGAGATCGGGCCGCGGGCGCAGGCCGAAGCGGGTCTCCCAGAGATAGCCGTCCTTGAGATCGACCCAGCCGATCACCGGCGCGGTCTCGTCGGCGAGATACTTGCCGAGCAGCAGCAGCCGTTCGGTCGCCGGATCGACGGCATGGACATAATAGAGGCTGAAGCGGGTGAGGTCGGAGCAGCCCTCGTCGGCCGGATCACAGCTCGTCTGCTCCACCGAGGGCATGGCGCGCACCGGTTGCACCTGGTCGCCCTGCAGGGTGGCGCGGGTCTTGATGTAGAACTTCTGCTCGAGCCCGGTGGTGTTGCTGACCAGCGGCTTGGCCTGGCAGAGCAGGTCGTCGCCATGCACCCAGCCGATGGTGCTGGCCTCGCGCTGGTCGTTCTTGATCTCGATATAGGGGCCCTCGCGGCGGTGCAGCGCCACCCGCTGGGCAAAGCGCAGCGCGCCGATCGGCGCGGCGCCCGGGCGCGGCTCCTGCAGGATCTGCGCATTGGCGCGGATCACCGGAACCTGGACGCGGCGGATGATGAAGCCCGAGGCGTCGATGCTGCCGACCGCATCCTCGCCGTCGAAATCATAGGCGGCGCAGGAGCCGTGGACCGCGGCGCCGGCCGCGCCGGGCAGGAGCCCCGGCATGGCGGCGAGACCGAGCAGGATGAGGAGATGTGTGAAGCGCATCAGGGCCGCTCCCTTGGCTTGCGTGGCACCGAGGCGGGATCGGGATGCTGCGCGATCATTGCCCGGCCCCGATCTCCGCCAGGCCCTTCTCGACCACGGCGCGCAGCCGCTCGGCCGAGAAGCTGTCGTCGATGCCTTCGCAATTCTCCATGCGCAGCAGGCTTTGATACTTGTCACAGCCCGAACCGCCTGCGGTGTTCAATACCCAGCGGAAGTGGCCAATTGCGGCCCAGGCCATTGCCGCCGGCGCGTCGAGGCGCGAGCTCGGTGCCGGCCGGGTGGCGTCGAGCACCACCACGAGCCCGCCGAGCGCGTCGCCCCATTCCTGCTCGATCCAGGTGAAGTCCTGGAAGGGCTGGCTGGTCGGGGTGATGAACTTGAACCGCGCCCGCTCGCGCCAGAGCGCCTCCGGATCGGGGCTCATGCGGATCTGCTCGGCGCGCAGCAGCACCTCGCGATCGGTGCCGCGGCTGACGGCGATGTCCACCGGCAGGCAGGCCTCGGCCTCGCGCAGCGCGGTGGCGAGCCCGCGTACAGCTCGGACCACCGACTCGCCAATCTGGTTGCTGAAGCTGCCGTTCTCCACCACCAGCACCACCAGCCGCTTGTCGCCGCAATTGACGATATCGACCTCGGCGACCGCCCGGGCCCCCGCCGCATCGACGCCGAGCGGCGAGCAGACCGAGGCCGGCGAGCCGCCGTCATAGGCCTGGTAGTGGCCGCAGACCGGCACCTCCGGGTCTGGGGTGTCGGGGAAATACAGCAGCTTCGGCGGCACGTCCTCGAAGGGCACGGTGCAGTTCCCGTCGGCGAAGAAGCGCAGGTCGCGGTCGAGGCTGTAGCGGCTCTCCTCCGAGAGCCGGGCCAGCAGCGGCAGGCGGCGCGTCGGCATCTCGAGGCCGAGCGCGGCGAGGATCTCGATCTCCGCGCCGTCGAAGGGCACGAGCGTCGGCACCGCCGTGCCGTCCGGGCCGATCAGCTCGACCGCGGCGCTGTCCGGCAGCGCCTCGTCGTCGCTCCAGCCGGCTTCGGCCAGGCTCGGCCCGGCGAAGGGGCGGTCGGCGATCCCGGCGAGTGGCAGGCCGGCGGGCTCGGGCTCCGGCTCGGGCTCCGGCGAGCCGGTCTCATCGGGGATGAAGAGCCCGCCCTCGGGGGGATCGGCGCCGCGCTCCTCCGCCGGCGGCGCCCCGGCCGGCATGCAGCGCTCGCCGCCATCGGCGCAGTAGCCGACCAGCCGCGCGCTCACCAGCGGCGCGGCGCAGCGCCCGACATTTGCCTTCGAGGCCGCCGCGGCGCTCACCAGCGGTATCCGCGGCCGGAGGCTTCCCCGGTCGATCTCGAGGAACCCCGAAGGCGCGAGCACCGCCCGCGTCGGCGCCCAGCTCTCGGAGAACATCTGCACATCCCGCTCATTGGCCTTGAGGATGCATTCGAAGGTCTCGTCGCGGAGGCGCCGGCAGGCCGGGCCGCTCGCCGGGCGGAAATCCGCGAGCGGCAGCACCCTGCGCGGGCCGCAGGGAAAGGCGATGTCACCCGAGCTCTGGGCGATCAGCGCGGGGGAGACATCGACCGCGCAGTCTGCCCGGCGGGCGAGGGTGATGCGGCTCACCTGCGGGATCGCGCCGGGGTCGAGCCGCCACTCCCAGGCGAGGCTCGGGCTGTCGGCGCTCGCGCCCTCGGCCCGCGCGACGGAGCCGTGGGAGACCTCGATATCGCCGAGGGCGGCGGGCGTGACGAGGCGCAGCAGCTGCGGCGGGGCGGCCGGCTGGGGCAGGGTTTCGGCCGGCCCGCCCGCGCTGCCGGCATCGGCGCTGGCGGCCTCTCCGGGAGCCAGCGCGAGCAGCCCGGGCCCGGCATCGCGGGCCCGCGCCGGCAGCCCCTCGGGGCGCGCCGCCCCCGGCAGCGCGTCATAGGCGGCCTCGGCAGCGGCCCGGCTGGCGGCAAGGCGCATCTGGCGCAGCGGCAGCTCGGCCGGGCCATAACCGTCGTCGCCGCGGGTGAAGCGTTCGGTCGGGTCGCGCAGCCGCTGGTAGCCGTGGAACAGCGTCCGCCCGCCGGACGACAGGGCGTAGATCACCCGCGAGCGGCAGCGGAACAGCACCTCGGTGCCGTTCGGCAGGGGGCCGACCAGGCCGCCGTCGCAGCCGGCGATGGTCACGTCCTGCTCGGCAAGGGCGTCGCGGAACTCCACCGCGATATCGACGAGCGGATCCTCCGCGGTCTGGGCCGGGGCGATCTGCGGCGCGGCGGCGAGGGCGATGGCGAGAAGCGCCGCAACCTGCCGCGACAGCCGGTGCCATGCTTTGGGAGGAGGACCGAGCCGGAAGGATGCACGCCCTGTGCAAGGCCGAGAAACCATGACAGCAAACCCTATCCGCTCGTCCTTACCTAGAGGTACGGCATGGGATCGGCTGCATGCAAGGATCAACTTCCCCGACGCCACCTTCCCTGCGCCTGCCGGCGCCGCACCAGTGCTCGCCAGCCGGCAATGCGTGACGCAGGGGCGCTTTTCTTGACAAGGAAACTTCACAACGCGCAGATTGATGGGGGAGACAGGCGCGCCAGCCCGCCTGCGCGGCGGCAATCCTGTCTGCCGGGAGGAGAGATTGCCGGACCCCGGACAGGGCGCTCTCCGGTCCGGGCGCTGGTGGCCCCCGGACGCTATCGGAGCTTGAATGCACATGGTTGTGGTCAACAATTTCGTCCTGCTGCCGAGCGTGATCAACATCGTCACCGGTGAGGGGGGCGAGGAGACCCGGGTCCTCCGCGCCGACCTGATGGCGCTCGGCATCACCACGATCCAGTCGATCACCATCACCGACAACGGCGACGAGGGCACCGGCACCGGGCGCTTCACCGGGATCGATCTCGATGGCTTCATCATCAGCCCCGACCTGGCCACGACTGCGCCGCTGGCGCGCCCGCTGCAGGACACCTCGCCCTTCGCCGCCGATTTCGCCGCGCTGACGCCGCAGGATGTCGCATTCGCCGCCGGCGATACCCGGGTCGGGGCCTTCGGCGGCGATCTCGTCGGCACCGACGGCGCCGGCAATCCGCTGCTGGGCGAAATCGAGCTCGGGCGCATCGGCAACCCGCTGGAATCGGGCTTCCTCTCGCTCGGCATCGAGGGCAGCCTGACCATCACCTTCCCGGAGGCGCTGGAGATCCCCGAGGGCGCCTATCTCTATCTCGGCGAATGGGACAATGCCGGCGAGCAGCTGACCGGCCCGGATGCCGCCTTCACCGTCACCATCGAGGAAGCGCCGGAGGAGCCGCCGCCGATCCTCGGCACGCCGGGGGACGACGCGCTCTCCGGCACGCCCGGCGACGACGTCATCTTCGGCGGCAACGGGCGCGACACCATCGATGGCGGTGCCGGCAACGACACGCTGAACGGCGAGGCCGGCAACGACCAGATTCTCGGCGGCGCCGGGGACGACGAGATCAATGGCGGCGGCGCCCGCGACGCGGTGGTCTATGACGGCGCGCGGGATGACTACACCATCACCGAGAACGGCGGCAGCGTCACCGTGGCAGGCCCGGGCGGCGAGACCGACACGCTGTTCAACGTCGATACGCTGGAATTTGCCGAGGGGCGTACCGTCTTCCTCACCGCGGGGCGGATCGGCACCGGCTTCAGCGCCACCGACGCGGAGGCCAACAGGGTCATCGGTGCGGTGGACATCGCCTTCCTCTACGAGGCCGGGCTGAACCGCAACGGCGCGATCGACGCCGGCGGACTCAACTTCTGGATCGACGTCTTCGAAGGCAACTACGTCGCCGAGACGAATTTCCACGCCAAGGGCCAGAGCTTCAACGCCATCGCGAAGAGCTTCTTCGACTCGCCGGAATTCGCCGCCCTGGTGCGCGACGATCTCGGCCCCGCCGCGACCCCGGAGAACATCACGAGCGAGCAGTATCTCGACCTGCTCTACGGCAACATCCTCGGGCGCGAGCCGGATGCCGCCGGGCGCCAGGCCTGGCTCGACGTGCTGAACGACGGGCTCGCGCGCCACATCGTGCTCGCCGAGTTCGCGAAATCGCCCGAGAACCAGACGACGGAGCCGCCATTCGACCCGGAAACGCTGCAGGAGGTCCGACCGGGTGACTGGGATTTCGTCGATCTAGGCTGACGGCCGGCCAGCCATCATGCGTGCGGCCAGGAGCGAGAACGGCCCATGATCGAGCTTGCCAACTTCGTTCGCCTGCCGGGTGGCATCAACATGGCCACCGGCCCCGAGGGCGGGGTGACGCAGGTCTTCCGCACCAATCTCTCGGCCACCGGCTTCACCACGGTCACCTCGATCACGATCACCGATACCGGCGCCACCAACACCGGCATCGGCCGCTTCTCCGGCTTCGATCTCGACGGGCTGGTGATCAGCACGGCGCTGGTCCAGAGCGCCGCTGCGGTGGAGGGCATCGAGGGCAGCTCGATCTTCCCCGGCAACCTCTCCGCATCCGATGTCGTCTTCCGGCCCGGCGAGAATGTGCCCGGCCCCGATCCCGGCCCGCTGGTCGGGACGGATGCCGAGGGCAACCTGCTGCTCGGCGAGATCCGGCTCGGCGATCTCGGCAATGCCAGCGACTCGGGCTTCCTCAGCCTCGGGCGCGGCGGCGAGATCACCATCACCTTCCCGGCGCCGCTGGTGCTGGCGCCCAACACCTATCTCTATCTCGGCGAGTGGGATCCCAACGGCGAGAGCGTCGGCGGCGAGGGGCGCACGGCGCGGGTGGTGGTCGACGGCCGCATGAGCGTGGACGGCGGCATCGAGGGCGATGCCGGGCCGAACCTGCTGCACGGCACCGCGGGCAACGACACGCTGCGCGGGCTCGACGGCAACGACACGCTGGAGGGCCTTGGCGGCAATGACCGGCTCGAGGGCGGCAACGGCCGCGACACCCTGCGCGGCCAGGCCGGCAACGACCAGCTCTTCGGCTCGGCCGGGGGCGACCGGCTCGAGGGCGGCGATGGCGCCGACACTCTCGACGGCGGTGCCGGGTTCGACACGCTGTTCGGCCAGGGCGGCGCGGATGCGATCTTTGCCGGCGCCGACGCGGACACCGTGTTCGGCGGTGCCGGCAACGACTTTCTCGACGGCAATGATGGCTTCGACAGCCTCGACGGCGGCGGCGGCAACGATTTCATCGACGGCGACAACGGCAACGACACCCTGCTCGGCGGCGACGGGGCCGACACGCTCGACGGCTGGACCGGCAACGACCTCCTGCGCGGCGGCGGCGGCCACGATTCGCTGCTCGGCTTCAGCGGCGCCGACACGCTGGAGGGCGGCGACGGCAACGACACCCTGCTCGGCGAGTCGGAGGCCGACCGTCTGTTGGGGGGAAACGGCAACGACGTGCTCGACGGCGGCCCGGGGTCCGACACGGTGCTGGCCGGCAACGGCAACGACCAGATCCTCATGTTCCCGCTCAGCTTCATCGGCAACGAGGTGATCGACGGCGGCGGCGGGCGCGATGCGGTGGTCTATGACGGCGCGCGCAGCGCCTTCACCATCACCGAGGCGGGCGGCTCGGTGACCGTCGCCGGCCCCGGCGGCATCGACACGCTGACCGGTGTCGACACGCTGGAGTTTGCCGACGGCGCCACCGTTTTCCTCACCACGGCGCGGATCCGCTCCGGCTTCAGCCTCGTCGATGCCGAGGCAAACCGCGAGATCGGCGCCGTCGATATCGCCTTCCTCTACGAGGCGGGGCTGAACCGCAACGGCGCGATCGACTCCGGCGGGCTCAATTTCTGGATCGATGTCTTCGAGGGCGACTATGTCGCCGAGACGAACCTCCACGGCCAGGGGCTGAGCTTCAACGCGATCGCGCTGTTCTTCTTCGACTCGGCCGAGTTCGCTGCCCTGGTACGCGATGCCTACGGCCTGAACGCGACGCCGGACAACATCAGCAATGCGCAGTATCTCGACCTGCTCTACGAGAACATTCTCGGCCGCGAGCCGGAACCGCTGGGGCGGGCCTTCTGGCTGAGCGCGCTCGATGCCGGGCTGCCGCGGCATGTCGTGCTCGCCGAGTTCGCCAAATCGCCGGAGAACCAGACCGTGGACCCGCCCTTCGATCCGCTGGCGCTGGAGGAAGTCGAGCCCGGCACCTGGGAGATCGGCTCCGGCGGCCAAGGCGCCACCAACGGCAACGACACCCTGCAGGGCACCAGCGGTGCGGATTTCCTGAACGGGCTTGCGGGCAACGACGTGCTGCTCGGCTTCGGCGGCGGCGACACGCTGGTTGGTGCCGAGGGAGACGACACCGTCGACGGCGGCTCCGGTTTCGATACCGCGGTCTTTGCCAGCAATTTTTCCGAATACATCGTGGTCGGCACCGCGAGCCTCGCGCTGATCGACGGCCCCTCGGGCTTCGACGAGCTGATCGGCATCGAGCTGCTGGAATTCGCCGATGTCTTCCTGACGCTGCCCGATTCCCCGGTGCAGGCGATCGAGGACGAGTTTGCCCTGGTCGCCGGCAATGTCTTCGCGCTCGACGTGCTGGCCAACGATCTCCCCGGTGCCGACTTCCTCGACCTTGCGGTGATCGGCGTCGACGGCTCGGGGCTCCTGGGCTCCATCTCGATCAGCCAGGATCGCAGCACGATCCTCTACGACACAGAGGACGCCTTCGACTTCCTGGCCCCCGGCGAGGTGATCTTCGAGAGCTTCAGCTATTCCGTGACCGACGGCTTCACCATCGAGGAGGCCAGTGTCGTGGTGGCGGTGGAAGGCGCGGGCGGCGGCCTCGCCGACATGGTGATCGACTTCTTCGATATCACCGACGGCACCAGCGGCGACAGCTTCTTCCCCGGCGACCCGGTCTTCCTCACCATGAGTTACGGCAATCTCGGCGGCGAGCCGGGGGATCTGGAGATCGGCTTCTACCTCTCCCCGGATGCCAATGTCACCACCTCGGACATCTTCCTCGATTTCGTCGATGTCGGCGTGGTCGGGCCGGGCGAGTTCGGCTCGATCGACACCGCCAACCCGCCGATCCTCGACGGCGAGGTCGCCTTCGACATCCCGGACGGGCTGGCGCCCGGCACCTACTGGATCGCCGCCATCGCCGACGACATCGACGACATCACCGAGTCGAACGAGGCCAACAACACCTCCTTTGCCGACGACATCACGGTGTTCGGCGACATCTTCATCTGAGCCGCCCTGGGGTGGCGCCCCCCGGCTTCAGCCGAAGCTCTCGCGGGCGAGCTCCGACCAGGCGGCCTCGGCGGCGTCCAGCGCATCGTCGAGCGGGCGGGCGGCGAGCCGGCCCTCGCCGTCCTCGACCACGAGGTCGAAACGCTCGAGCTTGGCCAGCGCATCCTCGATCTCGAAATCCACATCCACCGAGAAGGTCGCCTTCAGCCAGCTCTCGATCTCGCCGTCCAGCGCCTCGCGGGTCATTGGCGCCCCCGCGCGGTGCAGGAAGTGATAGGCGAGGAACGCCTCCTTCACCTCCGAATCCTCCGAGGCGCCGATCAGGTAGTCGAAGAAGGCGGCGTTGTTGTTCAGGTTGTTGAAATAGGCGTTCTCGGCCACCTGCTTCTGGTACTTGAACTTCTGCCGCTCATACTTGATCCACTGGCGGCCGAGGAAGCCGCCGAGCGCGGCGAGGCCGGACAGCGCGGCCAGCGCCTTCTTGGTCTGGTCTTCCTCCACCGCGCCGGTGATCCCGAGATAGGCGCCGATCACCAGGAACAGCACGGTGAGCGCGGGGATGATGTTGAGCAGGATCGGAATGCCGCCGGCCACCGCCGGCACGCCGAGGATCAGCTTGTCCTTCAGCCCCATCACCACCCGGGCATTGGGGTAGAGCGTCTTGAGATCGGCGCGCGGGATGTCGCGGAACAGCTTGAGATAGATCGCGCCGGGGCGCAGCCGGCCGTCGCGCCGGGCGCGCCGCGGGATCTCCTCCTGCAGCGCCGCGAGGAACACCACATGGTCCCAGAACTGGGCGCGGATCTCGTCCTTCCGGAAGCCGAACCAGCTCGAGAGCGTGAACTCCCGCTCGCGCCGGCCGCGGCCGTAGAAGCGCACCTCGTCGAAGACATCCACCGGCACGTCGACCTTGGCGCGCACCCGGCCGCGGGACTCCGCCTCCGGCTCGAGGTCCTGCGCCTCGATGCGCCGGAAATTGGCGGCCTTCAGCGCGGTGTCGAGCGCCTCGAGGAAGGCCTGGCGCTCCTCCGGCGCGGGAGGGATCGGCGCTGTTCCCGGCTGGTCCGGGTTGAAATGCACGTAGAGATCCTTGAGCTGCTCGCGGGGCGCGAAGAACACCACGTGAAACAGCAGCGCCAGCCGGCGGCCGAGGGCGCGGAGCTTGTCCCGCTCGGCGGCGTCCAGAGCCGGATCGGAGAGCGCCGCCTCGAGCAGCGCGCGCTTGCGCACCGGCATGTAGCGCTCCCGCGGCTCCGGCGTCGGCAGGGCCTCCGGCGCTTCGGGGGCGAGGGCGGGCGGCTCGGGCGTGGCGCCGCGGGGCGTCCCCACCGGGGTTTCGGATGCAGTCTCGGGATCGGGCATCGGGGCGGTCTCCTCGCGACGTCTCCTCGGGGCGCGGCTCAGCCGGCGGCGCGCTCGAGCGCGGCGAGCCAGTTCTCGCGGGCGATCTTGGCGATCAGCGCCTCGCCATAGCCGGCCTGGCGCATTGCCGCGATCAGCCGCGGCAGGCCGGTGACATCGCCGATCTCGGCGGGCAGCTCGCAGCCGTCATAGTCCGAGCCGAGCGCCACGCCGTCCTCGCCGAGCCGCTCGATCAGGTGGTCGAGATGGCGCAGCATCTGGATCAGGGGGGTGTCGCGGTCGGTCGCGCAGTCGGGCCGCAGGAAGGCCACGTGGAAGTTGAGCCCCACCAGCCCGCCGGACTCGGCGATCGCGTCGAGCTGCCGGTCGGTCAGGTTGCGGGCATTGGGCGAGAGCGCATGGGCGTTGGAATGCGAGGCGACGAGCGGTTTCGTCGCCATCTTCGCCACCTCCCAGAAGCCGGCCGGGTTGAGATGGGAGAGATCCACCATGATGCCGAGCTCCTCGGCGCGGGCCACCAGCCGGCGGCCGGCCTCGGTCAGCCCCTCGCCCGGCTCGGGCTCGTCCTGCCGGGCCATCGGCGCGCCGTGGCCGAACTGGTTGGGCCGCGACCAGACCAGGCCGAGCGAGCGCAGCCCCGCCGCATGCAGCACCTCGAGCGCATTCAGGTCGGGGTCGATGCATTCCGCCCCCTCGACATGCGGCACCATGGCGAGCCGCCCCGCCGCCATCGCCGCCCGCGCCTCCGCCGCCGAGAGGCAGATCGCCAGCCTGTCGGGGGCGGCCTCGGCCAGCCGCCGCATCCGCGCGAACAGCGCCAGCGTGAAGGCGAGCGCCGCCGGCTGGTCCACCGGGTCGTAGCGGGTCTCCTCGTCGCGCCGCGGGCGCCCCGCCTCGTAGCGCTCGGGCCGCGAGGGGGTATACATCGCGAAGAGCCCGCCGGCGAAGCCCGAGGCGCGCGCCCGCGGCAGGTCGATGTCGATCCCGCCGGCGCCGCCCGCGAAATCCAGCAGCCGGCCGCCGCGGGCCTCGAGCTCGAGCTTCAGCAGCGTGTCGTTGTGCCCGTCGAAGACGGCCACGGGGGCTTCGTCGATGGTCTCGGCGGCGATCCCGGGATGGGTGACGGAATGGTCGGACATCAGGCCCCTTCCTCCTGGCTGTAGCCCCGGCTCGCGGTGATGAGGTCGCGGGTATAGGCATGGGCGGGGCGCGCCGCGCGCAGCTCCTCGACCCCGAGAACCTCCAGCACCTGGCCCTGGCGCATCACCGCCACCCTGTCGCACATATGCGCGACCACCGCCAGATCGTGGCTCACCATCAGATAGGTCAGCCCGCGCTCGGCGCGCAGATCGGCGAGCAGGTTGAGCACCTCCGCCTGCACCGAAACGTCGAGCGCCGAGGTCGGCTCGTCGAGCAGCAGGATCTCCGGCTCCAGCATCAGCGCGCGGGCGATGGCGACACGCTGGCGCTGCCCGCCGGAGAGCTGGTGCGGGTAGCGGAAGCGGAAGCCGTGGCCGAGGCCGACCTGCTCCAGCACCGCCTCGATGCGCGCATCGGTGTCGCCGGCGCGGTGCAGCCGCGCGGGCTCGGAGAGCGTGCGGTCGACGGTGTGGCGCGGGTGCAGCGAGCCGTAGGGGTCCTGGAACACCATCTGCACGGTGCGGTAGAAGTTCATGTCGCGCCGCGGCCCGAGAGTCTTGCCGGCGATCGCGATCGTGCCCGCCGCCGCCGGCACCAGCCCCGCGATGGCGCGCAGCACGGTGGACTTGCCGGAGCCCGATTCGCCGACCAGCCCGAAGGAGCCGCCGCGCGGGATATCGAAGGAGACGTCGTCCACCGCCACGGTGCGTGTTGCGCCCCGCCCGAAGGTGACGGTGAGGCCGGAGACTGCGAGCTCGGGCGCCTCCGGCGAGGCCGGTGCGTCAGAGGAAGGCGGGGACACTGGGCGCCTCCTTCCAGGCCGGGTCGCGGGTCATGGCGGAGAGCCGCTGCTGGCCCTCGTCGAGCCGCGGCAGCGCGCTCAGCAGCCCGCGGGTATAGGGGTGGCGGGCATTGGCGAGCTCGCCTGCCCGGCAGGTCTCGACGATCCGCCCGGCATACATGATCAGGATCCGGTCGCAGAAGCTCGCCACGAGATTGAGGTCGTGGGAGATGAAGATCAGCCCCATGCCGCGGTCCTGCACCAACCGGTCCATGATCCGGAGCACGCGCATCTGCACGGTGACGTCGAGCGCCGAGGTCGGCTCGTCGGCGATCAGCAGCTCCGGCCCCGGCGCCAGCATCATCGCGATCATGATGCGCTGGCCCATGCCGCCGGAGACCTCGTGAGGGTAGAGGCCGGCGACCCGCTCGGGCTCGCGGATCTGCACCGCCTCCAGCATCTCGAGGGTCTTGGCCTCGGCGGCACCGCGGCCCTCGCCGGTATGGATGCTGTAGGCCTCGGCGATCTGCCGTCCCACGGTCATCACCGGGTTGAGCGAGAACTTGGGGTCCTGCAGCACCATGGCGATGCGGCGCCCGCGGATCCGGCGCATCTGCCGCTCCGAGGCGGCCAGCAGGTCGGTGTCCTGGAAGCGCATGGCCGCGGCGGTCATGCGCCCCGGCGGGCGGATCAGCCGGAGGATCGCGCGCCCGGTCATCGACTTGCCGGAGCCGCTCTCCCCGACGATGCCGACGCGCTCGCGGCCGACCTCGAAGGACAGCCCGCGCACCGCCTCGACCTCGCCGCCGGTGGGCTTGGCGAAGCGGACCCAGAGATCCTCCACCCTCAGCAACGGCGCGCTCATCGGCCCTTGCTCCGCGGATCGAGCACGTCGCGCAACCCGTCGCCCAGCAGGTTGAAGCCGAGCGAGACGATGAAGATCGCGAGGCCGGGGATGGTCGCCACCCACCAGGCATCGAGGAACTTGCGGCCCGACGAGATCATCGCACCCCATTCCGGGGTCGGTGGCTGCGCCCCGAGGCCTAGGAAGCCGAGCCCGGCGGCGGTGAGGATGACGCCGGCCATGTCGAGGGTCACGCGGATGATGATCGAGCTCATGCATTGCGGCCAGATATGGCCGGTGATGATGCGCATCGGCCCGGCACCCTGAAGCTGCACCGCGGCGATGTAGTCGGCATTGCGGATGGTGATGGTCTCGGCCCGGGCGATGCGGGCATAGGGCGGCCAGGCGGTCAGCGTGATCGCCAGGATGGCGTTCTCGATCCCGGCCCCGAGCGCGGCGACGAAGGCCAGCGCCAGCACCAGCCGCGGGAAGGCGAGGAAGACATCCGTGACCCGCATCAGCACGGTGTCGATCCAGCCGCCGAGATAGCCCGCGGCGGTGCCCACCAGCAGGCCGATCACCGGCGCCGTCGCCGCCACCAGCCCGACGATCAGGAGGGTGATCGAGGCGCCGTGCACGATGCGCGACCAGATGTCCCGCCCGAGCTCGTCGGAGCCGAGCAGGAAGCCGCCCTCGCCGGGGGCGGTGAGGCGGGCCTGAAGGTCCTGCTGCAGCGGGTCATGGGTGGCCAGCAGCGGCGCCAGCGCCGCCATCAGCACCAGCGCCACGATGATGACGAAGCCGACCATCGCCAGCGGGTTCGCCGAGAAGTTCTTCCAGCCGAGCCAGAACTGCCCGAGCCGCGCCTGCAGCCGCGAGGTCGGCGCCTCCGCGGTCAGCCAGTCGCGCCAGCCCATCTCGGCCCCGGTGTCAGCGGGCACGGGGGTCAACCACGCGGTAGAGCACGTCTGAGAGCTTGTTGAGCAGGATGAAGCAGAGCCCCACGACCACGGTGCCGCCGAGCACCGCGTTCATGTCGGCCGAGAGCAGCGCCGTGGTGATGTATTGCCCGAGCCCGGGCCAGGCGAAGATCGTCTCGGTGAGCACGGAGCCCTCCAGCAGGTTGGCATAGGACAGCGCGATCACCGTGATCAGCGGGATCAGCACGTTGCCGAGCGCATGGCGCCAGATCACCGCGCCCTCGGAGAGGCCCTTCACCCGCGCGGTGGTGATGTATTCCTTGCCGAGCTCCTCGATCATGAAGCTCCGCGTCATGCGCGAGATGTAGGCCAGGCTGTAATAGCCGAGGATCGAGGCCGGCAGCACGATGTGGTGCACGGCATTGCGGAAGATGGTCATGTCGCCGGCGATCAGGCTGTCGATCAGGATCATCCCCGTCACCGAGGGGATCATGTCGACATAGAAGATGTCGAGCCGGCCCGGGCCGCCGACCCAGTCGAGCTGGCGGTAGAAGATCACGAGCCCGATCAGCCCGAGCCAGAAGATCGGCATGGAATAGCCGAAAAGGCCGAAGAGGCGCACCAGGTGGTCGGGCCAGCGGCCCTGATGCACCGCGGCGATCACCCCGAAGGGCACGCCGAGCACCACCCCGATCAGCACCCCCAGCGTGGCCAGCTCGAGCGTCGCGGGGAAGACCCGGGCGATGTCCTCGGAGACCGGCCGGGCGGTGAGGTTGGAGCGGCCGAAATCGCCCTGCACCACGTCCTGCAGGAAGATGCCGAACTGCACCAGCAGCGGCTTGTCGAGGCCCATCTCCTTGTAGGCCGCGTCATAGACCTCCTGGCTGGCACGGTCGCCGACCACCGCCAGAACCGGGTCGATCGGCATCACCCGCCCGATGATGAAGGTGATGAAGAGCAGCCCCACCATTGTGATGAGCACCGAGGCGAGCGCGCTCAGCAGCCCGCCGCCCCGGGTTACGAGCCAGGGCGAGACCCGCGCCGCAGCGCCGGCCCCGCCCTGTCCGCCGATCTTGTCGGTGTCGCTCACCTGAGCCGGCCGGTTACTTGGTCACCGACCAGTAGAAGGCTGCCGTGATCGCCGAGCCGGTCACGAAGCCCGAGACGCTGTCGCGCCGGGCGATCTGCTCGATCTTCTGGAACATCGGCACGAAGGGGGCGGTCCGCTGCCACTCCTTCTGGATGTCGACATACATCTGCGCGCGCACCTCGCGGTCGCCCTCGACGAGCGCCGCCTCGGTCATGGCGGTCATCTCGGGGATGTCCCAGCCGTTGCGCCAGGCGAGCTTGCCGGTCAGGCCGGCCTCGTCGGAGTTGTCCGGGTTGTGCGAGAAGGTGTCGGCATTGGTATGCGGGTCGGGATAGTCCGGGCCCCAGGCGCCGACATAGATGTCGAACTCGCGCGAGCGGTATTTCGCCAGCGTCTGCTTGCCGGTGGCCTGCGAGATCGTCGCGGTGATCCCGGCCTTGGCGAAGTTCTGCTGCAGGGTCTGGGCAATCTCGACGCGCTCCTGCGCGGTGCGGACGATGATCTCGACCTCGAAGCCGTCGGCATGGCCGGCCTCGGCGAGCAGCGCCTTGGCCTTCTCGACGTTCAGCGAATAGGGCTGGTCCTTCAGCTCGCCCATGTAGGTGAGCGGCAGGAAGGCCTGGTGCACGGTGTACTGCCCGCGCAGGAAGCTGTTCGCCATGCCCTCGTAGTCGGCCAGATATTTCAGCGCCTCGCGCACCTTCGGCTTGCTCAGGATCGGGTGCTTCTGGTTCATCGAGAAATACATGATCCGGCCGCGCAGGTCGCTGTCGACCGCAATGCCCTCGGCGCCCTCGACCGCGGCGATGTCCTCGGGGTTGAGGTTGCGCGCGATATCGACATCGCCGCGCTCGAGCAGCAGCCGCTGGGTCGCCGATTCGGGGATGTGGCGCACGATCACGCGCTGCATCGCCGGCGCGCCGCGCCAGTAGTCGGCATTGGCCTCGAGGGTATAGGCCTCGTTCGGCTTCCAGTTCACCAGCTTGTAGGCGCCGGAGCCGGCCGAGTTCGTCTTCAGCCAGGTGTTGCCCCAGTCGCCGTCCTGCTCGTTGGCCTTAACCGTCTCGCTGTCGACGATGTAGGCGATCGTCGCGGTCAGGCAGTTGAGCACGAAGGAGGTGGCGTATTTCTTGTCGGTGGTGAGCTGGAAGGTGCTGTCGTCGACCGCCACCAGCGTCTCGCCCATGTTGTCCTCGGTGAAGCCGAACTGGGTGAGGATGAAGGACGGGGTCTTCTTCATCGCGACCGCGCGGCGCAGCGAGAACTCCACGTCCTTCGCGGTGACCGGGTTGCCGGAATGGAACTTCAGCCCATCGCGGATCTTGAAGGTGTAGACCTTGCCGTCGCCGGAGATTTCCCAGCTCTCGGCGATGTCGGGCACATAGCCCTTGGAGAGGTCTGCCGGGTCGAAGCTGACCAGCGAGCCATACATGTTGTTGAGGATGTCGGAGCCCGAGAACTCGAAGCTCTCCTGCGGATCGAGGGAGACGATATCGTCGATCGTCGCCGCGATCACGAGCATGTTCGGCGGGGTCTCGGCGCTCGCCGGGGCGGGCGCGAGCGCGAAGGGCATGGCAGCGGCCGCGGCGAGCGCGAGTCCGGCCAGTCTCCGGGTAAGGCGCATCGGGTGTCTCCCTGTTGGCTGTGATTGTCCCTGAGGGTGAGACGCTAGCCGCCTTGTCGGCCGCTGGCAACGCTCGCCGGCGGCTGCGCCCGATTCGGGCCGCTTGATCTGGGTCAGCGCAGGACGCGGCGGCGTTGCGCTTTGCTCGGGCTACGCTCAGACTGACCGGATGGCTGCAGATCAGGGAGGACAGCCCGAATGGATATCGCCCAGTTCAAGGCGCGCCTGCTGGCGCGGCGCGACGAGCTCAACAGGCGGCTCGGCAAGATCGAGCATGCCCTCGACGAGACCCCGCCGCAGGATTGGGAGGATCGTGCCAGCGAGCGCGAGGGCGACGAGGTGCTCGAGGATCTCGGCAGCGCCGGGCTGTCCGAGCTGCGGATGATCGAGGCGGCGCTGGGGCGGATCGAGGCTGGCGAATACGGCTATTGCGTCAATTGCGGCGAGGCGATCGCGCCGGGGCGGCTCGAGGCGGTGCCCCATGCCGCGCGCTGCGTGCGCTGCGCCTGATCGCGGGCCTGATCTGCGGGCCGCCCCCGCCGCGCGACCGGCTCGCAGGGCGCGCCCACCCGCCCACCCCGCGCCCTGCTCGGCGGTCGCGCGGCGGGGGCGGGCATCGCAGGGTTCAGGAGAGCGGCATGTCCGCCGGCGTCTCGAAGCTGTCGGGCCGGGCGCGGCCCCAGCGGTCGAGCAGCCCGTGGCCGAGATCGCGCCCCTCGATCAGGAAGCCTTCGGGCAGCCAGGGGAAGACGAGGTGCCCCTCCACCGTGTCGCCCTTGCGCGAGCGGACGTTGAAATGGCGCGGCGTGAGCCGGGCGGGGTGGTCGAGCCCGGCCGAGCCCACCAGCTCGCCGAGCGCGCGCAGGGTGTTGCGGTGGAAATTGGCCACCCGGGCGCCCTTGTCCGGCACGTCGATGGCGCGGGCGCGGACCTGGTCCTGCGTCGCCACGCCGACCGGGCACTTGTTGGTGTGGCAGGCCTGGGCCTGGATGCAGCCGATGGCGAACATGAAGCCGCGGGCGGAGTTGCACCAGTCGGCCCCCAGCGCGAAGGCCCGCGCGATGTCGAAGGCGGAGATCAGCTTGCCGCTGGCGCCGAGGCGGATGCGGCCGCGCAGCCCGGCACCGCGCAGCGTGTTGTGCACGAAGTTGAGCCCGTCGTTCAGCGGCATCCCCATGTGGTTGGCGAATTCGAGCGGCGCGGCGCCGGTGCCGCCCTCCTTGCCGTCGACCACGATGAAGTCCGGGGTGATGCCGGTCTCGAGCATCGCCTTGACGATGCACATGAACTCCCGCCGGTGGCCGATGCAGAGCTTGAAGCCGACCGGCTTGCCGCCGGAGAGTTCGCGCAGCCGGCCGAGGAACTCGACGAGGCCGATCGGGGTCGAGAAGGCCGAATGCGCGGCCGGCGAGATGCAGTCCACCCCCATCGGGATGCCGCGGGCCTCGGCGATCTCCGGCGTGATCTTGGCCGCCGGCAGCATGCCGCCATGGCCGGGCTTGGCGCCCTGCGAGAGCTTGACCTCGATCAGCTTGACCTGGTCCTCCGCCGCCTGCTCGGCGAAGCGCTCGGGCGAGAACAGCCCGTCCTCGCCGCGGCAGCCGAAATAGCCCGAGCCGATCTCGTAGATCAGGTCGCCGCCGCCCTGGCGGTGATAGCGGCTGATGCCGCCCTCGCCGGTGTCATGGGCGAAGCTGCCGGCCTTGGCCCCGGTGTTGAGCGCCAGGATCGCATTGGCCGATAGCGAGCCGAAGCTCATCGCCGAGATGTTGTAGACCGAGGCGGCATAGGGCTTCCTGCAGTCCGGCCCGCCGATGGCGACGCGGAAGTCGGTGTCGGTGATGTGCACCGGGTTCATCGAGTGGGTGATCCAGGCATAGCCGTCGGCATAGACGTCCTCGCGGGTGCCGAAGGGGCGCTTGTCCTCGACATCCTTGGCGCGCTGATAGGCGATGGAGCGCTGCTCGCGCGAGAACGGGAGCTCGTCCTCGTCGCCCTCCAGCAGATATTGCCGGATCTCCGGGCGGATGCCCTCGAAGATGAAGCGCATGTGCCCCAGCACGGGGTAGTTGCGCAGGATCGAATGCTTCGGCTGGGTCAGGTCCCAGACGCCGACCAGCGACAGCGCGGCGAAGGCCAGGAAGAGCGGCAGCGCCCAGAGCGTGATGGCGCTGGCGATGGCGGCGATGACGGCGAGCAGCACGGTGCCGGCGAAGAAGCCGTAGCGCTGGTGGCGGGCCAGGAACTCCACGGGCGGTCCCTCCTCGGGTTCCGTCGCGGCGCGCCTCCGGGCGGCGGGTCGACGGATATGGATTCGGTATGGTTTCGGAATGGGTCCGGTATGGTTTCGGATCCGCGCCCCGAGGGGGCAGGCAGCGGCGGACGGGCGCGCGCCCGCCCCCCTGAGGCGCGCCCCGAAGTCAGATCGCCTCGGTAATGGCGGTCTCCAGCTTGTCGGTCAATTCATCGATTTGCGACGGCTCGATGATGAAGGGCGGGGCCAGCAGCACATGGTCGCCGGCCTGGCCATCGGCGGTGCCCTGGGCCGGATAGCAGATCAGCCCCGCGCGCATCGCCGCCTTCTTGATCTTCGGCGCCACGCCCCTGGCGCGGGGGAAGGGGGCCTTGCTCTCGCGGTCGGCGACGATCTCGATGCCCTGGAACATGCCGCGGCCGCGGATGTCGCCCACATTGGGATGCTGGCCGAAGCGCGCTTCGAGCTTCTCGCGCAGCACCGCGCCGATCTCGGCGGCACGCGCCGCCAGCCCGCCGCGGGTCAGCTTGGTCAGCACCGCGAGCCCGGCCGCGGTGGCGGTGGGGTGGCCAATATAGGTGTGCCCGTGCTGGAAGGCGCCATGGGCCTCGACAATGGGGGCATAGACCGCCTCGGTGCAGAGCATCGCGCCGATCGGCTGGTAGCCGCCGCCAAGGCCCTTGGCGATGGTCGCGATGTCCGGCGCCACGCCGTCCTGCTCGCAGGCCCAGAGGGTGCCGGTGCGGCCCATGCCGCACATCACCTCGTCGAGGATCAGCAGCACGCCGTACCGGTCGCAGATCTCGCGGATGCGCCGGAAATAGCCCGGCGCCGGCGGCACGCAGCCGAGGGTGGCGCCCGAGACCGTCTCGGCCATGAAGGCCATCACCGTCTCCGGCCCGAGTCGCAGGATCTCCGCTTCCAGCGCGTCGGCGGCGCGGCGGCCGTAGTCCTCGGCGCTCTCGCCGGGCTCGCCGTGGCGGTAGTGGTGGCAGGGCGGGATGTGGTGCATCTCGGCCAGCAGCGGCGCATAGGGCGCCTTGCGCGCCGGGTTGCCGCCGGCGGCGAGCGCGCCGAGGGTGTTGCCGTGATAGCTCTGCTCGCGGGCGATCAGCCGGTGCCGGCCGGGCTCGCCGCGGGCCACCCAGTGCTGCCGCGCGATCTTGATCGCGGTCTCCGCCGCCTCCGAGCCGCCGGAGAGGAAATAGACCCGCGAGAGATCGCCGGGCGCGGTCTCGACCAGCAGATCCGCCAGCGCCTCGGCCGGCTCGGAGGTGAAGAAGCCGGTATGGGCGAAGGCGACCCGGTCGAGCTGCGCCTTGATCGCGGCGATGATGTCTGGGTCGCCATGGCCGAGGCAGGAGACCGCGGCGCCGCCCGAGCCGTCGAGATAGCGCCTGCCCTCCGTGTCGATCAGGTAGCAGCCTTCGCCGCCGGCGACCACCGGCAGGCGGACACCCTCCGCCCTCGGCAGGATGTGGTTCATCGCGCGCTCTCCCATGGGTATGGTTTTCCATGAGCCTAGACCTGCGCGACAGCCGGCTCAAGCGGCCTGCGTCAGTCGCGGAACTGCAGGTCGTAGAGCCGGCTGTAGAGCCCGCCGGCCTCGCGCAGCTCGCCATGGCTGCCGCTCTCGACCACCTTGCCACCCTCGATCACGTGGATCATGTCGGCATGGCGCACGGTGGCCAGCCGGTGCGCGATGACGATGGTGGTGCGCCCCTTCATCAGCCGCGCCAGCGCCTCGCCGACGGCGGCCTCGGCCTCGGCATCGAGCGCCGAGGTCGGCTCGTCGAGCAGCAGGATCGGCGCGCCGCGCAGCATCGCCCGGGCGATCGCGATGCGCTGGCGCTCGCCGCCCGAGAGGGTCGCGCCGTTCTCGCCGAGCTCGGTCTCGTAGCCTCGCGGCATCGCCATGATGAAGGCATGCGCATTGGCCGCCTTCGCCGCCGCACGGATCTCCTCCTCGGTGGCGTCGAGCCGGCCCATGCGGATGTTCTCCGCCACCGTGCCCTCGAACAGGAAGGCGTCCTGCGCGACATAGGCGATGTTGCGGCGCAGGCTCTCGAAGGTCACCCCGCGCAGGTTCTGCCCGTCGATCAGCACGTTGCCGTGGTCGGGGTCGTAGAACCGCTCGATCAGCGCGAAGACGGTGGACTTGCCGGCCCCCGACGGTCCGACCAACGCGGTGACCTTTCCGCCCTCGGCGATCAGCTCGAGCCCGTCGAGCGCCGGCGCCTTGCGCCCGTAACGGAAGCGGATGTTGCGCAGCCGCACCCGCCCGGCGCCGACCTTCAGCGGCACCGCGTCCTCGGCCTCCTCGATCGCCGGCTTGCGGTCGAGCAGGGCATAGAGCATCTCGACGCCGACGAGGCTGGCCTGGAGCTGGATGTTGAGCCGGGCCAGCCGCTTGGCCGGGTCATAGGCCATCAGCAGCGCGGTGATGAAGGAGAAGAAGGCGCCCGGGTCGCCGCCGCCATAGATCACCCGCCAGCCGCCATAGAGGATCACCCCGGCGATCGCCAGCCCGCCGAAGCTCTCCATCAGCGGGTTGGTTGCCGCGCCGACCTGGGCGATGCGGTCGGCGCGCTGGCGCACGTCCTGCACCGCGGCGTCCATCTCGGCGCGCATCACCGGCTCGAGCCCGAAGGCCTTGACCACCCGGGCGCCCTGCGCGGTCTGCTGGATCGTGGTGATGATCCTGGCGATCGAGAGCAGCTCGGCCCGCGCCACCGCCTTGACCTTGCGCACCAGGATCCATTCGCCATAGGCCACCGGCGGGCCGACCAGCAGCGCGATGCCGGCGAGCAGCGGGTCCTGCACGATCATCACGATGCAGAGCGCCACCAGCGAGAACATGTCCCGCCCCATCGAGGTGATGACGAGGTTCAGCGCCTCCCGCGCCGAGCGCGCGTTCTGGCTGAAGCGCATGGCGAGCTGGCCGGTGTTCATCTTCTCGTAGAAGTCGATCCGGTGGCGCTGCACATGGTCGAAGAGCCGCATCTGGATCTCCGCCACGATGCGGTTGCCGATGCGGCTGAGGATCACCTGCTGCACATAGCTGGCGATGCCCTTGATGATGAAGATCCCGGCCACCGCGCCGGCGATCTTCCAGACCATGTCGGGCTTGCGGTCGATGAAGATGTCGTTGATCACGTCCTGCATGATCCAGGCCGAGAGCCCGGTCATGCCCGCCACCACGCTCATGAAGGCGAGGGCGACGCCATAGCCCTTCCAGTGCTGCAGCCCGTTCTCGAGGAAGAGCCGGGTCAGCACCCGCTTCTGCCGCTCGAGATCGGGTTTCGGCTTCTCGCCCGGCTGGCCATCCGGCTGACCACCTGGCACCGCTCCGGCGCCGGCGGCAGGCCCGGGCGGCTGCGGCGGCTCGGGCGGGCGTGGCGGTTCGGGCGGCTCCACGCCCATCTCAGGCGTGCCGGGCGGCCGGCGGCGTGGCGGGGGCGGCGCGCTCGGCCGCCGCCCAGGCCGCGGCGCGCTCGCGCAGCGCCTCGGCGGCCGCGTCGATGCGCACCTCGGCCCATTCGAACTCGCCGTCCGGGTAGTGTCCGGTCCAGTCGCGATAAGGCGTCAGCCGGTAGGGCAGGGGGTGATAGTTGGGATAGGCCGGCCCGTATTCGGCATTGGCCGAGAAATCGGTGGCCAGCACCTCGGCCCCGGCCTCGAGGCATTCGCGGATGTTCAGCCCGTAGCCCTCGGCGCGGTGCAGCGAGAGATAGACATCCGCCGCCGCCTGCAGCCCGGCGATCTCGGCAGGCTCCATCTCCTTCTCGAAGACGCGGATGTTGGGCGCGCCGGCGACCATCTCGTCGAGCTCGGCCCGCACGCAGCGGGTGCGCTTGGAGACGCGCACCTTCATCAGCAGCACGCGGCTGGGATCGTCGCCGAAGGCGGCCTGCCAGGCCGCGACATGGGCCCAGGGGTTCTTGCGCGCCGGGCAGGAGCAGAGATCCATGATCGCGACGCCGAGGAAGGCGTCCTCCGGCACGTCGTAGGCGGCGCGGTCGAAGGGCTGCACCCTGGTGGGCGCGGTCACCGCATGGGGGCGCAGCAGCACCGGGATGTCGCCCGCCGCATCGGCGATGGCGCGGCGGCTGTATTCGGACGGCGTCCAAATCTCGTGCACGATGTCGAGGCCGAAGCGCCAGTCCGCCGGGAAGATCGGCGTCTCCCAGACCCAGAGGCCGATGCGCCGGGCCCGCGCGATGCGCGCCGGCGGCACCGCCGAGAGCAGCGTGGCGTAGCTGTCCGGCGGCGAGAGCAGGATCAGCGTGCCGATCTCCGGCCCGTCGACCGCCAGCGGCTTCGGCCCGCCGCGCTTCACCGCGGCGAGGTCGAGGGTGGTGAGATCGGGATAGTCATGCCGCAGCCGGTCGAGCTCGTAGAGCGCGGCGCGGCTGAGCCCGCTGCAGCCCGAGAAGTCGCCGAGCGCCAGCGCCGGGCCGGTGCCGGTGGGCGCGGCCGGCTTGGCATAGGGCGCGAGACGCTGGGTGTTCTCGCGCAGCCAGCGGCGGCGACGGGCGGGCATGCGCACGCGGCGCCAGAGCTGTGTGAGCGTCCACCGGGCGCGGACACGGGGCCAGCGGCGGAAGATGCGCTCGGGATCGTCGGTCGGTTCGGTCAAGCGCTCGGTCCGTTCAATGCGGCGCAGTGCGTGAGGGGGCCTTACGGCGAAAGCCCCCGCCGCGCAAGGGCCTGCCGCCGGCATGTGGGGCATGTGCCGCAGTGTGGCGCAGGCGCCGCAGCGCCGGCCTCAATCCTCCGGCGCGGTGCCGGGCGGCGGCGCGGGCAGGGCGCCGGAGGCCACCAGCAGCGCCTCGGCCATGCGGTCGAAGGCCACCACCGAGCGGGCGAGGTCGTAGCGTTCGGCCACCCGCGCGCGCCCCGCCGCCGAGAGCGCCTCGCGCCGCGCCGGGTCGTCGATCAGCGCGCGCAATGCGGTGTGGATCGCCTCGGCCTGCGGCGCCTCGAGCAGGATGCCGGCATCGCCCACCACCTCGATGAAGCCGCTTGCACGGGAGGCCACCACCGCCGCGCCGCTCGCCATCGCCTCCACCGCGACGCGGCCGAAGCTCTCCTCGCCCTGCGTCGGCGCCACCGCGATCGCCGCCTGCGCCATCCAGCGGCGGACCTGCTCGTGGCGGGCATCCTCGACGATCTCGACCCGGTCGCCGGCGCGGGCCAGCACCCGGTGCACCTCGGCGGCATAGTCGGCATGGTCCGGCGAGGAGGCGATGATGAACACCGCGCGCCAGTCCGGCCGCTCGGCCAGCACGGCCTCGATGCCGAGCGCCGCCTCCAGCACGCCCTTCTCCGGCGCCAGCCGCCCGGCGAAGAGCAGGATCGGCGATTTCTCCGGTGCCGGCGACCAGAGCCGGCTGTCGACGCCGTTCGGCGTCACCCAGACCGGCGGCTTCAGCCCGGGCCAGTGCGCCTCGAAGCTCTCGCGGCAGCGCTGGGAGACGAAGGCGATCGCCGAGAGGCGGTTGAAGACCCGCCGCTTCCACCAGCCCGAGACGAAGTTGCGCGGCGGGTTCTGGAAGTTGTGCCGCACCAGTGCCACCGGCACCTGGCGGAACCGCGCGGCGAGGCGCGCCGCGGTGGGCAGGTGCTGATGCGCGACGATCAGGTCCGGCTTCTCCGCTTCGAGCAGCCGCTCGAGATGGCCCTTGGAGCGGCCCTGCGGCCAGAACCGCGTGCGGACATCGGTGAAGGGCGCCTCCACCTCCTCGGCGAAGACGGTGATGTTTGCGCGGAACCCGCTCCAGCGGGCGGTCTCGTGGATGTGCAGGTCGATCGAGGTCGCGGCGGTGGGGGAGAAGCGCATGTTTCGCGGCGCGACGAGCGCGATCCGCGGGCGTTCCGCCTCCGCGGCGGGCGGGCCGGCCGTGTCGGGCGCTGCGGCGGCATCGGGGCGCGCCATCAGCACGCGGCCGCCCTTCGCGCCGGGGCCCGGACCGGGCTCGGGGCCACGCCGCGCACGCCCGGCGCAGCGGCGGGGTGCGGCGAGCCAGGCTCGGCGGCTGGGTGCGCGTGCGGCGGCATGTTCATTGTCTCGCCCTGCCCGATGCATCGCTGCGGCGGTGCGGAAGCAGTTGAGGCCGCCCCGGCCCCGCTGTCAACCGCCCGGCTGCCGCCGGTGCGCCCTGGTGCGTGCCGTCGCGGCGCGGCGCGGTTGCGCGGTCTCCGGGGCGGAGAGCTCATTCCTTGCGGCCCAGGAAGAGATGCGAGCGGAACGGCCCGTCGCGCCCGGCGGCGAAGTCCTCCTGCACTTCGAGCGGCGCCATGCCGCACTCCGACATCAGGCGGAACACCTCGGGCTGCGGCAGCGCATGCATCTCCATCGCGCCGGAGCCGGTCTTGAGATCCTCGGCGAAGCCGTAGCGGTAGTGCCGGGCATAGGTCACCACCTGGAAGAGCGCGAGGCCGCCGGTGGCCAGCCCGCCGAAGATCTGCGCCAGGATCGCGCATTGCACCGGCGGCGGGTTGTGCTGCAGCACCAGCCGCGAGAAGGCGAAGTCGTAGTCCTCCAGCCCGGCATAGTCCTCCACCGCCGCAACCCGGCGCAGCGTGACGTTGTCGATTCCGGCGGCGGCGAGCTCGCGCTCGGCCACCGCGAGATGCGTGGCGGAGATGTCGAGCCCGGTGACATGGGCGAAGCGCCGCGCCAGCGCCCGCGTGGCGCGGCCGACGCCGCAGCCGATCTCCACCGCGCGCATGCCGTCCGGGGCGGGGTTGCCGACGCGCTCGAGCGCGGCATCCACCAGCACCCCCTCGACCTCCGCCGTGGCCTCGAAGGCGGCGCGGTTCTCCTCGAGGCTCTCGGGCCGGAAGAGATCATGGGTCAGCACCGACCAGTGCGCCGCGGTCTCGCCCATGGCGCGCCAGCTCTCCTCGACGCGGGCCCAGAGCTGGCTGGCCTGCGGCCCCTCGGCGCGGGTCTCCACCGGCCCCATCTCGGGCAGGATGCCGCGGGCCAGCATCAGCGGCACGGTGCCGGGGCGCTCGTCCGGATGCTTGGCGTGGTCCTCGTCCGAGGGCGTCTCCGGCGCGGCGACGACCCGGCGGGTCAGGTCCTCGGCGGCGAGCTGGGCGAACTGGGTGGCGAACTCGCGGCTCTTCAGCAGCGTGCGGCGCAGCGCCGCCTCGCTCTCGTAGCGCTGATGGAAGGCGAGCACCTCGGGGGTCTCGGGCTCCCGCCCGAGGATCAGGCGGAAGGCATCGCGCACCTCCCGCTCCGACAGGATCGCCTCTTGCGCCAACATCGGTGTCTCCTTCGCCGCTGACAGTCAGCGGACCTCTAGCCCTTCGCCGGGCCAAGCTCAATCGCGCGCGGCAGCGATCGCCGCCGCGGCGCTCTCTCGGAAACTTGATACAGTGAACTTTACACCGGCGCAAATTCGTGTAGCGTGAGTCCGACACCCTTTTTGTACGATTCCCGGGGATGCGGGCCGAAACACATGTACATGCACAACCAGAAGACCAGCGAAGCCGATGTCCAGGCGCTGCGTCGGGCCGGCGGCCAGTGGCTCAAGGCGCTTCGCAACAAGCGCAACCTGTCGCAGCGCGAGCTCGCCACGGCGGTGGGCGCGGAGTACTACACCTTCATCTCCCAGCTGGAGAACGGCCGTGGCCGCATCCCGCCGGACCGCTACAACCAGTGGGCCGAGGCGCTGGGTGTGCCCGTTTGGACTCTTGTCTTCAACATTATGCGCTTCTATGACCCGGTGACCTTCGAAATCCTGTTTGGCAAGGACGGCGAATACGCTAATCAGGCGGAGCGGTTCGAGATCCTGTCCTGAGGGTCGGAACGTCGTGTCGGCAGGCCCCGGGCCCCGCATGGCGGCCGAGGGGACGGACCGGCGGACGCGACGTGGCGGCCGGGGCCTTGCGGCCCGGGGCGTGACGACGAGAGACCTGAAGGCCGACGACATACAGGCTAGACCATAGGGGGCCCGGATGACCGCATCGCTCGTTTCGCTGTTCCAGGCTCGGCATGGTTGGACCAACGAGGAGCGGGCCCAGTTTGCCCGCATCGAGCGCATCCTCGAGGATGCCGGCTTCGCGGTGGATGTCGAGCACGGGCTTTCCGACGAGGGCGAGCCCTGGTGCGTCTTCTGTTCGGCGATCACCGGCGACGTGATCATCCATGTCGCCTGCATCGACGGCCGCTTCATGTTCGACAGCACCACGCTGCCGCGGCCGATCGAGGGTGCCAGCTTCCAGCGCTGCGCCGAGCGCTTCTTCGAGGACGTGTCGCTGCCGATGCCGCTGTCCGATCGCAAGGGCCGCGTCTACATGCATCCCGCCTCGCTGCTCGCGAGCCTCTTCATCACCGTGCTGCTCTATGCGCAGGCGACGACCGAGGTGCCGCTGTTCGAGGCCGACGCGGTGGATGCCGACGATCCGGACGCCCCGGTCACCGCGGCGAATCCCTTCGCGATCAAGCTGAAGGCGCTGGCGCAGCAGGTGGCGGAGTTCGCCCATTCCTCCGAGAGCGGCGGCAACCAGCAGGGCCAGGGCTATGTGAACCCGGCGCTGGCGGCGATTCCGGCGGGCATGGCGCTCGCGGTGATCGCGATCGCGCAGGATCTCGCCCATGCCGAGCAGACGGGCCAGTTCCTCGAGGATGACGAGACGCTGCTGGCGCTCGAGAATCGCAGGGCGGAGGAGGAGACCCCGGTCGTCGCCGTCGCCGATGCCGAGACCGACCCCGCCGCGGAGGACGACCAGCAATCGCGCCTGCATGCGGATCTCGCGGCGCTGAGCGGCGCCGAGCAGGCCGAGGCCGAGGCCGAGGATGCGAGCGCGCGAGCCATGGCGCTCAGCGAGGCGGCGGATCTCGAGATCGACGCGATGCTGACGGGGCTTGCCGAGATGTCGGAGGCGGCGGGCTCGATGCTCGCGGCGATCATGCCCTCGGCGGCCTTCGATCTCTTCTCCACGCTGGCCGACGAGACCCGTATCGCCGAGGCCGGCGACGGCGGCACCGCGGAGGGCTCGCTCTCCGACAGCATCGGGGGCGAGCTGTTCCAGCTCTTTGCCGAGCTGCCCGGTGTCCAGTTTCTCGAGAGCCTCGCCTATGCCATGGGCGAGCGGGTGGTCGAGATCGAGGTGGTGCTGCTGACCGAGCCGGTCTTCGCCCGCTTCGAGGCGGCGCTGCTGGAGCAGATCTCGGGCGACACCGATCTGGCGCTTGCCGATGCGATCGACGGGGTGGTGGTCGATGACCTCGATACGCCCCTGCAGGGAACCGACGATGCCGTCAGCGGCGGCGACGGCGCCCATGCCGGCGGCCACGGCGTCATGCCCGGCCAGTATGCGGGCGGCGGTCTGGCGCGGCCCGAGCCGCTCGACAGCGACCGGGTGGTCTCGGTCGACGAGGCCAAGGCGCTGGTCTTCGAGTTCATGGAGGCGGTGGGCGACACCGGCATCTTCACGGCCGACGGCAAGTCGGTCGCCGGCGCCGAGGATCTCGACGACCTGATCGAGGGCCTGCTGGCCAGCGGGCACGACACCACCTTCTTCGACGGCTCGCTCTACGAGCGCGGCAGCGTGAATTTCGGCTCGCAGAACCTGCATGCCGAGTACATCTATCTCGAGGACAACACCAAGCTGACCTTCTACAGCCACGCGGCGGATTTCGACGGCTTCGTCTGAGCCGTCGCGCCGCCGCACCAAGCCCCGTCCGGACCGCGCAGCCTGCATGCCCAGCGATGACAAAGCGGTGCTCCGAGTGCAGCGCCCCGACATGGCGACCCGGCTCGCCGCCGGCGCCCCGTCTGCGGGCGCGGGTGGCGGCGCATCCTCGCCGCAGGCCCGTTCCGGCCCGGCGCCCCAACCCAGCCCGGAGGCCAAACGGTTGAACCCCTTCAAGCGGCTCGAGCGCTACTTCTCCGCCTTCTTCAAGCTCGGGCGGCTGGCGCGCACCACCAAGGCCACGGCGCACAGCATCTCGGTGATCGAGCCGCGCATCGACGGGCTGACCCAGGATCTCTACGAGATCGGCGACATGGTGCGCCGGGTCGAGGGCGAGACGCGGGCGCTGCGCGACGGCGTCTCCGGCACCCAGAACGGCACGCGGCTCGATGCGGTGGAGCGCCAGCTCGACGCGCTGCAGGGCCGGATGGACAGCTTCGAGCAGTGGATGCAGTCGGCCGAGCCGCATCTCGCGGCGCTGGAGAGCCTGTCGGGCCGGCTCGCCGCCTATGAGCGCTATTTCTATCGGCTCGAGGAGGCGTTCCGCGACGCCAAGGAGACCAATTCGCGCCGGCTCGACGATCTCGAGGGCGAGATGTCCGCGCATATCCGCCCCGGCACCGAGCGGGCGGTGCGCGAGGCGACGCGCGCCACTGCCGAGATCGCCCAGGCCGGGCGCGCCTATGCCGAGCTGACCCGGCGGATCGACCTGATGCGCTTCCGCGGCGCCTCTGAGGCGGCCGGGGACACGCCCCCGGCCGAGGCGAGGCCGCCGCGCGAGGGGCTCGAGGCGCTGCTCGATGCCTTCTACGGCCGGCTCGAGGACCGCTATCGCGGTTCGCGCGAGGAGATCCGACGCCGCCTCACGGTCTATCTGCCGGATCTCGCCCGCGCCGCCGAGGCGACCGGCGGCAAGCCGGTGCTCGATCTCGGCTGCGGCCGCGGCGAATGGCTCGAGGTGGTGCGCGAGGCCGGGCATCCGGGCCGCGGCATCGACCTCAACCCGGTGCAGATCGCCGAGGCCAGGGCGGCGGGGCTCGATGTCGAGGTCGGCGATGCGCTGAAGGCGCTGGCCGAGGCGCCGGACGACAGCTTCTCCGCGATCACGGCGCATCACCTGATCGAGCACCTGCCCTTCGAGAGCGTGACCTGGATGACCCGCGAGGCGCTGCGCGCGCTGGCGCCCGGCGGCGTGCTGATCTACGAGACGCCGAACTGCCACAACCTGATCGTCGGCGCGCGCACCTTCAACATCGACCCGACGCACAACAAGCCGCTGCCTTCGGAGCTGCTCTCGGTGCTGCTCGACAGCGTCGGCTTCCACCCGGTGGAGATGCGCCCGCTGCATCCCTCCGAGACGCTCGACAGCTTCACCCGAGACAACCGCGCCGATCCCTACCTGGCGGAGCTGCTGTTCGGCCCGCAGGACCTCGCCGCCATCGCCACCAAGCCGGGACTCGGCTGATGCGCGTCGGCGTGGTGACGACCCAGGCGCCGTTCATCATCGGCGGCGCCGAGCGGCACTCGGCCAATCTCGTGGCGGCGCTGAAGGCGCGCGGGCACGAGGCGGTGGAGATCTCGATCCCCTACAAGTGGTATCCCGGCAGCGCGCTGGTCGATCATGTGCTGGCCGCCAAGCTGATCGACCTTGCCGATCTCGGCTATCCGGTGGACATGATGGTCGGGCTGAAGTTCCCCGCCTATCTGGCGCGCCATCCGAACCGGGTGTTCTGGATCCTGCACCAGCACCGCCAGGCCTATGACATCTGGGAGGCCGGCACCTCCGAGCTGCAGCGCGACCCGGACGGCGCCGCGGTGCGCGAGCTGATCCGCGCCGAGGACCGGGCGGCGATCGGCGCGCCGGGGGCACGGGTCTATGCCAACAGCCGCAACGTGGCGGACCGGCTGCAGCGCTATCTCGGGATCGGCTCGACGCCGCTCTACCATCCGCCGCCGAATGCCAGGCGGCTGCGCCAGGGCGGCTTCGGAGACTATCTCTACGCGCCCTCGCGGCTCGGGCCGAACAAGCGCCAGCGGCTGATGATCGAGGCGCTGCCGCATGCGCCGGGGGTGCGGCTCAAGCTGGCCGGACCGCCGGATGCGCCGGGCTATGACGACGAGCTGCGCCAGCTCGCCCGCGATCTCGGGGTCGAGGACCGCTGCGAGGTGCTCGGCGCGGTGAGCGATGCCGAGATGATCCGGCTCTATGCCGAGTGCCGGGCGGTGGTCTTCGTGCCGATCGACGAGGATTACGGCTACATCACGCTCGAGGCGATGCTCTCGGGCAAGCCGGTGGTCACGGCGCATGATTCGGGCGGGCCGCTCGAGTTCATCCGCGACGGCCAGGAGGGCTGGGTGGTGGCGCCGGAGCCGGCGGCGCTGGGGGCAGCGTTCTGCCGCGCCATGGAGGCCGATGCCGAGGCCATGGGCTCCGCCGCCCGCGCCGCCTATCACGACAAGCGCATCGGCTGGGACGCTGTGGTCGAGACGCTGACCGGCGAGCCCCTGCCGCATCCCGCCGAGCCGGAGGAGGGCGCCGAGCCCGCGTCGCTCGCCGTGCCCCCCTCTGGTGAGACCCGCAGCGTCGATGACCGGGCGGAGACGGGCGCGATCGCCGCCGCCGTCGCGCCGCCGATGCCGGAGCATCTGCCCTTCGCCAGCCTCGATGCGCTGCTCGAAGCCTATGACTTCGGCACCTATCCCGGCGAATGGGCGGCGCATGAGCCGCTGCACCGGCCCTATTTCCAGAGCCACTGGCAGCGCTACTGCTCGACCCTCGCATTGCTCGAGGGGCTCTCGCCCCGCGCCGTGCTCGATATCGGCATCGTGCCGCCCTTCCTCTTTCAGGGGCTGCTGGCGGCGGCGCTCCCCGAGGCGGAGATCGACGGCATCTGGTCCGACCCCCGCCCCCATGCCCAGCAGGTGCGGGCCAGGGCCGAGCCGGGGCGCGACCTCACGATCCGCCTGCATCCGGCGGATGTCGAGCGCGACGCCCTGCCGGTGGAGAGCGCGAGCCGCGACCTGGTGCTTGCCATGGAGATCCTCGAGCATCTCGCCATCGACCCGCTGTTCTTCCTCGAGGAGGCGGCGCGGGTGCTGCGCCCGGGCGGGCATGTCCTCGTCACCACGCCCAACATCGCGAGCCACCGCAACGCATTGAAGGCGCTGCGCGGCGAGGCGCCGCAGAGCTTCGGCCTCTTCGTGCCGGTCGGCGGGGTGCATGGCCGGCACAACCGGGAATACGTGCCGCGCGAGGTCGCGGCGCTCGGCGAGGCGGCGGGCTTCGAGACCGTGCGGCTGACCACGGCGGATGTCTATGACCGCCGGGTCGAGCCGGAGGCGGCGGCGCTGCTCGGGCCCCGCGGCGATCTGCATCTGCGCGGCGAGACGATCTTCTGGCTCGGCCGCAAGGCGGGCAGCCCGGGCCCGGTGCCGGCGGCGGTCTATCACGGCGATCCGCGCGCGCTCACCGGGCGGCTGGTGGCGGAGAGCCGGGCGGGCTCCAGCGTGACGCTTCGCGCCGAGAACCACGCCCGCAGCGCCTGGCCGGCCGACGGGCAGGGGGCGGTCAGCCTCTGTCTCGACTGGGCCGATGCGCGGCACCGGCTGGTGCATCAGGGCGCGCAGCTCGCGCTGCCGGGAGCCGCGCCGGGCGCGGCCGCGCGGCTCGCGCTCGATCTCGCCGGCAGCGGCGCGCCGGGCTGGCTGACGGCCGGGCTGTTCCAGGGCGGCGCCGGGCGCTTTGCCGGGGCCGGGCGCGCCAACACGGTCACCCTTGCCTGCCCGGAGGACGCCTTCCTGCGCCTCGCCGGCGCCGCTCCGAACCCGGCGGCATGAGCCGGCCGCGGTTCCACTGGGTCGGCCCGCTGCCGCCGGCGCGGACCGATATCGCGCATTACACCGCCCGCATCCTGCCGGCGCTGGCCGCCCGTGCCGAGGTGGTGCTCTGGACCGATGCCGAGGACTGGGACCCCGCCCTCGAGGCCCATGCGACGGTGCGCCGCTACGACCCGCATACCGATTTCCCGATGCCGCTGGACGGGCTGCCGCCGGTCGACGGGCCGGAGATCCCGGTCTTCCAGATCGGCAATTCCTGGCTGTTCCACACCGGGCCGCTGCTGCTCGCGCGCCGGGTGCCCGGCATCGTGATGCTGCACGACATCGCGATCCAGGACCTGCTGCGCGGCATGATCGAGCATGGCCATCTGTCCCCCGGGCTCTACCGCGCCGAGATGGCGCGTCGCCACGGCGAGGCCGGGGCGCGGGCAGCAGAGGAGGTGCTGGCCGACCGGCTGCGCCCGCACGAGGCGGCGGTGCGATTCCCGCTCTTCGAGATCGCGCTGCCGAAGGCGGTGGCGGCGCTCAGCCACACCCCGGCCGGCGAGGCGGCGATCGCGCGCAGCGGCCTGGTGCCGGCCTACGGGCTCGACCTGCCCTTCGCGCCGGGGGCCGAGCGGCCGGCGGCGCGCGCGGCGGACGGCCCGCTCCGGCTCGTGCAGTTCGGCTACCTCGCCCCGAATCGCCGGCTCGACCAGGTACTCGAGGCGCTGGCCAGCCTGCGCGACCGGGTGGATTTCCGGCTCGAGGTTTTCGGCACGCTCTGGGACGAGGCGCATGTCCGCGGCAAGATCGCCGAGTTGCGGCTGGCCGACCGGGTGGAGCTTCGCGGCTTCGCGGCGGAGGCCGAGCTCGACGCGGCGCTGGCGGCGGCGCATCTGGTGTTCAACCTGCGCTACCCGACGATGGGCGAGGCCTCGGGCTCGCAGCTGCGGATCTGGGCGGCCTCGGCGGCGGCGGCGGTGAGCGATACCGGCTGGTATCGCGACCTGCCGGCGGAGAGCGTCTTGCGCATCCCCATCGAGGGCGAGGTGGCGGCGCTGTCGGCGCTCGTCGCGGAGATCGACGCCGATCGCGCCCGCGGCGCGGCGGTCGGGGCGGCGGGCCGGGCGCGGCTCATCGCCCGCCACACGCCCGAACGCTATGCCGAGGGGCTGCTCGAGGCCGCGGCGCGCTACGAGCGGGACGCGCGCGACGCGCTCCTTGCCGCCCGCGCCGGACGGCTGCTGGGCGACACCGCGCGCACGCGGCTGGCCACCGACCGGCTCGCCCGCCTGCTCGAGACCGGCTGAACGCGCGCGGAACGTGGGCGTCGGGCATGGCCCGTTCCCGATGCCGGCTCGCTCCCGCCCGCCCGCGGCGCCGCGCGCCGCGTGAACGGCCGGCCAACGCACCGAGCCGGTAGGGCCCCGATGGCACCCGCCAGCCATGACCGAGAAGCCAGTCGCAGGCCGGGTCAGTACGGTGAGGCCGGCACCGTTGAGGCCCGTTCGCAGCCCGTCCCGGTCGGTGGCGTCTTTCGGGCTGCCCAGGGGCCAGGCCAGAAGCTCTCCGAGGGCAGCAAGGCGCCGGCTGGAGAGGCGATCCGGGCCGCCGATTAATATCGCTGCGGGGGCTCCGGATCTTTCCAAGCCTCTGGCGGGCCGAGAACCGCCAGAGGCCACGCGTGATTCCGCCTCGAGTTCGGGCCGGGCATGGCCATCATCTCCCATGTCGTGGCGTGGCCGGGAAATGCCTGGCGGCGCGATGCCTGCAAGTCCGCCGCCCCATCACGATCAAAGATGTCGGTTCGATGCATGGCTGGCTCCACCATCACCCCGAGGGAGGCGGCCGCGATGCGGCGCCTGCCCCCATCACCATCATGTCGCCCGCGACGCCGCGCGGGCCGCAGCTCGCAGGGCTCGCCTCATGCCCCGCGTGTTTGCGGGATTGGGGGACAGGATACCGGTCGTTGAAGCGGCGCCGGGCGGTCGATGGAGCCCATGTGGGGGAGCGCGTTCATCCCCCATAAAGGTCGATTCAGTCCGGTCGGCACTCTGCCCCAGAGCCGGCAAAAAGGGGCCGATCAGCGGCCACTCCGTGCCAGCCAGATCGCTTGCGCAGCCTTGAAGGCGCCGGCTGGCCTCTGGCGGGGTGTCGGACATTCCGGCCGAGTTGGTGGTGCAAGCGGGGTGGCCGTCGAGGGGCATGACCGGGGGAGTTTGGCCGCCAACATTTCCGTCGCACGGCGGAGCCCGTCGATGCCCTTACGGCCGAGAGCCAGCGCCACACATCTTCCGGGTTGCTCACCAAATCAGACTGCGCGCCAGGAACCCGGTGGAGCGGAACATGCGCGAGCTTTCGCGGCGCATCTGCTCGGTCGGAGTGTTCGCGGACGGTGGGGCCGCCTCGCCTTGGCGGGAGCGCTACGGCTCCGCATCATCGGACCCCGAAGGTCCCTGCGGCGAGGCACGGGCATGGACCCGCAGTAGATCGTCAGGGCTAGGGTCGCCGTCTCCCGAGCAATCTGCGAAGGAGGTCGGAGACGACCGATCCATCAGCCACCAGATCCGTTGCCGCGATGATCGAACGGCACGCCGGACCCGCTCCAAGGCACCGGATGCGCACGGCGCCGTCGGCTCTGTGGCGGTGGCAGCCGGACGCACGGGATCGCGACACTGATGCGCTGGGGCGGGGCGTCAGCCCATGACGGCCCGGCTGCGTCCATGCCGGGCACGTCTTTGCGCCGACGCTCTGGCCCGGTGAGGTGGTGATCTTGGATAACCTTGCGCGCCACAAGGGCCGGGGCGTCCGCGATGTCACCTAGGCCGCTGGCGCGCGGCTGCACGTCCCGCCGCTCCGCAGCCAATCCCATCGAGGCAATGCTCGCGCAACCTAAGGCGCCGCTGCAATGGGCCGCCGCCCCGGATCGCGCGGTGTTCCCGATGCTGCGCCGGCTAGCGAATGCCGGCGCAGGGCGAGCTAGACGGCCGGGAGGGCGGCGCTGCCGCGGGCCGGGACGAACCGGGCCTGACAGGTGCAGGATCGGAAGGGAAAGACGCCACGGGGCCTGGGCGCTCAGCGCAGCAGCCCGGCGCGCGCGGCGGCGGCGACGGCCATCCGGTCGCCCTTGATGTGCAGCGTGCCGGCGGCCTCTTCCGGCGCGAGCCAGACCGGGGTGTGGCCCGGCTCGCGCGGCGGCCCCAGCCGTGCGACCGCGCGGGCGAGATAGATCGCCTGCACCTTGCGTGCCCAGTACTCGTAGTCCCAGAGCCAGACATAGCGCTGGAAGGCCGCGACCCGGCGCGGCAGCCCGCCATCGGGCCCGGCGATGCGCCAGCCGGTCTCCTCGATCACCTCGCGGTGCAGCGCGGCGATCGGGCTCTCGCCCGGATCGATGCCGCCGCCGGGCAGCTGCAGCTCGCCCGCCTGCCAGACGCAGAGCAGCCGCCCCCGCCGCAGGATCAGCCCGTAGGCCCCCTGCCGGTCGCGGTAGCGCACCCCGTTCCGCACCTGCTCGCCGATCCGCCGCATGGCCGCTCCGTGCCATGGACGGGCCGCGCATGCAAACCCGTTTGCATGGCACCGGCGGAATCGCGTAAGGGCGCGGTGGCCCAGCCCGGGCGAGAAAGCGAGGTGCCATGACCGATCCCGTCGCCGAGGCCCCCCGGGGCGATGACAGCCTGATCCCGTTCCAGCTCGAGCGCCCGCAGATCCGCGGCCGCTTCCTGCGGCTCGACCGCACGCTGCAGACCATCCTGACCCAGCATGCCTATCCGCCGGCGGTCTCGGCGCTGGTGGCCGAGGCGGCGCTGCTGACCGGGCTGATCGGGCAGGCGATCAAGCTGCGCTGGCGCTTCTCGCTGCAGGTCCGGGCCGAGGGGCCGGTGCGGCTGATCGCGACCGACTATTTCGCGCCGGAGGCCGAGGGCGCGCCCGGCCGGATGCGCGCCTATGCCCGCTTCGATGCCGCGGAGCTGGCCGCTGCCGGCAGCACGCCGGGCGACCTGCTCGGCGGCGGGGTGCTGGGCGTGACCATCGACCAGGGCCGCGACATGGCGCCCTATCAGGGCATCACGCCGCTCACCGGGGGCACGCTCACCGAGGCGGCGGAGACCTATTTCGCCCAGTCCGAGCAGCTCGCGACGCGCTTTCTCGTGCTCTCGGCGGCGGCGCAGGCGCCGGGCGGCTCGGTCGGCTGGCGCGGCGCCGGGCTGATGCTGCAGCTGCTGCCCGAGGCGGCGCCCGGGCAGGCGCCGGATGCGCCCACCGGCGAGGAGGGGCTGATGACCGCCGACGATGTCGCCGCCATGGGCAGCCGCGAGGACGACTGGGCGCGGGTCAACATCCTCGCCGCCACCGTCGAGGAGCACGAGATGATCGGCCCGCATGTGACGCCGGTGCAGGTGCTCACGCGGCTGTTCCACGAGGAACGCGCGCGGGTCTTCGCGCCGCAGGCGGTGCGCTTCGGCTGCACCTGCTCGGCCGAGCGCGTCCGGGCGGCGATGGCGATGTATTCCGACAAGGACATCGCGAGCATGACCGATGCGAGCGGTGCGGTGACGGCGGATTGCCAGTTCTGCTCGGCGCACTACCGGTTCGACCCGGGCGAGCTCGGCTTCGAGGCGGAGGCTCGGCGCGGCGGCGGCTGAACGGCGGAGGGCGCGCCGCCTGCGGGTGCCGCGGGCAGCCGGGCCGCGCGCCGCCCGCCGGATCGGAGCGCCCGCGCTCCCCGCGCGGATGGGGGGCGGCAGGGTGCGGCCGGGAACGACGGCTCGGGGGTGGGCGGGGCACGGGGAGCGCGGGCGCGGGCCGCCGCCCTCACTCCGCGCCGAGGATGCGGTGCACGATCGGCATCGCCTCGGCCGCGGTCATGCCCGGCTCGAGCCGCGGGTCGTAGAGCAGCCTGAGCAGCGCCGCGTCATGCTCGGTCATCAGCGCGAATTCCTCGTCGTCGTTGAAGATCGAGGGCCGCAGGCTCGGGTCGTCGCGCGCCAGGCCCAGCGTCTGCGCGATCTCCTCCTCGATGCAGGAGCGCCGCGAGATCCCGGTCACCTCGGTGCGGATGTAGACGACGGCGAAATAGATCTCGTGCGCCCGGTCGCTGGTCGGCGCGTGGTAGTAGAACTCCGCCGCGCAGGGCCATTTCGGATCCGCCGCCCAGGCCTCGAAGAGATCGGCGAGGGGGCGATAGTCCGGCTCCTCGGCGAAGAGCTCCGAGACCTGCCGGCGGCCCCGCGCATCGAGGAAGAAGACGAGCAGGTTGGGCTCGCGCCCGGCCGGGCCGATATCGAGCCGCGTGACATCGGCGAGGCGCTCCGCGAACCCGTCGATCGCGGCGGTGTCGGCAGCGTCGAAATCGCCGAAGGGGGCATAGCGGATCGGCCCGCCCCAGCGGGTGAGCGGCGCCTCGGCATTGCTGTCGAGCGGCGAATAGCCGCCATCGACGATCTCGAATTCCGAGCCGAAGCCGATCTTGGCGAAGTTGTGCGCGAGGTCCTCGCGGGTATAGGGCGCATCGATCGGCGCGCGCTCGGCGCGGAGCTTGCCGGCGGCGCGCAGATCGGCGTCCCAGCGCGCGAAGTCGGCCACCATGTCGGGCGCCGAGCAGAGCCCGACGGAGATGCAGACGGTCTCCACGGCGGTCGGGCCGGGCCGGTCGGGGCCGGCGCAGCCGGCGAGCGCCAGACAGGACAGCAGCAGGGCGGCAGGGCGGATCATGGGAAAAGTGAGCCCGAGTTTTGCCGCGAGATCAATACGGCAGGGCCGCGCGGGGCGCCCTGCGCGGCCGGCCGATGCGCCGCGCCCACAGGCGCCGGGGTCGACGACGATTGACAGCGTGCCGCCCCGGGGGCGGGATGGGGCACGGCAGGAACGGAGAGGCGCGATGTGCGGCAGATTTGCGGTGGGGGTGCCGGAGGGGGCGGCCTGGGCGGAGTGGCTCGCCACCGCGGAGGAGGGCCCCTGGCCGGCGGCGAACTGGAATGTCGCGCCGACGCAGGCCGTGGCCATCGTCACCGGCGCGGCGGCGCCGCGGCAGCAGCGGCTGGCGCGCTGGGGGCTGGTGCCGCGCTGGTGGTCGAAGCCGCTCGCCGAGCTGCGCGCCAGCACCTTCAATGCGCGCTCCGAGGAGGCCCATGCCAAGCCGATGTTCCGCGATGCCTGGAAACGCGCGCGCTGCCTCGTGCCGGCGCTCGGCTACTACGAATGGACCGGACGCAAGGGGGCAAGGCAGCCCTGGTTCGTGACGCTGGAGCGGAACGCCCCCGGCATCGCCTTTGCCGGGCTCTGGGCCGAGGCCGAGATTGCGGGAGAGCGGCTGACCTCCGTCACCATCCTGACCTGCGCGGCGGGGCCGGCGACGGCGCATCTGCATCCGCGCAGCCCGGTGATCCTGGCCGAGACGGACTGGGAGGCCTGGCTCTCGTGCGGCGAAGGCGGCGACGCGCTGATGCGGCCGCCGCCAGATGACCGGGTGCGGCTCTGGCAGGTTGATCCGCGGGTCGGCCGGGTCTCGGAGAACGGGCCGGAGCAGATCGAGCGCGCGGGGCTCGATCTCTGACGGCATGCGCGCGACCGCCGGCGCCCGCGCGGCCCGTGCCCCGCCCACCCCTGCGCCGCCGCGCCGGGTGGCGCCCGCCCGCCCCCCACCCGCGCGGGCCACGCGGGCGCCTCTGTCCGCCGCAGCTCAGCCGGTGCCCGGGGCCGCCAGCGGGTGATGCTCGAAGACCAGCGCCTTCAGCCGGGCGTCGAGCACATGGGTATAGATCTCGGTCGTCGAGAGATCGGCATGGCCGAGCAGCGCCTGGATGCTGCGCAGATCCGCGCCATTGGCGAGCATGTGGGTGGCGAAAGCGTGGCGCAGGCCGTGGGGCGTGACCTCGGCCGGGTCGATCCCGGCCTGTGCCGCGAGCCGCTTGAGCTGCTGCCAGACCGCGATGCGGGAGAAGTGGCCCCTGCCGCCATTGGCCGGGAAGAGCCAGGGGCCGGGGGAGGCGCCCCCGGCGAGGCGCACCGCCCGCCATTCCGCCAGCGCGGCCCGCGCCTCGGCGCCGAGCGGCACCATGCGGTCGCGCCCGCCCTTGCCGCGCACCAGCAGCATCCGCGGGTCGCCCGCCGTCGCCGCCAGCGGCAGCGAGACCAGCTCGCTCACCCGCAGGCCGGTGGCGTAGAGCAGCTCGACGATGCAGCGCAGGCGCAGCGCGCGGAGCTGCGCCGCGGCGCTGCCGGCCGGGCATCGGGCGGCCTCGAGCAGGCGCATCACCGCCGCCTCGTCGAGCACGCCGGGAACCGGGCGGGGCGGGCGGCGGCTGCGGATCCGCGCGGCGGGATTGTCGGCGCGCCAGCCCTCGGACCAGGCGAAGCGGTAGAGCCCGCGGATCGAGGCGAGCCGGCGCGCGCGGGTGCTGGGGGCGAGCCCCGCCGCCTCGAGCCCGGCCAGGTAGCCCTCGATCGCGTCGCGGTCGGCCTCTGCGAGATCGCTGCCGCGCAGGGTGAGATGGGCGCGGAAATCGGTGAGGTCACGGCCATAGGCGGCGAGCGTGTTGGCCCGGGCTCCGCGCTCGGCGGCGAGCGCCTCGAGAAAGGCCTCGATCCAGGCTGCGCTCACCCCCGCATCCCCGGCCGGCTCAGCCGGAGCCCGCGGGCAGCGGCAGCGGCACGGTGATCTCCTCGACCGGCGCCGGCAGCTCCCAGAGCGCGGCATAGGCGACGAGGGCGATCAGCCCGAGGATCACAACCCAAAGCACGTATTTCAGTAGTCGTCCCATTGCGGGTCCTCTGCCTGCTGGTCCGCCCGGCCGCCGCGATCGCGCCGGCCCCGCTCGCCCTGCGGCCGGCCCGTGCGGGCCGGCACCTGCTCTCCGTCGCTCGCCCCTCGCCGCGCGAGATCGCCGTCCGGGTTGACCCGGTTCTGCTCGCGCGGCAGCCTATCGCGTTACCCCGCCCCGGGGCAATGACGACAGCGCTGCGCCGGCGGCCCGCGGGCCTGCGGCGAAGGGCTGGCCAGCGCGCGGGGCGCGCGCTATGCGCGGGGGAGCGACAACGACACGCCGGCAGGGCGGAAGGGGAGGCCATCGGGCATGGGCGAGACAGGCGAGCGGGACGCCCCCGGGCCACCGGCCGCGACAGGGCCGGCAGAGGCGGGCACCGGCCGGCTGCTGCGCCCGGTGGTGCTGATCGGGCTGATGGGGGCCGGCAAGAGCTCGGTCGGCCAGCGGCTCGCCGATTTTCTGGGCGCGCCGTTCTGCGACAGCGACAACGAGGTCGAGCGCGCCGCCGGCATGACCATCGCCGAGATCTTCGAGCGCTACGGCGAGGCGGATTTCCGCGCCGGCGAGCGCAAGGTGATCCAGCGGCTGCTCGAGGACCGTCCGCTGGTGCTGGCCACCGGCGGCGGCGCCTTCATGAATGCCGAGACGCGGGCCACCATCGCCGGGCGGGCGGTCTCGGTCTGGCTGCGCGCCGATCTCGACACGCTGGTCTCGCGCACCGCCGGGCGCACGCACCGGCCGCTGCTCAACCGGGGCAACCCGCGCGAGATCCTCGGCCGGCTGGTCGAAGAGCGCTACCCGGTCTATGCCGAGGCCGACTGCCACGTGGACAGCCTGCGCGATCAGAGCCATGAGGCGATGGCCCGGCGGATCATCGCGGCGCTGGAGGCCCATGAGGGCCCCGGCGGCCCGGTGCTGGCGCCGGCGGGCTGAGGCGGAACAGGCGGGAGGGAGCGCATGGGCGCGGAGCGGGTGACGGTCGAGGTGGGTCTCGGCGATCGGAGCTACCGGATCGAGATCGGGCCGGGGCTGCTGGCCGAGGCGGGGGCGCTGATCGGTCCGCTGCTGCCGCGCCCGCGCACCGTGATCGTGACCGACGCGACCGTGGCGGCGCTGCATCTGCCGGCGCTGGAGGCCGGGCTCGGGGCTGCCGGGATCGAGGCGCATGCGGTGGTGCTGCCGGCCGGGGAGGCGAGCAAGTCGATGCACCAGCTCGCCTGGCTGGTGGAGCGGCTGCTGGCGCTCGAGGTCGAGCGCGACGACCTGATCATCGCCTTCGGCGGCGGGGTGATCGGCGATCTGGCGGGCTTTGCCGCGGCGGTGCTGCGCCGGGGCGTCGATTTCGTGCAGATCCCGACGACGCTGCTCGCCCAGGTCGACAGCTCGGTCGGCGGCAAGACCGGTGTGAACGCGCCGCAGGGCAAGAACCTGATCGGCGCCTTTCACCAGCCGCGGCTGGTGCTGGCCGACATCTCGGTGCTGGAGACGCTTTCGGGGCGCGAGCTGCTGGCCGGCTATGCCGAGGTGGCGAAATACGGGCTGCTCGGCGATGCCGGGTTCTTCGCCTGGCTCGAGGCCAACGGGCCGGGCCTGCGCGACGGCGACGCGGTGCTGCGGGCCGAGGCGGTGCGGCGCTCCTGCGCGATGAAGGCGGCGATCGTGGGCCGCGACGAGCGCGAGCGCGGCGAACGGGCGCTGCTCAATCTCGGCCATACCTTCGGCCATGCGCTGGAGGCGGCGACCGGCTATTCGGCGCGGCTCCTGCATGGCGAGGGGGTGGCGGTGGGCACCGGGCTCGCCTTCGCCGCCTCGGCGCGGATGGGGCTCTGCCCGCAGGAGGCGCCGAGCCGCGTCGCCGCGCATTTCGCCGATATGGGAATGGTCCGCCGGCTTGCCGACATCCCGGGCGAGCTTCCCGATGCCGAGGGGCTGATCCGGCTGATGGGGCAGGACAAGAAGGTCCGCCAGGGGCGGCTTGCCTTCATCCTCGCGCGCGACATTGGCGAGGCATTCCTGACCCGAGAGGCGGATATGGAGGCGATCCGTGCGGTGCTGGCCGAGGCGCTCGCCGAGCGCGGCTGAGGCCGGCGCCCGATCGGCGAGGCCGGCCCGCCGCCGCCCCCACCCTGACGACCATCCGCCCTCTGGCCGCGGTTTCGAGAGCCCACCCATGGGAGGCGGCGGGCCGGCGCATCCGGCTGCCGGGGCGGCTCAGCCGGGCAGGGCGAGGATGTCGGTGTGGCTGATCGTCACCCGCGACGCCCGCTCGCGTGCGGTGCCCCAGTCCGCCGCCGCCGGGCCGAGCGCCGGCGCCACCGCCGCGGCGCTGCTGCGGGCGAGCGCGGCGATCAGGCCGGCATCCCGCGTCGCCTCGAGCTGCCAGTCGCTGGCGCCCTGCTCGACGCGGTAGCCGGCGGCCTGGAGCGCCGCCGCGAGATGCGCCGCCGCCGCCGGGCCGAGCGCCGGGCCGAGCCCCTTGTCGCGCTGCTGGTCGACATGGAAGGCGGCGAGCGCGGCCTCATCGGCCGGATGGGGCGGGTCCCAGCGCTCGTGCCCGGTATAGCTGAGCACCGCGTAGAGCGGCAGCCCGGCGCCGGCGAGATCGGCCACCAGCCGGTCGATCCAGGCGGCGCCGGCAATGTCGAAGAAGGCCGAGGCGGTCACCAGATCCGGCCGCGGCACCAGCAGCGGGCCGATGCCGCGGGCGAGATCGGCGCGCAGCGTGGTCTGCACCACCCCCGGCGCCGGCCGCGCGGCGGCCAGCAGCACCGGGTCGCTGTCGACCAGCCGCCAGTGCTGGCTCTTCGGCAGCAGCGGCGCGGTGGCCGCCATGTTGTTGCCGCTGCCGGCCCCGAGATCGAGCACCGTCACCGCGCGATGCCCGGCGAAATGGCGCTGCAGCGCCGCGGCCAGCTGCCGGTTGCGGGCACGGCGGTCGGCGGAGGCGCGCAGGCGCAGCCAGTCGGCGGCAAAGCCCGTCATGCGGCGGCCATGACCCCGGCGACGGCGCCGGCGATGATGGCCGCGGTGTCGGGCCAGCGGGGCAGGCCGGCCGCGCCGCCGGATCGGCGATCAGCGGGCGCAGCGCCGCGGCCAGCGCCGGCGCATCGTCGGGCGGCACCAGGCAGGCGGCGCCGCGGGTCGCCTCGGCCACAGCGCCGACGCTGCAGCCGACCACCGGCAGCCCGTGCGCCATCGCCTCCGCATAGGCCATGCCATAGCCCTCGTAGCGCGAGGCCAGCACGAAGAGATCGGCAGCGGCATAGGCCGCCGCCAGGGCGCCCGGCTCCAGCGGCCCCGCGAAACGGATCCGGCCGGCGAGCCCCGCCGCCTCGGCCCGGCCGGCCAGCGCCGCGGCCAGCGCCGGGTCCGGCGCCGGGCCGACCACCGTGAGATGCCAGTCGAGATCGGCGAGCCCGGCCAGCGCGTCGATCAGCACGTCGTGTCCCTTGCGCGGCGTCAGGCTGCCGACCGCGAGCAGGGCGACCCCCGGTCCGCCGCTGCCGCCGGCCTGCGGCGCCGGATCGGTGCCCGGCGGCGCGACGGTGATGCGCCCGGGCGCGACGCCGAATCGCTCGGCGAGGATCGCGGCGGTGGCATGGCTCGTGGTCAGCACATGGGCGCAGGCGGCCAGCGCCGCGGTCTCGGAGGTGACGAGGCGCGCTGCGGCGGCCGGGTCGAGCCCGCTCTCGAGCCCGAGCGGATGGTGGCAAAGCGCGATCACCGGGGTGGCTGCCGGCAGCATCTCCGCCGGCAGCGCGCCGAGCGCCAGCCCGTCGACGATCACCGGCCAGCCCGCGGGCAGCATCGCGAGGCGCTCGGCGGTGGCCGCGAGCACCGCCGGCGGGGCCGCGGGAAAGCCGCCGGGCAGCGGCCAGTGGCGCAGGATCAGCCCGGCACCATGCGCCTCGGCCAGCAGCCGCCGGGCATAGCCATAGCCGCCGGTCGGCGTCGCGAGGGCGCCGGGCACCGCCAGCAGCGCGCGCGGCGGCATGCCGCTCATCAGTCGGTGCCGGCCATGCCGAGCCCGCCCTCGAACCAGGCGCGGGCGACATGGCTCTCGTTGAGCGTGACGCGGATGCGGTCGATCTCCTCCGAGCCGGGACCGAGCTCGCCGGCGCGGGCCGCGGCGGCGATGGCGTCGAAGATGTGCCGGCACAGGAACTCGGTGGTGGTCAGCTTGCCGGCGAGCGCGGGCAGCGTGTCGAGATTGGCGTAGTTGAGCGGTGTCAGCGTCGCCTTCAGCGCCTCGTGCGCGCGGCCGATATCCACCACGATGCCGGCCTCGGTCAGCGTCTCCCGGAAGAACGCGACATCGACGACATAGGTGGCGCCATGCAGCGCCTGCGCCGGTCCGAAGACCGGATCGGGCAGGGAATGGGCGATCATGATGTGATCGCGGACCTCGACGGCGTACATGGGCTCTCCCAGGCTCGTTCAATCATACCTGATGCAAGTCGCGATACCCGCTGCATCCGGTGCCAGCAAGCGATCTATCCTTTCGGGCAACGATGTGAAAGCGACAGTTTCGGTCACCAGTGCGTCGAAGCGCGGCGCGGCGAGCGCGGCGAGCGCGCAGGCCAGCCGGTCGCGCCGCGAGGTCGAGGCACGCCGCGCCGGCGCGACATGGCCGACCTGCGAGGAGATCAGCCGCAGCCGGCGAGAATGGAAGGCGCCGCCGAGACTTACCTCCACCGGCCGGTCGCCGTACCAGGACAGCTCCACCACGCGCCCCTCGAAATCCAGTGCGTCGAGCGCCGTCTGCAGCCCGGCCGCGCTCGCGGAAGTGTGAATGGCCACAACGTAGCCCGAGCCGGTTTCCGTCGCCTGCCGAAAGGTCACGTTAAGTTCACCGGCAATGCTGCGGCGCGAGGCTATAACGTCCGCGATGACCACCTCGAGATCGTTCCGGGGCGCCAGCAGCCCCGCCACTAGGCAGCCGAGCAGCCCCGCGCCGACCACGAGGACGCGCGATCCCGGCGCGATGTCCGCATCCCAGATCGCGTTGAGCGCCGTCTCGGCATTGGCCGCGAGCACCGCGCGCTCGGGCGGAACCCCCTCGGGCAGCGGCAGGGCCGCTGCGGCAGGCACCCGGAAGCGCGCCTGATGCGGATGCAGCGCGAAGACCTCGCGGCCGATCAGCGCCGCCGCCTCCGGGCCCGCGCCGGCGACCACGCGGCCGACCGCCGCATAGCCGTATTTCACCGGATGCGGAAAATCTCCCTCCTGAAAGGGGGCGCGCATCCGTGCCCGCTCGCTCTCCGGCACGCGGCCCTGGGCAACCAGCCGCTCGGTGCCGCGGGAGAGCGCCGAATGCGTCGTTTCCACCTCGACCCAGCCGGGCGCGAGGGGAGGCAGGGCGGTGGGCCGGATCTCGCCCCGGCCATCGCCGACATACCAGAATGCGTCCGTCGTCTCGGCCATCGCCGAACCTCCCGTTGCGTTGCATCGCGGCCAAGCTATATCGCCGGAACGGCGTGCAGGGCCAAGCCTGACGCGCCGGCCGGACACCGCAAAGGAGCTGTCCAATGAGCGTCGAGACCCATCTGGGGGGGACGGCGCCCCTTCCCCTCTCCCGCCTGCGCCGGCAGCGGGAGCATCCGGAGACCACGCCGGCGGGCCTGCAGGACAAGCGCGTGCTCGCCACGCGCCGGGCGCTGATGCTGGCGCTCAACATCGCCAGCGTGGCGGCGCTGGCCTGGGCGATCCATTCGGTGTTTGCGCCCGGCGGGCTCAGCATCGCCGACTGGGTGATTCTCGGCGCCTTCCTCGTCGGCGCGCCCTGGACCGTGATGGGCATGTGGAACGCGCTCTTCGGCCTCTGGCTGCTGCATGGCCGGCGCGACGGGCTGGCCGAGGTCGCCCCGCATCTGGCCGCCGGCGACAGCGTCGCGCCGATCCAGAGCCGCACCGCGGTGGTGATGACGCTGCGCAACGAGCCGCCGCTGCGCTCGCTCGAGCGGCTGGTGGCGATCCGCGAGAGCCTCGACGAGACCGGCTGGGGTCAGCAGTTCGACATCCACGTGCTGTCCGACACCACCGACCCCGAGACCGCCGCCGAGGAGGAGCGTCTCTTCGCCGCGCTCCGCCCGGCGCTCGGCGGCAGCCGGGCGCAGTATCGCCGGCGCCGCGACAACACCGGCTTCAAGGCCGGCAACATCCGCGACTTCGTGACCGGCGCGGGGCTCGGCTACGATCTCTTCGTGCCGCTCGACAGCGACAGCCTGATGTCCGGCCCGGCGATCCTGCGCATGGTGCGGATCATGGAGGCGCATCCGCGCATCGGCATCCTGCAGAGCCTCGTCGTCGGCGCCCCGGCGAAGAGTGCCTTCGCCCGGATCTTCCAGTTCGGCATGCGCCACGGCATGCGCAGCTTCACCATGGGCGCGGCCTGGTGGCAGGGCGACTGCGGGCCCTACTGGGGGCACAACGCGGCGATCCGCATGGGCGCCTTCCGCCGCCACTGCCGGCTGCCGCTGCTGCCCGGCGGGCCGCCGCTCGGCGGGCACATCCTCAGCCACGACCAGGTCGAGGCGGCGCTGATGCGGCGCGCCGGCTACGAGGTGCGGGTGATGCCGGTGGAGGGCGAGAGCTGGGAGGAGAACCCGCCGACGCTGCAGGATTTCACCAAGCGCGACCTGCGCTGGTGCCAGGGCAACATGCAGTACTGGTCGCTGCTCGGCCTGAAGGGCCTGCGGCCGACCTCGCGCTTCCAGATCTTCGCCGCCATCATGATGTATTTCGGCGGCCCGGCCTGGATGCTGATGACGCTGGCCGCCGCCGCCAAGGTGTTCGAGGGCGATACCGGGATGGACGCCGCGATGGGCATCGCGATGTTCTTCGTGATGATCTCGGTGAGCCTGGTTCCGAAGCTGGCGGGGCTGCTCGACATCGCGCTGCGCCGGGGCGGCGCCGCGGCCTATGGCGGGCGGCTGCGCTTTGCCGCCGGCGGCCTGGTGGAGCTGGTGTTCTCGATGCTGACGGCGCCGGTGGTGGCGTTCCGGGTGACGCTCTTCCTGATCGGGCTGATGTTCGGGCGAACCGTCACCTGGAACGGGCAGAACCGCGACGTCTACCGCCTGACCTGGGGCGATGCGGCGCGCGGGCTCTGGCCGCAGATGCTGGCCGCCGCGGTGCTGACGGCGGTGCTGGCGGGGATGGTCGGGCCGGGGCTGCTGCTCTGGGCGGCGCCGATGCTGCTCGGGCTCGGGCTGGCGATCCCGCTCGCGGTCTGGTCGGCGGCGCCGCGGGTCGGTGCCTGGGCGGCGCGGACCGGGCTCTGCGCGGTGCCCGAGGAGATCGCCGGCGCGGAGATGCTGGCGCGGCTCGGCCGGGTGGCGCAGCCCGAGACGACTGCGCGGGCGGCCTGAGCGCCGGGCGGGCAGCGGCGCCGCGCCGCGCCCGCTGCCGCCGGGTCCGGTGGTCCACGCATTCTTTCCCTCTGGCCTCATTGGCAATCGCCGGGCTTCCCGCTTAAGGTCGGCCGAACCCGGACCGCGCGACGCCCGTCGTGTGCGCGGTCCGCAACGCGGCCCCCTGCCCGGCGGAGGAAACCCATGTCGCTCGCCCAACCCTATCTCCTGTTTCTCGGCGATGCGCCGGACCCGCTCGCGGCCAAGGTTGCCCAGGGCATCCGGGACTGGCGCCCGGACGCCGCCGTCGGCCAGCTTCGCCTGCCGGGCTGCAACGCCGATATGGGCCTGCCGGACATGACCGTGCCCGAGGCCATCGCCGCCGGCGCCAAGACGCTGGTGATCGGCGTCGCCAACCGCGGCGGCGTGATCTCCGAGGCCTGGAACAAGGTGCTGGTCGAGGCGCTCGAGCAGGGCATGGACGTCGCCGCCGGCCTGCACACGCTGCTGCGCAACCAAGTGCCGCTGGTCAATGCCGCCGCGCGCAACGACCGGATGCTGCACGACGTGCGCCTGCCGAACCGGCCCTATCCGATCGGCGACGGCAAGCGGCGCACCGGCAAGCGCGTGCTCGCCGTCGGCACCGACTGCTCCTGCGGCAAGATGTACACCGCGCTGGCGCTCGAGAAGGCGATGCTGGAGGCCGGCCGCAAGGCCAGCTTCCGCGCGACCGGGCAGACCGGCATCCTGATCACCGGCGAGGGCGTGCCGCTCGATGCCGTGGTGGCGGATTTCATGGCCGGTGCGGTCGAGGCGCTGACCCCGGACAACGACGACGACCACTGGGATGTCATCGAGGGCCAGGGCAGCCTGTTCCACCCCTCGTTCTCGGGCGTGACCATGGCGCTGATCCATGGCGGGCAGCCGGATGCGCTGGTGCTCTGCCACGAGCCGACCCGGACCCATATGCGCGGCCTGCCGCATTACGACGTGCCGGGGCTCGAGGACCTGCAGCCGCTGGCGCTGCAGCTCGCCCGGCGGGTCAACCCCGACTGCCGCGTGATCGGCTGCGCGATCAACACCGCCGCGCTGTCCGAGGCGGATGCCATGGCCTATCTCGCCGAGACCGAGGCGAAACTCGGCCTGCCCTGCATCGACCCGTTCCGCCAGGGGGCCGGCCGCCTGGCCGAGGCGCTGTGAGCGCCGCGCTCGAGGTCGAGACCCGCCGTTTCCGGATGGCGGGAACCTTCACCATCTCGCGCGGCTCGCGCACCGAGGCGGTGGTGGTCGAGGTCCGGCTGGTCGAGGGCGACCGGGTGGGGCGCGGCGAATGCGTGCCCTATTCGCGCTATGGCGAGAGCGTCGAGAGCGTCACCGCCCAGATCGAGGGGATGCGCGCGGCGATTGCCGGCGGGCTGACCCGCGCGGCGCTGCAGGAGGCGATGCCGGCGGGCGCGGCGCGCAATGCGCTCGACTGCGCGATGTGGGATCTCGAGGCGAAGCGCACCGGCCGCCCGGTCTGGCAGCTCGCCGGGCTGGTCGAGCCCGGCCCGGTGCTCACCGTCTACACCCTCTCCCTCGACGAGCCGGAGAAGATGCGCGCCGCGGCGGAGGCCAACGCGCATCGTCCGCTGCTCAAGATCAAGCTCGGCGGCCCCGGCGATCTCGACCGGCTGCGCGCGGTGCGCGCGGGGGCCCCGAAGGCGCGGCTGGTGCTGGATGCCAACGAGGGCTGGTCGGCCGCCGACTATGCCGCGATCGCGCCGGAGCTCGCCGATCTCGGGGTCGAGATGGTCGAGCAGCCGCTGCCGGCGGATGACGACGGCGCGCTCGCCGGCATCGCGCGCCCGATCCCGGTCTGCGCCGACGAGGCCGCCCATACCCGTGCGACGCTGCCGGCGCTTGCGGGCAAGTACGACATGATCAACATCAAGCTCGACAAGACCGGGGGGCTGACCGAGGCGCTGGCGCTGAAGGCGGCGGCCGAGGCGGCGGGGATGAAGATCATGATCGGCTGCATGGTGGGCTCCTCGCTGTCGATGGCGCCCGGGGTGCTGGCGGCGCAGGGCGCGCAGGTGGTCGATCTCGACGCGCCGCTGCTGCTCGCCGAGGACCGCGACACGCCGATGATCTATGACGAGGCCGGCATCCACCCGGCGCCGCCGGCGCTCTGGGGCTGAGCCGAACCGCCTGGATGAGGAGACGAGGATGAGCCGCATTGTCTATGTGAACGGCGCCTATGTGCCCGAGGAGGAAGCCCGCGTTTCGATCTTCGACCGCGGGTTCCTGATGGCCGATGCGGTCTATGAGGTCACGTCGGTGCTCGATGGCCGGATCTGCGAGTTCGAGGGCCATGTCGCGCGCCTGCATCGCTCGCTGGCCGAGCTGAAGATGGCCGCGCCGGTGGACGACGCGGCGCTCTTGGAGATCCACCGCGAGCTGATCCGCCGCAACGACCTGACCGAGGGCACGATCTACCTGCAGGTCACCCGCGGCGCGGCGGACCGCGACTTCGCCTGGCCGGAGGGCGCCGAGCCCGGGCTGGTGCTGTTCACCCAGGCCAAGGCGCTGGAGACGCCGAAGGCGGCGGAAACCGGCATCCGCGTCGCCTCGGTGGAGGACCTGCGCTGGGGCCGGCGCGACATCAAGACCACGCAGCTGCTCTATCCGAGCCTCGCCAAGATGATCGCCAGGGAGAAGGGCGCCGACGATGCCTGGATGGTCGAGGACGGCTATGTCACCGAGGGCAGCTCGAACAACGCCTATATCGTGACCGGGGCGGGCACCATCGTCACCCGCCAGCTCTCCAACGACATCCTGCACGGGATCACCCGGGCCAGCGTGCTGCGGCTGGCGCGCGAGGCGCAGATGGTGATCGAGGAGCGCCCCTTCACGCTGGCCGAGGCGCAGGCGGCGAAGGAGGCCTTCTCCACCGCCGCCTCGATCTTCGTGATGCCGGTGGTCGAGATCGACGGCGTGCCGGTGGGCGAGGGCACGCCCGGCCCGCTGGCGAAGCGGCTGCGCGAGATCTACATCGCCGCCGCCAAGGCGACCAGCATCTGAGCCGCCGCGAGCCCCCGCCGCGCCGGGGGCTCAGGCGCGCCGCCGCGCCGGGGCGGCCGCGGCCGGCGCCTCGAGGAAGGCGCGGTCGAGCGCCGCCTCGCCCGCGCCGCCGCTCCGCGCCGGCGCCAGGGTAAACTCCGCCACCAGCGCGCGCAGCTCCTCCGAGCGCGCGGCGAGCCCCGCGGTCGTGCCGGCGGCGCTGTCGGCGCTTTCGGCATTCTGGCCGATCACCCGGTCGAGATCGCGGATCGCCCGGTTGATCTGCTCGGCGCCGATGTTCTGCTCCCTGGTCGCCGCGGAGATCTCCTGCACGAGGCCCGCGGTGCGCTCGATATTGGGCACCAGCGTCTCCAGCATGCGCCCGGCCTCGACCGAGACGGTCACCGTCTGCGCCGAAAGCGCGCCGATCTCGGTGGCCGCGCGCTGGCTGCGCTCGGCCAGCTTGCGCACCTCCGAGGCGACCACCGCGAAGCCCTTGCCATGCGCGCCGGCGCGGGCCGCCTCGACCGCCGCGTTCAGCGCCAGGAGATCGGTCTGGCGGGCGATCTCCTGGATGATCGTGATCTTCTCGGCGATGGTCTTCATCACGTCGACCGCGTTGCCGACCGCCTCGCCGGAGCGCCGCGCATCCACCGCCGACCGGTTGGCGATCTCCTCGGTCTGGGCCGCGTTGTCGGCCGACTGGCGGATGTTCGCGGTCATCTCCTCGATGGCGGCGGAGGCGTCCTGCGCCGAGGCGGCCTGGCGCGCGGCGCCGTCGCGAATCGTGCCGGCGGTGGTGTTGAGCGCGCGGCAGGTCTCGGCCAGCGCCTCGGAATTCCCGGCTGCGCGATGCAGCTTGGCGTTGAGCGAGGCGGCCATGCGGGCCAGCGCCTGGCCGAGCCGGTCGTTCTCCGAGCGCGCCGCGATCTCGGCGGTGAGGTCGCCCTGAGCGATGCGCTCGGCGGCTTCGGCATTGATTCGGATGTTCTCGGCATGCTCCTCGATCACCCGGCGGGCGGCGCCGATCTCGTCGCCGCGCTCGCGCCCGGGCAGGTCGAGCGCCTCGCCGGTGATCGCCGCGGTCGAGGCGCGTGCGAGCCAGCCGAGCGGCCGGAACACCGCGCCCCTGAGCCCGAGATAGACCAGCCCCAGGACCAGCGCACCGATGCCGAGCGCCGCTGCCGATTGCCGCAGCCCGGCGCCGATCGCCGCGGCGCGGGCCTGTTCCGCCGCCGCGGTCACCGCGACCACGCCGACAACCTGCTCCCTGGGCCCGAAGCGCACCGCGCGGAAATAGACATCGCCCCGGGCATCGCGCTCCGGCGCGCCGGTGGCGCCGACCCGGGCGACGACGGCGGCGTGCTCGGCGGCGAGCGGCATGGCCGCGCCGGGGGCACTCTCCCCACTCGCCCCCGCTCCGGCCGCTTCCTCCGCCCGGCGCGCGAGCACCGGCCGGCCCTCGAGATCAAAGGCGGCGATCGCGGCGATCGAGTCCGCGCTCTCGGCGATGATGCTGTCGAAGACCGCGGCCAGCGGCTCGAGCTTGCCGAAGCGGATGGCGCCGCCGGCATTGCCGGCGATCAGCCCGCTGACCACGGCCGCCTTCTCCTGCAATGCGCGCTCGGCGAGCCTCCAGGTGCTCCAGACCCCGGTGCCGATGCCGGCGCCGACCGTGAGCAGGATCGCGCTGACCACGTAGAGGAGGATCTTCGGGGCGAGGCCGAGGCGCGACCCGCCGCCGCCGGTTCTGCGCTGGATCATCGGTGGTTCCCGTGCTGGCAGGGCGCGCGCCGGGGCGGCCCGGGGGAGCTTACTGCAGGAGCTCGACATTCACCCCGAAGGTGGCGGCGCCGATCGGGCTTCCGGTCTCGGGATCGCGCACCACGACGGAGACCTGGGCCTGGTAGGCCTGGGTCGACTCGTCGAGCTCGATCTCGCCGATATGGGCGGCGCCGGTGGGGAAGGTCTCCTGCCACTTGGCCTCGTCGCCCTGCCAGTAGTCGGAGGTGACGCCGGAGGCGGCGACATTCAGCCCCACCGCGTCCATCGCGAAGATCTCGGTGAAGAGCCCGCCGGAAGCCTCGGCCGCGGCGCGCAGATGCTCGGCGGCCGGGCCGGAGAGCACGCGGTTGATCAGCGGGGTCTCGGCGGTGCCGACCTGGGCGCGCCAGTCCTGGTCGCGGGCGAGGATCTCGGTCTCGGTCAGCCCGGCGGTCTCGGCATTCTGGGCGCGAATCGCGGCGATCAGCACCGGGTCCTGCACCACGGCGCGGATATCGCTGTCGACCAGCGCCTCGAGCAGCGGCGTGAACTCGTTGGCGCCGGCCGGGGCGGCGGCGAGCAGGGCGGTGAGGGCCAGGGCAGGGCGGCGGAACGGCATGGACGGACTCCCGGTGCTTCGGCCGGGCGCTGGCCGCGCGCGGCGCTTCGTTGCGCCACCAGAGCTAGCGCCGAAGCCTTGGCGTTCGGTTAACCGTGGCTGACGTTGCGGCGGCGCCTGCGCCCGCGCATCATTGTTTCCGGTATCGAATCATGTCCTTCGGGAGAGCCACATGCGTGCAATCTGGATGGCGGTGCTTCTCGCCGTTGGCCTCGGCGGTGTCGCCCGGGCGGCAACGCTGGACGATGGCATGGACCAACTTGCCGAGCGCATCGCGCCGCAACTTCAAGAAGAGCGCAACCGCGCCGGCGTGAGCCGCGCGGTGGACCTTTACCTCGCCGGCGCATCGGACCTAGTTTCGGGCGAGAGATGCCCCGCGCTCGGGACGATCCTGATGCGCCGACTCGCTGCCGCGGTGCAGGGCCGCGTCAGCCGCACGGTCGCCCAGGTGATCCTGCGCCAGGAGGCCAAGGAGGGCGAGCTCGCCATGCGCCTCGAATGGAGTGCTCGCCGGCCGGGGCATCTGGAACTCCACTCCTCCTATGGGCGGCTCCGCGGCGGTACCATCGTCGGTACCTTCATCCCGCATGTGGAGATTGCGGTTGCTTCCATGTCGGATCGAGAAATATTGTGTGCATTTGGCTATGTGGGCGAGAATTACAAAATAATTTCAGTGGATCCGTTGCAAATTTCTCAAAATCTAACCCCAGATGAAATCGAGGTATGCTAGAGGGAAGCTGTCAGCGGCGGATTCGGAGACGGCTGGTGGTGCGAATATAATCGACTTATTCGACCGTACGAATAAGGTTTACTACGCCTCAGGTCGGGCTGCGGCGCAGGATGCGGGCGCGGCCGGGGGGGACCTTGCCGATCTCGACGCCGGTGAAGACATGGAGCGTGTTGAGCTCGGTGTCGATCACCGCATGGTCGGAGACCCAGCCGCCCATGGTGAGATAGGTGCGCAGGAGCGGGGGCATGCGCTTCAGCGCCAGCTTCAGGTCGGGTTTCCTCAGCCGGAAGGCGCGGGCGAAGCGGAACACCTTCGGCGCCTTGACCCGCGGCAGCCAGCGCTTCGGCGCGATGTGCTTCTCCTTCAGCAGCGCGAAGGCGTCGGCATAGGTCTCGGCATCGTTGCCGTAGAAGCTCGAGCAGCCGAACAGCAGCTCGACCTTCTCGCGGTCGACATAGGCGGTCATCGCGCCCCAGGCGACGCGCAGGATGTTCGGGTCGCGCCAGGCCGGGTGGATGCAGAAGCGGCCCATCTCCACCATGCGCCCGGGGAAGGTTGCGAGGTTGGAGAGCTCGTAATACTTCGCGGAATAGCTGCGGCCGATCTCCGAGCCGCTCTCGAGCGGCAGCATGCGGAAGCAGCAGACGAGCTGGCCCGAGGCGGTCTCCTCCACCATCAGATGGGAGCAGGCGGGGTCGAACTCGTCGGCGTCGAGCCCGTGCGGATCGGCCGAGGAGGCGAGGCCGCGCTCCTCGATGAAGGTGAGATAGCGCAGCCGCTGGCAGGCGCGGATATCCTCCGCCCCCTGCGCGATCCGTGCCCTGAATTTTCCCGCCCGGAACATGGCCACCTCCACCGCTCGCGCGCCCCGATGCGTCGCAGCCCGGCGCCGCGACGAGGCGGGCGCCTTGTTCCGCAGCTATATCCGCGACCGGGCCGACGCAAGCGGAGTTTTGCCGCGGCTGCGTAACGGATCGCGTTTGCCGCCGCGCTGTGGCGCCGGCGGAACGGCGGGCCGGATGACCCTGCGGCGCGGTTCAGGCGCGGGCGGTGATCAGCCAGAAGCGTGCCGGCAGGCGCACCCAGTCGCCATCGACATGCGGGGCCAGCGCCGCCTCCAGCAGCGGACGGAGCCGGGCCTCGGTGCCCTCCGGCGCCACCGCCAGGCGGCGGGCGAGCACGCCGATCCGGGTCATCAGCGCGATGGCGCGGTCGACCGGGCTGCCCGGCCCGTCGACGCCGATGGCGAAGCGCACCTCGCGCGGCTCATGGGCGATCTCGCGGAAGCCGGCGGCGGCGAGCGCGGCCTGGAACACCGCGGGGTCGGACCAGGCGAACGGCCCGGGCACCCCGGGGGCCGGCGGCGTCGGCTCGAGCAGCGGCGCGGCGGCCTCGATCGGCACCGTCGCCCAGGGGTTGTCGGCCGGGTCGGCGAAGGCCGCCATGGCGATGCGCGCGCCGGGGATCAGCCCGGTGCGGATATTGGCAAAGGCCGCGGCCGGGTCGTCGAAGAACATGCAGCCCATGCGCGAATGCAGCGCGTCGAAGCCGGCCGGCGGGAAGGCGTGGCGCGCCGCATCGGCCTCGACGAAGGCGAGCCCCGGCACGCCGGCATGGCGCTGCCGGGCCAGCGCCAGCAGGTCGGGCGAGATGTCGAGCCCGGTCACCATGCCGCCCGGCGCGACCGCGGCGGCGAGCCCGGCGGAGGTGGTGCCGGCGCCGCAGCCGAGATCGAGCACGCGCTCGCCGGGGTGCGGCTCGAGCCGGGCCGCGAGGATCTCGGCGACCTCGGCAAGCTGGCGGTCGGTCGCCGCGTTGAGCTCGGCCCAGGCGCGCCCGAGGCGGCCTTCCCAGTCGTTCATGTCGGCCATGTCCCGCACCCCTTCGCTTGACGCCGCGCCGCAACACGGGCGAGGCTGGGCGGAACCTATCGAAGGCAGGGTCAGGGGTCCAGCATGGCCAGGGATGGCGCACGGGGCAGGGGCGGCGCGGGTGCGGCGCCCGCAGGATCGGGCGCGGAACGGTGCCGGATCGCGGGCGTCGAGGCCTGGATCTTCGATCTCGACAACACGCTCTACCCGCCCGAGGCCGGGCTGCTCGGCCAGATCGACCGGCTGATGACCGATTTCATCATGCGCTTCCTCAAGGTCTCCGAGGCCGAGGCCGACCGGATGCGCGCGCATTACTGGGAGCGCGACGGCATCACCCTGCACGGGCTGATGGAGGATCACGGCGTCGAGGCGGCGGCCTTCCTCGAGGAGACCCATGCGGTGGATCTCTCCGGCCTCGGGCCCGACCCGGCGCTGACCGCAGCGGTCGCCGGCCTGCCCGGGCGCAAGGTGATCCACACCAACGGCGCCCGGCGCCATGCCGAGCGGGTGCTGGCGGCGCGCGGGCTGGCCGGCGCCTTCGAGCGGATCTTCGCCATCGAGGACAAGAACTACGTGCCGAAGCCGGAGCGGCCGGCCTATCTGCACGTGATCCGCGAGGCCGGCATCGACCCGGCCCGGGCGGCGATGATCGAGGACACGGTGGTCAACCTCGTGGAGCCGAAGCGCCTCGGCATGACCACCGTCTGGCTCGACCACCGCGACGCCGGCGGCGAGCACCCGCATGTCGATGCCCGGATCGGCGACCTCACGCGCTTTCTCGAGGCGCAGGCGGCGGGCTGAGCGCCGGAACCCCGGCGGGCGGGCCCTTCACGCGCCGCACACGGCCCCCTCAACGCTTCGTGAGCCGGCCGCCGGGCCGCCCCTGACCGCGCCATCGCCGGCCATGCGCGACGGCATGGCGGGGCAAGCCGCCATTCCGCGATGAAACGCCCCGCCGGGTCTGATAGGCTCGGTTTCCTCAGGGGAAGGGGCATTGGTTCGGGCGCTGGGCCGGCGACGGCGGGGAGGTTCGTGTGAGCGATACGGAATTCATGAAACGGCTGAAGGAGGACGAGAAATCCGCCTCGGCCACATTGGGAAAGCTGATCACGGCGGCGCTCAACGACAAGGCGACGCAGAAGGAGGCCGCGAAGATCACCGGCTCCTCGCAGCCCTGGCCGGTGCCGCCGGAGAAGAAGATCCTCGCGCTCTACGACAGGGTGATGAAGAAGGCCTGGGGCAAGCAGAAATCGGCCTATGGCATGTTCACCGTCGGCATCGAGGTGGTGGCGCCGAAGGGCAAGACCCCCTTCGCCAGCGTCACCGCGAAATATGACGGCGAGAACCGCGGCGGCAGCTCGCACTGGCTGAAGAAGGGCGAGACGGTGTTCCGGATCGCCGAGCAGGTCTATGGCCACGATGTCTATGCCAACGCGATCTGGAAGGAGAACCCCAAGCTGCTCGGGGTCGACAAGGCCTTCCCCGTGCCGGCGGGCTACGAGATCCGCTGCCCGCGCATCTGGGTGCCGAACTGGATCAACCCGCCGAAGGTGGCGCCGGTCGCCGGCGTGAAGGTGCCGGCCGCCGAGATGCCGCTGCCCAGCTTCACGATCGATGTCGACAAGAGCGTGAGCAAGACGGTGACCCAGCCCTGCGGGCCCTTCATCGTGATCGCCCGGCTCGAGGGCAAGATCGCCGGCGAGGCGACGCGCCCCGGAACCATGGATGCCAGCGTCAATCTCAAGAGCCTAGAGGCCGAGATGACCAGGGATCTCGGCGGGCTCTCGTCGAAGTTCACCCTCGATATCGAGCAGAAGAAGGGCAATATCGGCTTCACGGTGGTCAACACCGAAGTGAACGGCATGAGCTTCAACGTCGATCTCGAGCCGCAGCAGGGCAAGATCAAGGCGGCGCTCGGCAGCCAGGCGGTGAAGGGCAAGATGGGCAAGACCGAATACACCGCCAAGGTCTCGCTCACGCTCGAGATCCAGTTCAAGCCCAACCCGGCCTTCAAGCCCGAGAAGGTGCGCGCGCCGGATCCCGAACCGGATGCGAAATGGGATTTCGGCAAGGCCAGGCGGATGATGAAGTCCGATCCGACCCTGGTGCCGAAGGTCTCGCTGGTCCTGATGATGGCGACCACGATCCTGCTGATGCCGGTGGCCCGCCGGCGCTGAGGCGGCCGGCCGGCGCCGGTGCCCGCGCGGCCGGCCGCCGCGCGGCGCTCAGATCTCCACGCTCTCCATCACGCCGGGGGCATGCACCGGCACCGGCGCCACCAGCCGGGCGAACGCCTCGGCCGACTGCGCGAGCAGCGGGAAGGTCTTGTAGTGGCTCGGGATCACGCCCCGGAACGCGAAGAACCTGCGGCAGGCGAAGGCGGCGCGCTCGGCATCCATGGTGAAATGCCCGCCGATCGGCAGGATCGCATGGGTCGGCGCGTGCAGTTCGGCGATGATCCCCATATCCGCCATCACGTCGGTGTCGCCGGCGATGTAGAGCACAGTCTCTCCCGCGCTCAGCACATAGCCCGCCTCCGCCCCGGCATAGACCGGCTGGCCGCCCGGCCCGGCGACCGAGGAGGAATGCACCGCGTTGACCATGGTGGCCCGGGTGCTGCCGAGGCTCACGGTGCCGCCCTTGTTCATGCCGATGCCCTCGAAGCCCTCGGCGGCGCTCATCCAGCTCACCCAGTCATAGATCCCGACCACGGCGGCGCCGGTGGCCCGGGCGATCTCCGGCACGGTGGAGGCGTGGTCGCCATGGCCGTGCGTCACGAGGACATGGGTGGCGCCGGCGATGGCCTCGTCGAAGCGGGCCTCGTCGAAGGCCGGGTTGCCCCTGAGCCAGGGGTCGAGCAGCAGCACCTCGCTGCCGGTCTCGATGCGGAAGCCGGCATGGCCGAGCCAGGTGATCTTCATCGCGGTCTCCTCTCGTTCGGCGGCCCCGGGGGACGGCAGGGCGGGCGGGGGCCGCGGCCCGGGGCGATCCTAGCGCCTGGCACGCCACAGTCCATGCCCGGCCCCTTGCCGTCCCGCCGCGCCGCCGCTAAACCCCGAGCGATCCGCGCCGCATCCGCTGCCCTGGGAGGCCCGCGCCATGAGCATCGATACCGACACCGCCCGGCGCATTGCCGGGCTCGCCCGCATCCGCGTCGAGGAGGCCGACCTGCCCGGCCTCGCCGGCGAGCTATCGCAGATCCTCGGCTGGGTCGAGCAGCTGCAGGCCGTCGACGTCTCCGGCGTCGAGCCGATGACATCGGTCACCCCGATGGCGCTGCCGATGCGCGAGGACACCGTCACCTCCGGCGACATGCGCGACAAGGTGATGGCCAATGCCCCGGATGCCCGCGAGGGCTTCTTCGCCGTGCCGAAGGTGGTGGAATGAGCGAGCTGGCAACCCTGACCCTGGCCGAGGCGCGCGAGAAGCTCCGCGCCGGCGAGACCACCGCGCGCGCGCTGACCGAGGCCTGCCTCGCGGCGATCGAGGGCGCCGCGGCGCTGAACGCCTTCGTCCGCGTCGATCCCGAGCGCGCGCTCGCCGCCGCCGATGCCGCCGATGCGCGCCGCGCCGCCGGCGAGGACGGTCCGGTGCTGGGCCTGCCGATCGGCATCAAGGATGTCTACTGCACCGAGGGGCTCGGCACGCAGTCCGCCTCGCGCATCCTCGAGGATTTCGTGCCGCCCTACGAGAGCACGGTGACCATGAAGCTCCGAGAGGCCGGCGCGGTGGCCCTCGGCAAGTGCAACATGGACGAGTTCGCCATGGGCAGCACCACCGAGCATTCGGTCTATGGCGCCACGGTCTCGCCCTGGCGGCGGGCGGGCGACACCGCGCCGCTCACCGCGGGCGGCTCCTCCGGCGGCTCGGCCGCGGCGGTGGCGGCGGATCTCTGCCTCGCCGCCCTCGGCAGCGACACCGGCGGCTCGATCCGCCAGCCCGCGGCCTTCACCGGCACGGTGGGCATCAAGCCGACCTATGGCCGCTGCTCGCGCTGGGGCATGGTCGCCTATGCCAGCTCGCTCGACCAGGCCGGCCCGATGACCAAGACCGTGCGCGACGCCGCGATCCTGCTCGGCGCGATCGCCGGGCACGACCCGAAGGACTCGACCTCCGCGCCCCGCGAGGTGCCGGACTTCGAGGCGGCGCTCAAGGGCGACATGCGCGGCAGGCGCATCGGCCTGCCGAAGGAATACGGCGCCGACCTGCCGGACGAGATCGCCGCGCTCTGGGACCGCGGCGCCGAGATGCTGCGCGATGCCGGGGCCGAGGTGGTGGAGATCTCGCTGCCCAACACCCCCCATGCGCTGCCGGCCTACTACATCATCGCCACCGCCGAGGCCTCGTCGAACCTCGCGCGCTATGACGGCGTGCGCTATGGCCGCCGGGCGTCGCTCGGCCAGGGCGACGGCATCGTCGATCTCTACGAGAAGAGCCGCGCCGAGGGCTTCGGCCGCGAGGTTCAGCGCCGGGTGATGATCGGCGCCTATGTGCTCTCGGCCGGCTACTACGACGCCTACTACCTGCGCGCGCAGAAGATCCGCAGCCTCGTGCGCGCGGATTTCGAGGCGGCCTTCGGGCAGGTCGACGCGATCCTGACCCCGGTCACCCCTTCCGCCGCCTTCCCGCTCGGCGAGATGGAGGGCGATCCGGTGAAGATGTACCTGCAGGACGTCTTCTCGGTGACGCTGAACCTCGCCGGCCTGCCGGGCATCTCGGTGCCGGTGGGGCTCTCGGGCGAGGGGCTGCCGCTCGGGCTGCAGCTGATCGGCAGGCCCTGGGGCGAGGCGGAGCTGCTCGACACCGCCTTCGCGCTCGAGCGCGCCGCGGGCTTCGGCCACAAGCCGGAGAGCTGGTGGCGCTGAGGCGCCTCCCTCCCGCGCGCGGTCACGGCATGGCAACACCCGCTCCCGGGCGAACCGGAAGCGGGTGCCTGGTTTCCTCGCGGCGCCGCGGGCGCGGCGCGCGGGTCTCCTGGAAAGGCTCGGTCTTCGGTCTCGGCGTTCGGGGGGCGTCCGCCCTTCCGCGGCCGTCTCTTCCGGGGCTGCTCCGGCCTCAGAAGCCTGCCACGAGCACGGCGATGACGCCGGCAAACGCGGCGAACAGCGCCAGCTCCCGCTCGATTCCGACGATCAGGCCAATCATCAGCGGAACCAGCAGCGCGACCAGCATCAGCTCGCTGGTCGACATGTTCAAACCTTCGATGAATCTAGGCGCGTTCTCGAACTCCATCCACACACTCCGACCGTTGGAATCGGTCACCCATACGCTCACACACCCATGGAGATCGTTTACCATAGGCAAGGACAAATTGTTAGCGATTCGTCACTTTTGCGCCGAGAGTTCATGGCACAACCAAGGCGAGAAATGGCCAATTTCTAGGCAAATTGCGAACAGAATTGCGGCGCTGTATTAGGAACTTGTTGCATCCCCTGCACGGACTTCCGCTTTCAGAGGAGAGACCCATGGCCCTCGAAACCACCCCGATCTGCGATTTCGGCACGCCAGCGCCGGATTTCCGCCTTCCGGCCACCGATGGCGCAACCTATGCGCGAGACGACATCGCCGGGCCGCAAGGTCTGCTGGTGATGTTCATCTGCAATCACTGTCCCTATGTGAAGGCGGTGGCGGACCGGCTGGTGCGCGACGGGCGGGCGCTGCAGGCCCTCGGCATCGGCGTCGCCGCGATCTGCGCCAACGACGCTGCCAGCCACCCCGAGGACAGCTTCGAGAAGATGGCCGAGTTCGCCGCGGCACACTGCTTCCCCTTCCCCTACCTGCACGACGAGAGCCAGGCGGTGGCGCGGGCCTATGGCGCGGTCTGCACGCCGGATTTCTTCGGCTACGACGCCGGGCTAGGGCTGCAATACCGCGGCCGGCTCGACGCCTCCGGCCCGCGCCCGGGCAGCCCGGATCTCCGCCGCGATCTCTTCGAGGCGATGAAGGGCGTCGTCGAGACCGGCCGCGGGCCGGCCGAGCAGATCCCCTCGATGGGCTGCTCGATCAAGTGGAAGGCTGCCTGAGCCGGATCAGCCGCCGCATCGCCCAGGCGCCGGCGGCCGGCCCGATCGCCAGCAGCGCCAGCGCCCCGGGCCAGCCGAGGGCGCCGGCGACCAGCGGCAGGGTCTGCACCGTCGCCGCCGTCAGCAGGAAGCCGAGCGCGGTCTGCAGCGTCATCAGCGAGCCGGCGCGTTCCGGCGGCGCGGCATCGGCCACCAGCGTCGAGTAGAGCGCGCTGTCGGGGATCACCGCGATGCCCCAGGCGATCAGCAGCAGCGCCGCCAGCCAGGGGCTGCCGCCGAAGGCCGCCGCGGTGGCCAGCCCGGCCGCGCAGGACAGCAGGAGGCAGCCGAGCGCGGTGCGCGCCCGCCCCGCCCGGTCGGCCAGCCAGCCCGCCGGGATGCAGGCCAGCCCGCCGAGGGCGATGGCGGCGAAGGCGGTGAGCCGGGCCGGCCAGGCCTCGACGATCCCGGCCTCGGCGAAGGAGAGCTGCGCGATCAGCCCGACCCAGGCCCAGAGCGCGTAGAGCTCCCACATGTGCCCGAGATAGCCGAGGAAGGCGTAGCGGATGCGCGGCTCGGTCCAGGCCAGCCGGATCGCGCCGGGATCGAGCCGGGCGGCGCGCGCGTGATGCGGGCCGAGCCCGATCAGCAGCGCCAGCACGCCGCCCAGCGCCGCGAAGCCCGAGCAGGCCGCGATCACCGCGCGCCAGTCGGTGCCGCCGGCCTCCGCGCTCCCGAGCGCGATCAGATGCGGCGAGGCCGAGCCGAGCGTCAGCGCGCAGACCAGCAGGCTCACCAGCAGCGCCCGGTCGCGCTGGCCCCAGCCGACGGCGATCTTCATCCCCACCGGATAGACCCCGGCCAGCGCCGCGCCGGTGACCGCCCGCAGCAGGATCGCCGTCCAGCCGCCGAGCGGTGCCCAGAGCAGCGCGAGATTGGCCGCCGCCGCCACCATCGCCGAGAGGAAGAACACCGCGCGCGGGTCGTAGCGGTCGGCCAGCCCCAGCACCGCGAAGCCGAGCGCGCCGCCGGCGAAGCCGAGCTGCACCGCGGTGGCGAGCCAGGCCAGCCGCGAGGCCGGCAGCCCGGCCTCCGCCCCCATCTCGGGCAGCACCGCGGCAGAGGAGAACCAGAGGCCCATGGCCAGGATCTCCGCGAGGATCAGGAGCCCCACGGCCCGGCGCTTGGTCATCTCGTCCCACCCTGCAGCGCCGCGCGATTGACCGTTGCGGCGGCGGCAGTTTAACTCGGGGGAAAGAAGCCGGAAAGCGCAAGGGGGATGCCGCCGGATGACGAGCGATCACCGTTCCGTGGTGCGCCGCAGCGCGCCGCCCGAAAGCGCCACCCGGCCGCTCGGCACGCCGCTCTCGCCCGCCGTGGCCTATTGGGCGCCGGATGCCGATGCGCTGGACGCGATCTACGAGGGCGGCGCCGCCGGCTTCACCTATGGCCGCGAGGGCCATCCCAACTGGCAGGTGCTGGCGGAGAAGCTCGACTGGATGGAGGGCGCCGCCGGCGGCGTGCTGATGGGCTCCGGCATGGCGGCGGTGGGCGCGGTCTTCCTCGCCGTGCTGAAGGCGGGCGACCATGTGGTGGCGGGGGACCAGCTCTATGGCCGTTCGCTGCGGCTGCTCAACGAGGAGCTGCCCCGCATGGGGGTCTCGGTGAGCCTGGTGGATGCCACCGACGGCGCCGCCTTTGCCGCGGCGATCCGGCCCGAGACGCGGCTGGCGCTGGTCGAGGTGGTGGCGAACCCGACGCTGCGGGTGGCCGACATGCCAGCGATCCTCGCCGCCTGCCGGGCGCGCGGCGTGGCGCTGGCGGTGGACAACACCTTCACCACGCCGCGGCTCTACCGGCCGCTGGCCGAGGGGGCGGACTATGTCATTCACTCGGTCACCAAGCTGCTCGCCGGCCATGCCGACGTCACCCTCGGCTATGTCGGCGCGCGCGCGCCGGAGGCGGCCCGGCGGGTCTACGACATCAGCGCGAGCTGGGGCCTGACGCCGGCGCCCTTCGACTGCTGGCTGGCCGAGCGCGGGCTGCACACCTTCGACCTGCGCTTCGAGCGGGCGCAGGCCAATGCCGCGGCGCTGGCCGACCGGCTGGCCGCGCTGCCCGGCGTCGAGGCGGTGCTCTATCCCGCCCGGCCGGACCATCCGGACCACAACCGCGCCCGCGCGATCTGCGGCGACGAGGGCGGCTACATGGTGAGCTTCCGGCTGCGCGGCGGGCGCGCTGTGGCCAACCGCTTCCTGCGTGCCGCCGAGCACCTGCCCTTCGCCCCCACCCTCGGCGATGTCGCCACCACGCTCTCGCACCCGGCCTCCTCCTCGCATCGCGGCATGAGCCCGGCGGCGCGCGAGGCGATCGGCATCACCGAGGGCTTCATCCGGGTCTCGGTCGGCATCGAGGACCCGGGCCTGATCCTGCCCGAGTTCGAGGCGGCGGTGGCGGCCGCCGGCGCGGCGGCCCCCGACCCGGCCCCCGCTCCGGCCCCTGCAGGCGGGATGGCGGCGCCATGAACGAAGCCGCCGAGCGCCTCCGGCCGGACTGGCCCGCGCTCGCCGCGCGCATCGCCGCGCTCACCGAGAACGAGCATGACGAGATCGCCTGCATGGCGACCGTGGCCTGCGAGCTGTTCCACGGGGTGGAGGGGTTCGACTGGGTCGGCTTCTACCGCGTCACCGAGCCGGAGCTGCTGCGCATCGGCCCCTATCAGGGCGGCCATGGCTGCCTCGTGATCCCGTTCGAGCGGGGCGTCTGCGGCGCCGCCGCGCGCGAGGGGCAGACCCTGATCGTGCCGGATGTCGAGGCCTTTCCCGGCCATATCGCCTGTGCCGCCTCGACCCGCTCGGAGATCGTCGTGCCGGTGCGCGACCACGAGGGCCGGCTGATCGGCGTGCTCGACATCGACAGCGACCTGCCCGACCGGTTCGACGCCGCGGATGCCGCGGCGCTGGAGACGATGGTGTCGGATGTCTTCGCCCGCCCGCCGCCCGCCGAGCCGGAGCGCGAGGGGCTGCGCCGGGTGATCTTCGAGGACGACGTCTTCTACGGGCCGGTCCTGCTCGGCCTGCATCTCGCGCTGGCGCTGCTGTCCTGGCCGGTCGAGAGCGTGATCGAGGCGCCGGGGGCGAGCGTGCCCGAGCTGATCGCCTGCACCGTGCAGGCGGTGACGATGATGATCCCGGTCTTCCTGATCATCCGCGCCTATTTCCACGGCAAGGTCGATCCGCTGCCGACCGTGCTCTTCATGCTCGGCCATGCCGGGCTGATGATTGTCGGCTATGCCGGGATCTACAGCATGCTGGAATACGGCCCCGGCGGCGGGCTGGTCGAGGGCGCCGACAACCTGACCAGCTGCGTGCCGGGGGGGATGACGGATTTCTACTTCTCCGCCATCACCTTCTCGACGGTCGGCTATGGCGACTGCGTGCCCTACGGCCCGGCCCGGGTCTTCGCCATGCTGCAGGGGCTGCTGTCGTATTTCTTCGTCGGCATCACGCTGGGGCTGATGACCTCGGTCGCCCCGACCGAACGCCAGCCGAAGGAGGACTGAGGCCCGCCCGGGGCCGGGGCGGGGGGCACCCGGATGCCCGCCCGGAAAGACGCGCCGGCGGTGCGTTTTCCCGCTCCGGCCGGCTCGCACCCCGTGCCGCGCTCCGCCCCGTGCCGCGCTCCGCCCCGTGCCGCGCTCCGGCCGGGCTCGGCGCGGAACGGCTCAGGCCAGCTCGTCGTAGCGGGCGATGCGGCGCGGCGCGGCGCGGGCCTCGCGGCACCAGCGGGCCACCGCCTCCTGCTCCATCAGCATCTGCGCATAGCCGCGCGTGCGGTCGTCGGTCAGCGCATAGGAGACCAGCCGGGAGGCCACCGGGGCGTAGAACACGTCGGCGGCGCTGAACGCCGGCCCCGCGAGCCAGGGGCCGCCGCCCTCGCGCATCGCCCAGTCCCAGAGATCGCCGAGCCGCTCGAGATCGCGCGCCAGCCCCTCCGGCGGCGCGGCCAGCGGGCGCATGTGCCGGTGCAGGTTCATCGGGCAGGCGCCGCGCAGCGCCGAGAGCCCGGAATGCATCTCCGCCGCCAGCACCCGCGCCTGCATCCGCAGCGCCCAGTCGCGCGGCCAGTGGCCGGCCGCCGGGTGCCGCTCGGCCAGGGTCTCGGCGATCGCCAAGCTGTCCCAGAGCCGGTGCGCCCGGCCGCCCTCGCGCCAGGCGATCTGCGGCACCTGCCGGGCCGGGGCATGGGCCGCCTGCATCGCGTCGAAGGCGGGGGTGTACATCTCCACCACCTCCTCCTCGAACTTGATCCCGAAGCCCGCGAGCAGCAGCCAGCCGCGCATCGACCAGCTGGAATAGGCCTTGTCGCCGATGGTGAGGGTATACATGCCTGCCTCCTGAAAACCCCTGTTGCGCGCCATCCTCCCGGCGCCGCGCCGCCACGTCAAATCGCGCTTCGTGCGGTCGGACCCGCGGGCGGCTGATGGATCGGGCAGACGGGCTGCATTTCGCATTCCGCGAATCGTCCGGATTTGCTAGCCTGCCCCCGGGACATCACAGAGCCGCGGCGTTGGGGGGCTCACCGACACGAGGCCGAGACCCATGCTCGAGTTCCTGCGCGATCAGGCCCTGCGCCCGATCTTCCTCATGGCGTTCATCGCCGTCGTCACCATGGTGGGAGACTATTTCCTCAAGCTCGCCTCGCTGCGGGCGGAGCCCGTCGCCAACCTGCCCTTTGCCATCGGCGCCGGCTGCTATGCGCTCACCGCGCTCGGCTTCGCCTTGGCGCTGCAGGGGGCGAGCATGGCCGCCGTCGGCGTCTGGTACGCGCTGCTGACGGTGCTGTTCATGACCGGCATGGGGGTCTTCGTGTTCGGCGAGAACCTGCGCCCGCGCGAGATGCTCGGCGTCGCCATGGCGGTGGGCTCGATCCTGCTGCTGGCCCGCTTCGCCGACTGAGGGCGCCCCGCCGGGCGCCCCCCGCGCGGTCAGCCGATCACCTGCGCCGGCAGCCAGAGCACGATGCCGGGGAAGGCGATCAGCACCGCCACCGTCGCCGCATCGGCCAGGAAGAAGGGCGAGGCGCCGCGGAACACGTCCTGCACCGAGATGCCGTGCCGCTCGCCCGCGACGCCGGCGACGACGTAGCAGTTGAGCCCGATCGGCGGGGTTATCAGGCAGAGCTCGGCCATCTTCACCACGATGATGCCGAACCAGATGCCGCACTGGTCCGCGGTCATGCCGAGCGCCGAGGCCTCGGCGGTGACATTGGGCCCGCCATTCAGCGCGATCACCGCCGGGAAGGTGATCGGCAGGGTCAGGATCAGCATGCCGATGGCGTCCATGAACATCCCCAGCACCACATAGGCGCCGAGGATCATCAGCAGCGTCATCATCGGCGACTGTTCGAGCCCCGAGATCCAGGTGGCGAAGGCGCCCGGCAGGTCGGCATAGCCGAGATAGCGCACATAGATCAGCACGCCCCAGATCATCGTGAAGATCATCGCGGTGAGCTTGGCGCTCTCGATCAGCGCGGAGCCGAGCTGCCTCGCCCGCATGCCGCGGGAGATCGCCATCACCAGCACCACGAAGGCGCCGAGCGCGCCGGCCTCGGTGGGGGTGCCCCAGCCGCCATAGATGCAGAAGATGATGATGAACACGACGAACAGGATCGGCAGTGCGCCGGGCAGGCTCTCGAAGCGCTCGGCCCAGGTGAAGCCGGTGACCGGCGGCCCGAGCTTGGGGCGCATCCGCGCCAGCCCGATCACCAGCCCGCCATAGATCAGCGCCGAGACCAGCCCGGGCAGGAAGCCCGCCATCAGCAGCTGGCCGACCGAGCTCTCGGTGATGATCGCGTAGATCACCAGGATCGCCGAGGGCGGGATCAGCGAGGCCAGCGTGCCGCCGGCCGCCACCACGCCCGCCGCGAAGCGCTTGTCGTAGCCGAGCTTCAGCATCTCCGGGATCGCGATGCGGGCGAACACCGCCGAGGTCGCCACCGAGGCGCCGGAGACCGCCGCGAAGCCCGCGGTGGCGAACACCGTGGAGACCCCGAGCCCCCCCGGCAGCCAGCCGACCCAGCGCTTGGCGGCCTCGAACAGCGCCTTGGTGAGCCCGGCGTAATAGGCCAGATAGCCGATCAGGATGAAGGTCGGGATCAGGCTCAGCACATGGGTCGACATCTTCGAGTGCGGCACCTGCCCGGCGATCTTCAGCGCCGTGGTGAAGCCGCGCTCCATGCCCTGTCCGCGCTCGAAGGCGAACAGCAGGAAGAGCCCGAGAAAGCCGATCAGCGCGGTGGCGAAAGCCACCCGCATGCCCACCAGCACGAGGAGGATCAGCACCCCCGCGAGCACGAGCGAGGTATCCAAGGTGGTCATGCCTGCGATCCCCCGGGGCGGCCGCCATTTCCGTTTCCGTCGCCGTTTCCGGCTTCCAGCTCGGCATCGACATCCGCGCCCGAGACCGACTCCGCCTCATGCGCGGCCTGCTCCGCCGCGGTCTCGATCAGCGGCACCGCCACCGGCCGCTCGGCATTGCTCAGGAAGGCCCGCCAGTAGGCCCAGATCTGCAGGCAGAGGCGCAGCGCCAGCAGCCCCAGCATCACCGGCACCAGCAGCTTCACCGGCCAGACCGGCAGGTTGATGTCGATCGTGCTGTCGCGCGACCAGAGCGGCGCGGCGAAGTCGAAGCTGCGCTCGAAATGCAGCCAGCTGCCCTGGATCAGCACGAGGCAGAGCGCCAGCATCAGCAGGCAGCTCACCATCTCGAAGAGCCAGAGCGCGCGGCCCTTGAGCTGGCCGACGAGGATGTCCATGCGGATATGCCCGCCGAGGCGCTGGCAGCCGGCGATGCCGAGAAAGGCGATCACCGGCACCGCCGTCACCATCCAGTCGACGAAGCCCGGCACCGGGCCGAGGAAGGCGGCGATGCCGTCCCAGCCCCAGTCGAGCGCCTTCTCCTTGCCCTTGCGGCCGAGGATGTTGACCACCGAGACCAGCATGACCGCGAGGATCAGGATGCCGGAGCCGAGGGTGAGCGCCTGTTCGAGCCGGTAGAGTGCCCGGTCGGCGCGGCTCGCCGGGCTGGCATCTTCGAGGACGGACTGGCCGGACATGGGGCGCGTCTCCTCGGGCGCCGCGGCGGAAAGGCGCGGCGCCCGGAACTACTTGCGGATCAGCAGGCGGTCTTGACGCCCGAGGGGGTCATGGCCTCGTCCGCCTCGTGGCAGCTCTTCAGCACCTCCTGGGTGAGGTCGTAGAGCTCCTGCCCGGGGATGCCCTGGGCCTCCATGCTGGCGATCCACTCGGCGCGGATCGGGTCGGCCGCCTTGGCCCGGAAGGCCGCGATCTGGTCGTCGGCGATCACCACCTTCTCGACGTTCTTCTCGGCCAGGATGCTCTCCCACTTCTTCAGCAGCTCGCCATAGTTGGCGAGATAGTGGGCGATGGATTCCTCGATCGAGCTGTCGAGCGCGGCGCGCTGCTCGTCCGAGAGGCTCTCATAGGCGTCGATGTTCACCACCACCGGGCAGTTCACCGTGCCGGGGTTGAGGTTGGTGGTCCACCACTTGGCGAGATCGATGGTGCGGAACGACAGATGCGCGTGCTGCGCGAAGGCCACCGCATCGACGACGCCCGACTCGAGCGCGCCATAGGCCTCGGTCGCGGTCACGCTGGTCGGCGTCGCGCCGACGGTTCGGAAGGCATCGCCGAGGCCGCCGGTGGCGCGCACCCGCATGCCCTCGAAATCCTCCAGCATGGCCGGCGGCTCGCCCATCCCGGCGAGGTTGTACTGCGGCATCGGCGAGGTCATCAGCAGCTTGGCGTTCCAGCGCGCCAGGTCCTTCTGGGTCGCCGGGTGCTCGTAGACCGCGCGCGCCACGGCGACCTCCTCGTCCAGCGTCGCGACGCCGAGGAAGGGCAGCTCCAGCACGGTGATCGTCGGGTTCTTGTCGCGGTGGTAGCCGGCGCAGAACTGCGCCATCTCGAAGGCGCCGATCTCGATGCCGTCGAGGTTCTCGCGGTTCTTCGAGAGGCCGCCATAGGAGATGTTCAGCGTGAAGTCGCCGCCGGTCTTCTCCGCCAGCAGGTCGCCGAGCTTGTGGATGTGTTCGGTGAAGGCGCGCCGCTTGCCCCAGACGGAGACGTTCCAGGTCAGCGCCGAGGCCTCGGCGGCGAAGCCGATCAGGCAGGCTGCGGCGACGGCAGTGCGGAGGGTCATCTTCATGTCGTTACGCTCCCGTGTTGTCGAATGGGCATGCGCTCTCGCGGCGCGTATCCGGCAACCTAAAGCGCCGACGCGGGAAACCCAACCGTTTTTAGCCGGGTGAACGCTGCGGGAGGGGGCGCCGCGCTCGGGCGGCGCGCCGCCGGGCGGCGAGGCCGAGCCCGCCGAGCCCGGCCAGCAGCAGCACGAGGCCCGGCGGCAGCGGCACCGCGGCCGCCTGGCTGAGCAGCACGCCGGAGGCGGTGGAGAAGGGCACCGGGCTGGCGATGCTGAGCGTCGCGGTGTCGCCGATGGCGGCGATGTCTCCGGCGGTCATGGTCAGCCCGAGGCTGAGCTGGCGCATCGCCCCGCCGAAGAGGATGCCCTTGCCGGAGAACACGCCGGGCCCGACCGAGACCGTGTTGCCGCTGTTCGTCGTGACCGAGAAGTTCGCCGGGTCGGCGAGGTCGACCAGCGGCTCCGCGGTCGTCCAGGTGCCGGCGATGCCGAAGCCCTGCTCGAACACACCCGTTCCGCCGACGCCGAACGAGAAGCTCGCCATCGCGGGGTCGAGCGGATTGGTGAAGGGGCTCTTGCCGATGCTGCCCGCGACGGTCACCGTGAACATCACCTCGAACATGTCGGCGGTCGTCGAGCCGGTGAGGTCGAAGAACAGGATGTCCTTCATGTTCGCCTGCCCGCCACAGATGCAGCCCGGCATGTCGAACTTGATCTCCCCCGTGCGCAGATCGGCGCTGTTGCTGATCGTGATCGGCACATTGTCCGGCGGCGGCACCGGGCGCACGAAATTGCTGGTCAGCGTGGCATGGGTGGTCTCCCCGCCATCGATTGCAGGCTGCTGGACGTTGGGGTCGAAATAGACATGGCTGAGCGCGACGCCGTAATCCGAGCTGCCATAGGGCGCCGCCAGCGCCGGCAGGCCGGGGGCCAGGGCGAGCAGCGCCGCCGCGGCCAGGCGCCGGAAAGGAGCTTTCGCGAGCATCCGTCACCTCGCATCAATCGCGCATCGAAAGGGAGATTCTGCAAGGCTTCCGCAGCGTAATCAATTCGCGGTCCGCAACCGACCGGCGAGCCCCCGCCCGCCGTCCCCGCCGCCGCCGCCCGCCCGCAGCCAAGCGAGGCAGGGGCCGGGTCGGCCCGCTCGCGAACCGCCCCGCAGGCCAGCCCGGCTCTGAGGCACCCCGCGCTCCGCGCAGTCCCCGGGAGCCGCCGTGGCACCCTCCGTTCGGAGCCCTGGGCGGGATGCCGACGGGTTTCCCGGTAAGCTCTGGCCCGTCCCCGAGGCACCCCGCGCTACGCCCGAGCGCTGTCCAGCCCCCGGGCCCGCCGTGGCGCATCTCCTCCGGAGCTCTGGAGGGGATACCGCAGGGTCTCCCGGCAAGGCCCGGCCAGCTTCATGGCCAGGGCGCAGGATGGCGCACGGGAACGGATCGCCCGGACGGTCTCGCAGGCTGCCCGGGAAGCGCAGGCGAGACGAGCCGGTCCCGATGGGCTGCCGGCAAGGCACCCGCGAGGCGAACGGGCCCCCCCCTGGGCAGGGCGCGGCGGAGCTGCACCGCAGAGGGCCGGCCGACCCCACGCGAACAGACCCTCCACCGGGAGCGTCAGGAGAATGGCTCGGTCCGCTGCCCCCGGATGCGGGCGGGTGCGGCCCAAAGCTGCGCCGAGGGGCGGTTCGTCCCCAACCCCGGATGCGGCCAGGTTCGATCCGGCCATGTGCTGCGGGAAGGCTCGTCCCGCCCCCCCGATGCAGGGAACTGCGGTCCGGCAACCCGCCGCGGGATGGTTCGCCCCCAACCCCGGATGCGGAGAGGTTGGGTGGGGCCATGCGCCGCGGCGAGGCCGGCCCCGACCCCGGATGCGGGGAGGTCCGGCCCGGCCATGCACCACGGGGAAGTTCGGTCCGTACTCTGAACGTGGGGAGGTTCGGCCCGGCGAAGCGCCACGGGGAGGTTCGGTCCGAACGCTGGACCCCGGCGGCGGGCGGATCCCGGGGGAGGGCGAGGTCGGGCGGCGCTCGGGAGGCGGAGGCCGGCAGGACTGCCATACCGAACCCATACCGGAACCATACCGGTTCAATATTGCGGAAACCCGGGGCCGGGCGCGCCCTGCGGGGGCGGGCCCGGCGGGCGGCGTCAGGCGACGCGGTTCGGCGGCTCCTCGCCGGCGAAGAAGGCGGTGAGGTTCTCCACCACGGTCATGCCCATCGCCTCGCGGGTCTCGGTGGTGGCCGAGCCGAGATGCGGCAGCAGGCAGACATTGGCCATGCCCTTCAGCGCCTCGGTGATCGCCGGCTCGCGCTCGAAGACGTCGAGGCCGGCGCCGGCGATCTGGCCGGCCTGCAGCGCGGTGACCAGCGCCGCCTCGTCGATGATGTCGCCGCGGGCGGAGTTCACGATGAAGGCCGAGGGCTTCATCCTGGCCAGCCGGGCGCCGTTGATCAGGTGGATGTTCTCGCCGCCGCCGGGGCAGTGCAGCGACACCACGTCGGCCGCCGCGAGCACCTCGTCGACGGTTCCGAGCTGGGTCGCCGGCACGCCGGGATCGTTCACCGGGAAGGCGTCGTAGAACACGATCTCCATGTCGAGCGCATGGTGGCAGCGCTTGGCCATGGCCTTGCCGATGCGGCCCATGCCGATGATGCCGAGCACCTTGCCCTGGGGCGAGCGGCCCATCAGCTGGGTCGGGCGCCAGCCGGTCCAGTCGCCGGCGCGCAGCATCGTCTCGCCCTCCCAGGTGCGGCGCATCACGTTGAGCAGCACGGTGAGCGCGATGTCGGCGGTGGCGTCGGTGAGCACGCCGGGCGTGTTGGTCACCGCCAGCCCCGCGGCCCTGGCCGCCTCGGTGTCGATGTGGTTGAAGCCGACCCCGAAATTGCCGAGGATCTTGGCCCGCGCCGGGTGCTCGAGCACGTCGGCGCCCATCTTGTCGGTCACCGTCGGGCAGACCGCGTCGTAGAGGTTGAGCGCGGCGCGCAGCTCGCCGGGACTCATCGCCCGGTCGGCGGTGTTGAGCTGGGTGTCGAAGCGCTCCTGCATCACCGCCTCGACCTTGGCGGGCCATTTGCGGGTCAGGATCACCTTGGGCTTGGCAGTCATGTCTCGGGCCCTCCCTTGGGGTCGTGGTCTTGTTCGTTGTTCGTGTCGGTGCGGCGCGTCGCCGAAGGGCGCACCCCGAAGGCGCGGGAATAGGCCATAGCGAAATGAGAGCTCGAGGAAAAGCCTGTCAGCACGCTGATCTCCAGCGCCGAAAGATTGGTGTGCATGAGCAGCTCGCGCGCCTTCTCGAGCCGCAGGCGGCGGTAGTATTGCGCCGGGGCCATCTCGAGATGCGACTGGAAGAGCCGCTCGAGCCGGCGCAGGTTGACCCCCACCTCGGCGGCGATCTCGCTCATCTTGAGCGGGCTCTCGACATTGGCGAGCATCACCGCGATCGCCTCCTGGATCGGCGCCGGCAGGGTCTCCAGCCGTTCCAGCGCGCCCGGGCGCTGGTGCACCGCGGAGTTGCGGATGCGGTCGATCTGGAACTGGTTGCCCACCGAGCGGCTCATCGCCGGGCCGTGGTCGCGCTCGATCAGCTGCAGCATCATGTCGAGCCCGGTGATGCCGCCGGAGCCGGTCCAGCGGTCGCGGTCGATGGCATAGAGGCCGGAGGTGCAGTCGAGCTCGGGGAACTCCTCCTCGAAGGCCGGCTGGAACTCCCAGTGGACGGTGCAGCGATAGCCCTCAAGCAGCCCGGCGCGGGCCAGCACGAAGGTGCCGGACGAGAGCGAGCCGAGGATCACCCGGTTGCGCGCCGCCTGGCGCAGCACCGAATGCAGCCGCGCGCGGTTCGGCGGGTCGTGGTCGAGCCCGGCGCAGACGAAGAGGAAATCGGTGCGCACGAGGTCGCGCCCGAGATCGCCGAGGCTGCCATCGGCGGCCAGCACCATGCCGTTGGAGGCGTTGATCGGCCCGCCGTCGTCGGAGATCAGCAGCCATTCGTAGTGCCGCCGGCCGAGCAGGCGGTTGGCCGCGCGCAGCGGCTCCAGCGCCGAGACCACGGAGAGCATGGAGAACTCCCGCACGAGCAGGAAGGCGATGGTGGTCAGCGTGCGGTCGGCGGGGCGCATCCGGGTCCTCTGGCAGAAGGGTCATGATATCGGGGCCCCGGTGCTGTGCGCCAGGGACTGGTGTCGTTTGTCGCATATTTTGCGGCAAGCGCGACAGTTTTCCGCGAGACTGGGCGGCGCACGCAGCCGGCACGGCTGGCGGGCCAGGGACCAGCACGAGGACATCAGCGCCATGACCATCCGCCCCACCCCGATGCCTGCGGCCCGGGCGGCCGAGGACGACACCTCCGGAGGCCGCCGCGGCCGCGGCCGTCGCTCGCGCAAGGCAGGGCTGGTGCAGCCGGCCTGGAGCCGGATCGAGAACCCGCTGAAGCCGGTGGAGATCTTCTCCGAGGACCAGATCGAGGCGATCCACGAGACCGCGATGCGCGTGGTCGAGGAGCTCGGCATCGAGCTGATGAGCGCGCCGGCGCGCGCGCTGTTTCGCGCGGCCGGCGCCGAGGTCGACGAGGCCAGCGGCACCGTGCGGCTCGACCGGGCGCTGCTGCTCGAGCTGGTGGCCCGGGCGCCGCGGCGCTTCAGCCTGACCCCGCGCAACCCGGCCCGCGCGCTCGAGATCGGCGGGCGCAGCATGGTCTCGACGCTGGTCGCCGGCCCGCCGGCGGTGCATGACTGCATCCGCGGCCGGCGCCCCTCCAACCTGCCGGACTACCGGAACTTCATCCGCCTCGCGCATGAGCTCAACGCGATCCACATGCTCGGCAACCAGGTCGCGGCGCCGATCGAGCTGCCCGCCGAGACCCGCCATCTCGACTGCTACGACGCCAATATCCGGCTGACCGACAAGAGCTTCCACTGCACCGCCATCGGCCCGCAGCGGGCCCGCGACGGCATCGCCATGATGGCCATCGCCAAGGGCATGACGCTGGAGGAGATGGCGGCCGAGCCCGCGGTCTCGACGATCATCTCGGTGAACTCGCCGCGGCGTTTCGACGATGCCATGGCCGACGGGCTGATCGAGATGGCGCGCCACGGCCAGGCCACCGCGATCACGCCGTTCACGCTGATGGGGGCGATGACGCCGGTGACCCTGCCGGCGGCGCTGGCGCAGCAGACCGCGGAGGCGCTGTTCGGCATCGCGCTGACCCAGCTCGCCCGCCCCGGCGCGCCGGTGATGTATGGCGCCTTCACCTCCAATGTCGACATGCGCACCGGCGCCCCGGCCTTCGGCACGCCGGAGAATGCCAAGGCCAACATCGCCAGCGGCCAGCTCGCCCGGCGCTATGGCCTGCCCTATCGCGCGACGCCGTCAAACGCCTCCAACGCCGCCGATGCCCAGGCGGTCTGGGAGACGCAGATGTCGCTCTGGGGCTGCGTGATGGGCGGGGCCAACATGCTCTATCACGGCGCCGGCTGGCTCGAGGGCGGGCTCTGCGCCTCGTTCGAGAAGGTGATGCTGGATGCCGAGATGCTGAACCACATCTACGCCTTCCTCGCGCCCACCGAGGTCGACGACGACACGCTCGGCTTCGCGGCGCTGGCACGGGTGCCGACGGGCGGCCACTTCTTCGGCGATGCGCATACGCTGGCGCGCTACGAGACCGCCTTCTTCACGCCGATGCTGGCGGACTGGCGCAACCACGAGACCTGGGTCGCGGACGGCGCCAAGACCGCGACCGAGCGGGCGACCGCGGCCTGGCAGCAGGCGCTGGCCGACTATGCCGAGCCGGCGCTGCCGGAGGACCGCTCGGAGGCGCTCGCCGCCTATGTCGCGACGCGCCGGGAGGAGATCGCCCGCGACGGCATCTGAGCCCGCTGCGGCGTCCTGCGGCACCCTGCGGCGCCGGGTGTCTTGCCAGTCCCGCTACCCGGAGGCACACTCGGGGCAACGACAGCCAAGACATGCCCGCCGGCGCTGTCCGGCGGCCGACAGGGACACGCCGAGCGATGACCGACCTGCGCCACCCGCCGTGCCGCCAGCCCCGGCTTCGCGGCCACGGACCCGGGCCGTGGAGCCCCGTCGCCGCATGAGCCCGGTGCTCGCCCTCATCCTCAAGCGCATCGGGATCGGGGTGGTGCTGATCCTCGCGATCTCGGCGCTGCTGTTCCTCGGCGTCGAGGCGCTGCCCGGCGATTTCGCGCAGAACTTCCTCGGCCAGGCGGCGACCCCTGAGGCGGTGGCGAACATCCGCCGCGAGCTCGGCCTCGATCAGCCGGTGATGCTGCGCTATCTCGACTGGCTCGGCGGGGTGGTGATCGGCGATTTCGGCGAGAGCTGGGCCAATGGCAGCTCGGTCAGCGAACAGCTCGGCAAGCGGCTGGCGAACACGCTGTTCCTCGCCGCGGTGGCAGCGGTCTTCGCGGTGCCGATCTCGGTCGGCCTCGGCGTGCTGGCGGTGTTCTACCGCAACCGGCTGCCGGACCGCATCATCAACATCCTGTCGCTGGCGGCGATCTCGATGCCGGAGTTCTTCGTCGGCTATCTCTTCATCTTCTTCTTCGCGCTGCAGTTCGGCATCGGCGACGGGCCGCCGATCATTCCCGATCCGCGGGCCAGCGTCTGGGAGAACGTGCAGCTGGTCTTCCTGCCGGCGATGACGCTGGTGGTGGTGGTGATCGCGCACATGATGCGGATGACCCGGGCGGCGATCCTCAACATCATGGAATCGGCCTATGTCGAGACCGCCGAGCTCAAGGGCCTGTCGATGCTGCGGATCATCTGGAAGCATGCCGCGCCGAACGCGGTGGCGCCGATCATCAACGTGGTGGCGCTCAACCTCGCCTATCTGGTGGTCGGCGTCGTGGTGGTGGAGGTGATCTTCGCCTATCCCGGCATGGGGCAGTATTTCGTCGATGCCGTGACGGTGCGCGACATTCCCGTGGTGCAGGCCTGCGGCATCGTCTTCGCCGCGGTCTACATCATCCTCAACATGCTGGCCGATGTCGGCGCGATCCTCGCCAATCCGCGGCTGAGGCACCCGAAATGACCGAGACGCTGGCCTTTCTCGACGCCGTCGGCGACGGCACGGCAATGCGGGTGCTGATCCGGCTGTTCTCCGCGGCGGTCGACATCGTGCCCTTCGCGGCGCTGCTGCTCGTGCTGCGCGGCTGGGCCAGGCTGCCCTGGTCGGCGCGGGTCGCCATGCTCGGCTGCATCCTCTTCGGCTTCGTCGCGGTCTATGCCGATGCGATCGCCCCGTTCGGCGAGCGCGAGATCGTCGGCGATGTCTGGCAGGGGCCGGGGACCGACTGCCTCTCCACCGCCGACGACGGCACCGAGCGCGCCGGCACCTGCCATCTCGGCACCGACAATCTCGGGCGGGACATGCTGTCGCGGCTGATCTTCGGCGCGCAGACCACCATCGCGGTGGCGCTGATCGCCTCGCTGCTCAGCTTCTCGGCGGGGATGCTGCTCTCCTTCACCGCCGCGGTGGTGGGCGGCTGGACCGACCAGATCCTCAGCCGCATCAACGACATGCTGCTGGCGATCCCGACGCTGATCTTCGCCCTCGTGGTGCTGGCGGCGCTGCCGCAGAACATCGTGATCCTGGTGCTGGTGATGGCGGTGATCGACCAGACCCGGGTCTACCGGCTCGGCCGCGCCGTGGCGGTGGATGTCGTGGTGCAGGACTATGTCGAGGCGGCGCGTCTGCGCGGCGAGGGCTGGCTCTGGATCATCTTCCGCGAGGTCCTGCCCAATGTCTGGACCCCGCTGATCGCCGAGTTCGGCCTGCGATTCGCCTTCGCGGTGCTGTTCCTCTCGACGCTCAGCTTCCTCGGGCTCGGCATCCAGCCGCCGGAGGCCGACTGGGGCGGCATGGTCAAGGACAACAAGGACGGGATCATCTTCCTGGTGCCGGCGGCGCTCTATCCCGGCGCGGCGATCGCGTTGCTGGCGGTCTCGGTCAACATGGTGGTGGACTGGATGCTCAACCGCACCGCCAGCCTGAAGGGAGGCCGCGGATGAGCGAAGCTCCCGGAACCGGCCCCGACAGCGCCGCCGCAACCGCCCCCGGCACCGTGCTCGAGGTGCGCGACCTGCATATCGGCGCCACGGTCTATCCGCCGAACGAGCCGCCGCGCGACATCGAGATCGTGCACGGCGTCAGCTTCGCGATCGAGAAGGGCAAGGTGCTCGGCCTGATCGGCGAATCGGGGGCGGGCAAGTCCACCATCGGGCTCGCGGCGCTGGCCTATGGCCGCGGCGGGGTGCGCATCACCGGCGGCGAGGTCTGGCTCCACGGCGAGAACATCCTCGCCCTGCCGAAATCCGGCATCCGGGGCGTGCGCGGGCGGCGGGTGACCTATGTCGCGCAATCGGCGGCGGCGGCCTTCAATCCGGCGCACCGGCTCGGCGACCAGGTGGTCGAGGCGGCGCTCAAGCACGGGCTGATGAGCCGGCGCGAGGCCCGCGAGCGGGCGCGGATGCTGTTCGAGACCCTCGGCCTGCCGGACCCCGACAGCTTCGGCCGGCGCTTCCCGCACCAGGTTTCCGGCGGCCAGCTGCAGCGCGCGATGACCGCGATGGCGCTCTGCCCGGCGCCGGATCTCATCGTCTTCGACGAGCCGACCACGGCGCTCGACGTGACCACCCAGATCGACGTGCTCGCGGCCATCAAGCGCGCCATCGAGGAAACCGATGTCGCGGCGATCTACATCACCCACGATCTCGCGGTGGTGGCGCAGATCTCCGACGACATCATGGTACTGCGCCACGGCAACACGGTGGAATACGGCCCGGTGCAGCAGATGATCGAGGCGCCGCGCGAGGCCTACACGCGCGAGCTCCTCTCGATCCGCTCCGACATCAAGCCCCAGGCCGAGGACCAGTCCGGCGCGCTGCTGCAGCTCGAGGGGATCGACGCGGCCTATGGCGAGGTGCCGGTGCTGTTCGATGTCTCGATGCACCTGCCCAAGGGCCAGACGCTGGCGGTGGTGGGCGAATCGGGCTCGGGCAAGTCGACCACGGCGCGGGTGATCACCGGGCTCCTGCCGCCGCGCGCCGGCACCGTCAGCTTCAAGGGCGAGCCGCTGCCGCCGGCGCTCTCGCGCCGCAGCAAGGAGCAGCTCCGCCAGATCCAGATGATCTACCAGATGGCCGACACCGCGATGAACCCGCGCCAGACGGTGGCGGAGATCATCGGCCGCCCGCTCGGCTTCTATTTCGGGCTGAAGGGCGGCGAGCGGGCGCGGCGGGTGGCCGAGCTGCTCGACCAGATCGAGATGGGGCAGGGCTTTGCCGACCGCTACCCCGCCGAGCTCTCCGGCGGGCAGAAGCAGCGGGTCTGCATCGCCCGCGCGCTGGCCGCGAACCCGGAGCTGATCCTCTGCGACGAGCCGACCTCGGCGCTCGACCCGCTGGTGGCGGAGGGCATCCTCAAGCTGCTGATGGAGCTGCAGGCCGAAACCCGGGTCAGCTATCTCTTCATCACCCACGACATCGCGACGGTGCGCGCGATCTCCGACAGCATCGCGGTGATGTACATGGGCCGGGTGGTGCGTTTCGGTCCGAAGGACGAGGTGCTCTCCCCGCCCTTCGACGACTATACCGACCTGCTGCTGAAATCGGTGCCGGAGATGAAGCTCGGCTGGCTCGAGCGGGCGCTGGCCTCGCGGCGGATGGATTCCGCCGGCAACTGACCCCGGCGATGGCGGGCGCGCCGGGCGGCGGGCGCCCGGTCAGTCCTCGTGCGCGGGCACCCTGCCGGTGGTCGAGATCCAGGGCCGGGTGACATCCTCCAGCGTGACGTCGAGCGCCTCGACCCCGACCGCCAGGTCGCCGTCGCCGGCCAGCGCCAGGGTCAGCACGCCCGAGGGGTCCTCCGGGTCGTCGGCGCCCGCGAAGGCGAGGGTGAGCAGGCCGATCACCGTCTCCGGGTCCTGCGGGCTGACGCCGCGGGCGCGCACGGTCTCGACGCCGTCGATCATCAGCATGGTGCGCACCCGCTCCGGCGGGCGCCCCTCCGCCTCGGCCGCCGCCCGGTCCTCCCAGCGGAAGCGGTTGAGCAGCAGCACCAGCCGCCGCCGCGACTTCGCCCAGCTGATGTCGCCGGTGCGGGCCAGCGCGTCCTGCACCAGGCTCGAGATCACCGCGAGATCGTCGATGCTCTCGGCGCGCAGCCGCAGCGGGCGGTCGCTGTGCCCGACCTCTTCGAAGCGTGCATCCATCGCGTCGTTTCCTTTCGCCGCCCCCGCGGGACGTGCCGCTTGCGTTCCTAGTCCTCCGACAGCCGCGCGATCCGCGCGCCGCAGGCGCCGAGCTTCTCCTCGAGCCGCTCGTAGCCGCGGTCGAGATGGTAGACCCGGCTCACCACGGTCTCGCCCTCGGCCGCGAGCCCGGCGAGGATCAGGCTGACCGAGGCGCGCAGATCCGTCGCCATCACCGGCGCGCCCTTGAGCCGCTCGACCCCGGTGATCCTCGCGCTGCCGCCATGGATATCGATACGCGCACCCATTCGCGCAAGCTCCGGCACATGCATGAAGCGGTTCTCGAAGATCCGCTCGTCGATATGGCTCTCGCCCTCGGCGAGGCAGAGCAGCGCCATCATCTGCGCCTGGAGATCGGTGGGGAAGCCGGGGAAGGGCGCGGTGGCGATCTCCACCGGCAGGATGCGCCCGTTGCGCCGCGAGACGCGCAGGCCCCCGCCCTCGGCCTCGGGCACGTCCTCCACCGCGATGTCGGCGGCCTCGAGCCGCTCGATCAGCGCGCCGACGAGGCCGCGCTCGGCGCCGGTCAGCACCACCGAGCCGCCGGCGATGGCGGGCGCGATCATGTAGGTGCCGAGCTCCACCCGGTCGGGCAGCACGGGATGCGTGGCGGCGCCGAGGCTGCGCACGCCCTCGATGGTGACGGTGTCGGTGCCGGCGCCCTCGATCCGCGCGCCCATCCGGGTGAGGCAGGCGGCGAGATCGGTGATCTCGGGCTCGCGCGCGGCGTTCTTCAGCACCGTGGTGCCGCGGGCCAGCGTCGCCGCCATCAGCAGGTTCTCGGTGGCGCCGACCGAGACGAAGGGGAACGCGACCTCGGCGCCGACCAGCCCGCCCGGCGCCTCCGCCTCGACATAGCCGTCGGCCAGCGTGAGGCTGGCGCCGAGGCGCTCGAGCCCCTTCAGGTGCAGGTCCACCGGCCGCGCGCCGATGGCGCAGCCGCCCGGCAGCGAGACCCGCGCCCGCCCGTGCCGCGCCAGCATCGGCCCGAGCACCAGGATCGAGGCGCGCATCTTGCGCACGATGTCGTAATGCGCCGTGTCGCTGGTGAGATTCGCCGCCGAGATCGCCAGCACGCGGCCGCCCTGCAGGTTCGCGATCTCGCAGCCGAGCGAGCGCAGCAGCGCCGACATGGTGGCGATGTCGGCGAGCCGCGGCGCATTGGTGAGCATCAGCGGCTGGTCGGTCAGCAGCGCCGCCGGCATCAATGTGAGGCAGGCATTCTTTGCCCCGGAGATGGCGATGCGCCCGCTCAGCGGCTGCCCGCCCTCGATCCTGATTCTGTCCATGGTGCGGCCTCTGCTGCCTCAGCGTTCTCCGGGGAGGGTATCGTCGCCCGGTGCGGCTGCATCGGGGCCGGAGGACGGCGTTCCGGCGGCGGTTTCGCGGCGCGCACGCGCCTGTGCCTTGCGCCGGCGCAGATTGTCGCGGAGCGCCGCGGCGAGCCGTTCGGCCCGCGCATCGGCGCCCCGGGCGCCGCCCCTGCCGGTTTTGCTGTCATCCCCGTCGGTCATTTCACCTCCCATATCGCGGGGCGCCGCGGCGGTCCAGTTTGCCCTTGCATTCCGCCGAGCATCGGGGCATCAGGGCGCCCGAAGCCGGTGTGGCACAGCGGCGGTCGCGCTCCCTTGACAAGGGCCTCCTCGAGAGGGATGAGAGCGGCACGCCCGGATGCCATGGAGGTGGGATTTCCCTGCGCCCGCCTCCTGCCCGACCGACCCGGTCACCGGATCAGGGAACGGCTGCTGCCGTAGCTCAGTGGTAGAGCACTCCCTTGGTAAGGGAGAGGTCGAGAGTTCGAGTCTCTCCGGCAGCACCATCAGTCAGGCAAAACACTCTGAACTTTCAAGGCGTTAAGTGGTTTCTCGGCAATCGTGACTGCCCCTGCCTTCACGGAAAATCCGGATATCATCCAGTTTCGTCGCGCCCGCCGCGCTCGATCACCCGCACCGCGCGGGCCTGGTGGTCGGGGCTGTGGGCGCGGTAGACCCGTTCGAGCGTCGCGCTGTCGGTCGAGAAGTCGTCCGCGGCGTCGGGCAGGGTCATGCCGCCCTGGAAGGCCCAGGTCACCGCGGTGCGCTTCAGATCGTGGGGCGTGACATCGGGCAGGCCGGCGGCGATCCTGGCGGCGGCGAAACCGGTCTTGATCGAGTGCACCGGCCGGCCGCGGAAGTGGATGACATGGGCGGCGCCGTCGCGCGCCCAGATCCGGGCCTGCATCGGCACCTGGCGAGGCAGGCGGACAGCCTCGCGCCGTTTCCTGGTGCGCCGCTCGCCCGGCCCGCGCCGGTGCAGCACGCCGCGCTCGAGATCGATCCAGCCGGCATCGATCGAGGGCAGCCAGCGCAGGGCGAGGAGCGGCGATTTTCGCGTGCTGGTGTAGAGCGAGAGCAGAATGAAGCGCCTGAGATGCGGGGCCGCGGCGCGCAGCAGCAGGGCGGCCTCGCTCCGGGTCAGCCAGCGCTCGCGCGGATCCGGGTTCGGCGACATCCTGCCGGTGAGCTTTCCCCCTGAAGCCGGACTGGGAGCCCTTTCTTTGCGGCTTTGGCGTGGGTCATGTCGATCCTGGCCCGCTCTGGCGTCCGGTCGCCGATGCGGGAGTAACGGGGCTGTCGGTTGTGGAAGATTGCGATGTATTCGAGGAGAGCCGCCTTCGCCTCACGGCGCGACCGGACATTGGCGCTGTGGACCATCTCCGTCTTCAGCGCGCCGAAGACGTCGCGAAGCGGCGCGCGTGAGGCGTGAACCATCGGCGCATTGTCGAGGCATTTGCCCCTGCCGCTTCTGGAGGCCCTGGCGCCATGGCTCGAAAGCGGCCTGCGGTCGTCGCCGCCGGCGTAGTGCACGCCGCGATCCGGGTGACAGACCGGCCCGGGCGCCGCCCGCCGGTTCTGCAGCGCCATGCGCATGGCACCGATCGCCAGCCCCTTGTTCAGGCTGTCGGACAAGGCCCGGCCTGCGATCTCCCCGGCCTGCGATCTCCATGGTCGCCATGTCCCTGACGGCGGCGAGATAGAGCCAGCCCTCCCCGGTCGGGTCGTCGCTGATGCCGGCCAGCCAGGCCCGGTCGGGCGCGTCGGCGTGGAAATCGCACCTGAGCGGGATCGGCGCGATGCCCGGCTCGCGCCGGCTGTCGGTGGTGCGAGGGCCGCGGCGGCGACGACGCGGCGGGCGGATATCGTTCTGTTTCATGATACTGGCCACCGTCTTCCGGGCAATCCGCCGCCCCCGGGCCAGCAGTTCCGCATGGATAGGCGACGCGCCATGGCGCCCCTTGTGATCTGCCCGATCCGGATTGGTCCACCTTTGTGATTGGAGAAGGGGAGGAGCCGAGAATGAGCGAGCGACACAAGCCGGAAGAGTTTGTCACCAGGTTGCGCCAGGTCGAAGTGCTGCATGGCCAGGGCATGAACTTGGCCGAGGCGATCCGGCAGATCGGCGTTCCCGAGCTGACATTCTACCGCTGGCGCCAGACCTGCGGTGGCATGCGGACCGGGCAGCTGCACGAGCCCGAACAGCTTCAGAAAGAGAACGAGCGGCTCCGAAAGGCGGTGGCGGATCTCACCCCGGACAAGCTCATCCTGGCGGAGGCAGCCAGGGGAAACTTCCGAGCCCCGCGCGCCGCCGGCAATGTGTCGAGAGCGTGCGGCAGACGCCTGGCGTGAGCGAGCGCCGCGCCTGCCGCAGGCTCGGCCGGCACCGCTCCACCCGACGCGATGTGCCTCGAGGCCGCGAAGATGAAGCGCGCCTGGCGGAGGACATGATTGAGCCGGCCAGGCCGTACGGTCGCCATGGCTGTCGCCGGATCGCGGCACGCCTGCGTGAGGCGGGGCGGTCGGTCATCGATGGCCGGGTCGAGAGGCTCTGGCGACGCGAGGGGCTGAAGGTGCCGGCGAGACGGCCGGGGCGAGGCCGCCTGTGGCTGGGCGACGGATCCTGCATCCGGCTCCGGCCGGAGCGCCGCAACCATGTCCGGTCCTGCGACTTCGTGCATCGCCGCACCGAAGATGGCCGGGCCTTCCGCACGCTCGACATCCCGGACGAGTTCACCCGTGCGTGCCTGGCGATTCGCGTCGGCCACAAGCCGGGTTCGCTCGACGGGATCGATGTCCTCTCCGGTCGCTTCATCATGCGCGGCGTGCCGGCCTTCATCCGCCCGGACAACGGGCCGGACAACGGGCCGGACAACGGGCCGGAATTCGTGGCCGGGAAGGTGAGGGACCGGATTGCCGCCGTCGGCGCCCGGACCGCCTGCATCGAACCCGGGTCACCCTGGGAAAACGGTCATGTCGAGAGCTTCAACGGGCGGTTCCGCGATGAACGCCTCGACGGAGCAATTGTCCACATCCCCGGAGAGGCCCGGACCGTCATCGAGAACTGGCCTCGCCACCACAACACGAAACGCCCACACAGCGCCCCGGGCCATCGACTCCCCGCACCAGAAGCCGTCATCAACGTCGACCAGAGAACGCCAATGCACCAACACTCAACGTGGACCAACTGGGCCAGGCCACTCACGCTACCGCCCGCCTATCGGGCGGTGTTCGAGGTGCAGCAGGCCCGGATCGCGGAACTGGCCGAGATCAACAAGCGCCTTGAGCACCTGGTTCAGGAGTTTCAGCACCCGGCCCTCGGGAAGAAGTCGGAACGGCTCACCAAGGATGAGCGCCAGCGCTCTTTCGAGGACCTGGAAGTGGCGGTTGCAAAGGTTCAGGAGGCGGCGGACCGGGCTCCTGCGACGCCATCGGCGTCGCGGAAGAAGCGCGCGCATGTCAATCGGAACCTCGGAAACCTTCCGGAGAGCCTGCCCCCGGATCGAGGAGGTGATCGAGCCCGCAAGCACGCTCTGCCCCTGCGGCTGCGGCCAGATACACCGGATCGGCGAGGACCGGACTGAGCGGCTCGATATCGTGCCCGCGCAGCCGCGGGTTGTCACCATCCGGCCCAAATATGCCAGCCGGGCGCGCACCGATGGCGTCACCCAGGCGCCGGCGGTCCCGCATCTGATCGAATGCGCGCCGCCCGGGTTCCCATACCGAATTGCGCAGCAATTCGAATGGGGTCCCGTCGACCGAGGGCGCGATCGTGCATGTGCTGGTCTCGAAATACGCCGACCACTGCCCCTTGAACCGACAATGCCAGATCCTCGCGCGCTCCGGCATCAACCTGGATCGCTCGAGGCTGGCCGGCTGGGTCGGCAAGGCGGCGTTCCATCTCGGCCCTGTGGTCGATCGGCTCGCCTAGCACCTGAAGCAATCGACCAAGCTCTTCATGGACGAGACGATAGCGCCGGTGCTCGATCCTGGCCGCGGGCGTAGCAAGACCGGCTTCCTATGGGCGCTCGCGTGCAACGACCGGAGCTGGGGCGGCGCCGACCCACCCGGAGTCGTCTACTTCTACGGCCGCGGCGGCGAGCATGCCGAACGTTCCTGGAAGGCTTCGGCGGTTATCCCGGCCACAACCGGCTGACCGAGCCAAAACGCGAGGGCGGGGCGCCCATTCAGGTGGCCCAGTGTTGGGCCCACACCCGCCGCAAGCTGCGCGAGATCTTCGAGCGCGACGGCTCGGCAATCGCCGCCGAAGGGCTCCGCCGCATCGCCGAGCTCTACAAGATCGAACGCGAGATCCGCGGCGCCGGCCCCGGGCAGCGCCTCTCCGCCCGCCAGGCGCGTACCGCGCCCCTCGTCGAGAGCTTCGGCACATGGCTGGCGGAGGTCCGCGCCCGCGTCTCAGCCACGTTGCGCCTCGGCGAGAAGCTCGCCTATATCCACGGTCACTGGGCCGGGCTGCAGACCTTCCTCACCGACGGCCGCGTCGAGATAGACACCAACGGCGTCGAGAACCTGATCCGCCCGATCGCTCTGAGCAGGAAAACGCGCTCTTCGCAGGTCATGACAAGGGCGGTCGGTCCCGGGGCCGCATCGCCTCGCTGATCGAGACCGCGAAGATAGATGGCGTCGAGCCCTTCGCCAATCTCAAGGCAGCACTCGAGGCGATCTCCCGAGGACACCCCAACGAGCGCCTCGACGATCTCCTCCCCTGGAACTTCAGGCACGCTTCAAGCTGAAGCCACCGTGGGGCGCACGTACCGCTTACCCTGGGCTGCTTCTGAACCGCGAAGACGTGCTCGATGGGCGCGCGATGTCTCGGCGTCGTGGCGTTGCCGCGGTTGATATGCCTCGGCATCACTTTGCCTGGGGTGCGCCTTCGGTGGATGTGGCTGACGAGGCTGCCGGCATCCGCTTCGAAGTCGACCATCGGACAGAGGGCGCCGGCGGCACGCATCCGGCGCCAGGCCCGGATCGCATCGATCCTGAAGTTGGATATGTCGAGGGCAATGTTCGGTGGTTGCTCTGGGCGGTGAACAGGGCGAAATGCGAAAGACCCGACGACCTGTTCCTGCGCATCTGCCAGGCTGTTGGCAATATCCACGGTGCGGGAAGCTGAGCGCTCAACGGTTTCCGCGAAAACCGTTACGCGCCAGAACGTAGATCAGCCCCCGCCCCATCTGTCCACAGGCTCGGCGGCCCATTCGCCATACACCATTGCCCATCACGGAAGATCCGTGTGCGGGCGGCTGTGGTGGTGGCTGGAACGGGCTACCGGGTATCGTTGCCGAGCCATCCGAGCCGACGAGCGGTGCGCTTGCGGAGGCGGTCCGGTGTGTCGCTCACGTTCCGCGGGCGGAGCGCATCGCCGCGCTCAGCCGGGCGATATCGCGAAGGCCGTAGCGCGGGCCCTTGGCGCGCAGGATGCGCTCGGCCAAGGCGGCCCAGCCGGCCGGGCAGGCGAGGCGCCGGCCCTCGCAGCCGGCCAGCAGCACCGCGGCCGCGTCGGCGCCGCGGGGCAGCCGGTAGCGGTCGGCGCCGCTTAGGATGAGCTTCGCGGCGATCCGCGTCTCGGTTGCCAAGCAGATGACCGCGGCCGGGCGGCCCGTGGGGATCGGCACGCTTCCCACCGCGCAGTCCGGCTTCAGGGGGCAAGCTTGCCTCTTCGACAGGCCGGGGTCGCGGGCACCGCCCTTGTGGCGTCTGGCGGCTCGGGGCGGGCGGTTTGGATGGTCACCGGGAACGGCGGTTGTCCGGGAAGCTAGGTCCGCTTGCCGCGGGAGGGTGGCTGCCGGCCGTTGCGGGGCCGGTCCGGGGCGGCGGGCGCCCCGGTCTTCCAGCGGGGCCCCGGGCCGGGGCATG
>NZ_BSYI01000007.1 GCF_030270585.1 Paralimibaculum aggregatum
GGCGATCGGGCTGCACCTGGACGGCACCGCACGGGGCCGCTGGGGTATGCTGCTGGCCGTCGCGGCCCCGCTGGCCGGCGCGCCGGCGGCGATGCCTCGCCCGCGCGGCGTTGCCGGCGCAGCGCCGGTGGCGACCGGGGCTGCCGGGGCGGGCGCGGCGCCAGGCGCGGGCGAGGCTGCGGGCATGGATGCGGGCTGGCTGGCGGCGAAACGGTCGACCGGGGCCTCGCCGATCGCCTCGTCGGCGCCGAGCTCGATCTGCCAGGCCAGCGCCTCGCGCAGCGCCCGGAGCGCTGCTTGCCGGTCTGCTCCGCCGCCCGCCACCCCGCTCATCTCCGGCGGAACACCATGACCAGCCCGCGATCGTCGGCATGGGGATGGTCGGCGCCCTCGTAGATCGGGATCTCGCGGAAATCGAGCGGGCCGATCTCGCCTGCCGCCACGAGCCGGCCGAGGGCGGAGCCGAGACCGGCGCCGTCGAACACCGGGGGGATCGTGCCGAGCACGAAGAGCGCCCCCGGCCGGGCGACGCGCAGCAGCTCCGGCAGCGCCTCCGGCCCGACATGGCCATGGGTGAAGGTGCCCGAGGAGATCAGCCCGGCATAGGCCGCATCCGGCAGCGCCAGCGGCAGCGTGAGATCCGCCTCGATCCGCTGGCGGTAGATCCCCTTGGCGGCGGCGCGGGCCAGCATCTCGGGCGAGATGTCGATGGCGTCGATCTCGCTCGCCCGGTCCGGCCCGAGGGCGGCAGCGAGCGCCGCGCCGACCAGCCCGGTGCCGGCGCCGATGTCGAGCACCGGGCCGCCGAGACCGGCATCCCCGGCGAGGCCGGCCAGGATCCCGGCGATCTCGCGCGGCGCGACATAGCCCCAGGCCTCCGCGAAGCCCGTGTCATAGGTCTCGGCCCAGGTGTCGTAGCGCGCCTTCGCATCGGCCGGCCCCTTGATCTCGTAGGCCTCGTCGAGCTCGTATCCTGCCATCAGTCTCTCCTTGCCGCGTCGCTGTCCTGCGTCGTCGCCGGGCCGGGACGCGGGTCTATCGGCCCGGTTGCCACGCCGAGCGCCGCCTCGAGCGCCGCGGCATGGGAGAGCAGCGCGGCCTCGCCGCGGAAGCGCCCGACCATCTGCAGCCCCACCGGCCAGCCTTCGGGGGTGAACCCGCAGGGTAGCGACAGCGCGGGGCAGGCGGTGAGCGTCACCGCGTAGACGACCGCGAGCCAGTCTATATAGCTCGCGAAGGCAGTACCGTTGCAAGTTTCTACCGTTCGCGCCTCCACCGGGAACGGCGGCACGATGGTGGCGGGGCAGAGCAGGAGGTCGTAGCGCGCGAGGAAGCCGTGCATCTCGGCCGCGATCCGGGCCCGCGCGGCGGTGGCCGCCGCCACCGCGGCACCGTCGGCCGCGAGGCCCCGCTCGATGTTCCACACCACGTCCGGCTTCAGCAGGTCGCGATGGCGGGCGTGGTGTTCGGCATGGGCGGCGGCGAAGCCGATGCCGCGCAGCGTCTGGAACGCCTCGTGCGCGCCGCCGAGATCGGGATGCGCCTCCTCCACCGTGACCCCGAGCGCCTCGAGCTGCCGCGCCGCCGCGGCGCAGATATCGGCGACCCGCGGATCGACCGGGGTGAGCCCGAGATCCGGCGAGAAGGCCACCCGCTGCGGCAGCACCGGCGTCTCGGCCGCGCGGCGATAGGCGCCCGGCCCGGCCTCCGCCTGCGACAGCGGCTCGGCCGGATGCGGCCCGGCCATCGCATCGAGCAGCAGGCCGAGATCGCCGACATTGCGCGCCATCGGCCCCTCGACCGCCAGCGTGCCGAAGGGATCGCCCCCCGGTCCGGCCGGAACCAGGGCGGGGGAGGGCCGCAGCCCGACCACGGAGCAGAAGCTCGCCGGCGTGCGCAGCGATCCGGCGAGGTCGGAGCCATGGGCGAGCCAGGCGGTGCCTGAGGCCAGCGCCGCCGCCGCGCCGCCCGAGGAGCCGCCGACGCTCCGGGTCAGGTCCCAGGGGTTGGCGGTGCGCCCGAAGACCGGGTTGAAGGTGCTGCCCCCGGCACCGAATTCGGGGGTGTTGGACTTGGCGTAGACGATGCCGCCGGCCGATTCGATCCGGGTCACCACATGGTCGGAGGCATCGGGGACATGCGCGGCATAGATCGGCGAGCCGAAGGTGGAGCGGACGCCCGCCACCATCGAGAGATCCTTGATCGGCACCGGCAGCCCGCCGAGCGCCCCGCGCGCCTCGGCCGGCCGGCCCGCCAGCGCGGCGGCGGCCGCGCGGGCGCGCTCGAAGCAGCGGGTGGGCAGCGCGTTGACCCCGCCGTCCACGGCGTCGACTCGGGCCTCGAGGGCGTCGAGCACCTCCGGCGGGGATATCTCTCCCGCCCGCAGCCGGGACAGCAGCGCGCGGGCGGTCAGGCCGATGATCTCGTTCATTCGCGATTCCAGGAGTGCGTGGGTCCGGCCCCCGCGCAGCCGGGCCGGCCGGGGGGCGTTGGGGAATGGCGGCAGGGCGCAACCCGGCCCCGCGCCCTTCCGTCGCAGGTCAGCGCACGACCAGCACGCTCACCGGCGCGTGGGTCGCCACATAGGGCGCATGGCCGGTGAAGATGTGGTCGGACAGGCCGGGCATGTGCGAGCCCATCACCACGAGATCGGCGCCGGTCTGCCTGGCGGCCTCCAGCAGGTCCTTGTTCAGATTGGCGGAGGGATCGTGGCTGGTCACCACGAGCCCCGCGCCCTCGACATCGCGCGCCGCGGTCTCGGCCGCGACGAAGGCATCGAGCTTCGCGCCGAATTCCTTGGGGTCATGCGCCAGCGGGCCGGGGGTGTTGGTGGTCACGCCGACATAGGTCAGGCTGGCGCCATAGGCCTTGGCCAGATCGGCGGCGGTCGCCAGCGCCTTCTCGAGGGCCTTGGTGTGGGCCAGGTCCACCGGAACCATGATCGAGCTGTACATCCGTGATCCTCCTCTGAGCTTCTCCCTGCCCGGCGCCGCTCCGCCGCGCACCGGTGGCGCAGGGGGCCCTTCCGGCCGGCGCGGCCCCGCCGGAAACATGGCAGGCGCGCCGCGATCATTGACGTCACGCGCGGGCGGACCCTATTACGCGACGAGGCCCATCGGGGGCGGAAGGGAGCCTATGCCATGACAGAACGCGAGTCGATGGAGGTGGATGTTGTCATCGTCGGCGCCGGGCCCGCGGGGCTCTCTGCCGCGATCCGGCTCAAGCAGCTCGGAGGCGACGATGTCAATGTCGTGGTGCTCGAGAAGGGGTCCGAGGTCGGCGCACATATCCTCTCCGGCGCGGTGCTCGACCCGGTCGGGCTGACCGCCCTGATCCCGGACTGGAAGGAGCGCGGCGCCCCCCTCGACGTCCCCGTCACCGAGGACCGGTTCTACATGCTGGGCGCCGCCGGCGAGGTGCGCATCCCGAATTTCGTGCTGCCGCCGCTGATGGACAATCACGGCAACTACATCGTCTCGATGGGCAATGTCTGCCGCTGGATGGCGGAGCAGGCGGAGGAACTCGGCGTCGAGATCTTCCCCGGCATGGCCTGCTCCGAGCTGGTGTTCGACGAGGACGAGCGCGTCGTCGGCGTGGTCGCCGGCGAGATGGGCCGCGACAAGGATGGCGGCGAGGGGCCGAACTACGAGCCCGGCATGGAGATCCGCGGCGCGCAGGTGCTGCTGGCCGAGGGCGTGCGCGGCTCGCTCTCGAAGCAGGTGATCGCGAAATACGGGCTGGACCAGGGCCGCGAGCCGCAGAAATACGGCATCGGCATGAAGGAGCTCTGGGAGATCGACCCGGAGAAGCACCGCGAGGGCCAGGTGACCCACACCATGGGCTGGCCGCTCGGCAAGGCCGCCGGTGGCGGCTCGTTCATGTACCACCTCGACAACAATCAGGTCTATGTCGGCTTCGTCGTCCATCTCAACTACGCCAACCCGCATCTCTACCCCTACATGGAGTTCCAGCGCTTCAAGCATCACCCGATGATCGCCTCGGTGCTGGAGGGCGGCAAGCGCATCTCCTATGGCGCGCGGGCGATCTCCGAGGGGGGCTGGCAGGCGATGCCGAAGCTCACCTTCCCGGGCGGCGCGCTGCTCGGCTGCTCGGCCGGGATGGTGAACGTGCCCCGCATCAAGGGCAATCACAACGCGATGCTCTCGGGCATCGCGGCGGCGGAGGCGGCCTGGGGGCGGATGGAGGCCGGCAAGCCCGGCGAGGAGCTCACGGCCTATGCCGAGGCGGTGGCCAGGGGGCCGATCGCCAAGGATCTCAAGCCGGTGCGCAACGTCAAGCCGCTCTGGTCGCGCTATGGCCTGGTGGCCTCGCTGGCCGGCGGCGGGCTCGACATGTGGGCGGCGACGCTCACCGGCGGCACGCTGTTCGGCACCCTCGGGCACGGCAAGTCCGATGCCGAGGCGACCGGCAAGGCGGCCGACCACAAGGAGATCGCCTATCCCAGGCCCGACGGCGTGCTGAGCTTCGACCGGCTGACCAACGTGGCCTATTCCTTCACCAATCACGAGGAGAGCCAGCCGGCGCATCTCACGCTGAAGGACCCGGCGGTGCCGATCGCGGTCAACCTGCCGACCTATGCCGAGCCGGCCGAACGCTACTGCCCGGCGGGGGTCTACGAGGTGGTGCGCGAGGAGGGCGAGGCGCCGCGGTTCCAGATAAACTTCCAGAACTGCGTGCACTGCAAGACCTGCGACATCAAGGATCCGAGCCAGAACATCGTCTGGACCACGCCGCAGGGCGGCGACGGGCCCAACTACCCCAACATGTGAGCGCAGGGCGGCCCCGGAGGCGGGGCCGCCGACGGCCCGCGCCGGCGAAACGCCGGCAAGGCGGCGCAGGGCCCCGCCCGGTCCGCGGCGGCTGCACGGTTCCCGGGCACAACGCGGAGGCCACCAGCGTCCCGTGTTGTGCAAGGCAGCATTCTCCGCGATGGCCCCTCGCCAAGCGGGGGTTCCTGCCCTAAATCGCCCTTGGTCGGCGCTGCGCCCGGGGGTTCCCCTGCGGCAGGCGCCGTCGTGCCGCCGTGCAGGCCGCATGCGTCCTTCGCGACGCGGCGGCCGTACCCGTTCGAAGTCCAATGGCCGCGGGCGCCCGCAGGCCCATCGGGAGATCGACATGCGCCTGTCCGCCATCTTCGCGGCCCGGGGGAGCGCTGGCGGCGACGCCGCCGGTACCCGGGCGCGGCCCGCGCCCTTCTCCGGGCTTCTCGGCCTTGCCGCAATGCTCGCCGCAACCGGGGCGGCGGCGCAGATGCCGCCCAACCCGCCGGTCGATGTCGCGCATCCGATCACCCATGAGGTGGTGGACCACGACATCTTCACCGGCCGCTTCGAGGCGGTGAAGGAGGTGGAGATCTTCGCCCGCGTCTCCGGCTATCTCGACAGCATCAGCTTCGAGGACGGCGATGTGGTGGAGGAGGGCGATCTCCTGTTCACCATCGACCAGCGCACCTTCAAGGCCGCGGTGACCCGTGCCGAGGCGCAGGTGGTCTCGGCCGAGGCGACGCGCGATCTCGCGCAGATCGAGCGCGACCGGGCGCTGCAGCTCGCCGAGCGCAATGTCGGCACCACCCAGGAGGTCGACCGGACCAGCGCGGCCCTCGCCGAGGCGGAGGCCGCGGTGGCCGTGGCCAAGGCGCAGCTGCTCGAGGCGCAGCTCGATCTCGACTTCACCGAGATCCGCGCGCCCTTCACCGGGCGCATGTCGGATACCCGGATCGACGAGGGCAACCTCGTGCTCGGCGGATCGAGCGGGGCGACGCTGCTCAGCACCATCGTGTCGATCGATCCGATCCATTTCACCTTCACCGCCTCGGAATCGGATTTCCTGAAATATTCCCGCCTCGCCAGCGTCGGCACCCGGCCGGCCTCGCGGGTCGCCACCACCAAGGTCAGAGTGCGGCTGATGGACGAGGACAGCTTCGTCCACGAAGGGCACATGGATTTCGTCGACAACCGGCTCGACCCGAACTCCGGCACGATCACCGGGCGTGCCGTGCTCGACAATTCCGAGGGCTTCCTGCTGCCGGGCCTCTTCGGCCGGCTGCAGCTGCCGGCCTCCGACCCCTACGAGGCGGTGCTGATCCCGGACGAGGCGATCCTTGCCGACCAGGCCAGCCGGATCGTCATGGTGGTCGATGCCGAGGGCATGGTCTCGCCGCGTCCGGTGAAGACCGGGCCGATGCATGGCGGGCTGCGGGTGATCCGCGAGGGCCTCTCCACCGAGGATCTGGTGATCGTTGCCGGCATCCAGCGCGCCAGGCCGGGCGTGTCGGTGACACCGAATGAGATCACCATCTCGTTCGGCGCGGAGTGAGCGGATGAACTTCGCCCTCTTCTTCATCGACCGGCCGATCTTCGCGACGGTCGTCTCGCTCCTGATCTCGCTGATCGGCGCGATCGCCTATTTCTCGCTGCCGGTCACGCAGTATCCCGAGATCGCGCCGCCGACCATCCAGGTCTCGGCGAGCTATCCGGGCGCCTCCGCCGAAACCGTGGCGAACACCGTCGCGACGCCGATCGAGCAGGAGATCAACGGCGTCGAGAAGATGCTCTACATGACGAGCCAGTCCACCGGCGACGGTCGGATGTCGCTCAACGTCGTGTTCAGGCTCGGCACCGATCTCGACGAGGCGCAGGTGCTGGTGCAGAACCGGGTGAGCGTGGCCGAGCCGCGCCTGCCCGAGGAGGTGCGGCGCCTCGGGGTCACCACCCGCAAGGCCTCGCCCGACCTGATGATGGTCATCCACATGCTGTCGCCGGACGGCAGCCGGGACCAGCTCTACATCTCCAACTACGCGCGCACCCAGGTGGTCGACCGGCTCGCGCGGATCGAGGGCGTCGGCCAGGCCACCGTGTTTGCCGAGCGCGCCTATTCGATGCGGATCTGGCTCGACCCGGAACTGGTGGCGGCGCAGGGGCTGACCGCGGGCGAGGTGGTGGCGGCGCTCCGGGCCAACAACGTCCAGGTCGCCTCCGGCGTCGTCAACCGGCTGCCGGTGCCCGAGCCCGGCGCCTTCGAGCTGCAGGTGGTCACGCAGGGCCGGCTCACCGCGCCGGAGGAGTTCGCCGAGATCGTGGTGCTCGAAACCGACGACCGCCTGGTGCGGGTGCGCGACATCGCGCGGGTCGAGCTCGGGGCGCAGGACTATTCGATCAACGGCTATCTCGGGCGCGACAACGCGCTGCCCATCGGCATCTTCCAGCGCCCGGGCTCGAACGCGCTGGAGACCGCCGAGGCCATCATCGCCGCCATGGACGAGATGGCCGAGGAGTTCCCGACGGGCCTCGAATACACCATCGTCTACAACCCCACCGAGTTCATCTCCGCCTCGATCGACGCGGTGATGACCACGCTGTTCGAGGCGGTGGTGCTCGTCGTGCTGGTGATCGTGCTGTTCCTCGGCAGCATCCGGGCGTCGCTGATCCCGATCGTGGCCATCCCGGTCTCGCTGATCGGCACCTTCGCGCTGATGGCGATGCTCGGCTTCTCCCTCAACACGCTGACCCTCTTCGGCCTCGTGCTGGCCATCGGCATCGTGGTCGACGACGCGATCATCGTGGTGGAGAATGTCGAGCGCTATCTGCGCCAGGGCGAGACCCCGCGCGAGGCCGCGCGCAAGACCATGAAGGAGGTCTCGAGCGCGCTGGTGGCCAACGGGCTCGTGATGCTGGCGATCTTCATGCCGGTGGCGGCGATCGGCGGCATCACCGGGCAGTTCTTCCAGCAGTTCGCGCTGACCATCGCCGCCTCGACGACGATCTCGGTGCTGGTCTCGCTCACCCTCTCCCCGGCGCTGGCGGCGCTGATCCTGAGCGGGCACGGCGAGGGCCGCCGGCGGCGCGGGCTGACCGGCATCCTCACCTGGCCGTTCGCCATGTTCTTCCGGCTGTTCAACTGGTGCTTCGGCCTGCTCGAGGCGGGCTATGCGCTGCTGATCCGCGGCCTGCTGCGGATCATGGTGGTGATGCTGGTGGTCTATGGCGGGCTGATCGTGCTCGGCGTGACGCAGTTCTCGCGCGCGCCGACCGGCTTCATCCCGGCGCAGGACCAGGGCTATCTGGTCACGGTGATCCAGCTGCCCGCCGGCTCGTCGCTGGCACGCACCGACCGGGTCGCCAAGCGCGCCACCGAGATCATCCTCGAGCACCCGGCGGTGCGCACCGGCGTTGCCATCGTCGGCCTCGACGGCGCGACCTTCACCAACGCCCCCAACGCGGCGGCGATCTTCGTGCCGATGAAGCCCTTCGACTGGCGCACCGAGAACGGCTATTCCGACCTGCGGGTGCTGGGCGAGCTGCAGCGCGAGCTGTTCCAGATCAAGGACGCGATGATCTTCCTGCTGCAGCCGCCGCCGGTGCGCGGCATCGGTTCGGGCGGCGGCTGGAAGCTCTATGTGCAGGACCGCCGCGGCCGCGGCCTCGAGGCGCTGGAGCAGGCGACCTTCGGCGCGATGATCCAGGCCAACGGGATCGAGGGGCTGACCCAGGTCTTCACGCTGTTCAACACCAAGACGCCGAAGGTCTTCGCGGATATCGACCTGGTGAAGGCCCAGCTCATCGGCGTCTCGCCGGCGGCGATCAACGAGACGCTGGAGGTCTATCTCGGCTCGAGCTTCGTCAACGACTTCAACTTCCTCGGCCGCACCTACCGGGTGACGGCGCAGGCCGACGGGCCGTTCCGCGACGAGATCGAGGACATCGCGCGCCTGCGCACCCGCTCGGAGAGCGGCGGCATGGTGCCGATCGGCTCGGTGGCGACCTTCGAGGAGCAGACCGGGCCCTACCGCGTGGCGCGCTACAACCTCTACCCCGCCGCGGCGCTGCAGGGGCGGACCGAACCGGGCACCTCCACCGGCGAGGCGATCGAGAGGATGGAGGCGCTGCTCGACGCGCAGCTGCCCTCCGGCTTCAGCTACGAGTGGACCGAGCTCGCGCTGCAGGAGAAGCTGGCGGGCTCGTCGGCGATCTATGTGTTCATGCTGGCCATCGTCTTCGTCTTCCTGCTGCTCGCGGCGCAATACGAGAGCTGGCTGCTGCCGCTCTCGGTGATCCTGATCGTGCCGATGTGCCTGCTGGCGGCGATCTCCGGCGTGCTCTACCGGGGCATGGACAACAACATCCTCACCCAGATCGGCCTGGTGGTGCTGGTCGGGCTGGCCTCGAAGAACGCGATCCTGATCGTCGAGTTCGCCCGGCAGGCGGAGGAGGCGGGGCGCAGCCGCGTCGAGGCCGCGGTCGAGGCGGCACGGCTGCGGCTGCGGCCGATCCTGATGACCTCCTTCGCCTTCATCCTCGGCGTGGTGCCGCTGGTGATCGCCACCGGGCCGGGCGCGGAGATGCGTCAGGCGCTCGGCACCGCGGTGTTCTACGGGATGATCGGCGTGACCACCTTCGGGCTGATCTTCACGCCGATCTTCTACGTGCTCTGTCGTTGGATCGGTGCGCTGTTCCGCGGCGAGCTGCGGCGGGACAACGACGAGGAGGAGGACATGGCCGCCATCTGAGGCGGCCGTGACAGCCCGGCCGGGGCGGCTGCGGCCGCTCGCCGCCCGCGGGGTCAGGCGGCCGCGCGGGCGATGGTCGCCTCGAGCGCCGCGATCAGGTCGATCTTGCGCACGGGCTTCGCGAGGAACCCGTCCATCCCGGCGCCCTGGCACTGTTCCCTGTCGCCGGGCATGGCGTTGGCCGTGAGCGCGATGATCGGGCAGCGCGGGTCGCCGCGGTCGGCCTCGCGGCGGCGGATCTCCCGGGTCGCCTCGAGACCGTCCATCTCCGGCATGGTGACATCCATCAGGATCGCATCGGGGGCGATCTGCTCGTAGAGCTGCAGGGCCCGGGTGCCGGTCTCGGCATAGTGCAGCTCGGCCACCAGCCCGGTCAGCATCTTGTTGATGACCAGCCGGTTGGTCTGGTTGTCCTCGGCGACGAGCACGACCAGCTCGGAAAGCAGCGGCCGGCCGGCGGCATCCGCGGCCAGCGCGGCGGTTCCCGCTCCGGTGTGCAGCCCGGGGCCATGCGCGCCGCCTGCCGCGCCATCGCCCGGGCGCGCCTCGGCGGAGAGGCGGTGCAGCGCCTCGCGCAGCGCACGGCTCTGCACCGGCTCGACCAGGACCTGATCGAAGCCGGCGCTAAGCAGCACGGTCTGCTCGAAGGTGTTGTCGTGGGGGATCAGCACGATGCCGGGCAGCGGCCGGCCGAAGTGTTCGCAGATCCGGGCGTGGAAGCCGGGCCCGTCGCCGGCGAGGGCGCGCTTGTCGACGATGGCCACGACGATCTCGCTGTCCTCCGGCGCGTCATCGGAGACGCCGCTGCAGCACGGCGCCGCGCCCAGCGCCTCGAGCCCGGTGGCGCAGACCGGGCGATAGCCCCAGGCGCTCAGCGCCTTGCACAGCCGCTCGCAGGCCGCCTTCCGCGGGTTGATCACCAGGACCGCCGGCGGGCTGCCGCGCGCGGCCTCCGGCTCCGTGGCCGCGGCGGCCGCGTCCGGGTCGAGCGGCAGGGGCACGCGGCAGACGAAGGTCGAGCCTTCGCCGAGCGTCGAGCTGACCTCGAGCGTGCCGCCCATCGCCTCGAGCAGGCGCCGCGAGATCGCCAGGCCCAGCCCGGTGCCCATGCCGGCCTGATGGGCCTCGCCGGTCACCTGCTCGAAGGCGTGGAAGATGGCCGCCAGCTTGTCCTCGGGAATGCCGATCCCGGTATCGGTCACCTCGATGGCGAGATCGCAGCGGCCGTCGCTCACCGTGCCGGTCACCCGGATGCTGACCCGGCCGCGCTCGGTGAACTTGATCGCGTTGCCCAGCATGTTGGTGATGACCTGCCGCATGCGGCCCGGATCGCCGACCAGGCTGCGCGGCAGGCGCTGGTCGCAGTCGACGACCAGCTCGAGGTTCTTCTCGTGCGCGTTCGCCGCCAGCAGGGCGCCGATCGCCTCCACCTCCTCGATCAGGTTGAAGGGCCGCGGGTCGAGCGTGAGCCGACCGGCCTCGATCTTCGAGAAGTCGAGCACGTCGTTGATGATGGTGAGCAGCCCGTCGCCCGAGCGCACGATGGTCTCCACCGAGATCCGCTGCTCGGGGTCGAGATCGGTCTCCGAGAGCAGGTCGGCCATTCCGATGATGCCGTTCAGCGGGGTGCGGATCTCGTGCGACATGTTGGCCAGGAAGGTCGACTTGGCGTGGCTCGCCGCCTCCGCCGCCTCGCGCGCCAGCACGAGCTCGGCCGTGCGCTCGGCGATGCGCCGCTCGGTCTCGATATTCGTCCGGCGCAGCGCGGCCTCGGCATCGCGCCGGGTCGCCACCTCCTCCTCGAGCTTGCGGTTGGCCTGCATCAGCGCCGAATGGCCGGGGATCGCCAGGATCTCCGGCAGCAGCGCGAACCCGACCACGGCGGCGGCGACGGAGATCAGCCCCGTGGCCAGCTTCAGCGCGCCCTCGAAGCCGTAGATCGGCATGAACATGGTGGCGATGGAGACGGCATGGGTCATCCCGCAGAACAGGATGAACGCGCAGAACAGCAGGGCCAGCAGCGGGCTCGGCAGGTCGCGCCGCTTGCGCAGGAACTGGAAGATCGCGATCGGGATCGAGAAATAGGCCAGCGCGATGATCGTGTCCGACACGATGTGGAGATAGAGGATCTCCGGCTCCCAGGCCAGGCAATAGCCGTGGGGTGAGTAGCCGCCCTCGGAAAACAGAAAGTCCAGAATTGCCTGCATGGAAACCCTTCTCGGCCGCCGCCAGCCTCCGCCAGAGGGGTTAACAACTGGTGAACATGCCGGCGGCGCCGCGCCGGCGGGGTCATGCACGGGCGGTTTTCGCAATTCGCCGCCGCCGCGCGCCATTGCAGTCCGCACAGGACATGCCGCGAAGGAGGACATTGCCATGACGTCGAGATCGGGATGGCCGGGGCCTCTGCGGGCGATCGGGCTGCACCTGGACGGCACCGCACGGGTCCGCTGGGCTAGGCTGCTGGTCGTCGCGGTCCCGCTGGCCGGCGCGGCGGCGGCGATCCTGCCGGGCGGCGGCGACGGCTCCGGCGCCGGATACCGGGCGATCGCGCGGTGCGGCACCGCCGGCTGCACCGCCAGCGGCACGGGGGTCGGCGCGACCGAGGCCGAGGCCCGCGAGCGGGCGGTCGATGCCTGCTGGCGCGACGGCGGAGACCGCTGGGCCTGCAGCCGGAACGTCACGCTGCTCGACTGATCGCCGGCGCTCCGGCGCATCCCGGGAGGCGCCTCGGCGGGCGCCGCGGGCACCGGTCGATCACGCACGCCCGATATGCCGCCGCGCCCCGCGGTTCCCCTTGAGATCGGGGGGGCGGCACGTTAGGTCTCGGCTCCGTGGCCGAGGGGCTGTCCCTGCGGCTCCGCGGATCAGCGGGAGGGCTCTATGGACGCGAGCGCGGTCAAGCCGGCCGATATCTACGGCATCGAGCGTTGGGGTCAGGGGCTCCTCAAGGTCCTCGAGAGCGGCGAGGTCGGCCTCGTCAACCCGCTGAACGAGGAGGCGGCGCCGGTGCCGCTGCTCACCGTGATGCACGAGCTCGAGACCCGCGGCATCCGGGCGCCGGTGCTGGTGCGGGTCAACGCCTTTCTCGAGCACCAGCTGCGCCGGCTCAACGAGAGCTTCGCCGAGGCGATCCGCGCGGCCGACTATGGCGGCAGCTATCGCGGCGTGTTCCCGATCAAGGTCAACCAGCAGGCCGAGGTGGTCGACCGCATCGTGACCCATGGCGCGCCCTACGGCTTCGGCCTGGAGGCGGGCTCCAAGCCCGAGCTGCTGATCGCGCTCTCGCGCAGGCTGGCGCCGGATGCGCTGGTGATCTGCAACGGGATCAAGGATGCGGAATTCGTCCGCCTCGCGATCCTGGCCCAGAAGCTCGGCATCACCTGCGTGATCGTGCTGGAGAGCCCGCGCGAGCTCGATACCGTGCTGGCCGAGGCGCGCGCCCTCGGGCTCGAGCCGACGCTCGGCGTGCGGGTCAAGCTGACGCGCCAGATCTCGGGCAAATGGGCCGAGAGCTCCGGCGACCGCTCGGCCTTCGGGATGACCATGAACCAGGTGGTCGAGGTGCTCGACAAGCTGGCGGCGGAGGGGCTCTCGCACTGCCTCACGCTGCAGCATTCCCATCTCGGCAGCCAGATCCCCAACGTCAACGAGGCGCGCATGGCCGCCGACGAGGCGGCGCGGGTCTTCGTCGAGCTCACCCGCGAGGGCGCGCCGCTCACCCATCTCGATCTCGGCGGCGGCCTCGGCATCGACTATACCGGCGAGCACCGCGCGGCGCCGAACTCGGTGAACTACTCGCTGGGGGAATACTGCGCCAACCTGGTGGAGACGGTGAAGTTCGTCTTCGACGCCGCCGAGGTGAAGCACCCGACCCTCGTGACCGAGAGCGGGCGGGCCACCGTCGCCACCTCCTCGATGCTGATCTTCAACGTGCTCGAGGCAACCTATTACGACCGCGCCACCCCCGAGACCGCGCAGGAGGGCGACAACCACCTGCTGCAGAGCCTCGCGGAGATCCCTTCCTATGTGAGCGTCGCGCGGCTGCAGGAGTGCATTTCCGATGCCACCTGGTATCGCGAGGAGCTGCGCGCGCTGTTCCGCCGGGGCCAGATCGGGCTGCGCGAGATGGCCCGGGCCGAGCGCGTCTATCTCTACGCGGTGGAGCGCATCAAGCGCGTGGCGGCGGAGCTCGAGGAGGTGCCCGAGGAGATCGCCGAGGCGCTCGAGGGCTATGCCGACATCTATCACGGCAACTTCTCGCTGTTCCAGTCGCTGCCCGATATCTGGGCGATCGACCAGGTGCACCCGGTGATGCCGCTGCAGCGGCTCGGCGAGGCGCCGACGCGGCGCGCCGTGCTCTCCGACATCACCTGCGACAGCGACGGCAAGATCGACCGGTTCGTGCTGGCCGACGGCGTGCACCACGCGCTGCCGGTCCACGACCTGCGGGAGGACGAGCCCTATTATCTCGGGGTGTTCTTCGTCGGCGCCTACCAGGAGACGCTGGGCGATCTGCACAACCTCTTCGGCGACACCAACGTGGTGACGATCGACCTGCGCGCCGATGGCGGCTACGACCTGCTGCACGAGGTGGAGGGCGATTCCATCGCCGAGGTGCTGTCCTATGTGGAATACGACCCGCGCGATGCGCTCGACGCCTTCAAGGCCCGGGTCGAGGCCCATGTCTCCTCGGGCGGCATCACCACGGCGGAGCGCCGCGAGCTGATCGCGCTCTTCAAGGACAGCCTGGCGGGCTACACCTACTACGAACACTGAGTTGCCCGGGCCCGGCTCCGGGTCCGGCGGTTTCGGCGCGCGAAGGCGGCCCCGGAGGGGCGGCCGCGCACAGAGAGGAGGCGCGGAGATGAGCAAGGTTCTGGTGATCGGCGCGGGGGGCGTTGGCTCCGTCGCGGTGCACAAGATGGCGATGAACCCGGAGATCTTTCCCGAGATCGTGCTGGCCTCGCGCACCGTCTCGAAATGCGAGGCGATCGCGGAGAGCGTGAAGGCGCGCACCGGCCGCGAGGTCGAGACCCATGCGGTGGATGCGGACAACGTCGCCGAGACGGTGGCGCTGATCGAGAAGGTCAGGCCGACGGTGCTGGTCAACCTCGCGCTGCCCTACCAGGATCTCGCGCTGATGGATGCCTGCCTGGCCACCGGTACGCATTATCTCGACACCGCCAACTACGAGCCGCCCGAGGAGGCGAAGTTCGAGTATTCGCACCAGTGGGCCTATCAGGAGCGCTTCGAGAAGGCGGGGCTGATGGCGGTGCTCGGCTCCGGCTTCGATCCCGGCGTGACCAGCGTCTTCGCCACCTGGCTGAAGAAGCACCATTTCGACCGGATCGACTATCTCGACATCCTCGACTGCAACGGCGGCGATCACGGCCACCCCTTCGCGACCAACTTCAACCCGGAGATCAACATCCGCGAGGTGACCGCGCCGGCCTATCACTGGGAGGACGGCAAGTGGATCACCTCCCCGGCGATGAGCCACAAGGTCGCCTTCGATTTCCCCGAGGTCGGCGAGAAGAACATGTACCTCATGTATCATGAGGAGCTCGAGAGCCTTGCGAAGCACTTTCCGGAGATCAAGCGCGCACGGTTCTGGATGACCTTCGGCGACGCCTATATCAACCACGTGACGGTGCTCGAGAATGTCGGCATGACCTCGATCGAGCCGGTGGAGTTCCAGGGCCAGCAGATCGTGCCGCTGCAGTTCCTCAAGGCGGTGCTGCCGAACCCGGGCGATCTCGGCGCGCGCACCAAGGGCAAGACCTGCATCGGCGATATCGCCACCGGCGTGAAGGACGGTGCGGAGAAGACGCTCTACATCTACAACATCTGCGACCACGAGGAGTGCTATCGCGAGGTCGGCAGCCAGGCGGTGAGCTACACCACCGGCGTGCCGGCGATGATCGGCACCGCGCTGATGCTCCAGGGCAAATGGTCCGGCGCCGGCGTCTTCAACATGGAGCAGCTCGACCCCGATCCCTTCATGGAGATGCTGAACACGCAGGGACTGCCCTGGCAGGTGCACGAGCTGCCCGGCCCGGTCGGCTTCTGAGGCGCCATGCCGGGCCGCCGCCGCTTCCGACGGTCTCGCCGGGGCACCGCGATCGCCCCCGGTCCGGGTTCCGCGGTGGTGGCGGGGCCGGATGGCGGCGCGCGCGGCTTCGGCCGGCCCGCACTTGGCAGGACGGTGCCGCTCGCGGCCGCCGGCCCGGCGCCGGAGAGGCCGGTGCGCGCCGGGGCGCAGGTCCTGCGGGCCGATGGCCGGCAGGGCGTTCGATGATCGATCGCAGCGGCATCCGATAGGGAGGCTCAGGCCATGGACGAGACGCCAGCCCCGATGATGCAGACCCAGGCCGGCGATCCGGGCGCCTTCGCGCGCCTCGACTTGGCGCGCCTGCCGAGCCCGGCCTTCGTGGTGGACGAGGCGCGGCTCGAGGCCAATTGCCGGGTGCTGGCGGGGGTTGCCGAGGCGTCGGGCGCCACCATGCTGCTGGCGCTCAAGGCGTTCTCGATGTGGGCCGCGGCGCCCGTGGTGATGCGCCATCTCTCCGGCTGCTGCGCCAGCGGGCTCTGGGAGGCGCGGCTCGCGCGGGCCCGTTTCGGCGGCATCGTCGAGACCTTCGCGGCCGGCTACAAGGCCTCCGAGATCGACGAGATCGCCGCGCTCTCGGACACGGTGGTGTTCAACTCGCCGGGGCAGGCGGCGCGCTTCGGCAGGGCGGCGCGGGCCGGCGGCGCCGATCTCGGCCTGCGGATCAATCCCGAGCATTCCGAGGGCGAGGTGCCGCGCTATGACCCGGCGGCGCCGGGCTCGCGGCTCGGCCATCCGGTCTCGCAGCTCGAGGCGGCGCATCTCGAGGGCATGGCGGGGCTGCACATGCACACCCTCTGCGAGCAGGACTTCGAGCCGCTGCGCCGCACCTGGGACGCGGTGGCGCCACGCCTCGCGCCTCATTTCGGTGGGCTCGACTGGCTCAATCTCGGCGGCGGCCACCACATCACCCGGGCCGACTACGACCGCGCCGCGCTCTCTGCCTTCCTGCGCGAGACCGCGGCGGCGACCGGCTGCCGGATCTTCCTCGAGCCGGGCGAGGCGGTGGCACTCGATGCCGGCATCCTGGTCGGCGAGGTGCTCGACGTGATGGAGAACGACGGGCCGATCGCGATCCTCGACATCTCCGCCACCTGCCACATGCCTGACGTGATCGAGGCGCCCTATCGCCCGGCGCTGCTCGGCGAGCCGCCGGAGGGGAAGGGCATCGCGGTGCGCCTCGGCGGGCCGTCCTGCCTGGCGGGCGACGTGATCGGCAGCTACCGCTTCGCGCGGATGCCGCGGCCGGGCGACCGGCTCGCCTTCCTCGACCAGGCGCATTACTCGATGGTCAAGACCACGACCTTCAACGGCGTCGCGCTGCCGGCGATCTGGCTCTGGAACTCGGAGACCGATGCGCTCGGCGAGGTGCGGGCCTTCGGCCAGGCGGATTTCGAGGGGCGGCTGTCATGATCTTTCTCGATTCGGAGCTGACCGCGGCGGAGCGCGCCGCGGAAACCGCGCGCCTGCGGGTGATCCCGGTGCCGCTGGAGCGCACCGTCTCCTATGGCGCCGGCACCGCGCGCGGGCCGGAGGCGATCATCGCCGCCTCCGACGAGCTCGAGCGGGTCTGGCGCGGCGGCGAGCCCTGCGCCTCCGGCATCCATACCGAGGCGCCGGTGGATGTCTCGGGCCCGCTGCCCGAGGTGATGGCGCGGATCGCGGCGCGCACCGCGGCCGCGGTGCGGGCGGGCGCGCTGCCGGTGACGCTCGGCGGCGAGCACAGCCTCAGCTATGGCGCGGTGCTAGGCGTGGCGGAGGCGCTGGGGGCGCCGGTGGGCATCCTGCAGATCGACGCCCATGCCGATCTGCGCCGGGCCTATCAGGGCGAGCCGCACTCGCATGCCTCGGTGATGCAGCTCCTGGCCGGGCGCGGGCACCGCCTCGCGCAATACGGCGTGCGGGCCTTCTCGCGGGAGGAGGCGGAGGCCCGGCGCGCCCATGCCGTGCATCACGTCGATGCCGAGGCGCTGGTGACCGGCGGCATCATGGCGGCCGAGCTGCCGGCGGATTTCCCCGAGCAGGTCTATGTCAGCTTCGATCTCGACGGGCTCGATCCCGCGATCCTGCCGGCCACCGGCACCCCTGTGCCGGGCGGGCTCGGCTTCTACCAGGCGCTCGGCCTCGTACGCTCGGCGCTGCGCGGCCGGGTCTGCGCCGGGCTCGACGTGGTGGAACTGGCGCCGCGCGAGGGCGACACGGTCTCGGATTTCACCGCGGCGCAGGTGACCTATGCGCTGATGGCGATCGCGCTCGGCGAGCGCGACTAGCCGCCCCGGCGGCGCGGCCGTCCCCGCGGCGGGCAGGGGCCTCGGGCCGGCGGCTCAGTTCGGCCCGATCCGGAGCAGCAGCCGGCACAGCGGTGAGGCGCGGAAGCGCGCGATCCGCCGGCACATCGCCGCCACCGCGGGCTCGGGGCAGGGCGCCCAGTCATGGGTGCCGGCCGGGGCCTCCTCCGGCAGGTAGAAGGCGCGGAAATCCGACCCAGCATCCGGCGCCTGCGCGTCATAGGCGGTGATCTTGGCCCGCCGCTCGGCGGTGCTGTAGCAGATCCAGTTGAAATGCCAGATGCAGGTCTCCGGGCCGAGGAAGCGGAGCCGCCGCGTGTCCACCTCGAAGCCCGGCGTGTGAATCGCCTCGGTGAAGGCCAGCCCGGCGCGGCGAAACACGCGGTACTGGTGATCCTCGCCCTCGCGGCCGAAGAGGCGGTTGCGCGAGAACACGACGCGCCCGTCCTCGAGGCGCAGCCAGCGCCGGGCGCAGGCCAGGCAGGCAATGTCGCCGCTGGCCTCGGCCAGCTCTCCCGCGGCGAGGCGATGCAGCGCGGCGACAAGCGCCTCGGAGGGCAGCTCGTCGCCATCCATCCGCACCACCCAGTCGCAGTCGAGCACCGAGACCGCCGGGCCCAGCATGGTTTCGGCGCGCGGCGCGGACGCGCGCACGGTGACCACCCGCCGCAGCCGCAGCCGCGCCCAGAGCCTGAACAGCCAGTGCGCGTTCGCATCGAGGATCCAGAGCGGGTGCAGCTTGCGGGCGGCGTAGTGGCGGGCGAGCAGGCCGATCCACCAGACATGGCGGATCGGGATGACGATCTCGAGAGCGCGCCGTTCCGCCCCGCCATGCCCCGGTTTCGCCGCCATCGCCGGATCTCCGCCGCAGATGATGCCGAGAGCCATAGCTCGGATCGCGGGGCGTGCCTGTCAAGCCGCTACCGGGTGACATTCCGGCGACAGCGGGGGGCCCGCTTGGACCGGAGCGCAAGGCTGCCTCCCGCCATGCTGCGTTGCAATAATGGTGCGTCGCACCATATGCTCGATCCGAGCAGACATGAAAGGATCGCTATGAGCCGGATGAGCGACAGCCCCATGGGCCTGCGGATGTTTCGCGCCATGGCCAGCGCGCTGACCTCGGTCGGCGCGGTGACCGGCGCCGCGCGGGCGGTGGCGGATTACGGACGCCTCGAACGGCTCCCGGATCTCGATCTCGCCGCCGGCGGGTTCGAGCGTGCCCGCCTCGGCGAAACGTTGCTGTGCCGGCATCTCCGCAACCCGCCGGCAGGAGAGCCCTCCCGCCGCCGCTGACCGGGCGCTCAGACGGTGACGACCACCGTGCCGAGCACGCCCCCCGCCTCGACCGCCCGGTGCGCCGCCGCCGTCTCGGCCAGCGGGAACTGGGGGCCGACCGCATGCGAGAGCCGGCCTTCGGCGAGCCAGTCGGTGATCCCGGCCGCCGCCCGCGCGCGGGCCTCCGGCGCCATCAGATAGGCCAGCACCATCCGCAGCGTCACGTTCTTGAACATCAGCTGGTAGAACGGCAGCGCCGGTTCCGGCACCGCCATCGAGGCATAGGTGGCGATGGTGCCGTTCTCGGCGATCACCGCGGCGGTGGTCGCCATGTTGGCGCCGAGATCGACATCCACCACCCGGTCCACGCCGGCGCCGCCGGTCAGCTCCATGACCCGCGCCGTCACATCCTCGCGGCGATAGTCGATCACCGCATCCGGGGCGAGGCTGTGGGCGCTGGCATGGGCCGCCTTCTCGGGGCCCGACACGGTGGTGATGACCTGCGCCGCGCCGCCGAGCCGGGCCATCTGCACGGCATAGCGCCCCACTGCGCCGGCCCCGCCGGTCACCAGCACCCGCGCGCCGGCGATCGAGCCGGCCTCGAAGAGCGTCATCCAGGCGGTCATCGCCGGGATCCCGAGGCAGGCGCCCTCGGCGGCGGTGCTGCGCCCGGGCAGCGGCGATGTCTGCACCGCGGGCAGGGCGATCCGCTCCGCCGCCGTGCCGAACTCGCGCCGCCAGTGACCGTTCCAGAGCCAGACCCGCTGGCCGATCCGCGACGGGTCGATGCCCTCGCCGACGGCCTCGATCACCCCGGCGCCGTCGGAATGCGGCACGGTGAGCGGATAGGCCATCTGCGCCCCCGGCCGTGCGCCCGCGCGCAGCTTGACATCGGAGGGATTGACCCCCGAGGCCTCGAGGCGGACCACCACCTCGCCGGGGGCCGGCGCCGGGTCCTCGATGTCGCGCAGCGTCAGCACCTCGTCGGCGGGGCCGAATCTCTCATAGGCGATCGCCTTCATCGTGTCCTCCTCTGGCGGTGTTTCCCGACAGCCTAGCACGGGCCGCTGCGCTGGGCATTGCGCTGGCCGCCCATCTCGTCAGAATGGCCCGAGGTCAGGACGAGGGTCGGATGGCGAGCAAATCCAAATCCTTGCGCAAGCTCGAAGCCGGGGTACGCGACACCAACAAGCGCATGCGCCCGGAGATGCGCGCGCGGCTCAGGCAGGTCGAGCGGATGGTGCGCGACCTGCGCGCCCAGATCCGCCGGCTGCACAACATCCGCACCCAGATCAAGCGCAACCAGATCCCGCTGCTCGAGGACCTGAAGCTGACCGAGCGGCTGATCGGCACGATCAAGGATATCGACAAGGAACATGCCGAGGCGGTGAAGGCGAAGAACAGGCTGCGCGAGAAGGAGATGCTGCGCCGGTATCGCCGCCGCGACACCGACGGCGCGCAGATGCTGCGCAACCTCGACAAGCGCAGCCGCAAGCTCGAGGACATCGACGAGGCCTGGGTCGCCGTGCTGAAGGAACTCGAGAAGCTCTCGGCGATCCGCTGGAAGCGGTGAGCCGGCTGCCGGCCCGGCTCAGGCCCGCGGCAGCTCCTTCATCCGGATCTTGGTGATCTGCTGGCGCTCGCGGGCCAGCACCTCGAAGCGCACGCCGTGGAAGGCGAAGACCTGGCCCTCGGTCGGGATCGCCTGCGCCTCGTGGATCACCAGGCCCGCCACGGTGGTCGCCTCGTCGTCCGGCAGGTTCCAGTCGCAGGCGCGGTTGAGGTTGCGGATCGAGAGCGAACCCGGCACCACGATGGAGCCGCCGGTCTCGCGGATCAGCCCCTCGACCTCGATGTCGTGCTCGTCGGCGATGTCGCCGACGATCTCCTCGAGGATGTCCTCCAGCGTGATCAGCCCCTGCAGGGTGCCGTATTCGTCGACCACGAGGGCGAAATGCTGCCGCTTCTTGAGGAAGGCGCGGAGCTGGTCGTCGAGCGGGCGGGTGTCGGGCACGAACCAGGGCTGGCGGGCCACCGACATGACGTCGAGCCGGGCATTGGCCTCGGCGATGTTCACCGTCTCGCCATTGCCGCGCATCTCGCGGTCGACGGCGCGCAGCAGGTCCTTGGCGTGCAGCACGCCGACGATGTTCTCCGGCTCGCCGCGCCAGAGCGGGATGCGGGTGTGCGGGCTGGCCAGGCAGAACGAGACGATCTCGTCGGAGGGCGCATCGGCGGAGATCGATTGCAGGTCGCGGCGGTGGCGCATCACGTCGGCCACCTCGCGCTCGCGCAGCTCGAGCGCGGCGAGCAGCCGGTCGCGCTCGTCCTTCTCCACGCCGCCTTCGGAATGATGCAGCGCGATGGCGCCGCGGATCTGCTCGTGCGGCGCGAGGACATGGGCGTCCGGGTCGATCTTCACGCCGATCACGCTGAAGGCGCCGCGCACCAGGAACGAGATCGCGCTGACCAGCGGCGCGAAGACCCGCACCACGATCTCGATCGCCGGGGCGACGCGGGTCGAGGCCTGGTCGGGCCGGGTGATCGCGTAGGTCTTCGGCGCCACCTCGGCGAAGACGGTGACCAGCACCGTCATCACGAGCGTGGCATAGGCGACGCCGGTCTCGCCGAGCAGTCCGGTGAAGAGCGTGGTGGCGAGCGCCGTCGAGAGCACGTTGACGAGGTTGTTGCCGAGCAGGATCGAGCCGAGAAGCCGCTCGTTGTCCTCCGTGAGCTTGAGCGCGGTGGCGGCGCCCCGCGAGCCGTTCGCCGCGAGCTGGTGCATGGCGGCGCGGTTGGTCGCGGTGAGGGCGGTCTCGCTGCCCGAGAAGAAGGCCGAGCAGCCGAGCAGTCCGAGAATGGCGAAGGCGGTCCACCAGTCGGCGGCGTCCATGACGTGGGTCTCCGGTTAGCAGGGCTAGGCCGTGTTATGGGGCCGGGGCAGGCGCGGGACAAGGGGCGAGCGGCAGCGCCTGGTTCAGCCGATCCAGCGCGCGAGCGTCACGAGGTTCTCGCGATAGCCGAGGGCGGCATAGACCGCGCGGGCATGGGCATTGGCCGAGAGCGCCGAGATCTCCACCCGGCGGATGCCATGGGCCGCCAGATGTGCCTCCGCCGCCGCGATCATCGCCCTGGCGAGCCCGGTGCCGCGGCCGCGCGGCTCGAGCCAGAGATCGGAGATGCGCCCGAGGCGCCGGGCCTCCGGAAGCACGAAATCGCCGAACTCGGTCTCGACGCCCCAGAGGATGAAGCCGAGCGGCGCCTCGCCGTCCGGGCCCTCGGCGATCAGGCAGCCCGCCGCCGGATCGTCGGCGATCCAGCCGAGCAGCGCCGCGATGTGGGGGGCCGCCATCTCGGCGCCGGGGCGGCGGTTCTCCTCCATGGCGCGCTCATGGTCCTGCAGGCGGGCCATCATCGCGACGAGCGCCCCGCGGTCGGCCTCGGTCGCCGGGCGCAGGCGCCGGTCCGCGGGCGGGGTCATGCCGTGTCCACGCCGCGCATCAGCGCCGCGAGGCCCGCGAGCTCCGTGCCCGGGCTCCGGCCCTTCGCGATCTCGTCGGCGGCGCCGGCGCGGGCCGGGGCGGTGCGGTTCTGGTTGAGCTTGAAGGTGCTCTCGATGCGCTCCACCGCCATCTCGACCGGGAGGATCTGCCGCATCATCCGCGCCATCACGCCCTCCGACATCTTGTGATGCGTCCAGGGCGGCTTCGGCGCGAGCGCGGCCTCGAACCGCGCCGAGAGCCGCTCGAGATGGCCGATCAGGCTCTCCGGCGGCGCCAGCGCCAGGGTCACGTGCAGATGCACCGCGACATAGTTCCAGGTCGGCACGAGATCCGGCTCGCCATACCAGTCCGGCGAGACATAGGCATCCGGCCCGGAGACGATCAGGCGAGCCCTGAGCGGGCCGCCGGCCAGCGCCCGGGCGAGCGGATTGGAGCGCACCAGATGCGCCTCCACCCGGTCGTCCTCCAGCAGGAAGGGCACATGGGCCGCCAGCACCTCGTCGCCGGCCGCCGCGGTCAGCACACCGAAGCCGCGCGCCGCGGCGGCGGCGCGGGCGGTCTCCTCCTCGGTCTGGCGGAAGACGGGATTGGGATGCATCGGTGTCTCCTTGGGGGCGATCGGCTCAGGCGGCGATCGCGGTGGTCAGGATCGGCACGGAGGAGAAGAAGAACTCGCCCTCAGCATCCGCTGCCGCCAGCGCCGCGAGCCAGGCCTCGGCGGTGCCCGGCGCGGTGCCCTCGCGGGCGGCATGGGCGGCCATCAGCCTGGCCAGCCAGTAGGCGAAGGCGGCCGGGCCGAAATCGGCGTTCACGATCGGCACCGGCAGCTGGCGGATCCCGGTGAAGCCGGCCCGCGCCAGCATCGGCGCGAGTCGCGCGGGCAGGTTGGGATGCGCCGCATGGTTCTCCCAGGCGCTGGCGATCCTGGCGGTGAGCCCGATCTCCGGCCCGTGCCAGAAGCTGCTGGTCCAGTTCGTCGCGAGGCAGTGGAAGCGCCCGCCGGCCTTCAGCACGCGGCGGATCTCGGCCAGCGCGGTCTCGACCTCCGGCACGTATTCCACCGCCTGCACGGCGACGGCGGCGTCGAACACCGCGTCGCCATAGCCGAGCGCGCGGACATCGCCGATCTCCGGCTTGGCGGCGGGGATGCCGGTGCATTCGGCCTCTGCCGCGCCGATCTGGTCCGGCGAGATGTCGAGCCCGGCGGCAAGCCCGTGCGGGCCGACCGCCAGCGCCAGCTCGCGCAGCAGGAGCCCGGCGCCGCAGCCGATCTCCAGCAGCCGCTCGCCGCGCCGCGGCGCCAGCGTCTGCGCCACCGCGAGCCGGCGCGCGGCGATGTCGGAGCAGCGCGCGAGCTGCTGCTGGATCTCGGCGATCTCGCCCGTGAACTCCATTCCCGCCCGGGTCTCCGCTTGCCTGGCCTCCCCCCGACCTACACCCTGCCTGCGCCGAGGTCAGCCCCCGGTGTCAGGCGCGCCGGCCGCGTCGGGCGCGTCGGGCCAGTCGCGCCCGCGCGGGGCGAGGCCGACCTGCCGGGCGCGCAGCCGCCGCAGCCGGGCGAGCAGCCCCCAGGCGGCGCGGCGGTGCCAGGGCAGGTGGCGGGTGAAGACCATCTCCAGCTGCTGGTGCAGCACCGCGCCGCGCATGCGCTTGAAATGCTCCGCGCCGCCGCCCCAGTCGAGCAGGAGGCCGCGCTCCGCCGCCACCGCGATGTCGCTGGCGGCGGCGAGCTCGTAGCCGCGGACCGCATCATCGGCCCCGGGGGGCAGGCGCCCGAAGGTCGTCCAGTAGAGCCGCCGGCCGTCCTCGCGCTGCAGGTTGAAGGCGGCGATCTCGCCGGGCGGCCCGTCCGGCGCGGCCCAGGCCGCGAGGCGGACATCCTCGCAGGCCAGCGCGAGGCGGAAGAACGCCGCCGTATAGGCCGGGTTGAGCTGCGAATGGCGGCCGATATTGGCCTCGGCATGGAGCGCTGCCAGCCGCTCCTCCTGCCCTTCCAGCGCGGCGCGGCCGAGCTGGCGCGGCGCCGCCTCGGCCAGCAGCCGGGCGAGCGTGTTGCGGTTGTTGCGGAGCTTGCGCCGCTTCCGGCCGGAGAGCGGGGCAGAGGGGTCGAGCACGCAGATCCGGCGCGAGGGCACCGGCTCGCCGCCGGCTTGCGCCAGCGCATCGTGGAGCTCGGGGGTCAGCGTCTGCGTCACGTCCTGCACCACCAGGGCATGATCCGGATGGCGCGCCGCGAGGAAGGCCAGCGCCGCCGCCCAGTCCGCCGCCGGGAGCCCGGGATCCGGCGCGCCCGAGAGCAGCCAGTGGTTGACGAAGGCGCAGCGGTCGATCCGCCCCAGCCGCAGCGCGAGGACCAGCGGCGCGAGCAGGGCCCGGAGCGTGCCGCGGCCGATCCGCTTCGAGGCGCGGGCGATCTCCTCGGCGGGGTAGAGCACGTGATGCGCGAGCGGCGACAGGATCGAGGCCCGCGGCCCCTGCGCGCCGGAGATCAGCACCGGCAGCACGGCATCGCCCACGCGCAGGAGCTCGCCCCGCATCTCCCCGGCATTGGCCATCAGGGCGGCAGGCCCCGGATCGACCAGCGCCGCGAGATGACGCCGCGTGCCGGGCGGCACCGTCGCGGGCCAGCTCGCCGGATCGGCGGGGTCTACTATGGCAATCGGCGTCGTCATGCGGCATATCCGTGATGTCGGCCCGCCCGGCGGTGCCCGGCCGAGGCAAGCCTGTCCGCGGGAGTTTTGCAATGGCAACCGAGACCGCCCGGCCCGAAACCCGCGCTGCCGCGCCGCTGCCCGGCGACGAGGAGCACCAGCCCTTCGCCGCGCTCTCCGACATTCCGGCCGCCGGCGCGGAGGCGGTTGCGGCGCTGGCGGCACGGCTGACCACGCCCGCGGCAGGGGAGCGGCTCAACCGCTGGCTGGCGCGCACGACACTGAGGCTGCAGCCGGGCAAGCGCCGACGGGCGATGGAGACCTACCGTGCCATCATCGGCGACGCGCCGGGCATGCCCGCGCCCGAGACCTATGCCGAGGATCTGCTGACGGTGCATTTCAGCCAGCAGCTGGCCACCAACCGGCTCGGTCACGACCCCGCCTGGCGCCCGGAGATCACGGTGGCGCCCGAGGGCGTCGCGGCAATGGCGTCGGCGCAGGCCCGCGGGCAGGGCTGCGTCTGGTGGTGGCTGCCGCAGGAGCATCTGGAATGGCTCGGGCGGGTGGTGGCCCATGATCTGGGCCTGGACTACCACCACATCTCGCATCGGCTGCATGGGCCCTCGCCCACGAAACTCGGCGTGGCGCTGCTGAACCGGCGGACCTGGGCGATGGAGGGGCGGTTCTCCCGGCGCATCGTGCTCGGCCGGGAGAGCGCGCGCCCGGCGCTGGCAGAGGCGCGGCGGGTTCTCGAGGCGGGCGGTGTGGTCGGCTTCCGCGGCCTCGGGCGCGGGCGCAGCGCGCGGGCCTATCCCTTCTTCGGCGGGCATATCTGGGTCGCCATGGGCGCGCCGGTGACGGCGATCCGCGCGGGCGCGGCGCTCTTCACCATCGCGGCCCGGGTCGAGCCGGGGGAGCGGTTCCACGTCGAGATCCGGCCGATGGCGTATGATCCCGAAGCCGGCCCGGAGCCGTTGGCGGCCGAGTTCGCCCGGCGCCACGAGGCGGCGACGCGGGCCTGTCCGGCGCTCTGGTCGGCGCTGCGTCGCCAGTGCCGCCCGGGCCCGCCGCCCGAGGGACCGCCGCCGCCGACGGTGTGAACCGTTTCCCGCCCCGATCCTGCCCCGGACGACCGGCAGGAGCCGGCCGCGCGGCGGCGACCGGCAGAGCATCGGCCGGGCGCCGGCGGCCCGGCACGGCTGGCGCCGGGAACGTGGGCGGGATCAGGGGCGGGCCTCGGCCAGCAGCGCGTTGAAATATCCGGTGATGCGGCGGGTCGGCCAGCGCTCGAGCCGCTCCCAGGCGGCGAGGCGGGCGCGCAGGCGGGCGGCGGCGGCCTCGCCGCGCCGCTCGGCCCGGGCGGCAAGGCGGATGGCGATGGCCCGCGGGCAGTGCAGCACCGCCGTCTCCTCCCGGATCGCGAAGCCGGCCGCCGCGACCGCGCGGCGCAGCGCCGACGGCCGCAGCGTCGCGCCGCAGGGATAGGGCACGAGCCCGCTGCGCAGGAGCCATGCCTGCGGCAATGCCTGGCGCAGCGCCAGCACCGGGTTCGACGGATTGTCGAGCGTGAGCAGCAGGAGCCCGCCGGTGCGGAGCACCCGGCGGATCTCGGCGAGCGCGCGGGCGATCTCCGCCGCGGTCTCGAAATGGTCGAGGGAGGAGAGCGAGACCACCGCGTCGAAGCGGCCATCGGCATGGGGCAGGGCGCGGAGATCGGCGATCTCGCCCCTGAGGCGCGGGTAGCGGGCCCTGGCGGCGGCGACCACGCTGGGCGCGATGTCGATGCCATGCAGCTCGGCGGCATGTGCGGCGAGGTGCCCGGCGGTGCCCGCGGCGACCGCCTCGTCGAAGAGATCGGTCTTGAGCACGGCGCCGAGCCCTGTCGGCAGCCAGCGCGCGATCAGCCCGGCCGAGACGGCATCGGCATGGGCGCGCCAGAGACCCTGCCGCGGGGCGGCGATCCAGTCGGCGCCGACGCGCTCCCAGACCGCCGCGTCGCCGGCGGCCCTGCCGGAGGGCTCAGGCGGCGACACGCCCCTCCTCCACGGCGTGGCAGGCGCAGCGGGCGGCGCCGGCGGCGACCAGCTTCGGCACCTCGCGGCGGCAGCGTTCGCCGGCGATCGGGCAGCGCGGCGCGAAGGGGCAGCCGGCCTGGGCCCTGGTGATGTCCGGCGGCTCGGAGGCCGGGCGTTCCTTCGAGAAGCTGCCGCCCTCGAGCTTCGGGATCGAGCTCAGCAGGAGCTGGGTGTAGGGATGCCGCGGGCGGGCGAAGATCTCTGCCGTGGTGGCAAGCTCCATCACCCGGCCGGCATACATCACCGCGACGCGGCTGCCGAAATGGCGCACCACGCCGAGATCGTGGGTGATGAAGAGATAGGTCAGGCCGCGGGCCTCGCGCAAGTCGGCGAGCAGGTTGAGGATCTGCGCCTGGATCGAGACGTCGAGCGCCGAGACCGGCTCGTCGGCCACCACGAACTCGGGATGGGTCACCAGCGCGCGGGCGATGGCGATGCGCTGGCGCTGGCCGCCGGAGAACTCGTGCGGCAGCCGGTCGGCCCAGTCCGGCGCGCAGCCGGTGGTCTCCATCACGTCGATCACCCGGTCGCGGACCTCCTCGGCCCTGCTGCCGGGGATCAGCGCGCGAACCGGCTCGGCGAGGGTCTGGCCGACGCTGCGCCGGGGGTTGAGCGAGGCATAGGGGTTCTGGAACACCATCTGCATCCGCGCGCGATAGGGCCGGCGCTGGCTCTCGGAGAGCCGGTCGATGCGGGTGCCGCCGAAATGGATCTCGCCGGAGGAGGGGCCGAGCAGCCCCATCACGATGCGCCCGAGGGTGGTCTTGCCGCAGCCCGATTCGCCGACCACGCAGAACGCCTCGCCGCGGTCGATCTCGAGATCGACGCCGCCGAGCGCCTGCAGCTTGGGCTTCTTGAGCGCCAGGAAATGCGAGGGCAGGCGGAACTGGCGGGTCAGCCCGCGCACCGAGACCAGCGGGCCGGTGGCCGCGGGCGGCGCGGGCTCCGGCGCCTCGGGTGCGGGGGTGTCGGGAGCGTCGGTCATGTGCGGCCTCCCAGCGGCAGGTAGCAGGCGACCCGGCGCCCGGGCAGGTCAGGCTCGAGTTCGGGACGCTCGAGATGGCAGCGGGCATAGGCATGCTCGCAGCGCGGGCGGAAGGCGCAGCCCTCGGGCAGCGCGCCGAGCGGCGGCATCGAGCCGGGGATCTGGGTGAGCCGCGCGCCGGGCTCGGTGTGGCCCGGCAGCGAGGCCAGCAGCCCCGCGGCATAGGGATGGCGCGGACGGGCGATGACCTCCGAGGTCGGCCCCTCCTCGACGCAGCGGCCGGCATACATGATCATCAGCCGCTCGGTGACCTCGGCGACCACCGCGAGATCGTGGGTGATCAGGATCAGCCCGACCTCGCGCTCGCGGCAGAGCCGCAGCAGCAGCGCCATGATCTCGGCCTGGATGGTGACGTCGAGCGCGGTGGTCGGCTCGTCGGCGATGATGATCTCCGGCTCCGCGAGCAGGGCGATGGCGATCACCACGCGCTGGCGCAGGCCGCCGGAGAGCTCGTGCGGATAGGCGTCGTAGCGCGCCTCGGCCTGCGGCACCTGCACCGCCTTCAGCATCTCGACCGAGCGCCGCCGCGCCTCGCGCTCGGAGATCCGGCCGTGCGCCTCCAGCGCCTCGGCCATCTGCCGGCCGATGGTGAGCACCGGGTTCAGCGTCGCCATCGGGTCCTGGAAGATCATCGCGATGCGCTTGCCGCGGACCCGCCGGATCTCGCGCTCCGACATTGCCAGCAGGTTCTGCCCGTCGAAGCGGATGCTGCCGCCGGCGATGCGCCCGGGCGACTGGATCAGGTCGAGGATCGCGAAGGCCAGCATCGACTTGCCGGCGCCGCTCTCGCCGACGACGCCGAGCCGCTCGCCGCGTTTCAGCGAGAGATCGACCCCGCGCAGCGCGAAGACCTCGTCGCTGCGGCCCCTGGGAAAGGCGACCCTGAGGTCGCGGACTTCGAGAAGTGCGCTCATGCACCCCGCCTCAGCTTGGGGTTCAAGGTGTCGCGGAGCCAGTCGCCCAGTAGGTTGAGCGAGAGGATCAGCAGGATCAGCACCACCGCCGGGAAGAAGGTGATCCACCAGGCGCCGGAGAAGATGAACTCGAAGCCCGAGCGGATCAGCGCCCCCAGCGAGGGCTGCGTCGCCGGCATGCCGAGCCCGAGGAAGGACAGCGCCGCCTCGGTGACGATCGCCTCGGCGACCTGGATGGTGGCGATCACCAGCACCGGCGTCAGCGTGTTGGGCAGCACGTGGCGGCGCATGATGGTGCCGGGCGAGAGCCCGATGGTGCGCGCCGCATCGACATATTCCTTCTTGCGCTCGGCCAGCACCGAGGCGCGCACGGTGCGCGCGAAGCGCGGCCATTCGGCCACCCCGATCACCGCGATCAGCATGAAGATCGCGAGGTCGGAATAGAGATCCGGCCCGAAGGCGGCGGAGAACACCGCCAGCGCCACGATCGCCAGCATCAGCGTGGAGAGCGAGAGCTGGATGTCGGCGATGCGCATCAGCAGGCTGTCGAGCCAGCCGCCGCGATAGCCCGCGATCAGCCCGAGCGTGACCCCGATCAGCATCTGCACCGCCACCGCGCCGAGCCCGATCAGCAGCGAGATCCCGGTGCCGTACATGATGGTCGAGAGCACGCCGCGGCCCTGCGGGTCGGTGCCGAGGGGGAAGCGGTCCTCGCCGCCCGGCAGCCAGGACGGCGGCATCTCGCTGTCCATGATGTCGAGCTGCATCGGGTCATAGGGGTTCTGCGGCGCCAGCACCGGCGCCAGCGCCGCCATCGCCACCAGCGCCAGCAGCACGATCCCGGCGCCGACCGCCGTCGGGTCGCGCAGGAAGCGCCGCCTGAATTCCGCCGCGCTCATCATGTCGTCGCCTCCGTCAACACAGGTGCCGCGGCATGGGCCGGGCCGGTCGGCCAGACCGGCGCCGCGGCCCGCGCCACCAGCCCGTGCACCGCGACCGCCGCGGCCAGCGCCAGCACCGCCGCCAGCGCGAAGACCGCCTTCACCGCCGCGGGGCTGGCGAGGCCGGGATGCGCGAAGAGCCGCCCCTCGGCCCGCGCGGCGCCGAGAAAGGCCCGCCCCGCCGGCAGCAGCCGCAGCCCGAGATTGATCGCCACGAAGCCGGCCGCGAGCGCCGCATGGGCCGCCGCCGCGAGCGCCGCGAGATCGGCGCCGAGCCAGGGGGGCAGCGTCATCACGCGCTCTCCCCCGGCAGCTTCACCATCGGGTTGATCATCGTGTAGATCAGGTCCACCGCCGTGTTCACCAGCACGAAGATGCCGCCGACGACGATGATGTAGGCGATGATCAGCGGGGTATCGACGCGGTTCACCGCCTCGAGGAACAGGAAGCCCATTCCCGGCCACTGGAACACCGTCTCGGTCAGGATCGTGTAGGCGATCAGCGTGCCGATCTGCAGCCCGCCCACCGTGACCACCGGCAGCAGCGTGTTGCGGAAGGCATGGTTGCGCACCCGCTTCTCCGAGAGCCCCTTGGCGCGGGCGAAGCGGACATAGTCCTGCCCGAGCTGCTCCATCATCTCGGCCCGGATCAGCCGGATGAACAGCGGCAGCATGATCGAGGCCAGCGAGATCGCCGGCAGGATGATGTGCAGCACGCCGTCCACCGTCAGCAGCCCGGTATCCCACCAGCCGAGATCCACCACCTCGCCGCGGCCATAGGCCGGCATCACGCCGAGCTCCACCGCGAAGATCCAGATCAGGAAGATCGCGGTCAGGAACACCGGCACCGAGATGCCGATGATCGAGCCCGACATGATCACCCGCGAGAAGAAGCTGCCGGGGTGCACCGCGCAGTAGATCCCCGCCGGCACCGAGAGCACGACGATGATCAGCGCCGAGACCAGCACCAGCTCGAAGGTCGCCGGGAACTTGTCGAAGATCACGTCGAGCGCCGGGCGCTTGAAGAAGTAGGAGGTGCCGAGATCGCCCTCGATCGCATTGGAGAGGAAGCGGCCATACTGCACCCAGAACGGGTCGTTGAGCCCCAGTTTCTCGCGCAGCTGGTCGCGCTCGGCCTCGGAGACCGACTGGCCGACGAGCTCGCGCAGCGGATCGCCGAGATTGTCCTGGATCGAGAAGCCGATGATGCTGATCACCAGCATCACGAGGGCTGCCTGGACGCTCCGACGCAGCAGAAAGGCGATGATGTGCATGTCACTCCCGCGGGCTGGCCCTCAGGCTGGCAGAGGCCATGAATCCCGCATACACGCCTTTGTCGGGGCTCGCAACGCGCATGACCGCGCGCGCCTCAGCCGCGCATCAGGGCGGCGAGCCGGTCCGCCTCGCGCTCTGCCGGGCTGCCCGCCAGAACCGCCAGCACGACCTCGCGGGTCAGCGCCGGGTCGCGCATCGGCCGCATGGTGACGCCCGGCCCGGCATAGCGCGCGACATCCGGCGCCGGCAGCGCGGTGAAGCCGAGCCCGCCGGCCACGCTCTCCATGATCGCCTCGATGCCGTCGAGCACCACCCGCCGCGCCGGTTGCAGCCCGGCGGCCGCGAGATGCGCCGCCACCAGCCGGCCGATCCCGGTCTCCGGCGCGAACTGGAGGAACCGCAGCCGCGCGAAGGCCTCGGCCGGCGCCAGCCGCTGCGCGCCGGGGGGGAGGGCATAGACCAGCTCCTCGGAGGCCAGCGTCACCAGCCGCAGCCCGGGCGGCACCGGATCGGCCCGGGTGATCACCGCGGCGTCGAGACGGCCGCGCGCGACCGCCTGCGCGAAGCTCTCGGAGAGCCCGGTCTCGACGGCGAAGCGCGCCCGCGGGGCCTGCGCCGCGGCGCGGGCGAGGAAGCCCGGCAGGATGCGCACGCTCGCGGTCTGGATGAAGCCGATGCGCCACTCCCCCGCCAGCCCCGGCCCGGCGCAGAGATCGCGCAGGCGGCGTTCCGCCGCCAGCAGCGCGCGAGCCTCCTCGGCCGCCGCCCGGCCGAGCGGCGTGAGCCGCGGCGGGCGGGTGGTGCGGTCGAACAGGCTGGCGCCGAGCTCGGCCTCCAGCGCCTTCATCTGCATGCTGACGGCGGAGAGCGTGAGGTGGCAGACCTCGGCGGCGCGGCTCAGCGAGCCGTGCTCGGCAATGGCAACGAGGCTCTGCAGCGCGCGCGGGGTCATGGGGTGGCCTTTGTTCAGGGTTCCTGAAGTTAATGGCCAGCTTTATTCGATTGCCCTTGAGATGAAAGGGCGTAGGGTCACGCCCATGTCACAGGATCGTGAAATCACCCCGCTGTCGCCCCTCGCTGCCACCGCCCGCCGGCTCGCCGAGGAGGTCTTCGCCCCCCGCGCCGCGATCTGGGACCGCGAGCGGCGCTTTTGCCACGACAACATCCCGCATCTCGTCGAGGCCGGGCTGATGGGCATGACCCTGCCGGTGGAATATGGCGGGCGCGGCGCCTCCTGGGCCGAGGCGGTGGCGGTGATCGACGAGGTCGCCCGGGCCTGCACGCTCACCGCGCGGGTCGTGGTCGAGGCGAACATGGGCGGGGTCAGCGCGATCATGGCCTATGGCAGCGAGGCGCAGAAGCGGCTGGCGGCGGAGCTGGTGCTCGCCGGCGACAAGCCCGCGATCTGCATCACCGAGCCCGAGGCCGGCAGCGCCGCGACGCAGATGTCCACCACCGCCCGGCGCCAGCGCGACGGCTCGTACCGCCTGCACGGCGCCAAGCACTGGATCACCGGCGGCGGCGTCTCGCGGCTGCACCTGATCTTCGCCCGCGTGCTCGACGAGGCCGGCAAGGACGAGGGCATCGGCGGCTTCCTGCTGGCCTGCGACCCGGCCGACCCGCCCGAGGGGTTCCGCGTGGTGCGGCGCGAGCGGACCATGGGGCTCTGCGGCATGCCGGAGGCCGAGCTCGCCTTCGACGGGCTGGCGATCGCCCCGGACATGGTGCTGAACCCGCCCGGCGGCTTCGCGCGCGGCTTCGCCCGGCTGATGAACGCCTACAACTCGCAGCGCGTCGGCGCCGGCACCGTGGCGCTCGGCATCGCCCGCGGCGCCGAGGCCCGGGCGCGGGACTACATGCTGGCGCGCGAGCAGTTCGGCCGGCCGATCGCCGAGTTCCAGGGCCTGCAATGGATGCTCGCCGATATCGACACCCAGCTCACCGCGGCGCGGCTGATGCTCGATGCCGCGGCGCGCTCGCGGGGGCCCGATGGCAGCCCGTTCCCCGATCCGGGGATGGCGGCGCGGGCCAAGCTGTTCGCCTCCGAGGCGGCGATCAAGGCGGTGTCGGACGCGCTGCAGATCTTCGGTGCCCGCGGCTACGGCGCCGAGGAGCCGCTGGAGCGGATGTATCGCGACGTGCGGATGTTCACCATCGGCGGCGGCACCGCGCAGGTGCTGCGCACGCAGATCGCTTCCGACCTGCTGGGCATGCGCCTGCCGCAGACCCGCGAGGGCTTCCTGGCGCAGGCCGACCGGATGGCGGCGGAGTAGCCGCGCCGCCAGCCGCCCCGCCAACCGCTTGGCCAACCGCCCGCCCGGCCGCAGGCCGGCGCGGCCGGGCCGGCCTCAGTCGGTTCGGGTATCGATCAGCTTGGTGACGATCTCGGCCCCGCGCAGCGCGCCGGCGACGCGGCGTTCCTCCAGCGCATCGGCGAAGGCCGCCGTCGGGTCCTCGAAGGGCCGCGGGACGGGGAACAGCTGCTCCTGCGTGTGGAAGGCGATCACCAGCGTCTTGCCGCTGCTCTCGTCGATCGTGAAGGCGATGATGCTGGGATCGGTGCGCTCGGCATTGTCATAGGCCACGCGCACCCGGCGCTCGCTGCGCACCACCTCGCCGAGCTCCTCGATCCGGGTCTCCTGCCGGCTGGCATTGGGCAGCAGGTGATAGACCAGCCCGTCGAGATCGACGGCGATGACATGGAGATGGCCCCAGGTCTTGTCGGCGGGCAGGCGGATGTCGATCAGCGGGTTGTCGCCCACGGTATAGACGCCGGTCGGGTTCTCCGGCTGGTCGGTCACCCCGCCATAGCCGAGCCAGATCGCGAAATCGGCGGCCGGCTCGGGCGGCAGCAGGCGCTTGACGCTGCAGACCGAGGGGTTGAGCACCGCGAGATCGAGGCTGAGCGTGCGGTCGCCGATGCGCCCGGCGATGGCGCGGCGGATCCGGGCCTCGTCCGGCGGCTCGGCGATGTGGCCGCTGATTCGCACCGTCTCGCCGAGCGCGAAGCGGTTGCCCTGCAGCGGGCGGTCGACCGCCAGCGGGCCGCAGCCGCCGAGCTCGGCGATCTCCGCCGCGAGCCCGGCGCGCGAGAGCTCGCGCGGCCCGGCCGTGATGTCGGCGGTGAAGGCATAGGCCGAGAGATCGGGCAGCGCGGCCGTCACCTGGTCGCGGATCCCGGTGCTGCCGGCCAGGCCCTCGAGCACCAGCCCGCGGTCGGAGATCGCGACCTGCCAGTCCGACAGCGGCTCGATGGCGCGCAGCAGTGCCAGCAGGTCGTCCGCGAGGGTCTCGCTGGGGGCGCCGCGGCCGAGATCGAAATGCACCTCCGGCGTGCCGGGATAGGCCCGGGAGAGATAGCTGGCGATGGCGTCGCGCCCGGCCGCGGCGGGCAGATGCCCGCTGGCGGTGATCGTGCCGTCCTCGGCGCGGGCGATCTCGACGCGATAGGGCGAGATCTGCGGCAGGCTGGCGCTGTCCACCGGCTCGGGATCGGGCTTCGGATCGGGGTCCGGATCCGGCCCGTCGATCACCTCCGGCGCGGGCGTCAGCAGGCCCGACTGCCAGATCCCGAAGCCGCCGCCGCCGAGCACCAGCAGCGCCACCAGCACGGTGACCATCCCGCCGCCGGACTTCTTCTTCTCCGGCTTGCGCGCGGTCTCCGGCGGCGGCGGGGGGGCGGCCGGCGCCTCCGGCCTGGAGTTGAGCAGGGCGCTGACCGCGGTCAGCTCCCCCGGCGTCGGCGCCGCGGCTTGCGGCGGCGGGGCGGTGCGCGGCGGCACGGTCTGCCCGGCGGGCGCGAAGACGGTGGCGTCTCCGCCGGGCGGCGCGGCGACGACGGTGGCATCCCCCGGCGGCAGCGGCATCGCGGTAAGCTGGTCGATGCGCCGAATCAGCGCCGCGGCGTCGTTCGGGCGGCGGCTCGGCTCGGGGTCGGTCAGCTCGGCCAGCAGCGCCTGCAGCGGCTGCGGCAGGTCGGACAGATCGAGCGGCAGCGCCTTGTTCTGCATCAGCTCGAAATCGTTGGCGCCGAAGGAGGGCGGCTGCCCGCGCACCGCCGCCAGAATCGTCACGCCGAGCGCGTAGAGATCCGAGCGCTGGTCGACCCGGCCCTGGATCTGCTCCATCGGCGCATACTTGTACTTGCCGGCGAACTGCCCGCCGGTCACGGTCTGGTCGGAGCCGGTGTCCTTGGCGATGCCGAAATCGATGATAACCGGCTGGTCGAGCCGGCCGCCGCGCAGCAGGATGTTGTCCGGCGAGAGGTCGCGGTGGATCACCCCCTGGGAATGGCAGACCGCGAGGCCCTCGGCGAGCCGCCGGCAGAGCGCCACCGCCTCGTCGGCGCCGAGCGGGCGCGAGCGCATCCGCTTGTCCAGCGGCTCGCCGTCGACGAAATCCATGATCAGGTAGATGTCGCCGTTCTCGGTGCGGCCGAGGTCGATATAGCGGATCACCACCGGGTGGTTGACCGCGCTGACCGCCTCCTCGCGGCGCATCAGCGCCACATGCATGTCGTTGCTGGTGAAGGCGGATTTCAGCGCCTTGATCGCCACGTTGCGTTCGGTGATCTCGTGGCGGGCGAGATAGACCTCGCCCATCCCCCCCCGGCCCAGCACCCGCTCGATGCGATAGGTGTTGTTGACCAGGGCGCCGATGGCAAAGACGTCCTGATCGCTCGGGGCGGCCATGCTTCCCTCCTTGCGGCGCCGCAGCTGTGGCGCGGCTCGGTTGCCATTAGCCCCGAAACTGGCCGCTAGGGCAAGCCGGTTGCAGCGCACTCACGAAAGCGCCGCAGGGGCTCGCGCGGCACCGCGGCGGGCCGGTCGGCCGCGCCCCGGACCTGGTCGGCCGCGCCTCAGCCGACGGTCTGGAATTCCACCCGGCGGTTCTCCGGCGCGCGCGGATCGCTGCCGGGCAGCGGGTGCCCCTCGCCGACGCCGAAGGCGCGCAGCCGCTCGCCGGGCAGGCCGCACTGGCGCACCATGTGGGTCCGCACCGATTCCGCGCGGCGGCGCGAGAGCCGGAGGTTGTGCGCGGCCGAGCCGCTGACATCGGTATGGCCGAAGATGTTGAAGCGGAGCTGGTCGAGCGCGCGCACCGCCTCGCAGACGGTCTCCAGCTTGCCGACCTCGCTCTCGCGCAGCACCGCGCTGTCGAGGGCGAACTCGATGCGGATGTTGACCGCCGCATCCGAGGGCATCGGCTGGTAGGCGGCCTCTTCCGGCGCCAGCCGGGCGCGCCCGCCGGTCCGGCCCGTGCCCGAGGCCGTGCCCGTCGCGGTGCCGGTGCCTCCCGCGCCGGTCGCCGCGGCGCTGCCAGCGGCGGTGCCGGCCCGCGTGCTGCCGGTCGAGACCACCGGCGAGACGCTGAGGCCGCGCTCGTCGACGATCTGCTGCTGTGCCTGGAAGCGCTGGATCAGGTCGTCCTGCGCCGCGGCAGGTCCGGCGAGGGCGCCGATGGCGAGGGTCGCCGCAAGGGCGCGGATGCGGGGCTGCATGACGGGCATCTCCCTGAACTGGAAGCGGGCGGGGCCGCCAGTGGTCCCGCCCGTGTGGCGCCGCTTCCGGGGTTCGGTTCCCCGGGGCTCAGCCGAGCGCCTGGAACTCCACGCGGCGGTTCTCCGGCGCGCGCGGGCTGCTGTTGCCGAGCGGGAACGTCTCGCCGAGGCCGACCGCCTGCAGGCGTGCCCCCGAGATGCCGCAATAGTTCACCATATGCGCCCGCACCGATTCCGCGCGGCGCTGCGAGAGCCGGAGGTTGTAGGCGTCGGAGCCGCTGGCATCGGTATGGCCGTAGATGCGGAACTGGCCGATCCCGGACTGCTGGATGGCGTTGCACAGCGCCTCCAGCTTGCCGAACTCGCTCGGCGCCAGCACCGCGCTGTCATAGCCGAACTGGATGCGGATGTTGATCTCCGAGCCCTCGGGCATGCGGACATACTCGCGGGCTTCCGGCGGCAGCGCGATGGCGCGCTGGGGCTGCGCGGCGGCCGGTTTCGGCGCGCGGGCGGCGGTGGTCGCCTGCGGCGCCGGGTCGGCTTCCGGCGCCGGGGTGGCGGCGGCGGCGCCGACCGCGGTCGCGCCGGTCGAGGTCACGGGCGAGAGCGACAGGCCGCGATGGGTCTGCTGCTGCTGCTGAAAGCGCTTCAGCAAGTCCGCTTCGGAGCTTTGCGCGGCTGCCGGGCCGGACTGGAACGAGAGTGCCATGGTAGCTGCCATGGCGAAGAGAGCGATGCGCATCGGGAAACTCCACCTGCTGTGTTTGCTAGGACGCGGGTCTGAATCGACCAATACCACAAACAGGCAGGTTTCAGCAGGGCCTAGCCGGGTTTTTTGCAGTGCGATGCAACCAATGCTCGCCCTTTTTGCCGAGGCATGGCAAACTGCGCACGCTAGGTCATCCGGGCGCCAGCGCAACCGGCCGTGCCGGACACCCGGAGGCTGCCAAGGGGGAGACGCATGGTGTTGCGTGTTGTTGCCGCGATGCGAACGCGGATCGCGGCAGTTTCGGCCGCTACGATGCTTGTCGGGATGCTTGTCGGAGCGATGCCCTGGATGTCCGGCGAGGCCGCCGCCCAGGCGCAGCCGGCGCGTCCCCCGGGGCAGGTCTACACCCGCGAGACGGTCGAGCCGCAGATCCCGCAGCGCCCCGGCGCGCTCGCGGCCGAGGAGGCCCCGGCACTGGTGGCACCGCTGCCGCCGAGCCCCGGCGCGCCGCAGGCCGGCGGCGTGAGCTTCGTGCTGAACGGCGTCGATTTCGCCGGCTCCAGCGTCTATGCCCCGGAGGCGCTGCAGGCCCTGGTGGCCGACCGCATCGGCGAGCCGGTGGATTTCGGCGGGCTGAAGGAGATCACCGACGCGGTCGAGGCGCTCTATCGCGGCGACGGCTATCTCGCGGTGCGCGCGGTGATCCCGGCGCAGCGCATCGCCGGCGGCCGGGTGCGGGTGCAGATCGTCGAGGCGGCGATCGCCGAGGTGGTGATCCGCGGCGATCTCGGCCGCGCCGAGCCGCAGGTGCGCCGCAGCCTCGAACGGGTGGTCGGGCTGAAGCCGGTGCGCAGCACCGATGTCGAGCGCGCGCTGCTGCTCGCCCGCGACCTGCCCGGCGTCAACCTGCTCGGCGCGCTGCGGGCGCGCCAGTCCGAGGTGCCGGGCGAGCTGGTGCTGCTGGTCGAGGGCCAGCTCGCGGCGCTCGACGGGTTCGTCAGCCTGTCCAACTTCGCCGCCGACACCGCCGGGCCGCTGGTCGCCACCGGCGGCGCGGCGGTCAACAGCGCGCTGCTCTCGGGCGACCGCTTCGAGGTGGTCGGGCTCACCGCGCTCGACATCGGCGAGGAGCTGCTCGGCCAGATCAGCTATGCCGCGCCGACCGGGGTGGAGGGGCTGCGCGCCTTCCTCACCGCCTCCAGCACCTATTCGCACAGCGGCGGCCCGCTGACCCCGTTCGACATCCACTACCGCTCGCAGATCGTGCGCACCGGGCTCGACTATGCGGTGATCCGCTCGCGCGATCGCACCGTCTCGGTGCAGGGCGGCTTCGAATGGGTGCACCAGGACAGCGACGCGCTGATCGACACGATCGAGATCGACGAGGACCTGCGCGTGCTGTTCTCGAAGGTCAGGCTGATCGAGCCCGATCTCGTCGGCGGGCTGCTCGATGCCGAGCTCGAGCTGCGCCTCGGGCTCGACGCGCTCGGCGCCAACCAGCGCGGCGGCCCGCGCCCGCCGGGCTTCGAGCCGGCCGACCTCTCCTTCTTCACCGCCGGGATCGACCTCGACTATCGCCGCCCGCTGCCGGCAGGGTTCACCCTGCGCGCGCGGGCCCAGGGGCAGATCTCCACCGGCGACCTGCCGAGCTTCGAGACCTTCTCGCTCGGCAACTACACCATCGGCCGCGGCTTCAGCCCGGGCGCGGTCTCGGGCGACAACGGCATCGCCGGCGGGCTGGAGATCGCCTGGGCGATCCCGCTGACCGAGATCCCCGGCGTGGCGGCGCCGGAGCTCTTCGGCTTCGTCGAGGGCGGCCGCGCCTGGATCGACGGCGCGAGCGCCGGGCTGACCTCGCTCGGCGGCGGCGTGCGGTTCCAGCTCCTCGAGCGGCTCGACGCGGAGGTGACGGTGGCGGTGCCGGTGCAGGCCAGCGATCTCGTGCAGGACGACGGGGTGCGGGGGCTGTTCCGCATCACCGCCTTCTTCTAATCTGAGCGTACCGGTGCGCGTGACCCCGAGGGAGGCCCCCTGATGACCCGCCGCACGAAGCCCCGTTCCCCCCTCGCCGCGGCCGTGGCCTGCGGCCTCCTGCTGCTCGGCGGCTGCGCCGAGCGTGCCGCGGCGCCCGCGCCGGCGCCGGGGGAGACCGCGGGCGGGGCGAGCCAGGCCGGCGGGCTGGTCGATCTGCAGCGCCAGGCCTTCGCCGACAACGCGCTGATGCGCTTCGAGGATGCCGAGACGCTGTATCGCGAGGCGGCACAGCGCTCCGCTTCCGGGATCGCCCCGGGCAGCCCCGAGCAGCTCGAGCAGGAGCTCTATCTCGCGCTCAACAAGAGCAATCTCGGCGAATTCCAGCCGGCGGACGCGCTGTTTGCCAGCGCGCTGGCGGGCATCGAGCGCTCCGGCAGCCTGATCCCGCGGGTGCGCGGCGCGGTGTTCCACGCGCAGCACCTGCTCAACCAGGGCAGGGCGGTGGAGACCGTGGCCGAGACCCAGCGGGCGATCAAGCTCGGCGAGGCGGCGATCGCCGAGGGCGCGGCGGAGCGCGGCGTCGACGGGCTGGCCGAGCAGCCGGCGGCCTTCGTGATGGGGCCGCAGGGGCTCGAGATCCCGCAGGAGACCGCGAAGCTGCTGGCCGGGGAGGCCGGGCTCGACGTCTCCGGCGGGCTCGCCACCGACCGGCTGACCCCACGCGAGCAGCTCTCGATCCTGCTCGCCCAGGCCTATTACGTCGAGGCCAGCGCCGGGCGCGGCGGCGCCGGCGGCGACACCGCCGAGCGGCTCGCCCGGGCGCGCGGCCATCTCGAGGCGGCGCCGGAGATCAACGCGCTCTGGCTGCGGGCCGAGCTCGCCCGGCTCTCCGCCGATCTGGCCTTCGAGCGCGGCGATCTCGACCTTGCCGACGACGAGAGCGCCAGCGCGGTGCGGATCGCCCGGCGCTTTGCCGCCGGCGAGCGGCCGGAGGCGCTGCTCCGGCTGCAGCAAGGGCGGATCCGGCTCGAGGCGGGGGATGTCTCCGGCGCGCGCGACGCCTTCGACCGGGCGCTGGCGATCCTCGCCCGCGGCGGCCGCGGGGTCTCGTTCGACGCGCTGGCGCCCTATCTCGAGCTGCTGGCCGAGGAGCCCGACAGCCCGGCGCGCTCGGAGGCGATCTTCCTGGCGCTGCAGCAGCTGCGCAACCCGGCCACCTCCGACACGCTGGCCCGGCTCGCCGCGCGCCTCGCCGCCGGCGACGGCCCCGCGGCCGAGGCGATCCGCGCGCTGCAGGATGCCGAGCTGGCGGTGAACCGCGAGGCGGCCCGGCTCGACCGGCTCTCCGCCGCCTCGCCGCGCGACGTCAACGCGATCCGCCTGACCCGCACGCGCCTCGCCAGCGCCCGGGCCGCGCAGGCCGCCGCCCAGGCCGCGGTGGCGCAGGCCGCGCCAAACTTCCAGCAGATCGGCGATCGCTCGGTGGATCTCGCCGCCTTCCAGGCCTCGCTGCGCCCGGGCGAGCTCTTCGTGCAGGTGCGCCTCGGGCGCGAGGGCGGCGCGGTGGCCGCGGTCACCCGCTCGCGGGTCACGCTCGCGCCGCTCGACATCGGCGAGGCCGAGGCGGCGGCGATCGTCGGCCGGGTGCGCGACAGCGTCTACAGCCCGTTCTTCGACGTGCGCGGCGCGCAGGAGCTCTATCGCCGCGTGCTGGCGCCGGTCCAGGCGGATATCGACGCCGCCGAGGCGGTGATCGTGGCGCCGGACGGGCCGCTGCTCTCGCTGCCGCCGGCGCTCTATGTCGCCGGCGATCTCTCGGGCTATGCCGACCGCTCGCTGGACTATTCCCGGGTGCGCTGGTTCGGTGCCGAGAGTGCGGTCTCGGTGACGCTCTCGGTCGCCTCCTTCCACCATCTGCGGCAGGTGGCGCCCTCCGCCGCGCCGGAGCCCTATCGCGGCTTCGGCGGCTTCGTACCGTTCGGCCCGGGCCAGGCGTCGGTGGTGCAGGCGCGGCGCGAGGCGCCGCCGGTCTGCCTCGAGGTGCTGGCCAATCTCGGCGCGCTGGCGCCGCTGCCGGCCACCGATGGCGAGGTCCGCCGGCTGGCGCGGCTCTCCGGCGCCGCCGCCCCGCAGGCGGTGCTTACCGGCCCCGCCTTCACCGACAGCGCGGTGCTGGCCGGGGATCTCGGCCGCGCCCGCATCCTGCATTTCGCCACCCACGGCATCCTGCCGCTCTCGGCGGACTGCCTGCCCGAGCCGGCGCTGGCGACCTCGCTGGCGCCGGCCGGCGATGGCGACGGGCTGCTCGAGGCGGGCGAGATCGTCGAGCTCGCGCTGGATGCCGATCTCGTGGTGCTCTCGGCCTGCGACACCGGCGGGCGCGGTGCCGGCTCGGCGCTCGGCACCGGCTTCCGCGGCTCCGGCGGCGAGGCGCTCTCGGGGCTGGTGCGGGCCTTCTTCTATGCCGGCGCGCGCAACGTGGTCGCCTCGCACTGGCTGGTGCCCGATGCCGAGACCGGCCGGCTGATGGACCGGCTCTACGAGGGCCTCGGCGCCGGCGAGAGCCCGGCGGCGGCGATGCGCGCGGCGCGGGCCTCGCTGGCCACCGTGCCGGAGAGCTCGCATCCGTTCTACTGGGCCGCCTTCTCGGCGATCGGCGATGCCGCGCGGGCGCCGCGCGGCGGCGCGGGCTGAGGGGCCGGGGGCGGTGCTGCAGACGGGCTATTACGGCAAGGCCCCTTCGGCAGGGGATTTCATCGGCCGCGGCCTGCCGCGGGCGCTGACCCGGCGCTGGGACCGCTGGATGGAGCTGGGCCTGCGCGAGGCGATGCAGGCCGGCGGCGGCGGCGCCTGGCGCTTCGTCGCCGGCGAGGGGGTGTTCGGCCCGGAGGCGGTCTCCGGCGTCTTCCAGCTCAGCCAGGACCGGGTGGGCCGGCGCTTCCCCTTCCTCGTGGCGGTGACCGGCGGGCTCGTCGGCGCCGCCGACCCGTGGTTCGACGCCGCCGAGGCGCTGGTGACGGAGGCCCGCGGCGGCGGGCTCGGGCCGGAGGACCTCGCCGCGCGCTGTGCCGCGATGCCGCCGCCGCTGGGGCCGGGGCCGGTGCCGGGCGGCGGCGTCGCGGTGTTCTGGCTGGGCGCCGAGCCGCGCAGCCCGCATGCCTTCGCCAGCCTCGAGGCGCTGGCCGCGGGCGGGCTCGCCGCGCTGTTCGCCGCCGGCGGGCCGGCCGAGCCGATCGGCGCGGCCGAGACCTTCGACCCGGACGACAGCGCCCGCCTCGCGGCGGAGGCCGGCTACGCGCCCGATGCCGTGCCCGCGGTGCCGCTGCCCGACGAGCCCGTGGATCTCGACGATCTCTTCGCCGAGGTCGGGCTGGGCGAGGGGGCGCCCGCCGCGCCCGCCGACGAGCCCGGCGCCGGTCCCGCCCCGGAAACCTCCGCCGGGCTGCCGTCCGAGGCGCTCCCGCCGGCGTCCGGGCCTGCCGCAGCACCAGACGAGCCGGCGGAGGCGCCCTCTGGGCCGCTGCCCGGGGACGCGATGGATCTCGACGATCTCCTTGCCGATGTCGGGCTGGCCGAGGGAGCCCCTGCCGCGCCCGCCGACCCGCCCGGCGCCGGCCCCGCCCCGGAAACCTCCGCCGGGCTGCCGGCCGAGGCGCTCCCGCCGGTGGCCGGGCCTGCGGTTGCACCAGACGAGCCGGCGGATCCGCCAGCTGGGCCGCTGCCCGGGGACCCGGTGGATCTCGACGATCTCCTTGCCGATGTCGGGCTGGCCGAGGGAGTCCCTGCCGCGCCCGCCGATCCGCCCGGCGCCGGTCCCGCCGCGGAAACCTCCGCCGGGCAGCCGGCCGAGGCGCTCCCGCCGGCAGCCGGGCCTGCCGCTTCGCCTGACGATCCGGAGGAGCCGCCCCCTGCGGCGGCGCCGCTGCCCTCCCTCGACGAGCTGCTGCCGCCCGAGCGCCCGCTGCCGGAGAGCGGGACCGCCCCGCTGCCCTCCGCCGCCCTCGGCCCGGCCGAGGAGGTCGCGCCGCCCGGCGCGGTGATCCTCCCCGACGATGCCGGCGCGCCGCTGCCGCCCTTGCCCGACGACGGCGATGCCATCCTGCCGCCGGCCCCGGCGGAGGAGGAGCCACGCATCGACCTCGACCGGCTCTTCGATCTCGGCCCCGAGATCGAGGCCGACCCCGACCCCGAGACCGACCCCGAGACCGCGCCGGAGACCGGCCAGGGGGCCGGCCGCGGCGCCGGCGATCGCGGCTCCGGGCGGCAGTGAGCGCCACGCGCGCTTGACCGCTGCCCGGTCGCCCCGATAGTTGGGGAACGCATCCGGCGGGCGTCCCGCTGCATGGCAAGGGAGAGCCGACACGCGATGCCCCGCTTCGCCGCCAATCTCACCATGATGTTCACCGAGCGCCCGTTCCTCGAGCGCTTCGCCGCCGCGCGGGCGGCCGGCTTCGAGGCGGTGGAGTTCCTCTTCCCCTACGAGCACGATGCCGCGGAGATCCGCGCCGCGCTCGACGGGGCGGGCCTCGCGCTGGCGCTGATGAACACGCCCCCCGGCGACTGGGAGGCCGGCGAGCGCGGGCTGGCCTCGCTGCCGGGGCGGGTGCCCGACTTCGTCGCCTCGATCCGCCAGGCGCTGGCCTATGCCGAGGTGCTGCGGCCCGAGCGCATCCACGTGATGGCCGGGATCAGCCGCGGCCCCTGGGCGCGCTCGATCTACGCCGCCAATCTCAGCCGTGCCTGCGAGATGGCGCCGCAGCAGCAGTTCACCATCGAGCCGATCAATGCCCGCGACATGCCGGGCTACCACATCGTCGAGACGCAGGATGCGCGCACCGTGATCGACGCCGTGGGCAAGGGCAATCTCGGCCTGCAGCTCGACCTCTACCATCTGCAGATCACCGAGGGCGACGTGACCCGGCGCATCGAGGCGCTCTCGCCGCTGATCCGCCACGTGCAGATCGCCTCGGTGCCGGCGCGCCACGAGCCCGATGGCGGCGAGCTCGCGCTCGACCATCTGCTCGGGGTGCTCGACCGGATCGGCTATACCGGCTGGATCGGCTGCGAGTACCGCCCCGCCGGCGAGACCGAGGCCGGGCTCGGCTGGTTCGCCCGCTGGGCCCGCCCGGCCGGGGGCTGAACCCGGAGCCTTCCCGACCCCGCGCCGGGGCGCCCCGGCGCCGCGCCCGGTCTCCGCGACCGCATGTTTCGGCCTTTGCCGGTGGCCTGCCGGCCCCCGCCAGCGCCCGACCGGGCCCGCCCCCACCCCCACCGCCGCCTTGCGCGTTGCGCGCAAGGCGGCGGTGGGGGTGGGGGCGGGCTTTCGCGCGGCGGCGGAGCGATGCCCGCAAGGGCATTGCGGGCCGGAGCGCCACGGGGCGGGCCGGGCGGGGCCTTCGCGCCGCGCAGTGCCGGCGGGCGGGATCTTCTGGCGCTGCGGTCTGCCTTCCGGATGTCGGCACTGGCGGGAGAGCAGACCCGCGTTTCGGCCCTGCCGGGTGGATCGGCCCGGGCCCCGCGCGCGGCAGACGGCGCGCGGCTCGTGGCGGCGGGATGCCGGCCGCGGGGCGGCGTCGGCAAAGGCGGCCTGGCCCTGCCATTGCCCTCTGCACGTCCCTCGCTCGCCCCGGCGCGTCCTGCGCGCCGGGGCCTTTTCGTCCCGGGTCATCGCGTTAGGCCGTTGCGGCGGGCCATCCTTGCAGGACGCGGGGCGAAACATTTGAAACGCGGTCGCGGCGGCGCTGCAAAGAGCGTGAAACGCCGGGTTCCCATCTTCCGCCCGATGCCAGGGCGGTGCCTGCCGCCCGCCAGCGAGAGGAGAGCCCGATGTCCCCGATCCACCCCGACCGCCGCCGCGGTCGCCCCGTCGCCAGGCTGCGGAGCCCCTCCGAGGGCGATGCCCGGCGCTGGACCCGTGCGCTGGGGGAGGCCGAGCGCGGCCGGCCGCAGCATCTGCGCAGCCTGCTGGCGGCCCGCCCGCGGCGGCCGCTGCCGATCTGATGCTGCGCGGGATCGTGCCGGCGCCGGGGCGGATCGCGGGCCCGGCGCTCGGGCTGGCCCGGCGCCTGCCGGCGGCGCTGCTGCATCCGCTCCGGGCGCGGGCCGCCTGCGCGCTGCTGGCCGGGTCGCTGGCCGGCGGCCCCGTGCCGTTCTCCGGCAGCTGCGACGGCGTGCCGCTTGCCGCCGAGACGGCGCCCCTCGCGGCGGGCCGCTAGGGGCCGGGGTGGGCACGGCTGGCAGGGCGCCCCGTGCCGCAAGCCGCCGGGACGAGGCCGGCGGCCGCCCGGGCGCCGGCCGGCTCACCGCGGCCCGGGCAACTGCTGCGCGGAACCGGGGCACCCGGTTGGGTGCCGCGACCTCGGCCCGGCAAGCGCTCCGGGCGGGACCGGTTCTGCAGCGCTGCCCTCGCCTCCCGATCGCGGTCCGGTCGCTGCGTGGGCGCCGCCTGGCTCACCGCGGCCCGGGCAGCGGCCGCGCGAAAGCGGGGCACGCGGGTGGGGCGCCGCGGCTTCGGTCTCGGCAAGCGCTCCGGACGGGGCGTGGCCGGCAGCGCTGCCGGCTCGCCTCCCGATCGCGGTCCGATCGCTGCCCGGGCGCAGCCCGGCTCACCGTTGCCCGGGCAGCGGCCGCGCGGAGCTGGGGATCCGGTTGGGTGCCGCGGCCTCGGCCTGGCAAGCGCTCCGGGCCGGACCGGCTCAGCTGCGCTGCCCTCGCCTCCCGATCGCAGTCCGGTCGCTGCGTGGGCGCCGCCTGGCTCACCGTGGCCCCGGCAACGGCTGCGCGGATGCGGGGCACGCGGGTGGGGCACCGCGGCTTCGGCCTGGCAAGCGCTCCGGGCGGGGCGTGGCCGGCGGCGCTGCCGGCTCGCCTCCCGATCGCAGTCCGATCGCTGCGTGGGCGCCGCCTGGCTCACCGCGGCCCGGGCAACGGCCGTGCGAAAGCGGGGTACGCGGGTTGGGCACCGCGGCTTCGGCCCGGCTGGCGCTCCGGGCAGGGCCGGGCCAGCGGTGCTGCCGGCTCGCCTGGCGGTCGCTGCGTGGCGCGCTGCATGGCGTGCCGCTGCCCGGCGGCTGCGGCTGCGCCGGGCGTCGGGCGGCCGGCTCGGGGGCGGGCGCGGCCGCGCGGTCAGCGCCCCGGCGGGTCGAACTTGTAGCCGATGCCGCGCACCGTCCGGATCAGCTCGGGCTTCTCGGGCACCGGCTCGATCTTGCGCCGCAGCCGCGAGATGCGGATGTCGATGGAGCGGTCGAAGGGGTCCCAGCCGCGGTCATGGGCGAGCTCGAGCAGCTGGTCGCGGTTGAGCACCCGGCCGCGATGCTCGACGAAGACCTTGAGCAGGCGGAACTCCATCGCGGTGAGCGGGACCTCGTCGCCCTCCGGGCCGAACAGCTTGGCGCGGGCATAGTCGAGCGTGAAGCCGGCGAAGCCGACCCGTTCGGCCGGCTCCACCGGCGCCTCGGGGGCCTCGGCCGGGGGCGCCTCCGCCGCCGGCGCCGCGGTGCGCCGCAGCACCGCCTTCACCCGCGCCTCGAGCTCGCGCAGGTCCACCGGCTTCGGCAGGTAGTCGTCGGCGCCGAGCTCGAGCCCGACCACGCGGTCCACCGTCTCGCCCGCCGCGGTCACCATGATCACCGCGATGCCGTGGCTGCCGCGGAGCCAGCGCAGCAGGCTGAGCCCGTCCTCGCCGGGCATGTTGATGTCGAGCAGGATGACGTCGATCGGGGTCCCGGCATCGACCAGCGCCCGCAGCGCCGCGGCGTTCTCGACGAGGCTGACCGCATAGCCGCGCTTCTGCAGATACTCCCCGACGGTCTCGCGCAGGTCCGGCTCGTCGTCGCAGACCACCACGTGCCGGCTCCCGGCGCCGGCCGCCGCGCTCATTGCTCGGCCTCCCGGCCGGTGCGCTCGCCGGCGAGGCGGCGGAGCAGCGCGCGCAGCTCCTTCGGCGCCACCGGCTTCTCGATCAAGGGCCGGCCGGACTCGGCCCGGACCGCCTCGGCATCGCGGCTCATCGCATCCCCCGTCACGAAGGCGAAGCCGGGCACCAGATCGGGCCGGCTCCGCGCAATCTCCCGAAACAGCGCCCGCCCGCCCATCCCGGGCATGCGCAGGTCGCTCAGCACGATATCGAAGCGGGCGCCGCCGGCCAGCCGCTCCAGCGCCGCCTCGCCCGAGTTCGCGAGGCTCGGCGCCACGCCGAGCCCGGTGAGCAGCTCGGCGATCATCGCGGCGACCTCCGGCTCGTCCTCGACCACCAGCGCGGTGAGCCGGCCGGCGGGCAGCGGCTCGGCCTCGGCGCCCGGCGCCACATGGGGCCCCGCCGCCACCGGCAGGCCAAGCGTGAAGGCGGCGCCGCCCTCCGGCCCGACATCGACCTCGAGCCGCCCGTCATGGGCCGAGACGATGCGATGGCAGAGCGCCAGGCCGACCCCGGTGCCGCTGCCGACATCCTTGGTGGTGAAGAAGGGCTCGAAGATCCGCTGGCGCAGCTCGTCGGGCACGCCGGGGCCGTTGTCGGCGATCACCGCCTCGACCATGCCGTCCGGCGCCATCCGGGTCTCCAGCCGGATCCGGCCATCGGGCAGGCCGGCGGCCTCCAGCGCCTGCTGCGCGTTGACCAGCAGGTTGACCACCACCTGGGTGATCTGGTCCTCGTCGGCCTGCACCGGGGGCAGGCCCGGCGCCAGCGCGGTCTCGAGCGCGAGCCCGGCGCCGCGGATGCCCTGCGCCACCACATCCGCCGCGGTCTCGACCACCGCCCCGAGGGCGGTGGGGGCGAGCCGGGCCGGGCGCTGCCGGGCCATGGCGAGGAAGGTCTTGACGATCTTGGCGCAGCGTTCGGCGGCGGTGGAGATCTTCTCGATGCGCCGGGCGGTGTTCGGATCGTCCGCCTCCTCGCGCAGCATCAGCGCCTGGCCGACCACCACCGAGAGCGGGTTGTTGAGCTCGTGCGCGACCCCGGCCAGCAGCTCGCCGAGGGCGGTCAGCTTCTCGCTCTGGAAGCTCGCCTCGCGGCGCCGGGCCAGCTCGCGCTCGGCGGCGCGCTGCTCGGTCACGTCGCGCCAGGCCAGCACGAAGCCGCCATCGGAGGTGGGCTTGCGCGAGGCCGCGTAGCGCCGGCCCGAGGCGAGGGCGAACTCGAAGCGCGCCGCCGGCTCGGCGCCGGCCTCCGCCCCCGGCCAGCCGACCGCGCGGGGCTCGTGGCCCGCCGCCGCCGCGGCCTCGACCAGCGCGGCATTGGCCACGCCGGGCACGATCAGCGCGGCGACCGGGGCGTTGACCTCGCGAAAGCGCGAATTGGCCGCCAGCAGCGCATGGCCGGCGTCGAACAGCGCGAAGCCCTGGTCGAGCGCGCCGATGGCGTCGAACAGCCGGCGGTTGATGCGCACGATCTCGTCGCGCTGGGCATAGAGACGCGACATGTCCTGGGTCGAGGCGACGATCGCCTGCTCGCTCTGATAGCCGACGATGCGCGCCGAGATCCGCGCCGGGAACGGCCTGCCGTCGGCGCCCAGCATCTCGGTCTCGAAATGGTCGAGCGCGCCGGTGGGCAGCAGCTCGGCGAGGAAGTCGGACCGCGCCGTCGGGTCGGCATAGACCTCGCGGGCCGAGCGCCGCGGGCCGAACTGCGCCTCCCAGGACGGGTTGCGATAGATGATCGTGCCGTCGCCGATGCGGCACATCATGATGTTGGAGGGGCAGGCGTCGAGCACGTCGCGCAGCAGCTCGTCGGCATTGGCGCGCAGCTCCTCGGCGGAGCGCTCGGCGGTGATGTCGGTCTCGGTGAGCACGTAGCCGCCGTCCTCGGTGGGGTGGAAGCCGAGCCGCACCCAGCGCTCGGCCGGCCGCGTCGCCTCGACCGCCAGCGGCGTCTCGCCGCCGCCGGCGAGATGCGCGTCGATCCGGTCGAGCCCGCGGCCGAGCCCGCGCCGCGCCGCCTCCGCCAGGAAGATCGCCCAGGGCAGGCTGGGCAGCAGCAGCTCCTCGAGCCCGGGATAGCCGGAGCGGAAGCGCGCGTTGCAGAGCACCAGCCGGTCGTCCTCGCCGAACAGCGCGAACCCCTCCGACAGCGCCTCGATGGCGCCGCGCAGCCGCTGCATCGGGCCGGCGCCCGCCCTGTCCTCCGCGCAATCCGTCGCTCCGCCTGCCATGGTTCCGCCCATCGGCCTCCTGCGGGTACAGTTTCCTGCGGCAATGTTTCTGCCGTGTGTCAGCGCTGCCCGCTATTGTAACGAATGTTTCCGCGTGCTTACCTTGTGACGTCCCGTCAGCTGCATGGCAGCACAGTCGCATGAACCAGAAAACCCTCTATGAGAAATATGGCGGTTTCGCGCAGATAAACCGCATCGTGATGGCGTTCTACGACGGGTTGCTCGACAGCGACGAGGTCGGCCCGTATTTCGACGATGTCGACATGAAACGGCTGATCGATCATCAGACCAAGTTCGTCGCGGCGCTGATGGGCGGGCCGGCGGAATTCGGCGACGATCACCTGCGCCGGGCCCATGCCAGCCTCGGCATCACCGATGCGCATTTCGACGAGATGAAGGCGATCCTCGGCGGCACCCTGGCCGATCACGGCGTCGCGGCCGAGGACGTGGCGACCGTGCTCGCGGCGATCGAGTCGCGGCGCGGCCTCGTCGTGGCCTGAGCCCCCATGGCCATCGAGGCGATCAACGAGCAGCTCCTCCGGGCGGTGGGCGTCGGCGTCGCGCTGTTCGACGGCGAGGGCCAGACGCTGAGCTTCCGCAACGACGTGTTCGAGAGCTGGTTCGAGGAGGCCGAGCCGGGCATCTCGCTGCCGGCGCTGTTCCCGACGCTCGATGTCGAGGCGGTGCGCGCGGCGCTGGCCGAGGGCCGGCGCTATGCCACCGAGACCACCTTCCGCAAGAAGCGCCGCACCATCGTGATCGCGCAGACCTTCAGCCGGGCGATCATCGGCGACGAGCCGGTGCTGGTGCTGGAATGCCAGAACATCTCGCGCATCCGCGAGCTCGAATCGATGATCGAGAGCTATTCCAACATGGTCGAGCGCAACACCCGCGAGATCCAGCGCGAGAAGGAGCAGGTCGAGAAGCTGCTGCTCAACATCATGCCGCGGGCGGCCTACGAGGAGTACAAGAGCTTCGGGGTGGTGGCGCCGCAGAAATACGAGGCGGTCACGGTGATGGTGCTCGACTTCATCGATTTCGCCGCGGCCAGCCAGCGCCTCGCGCCGGCGAGCTTCGTCGGCGAGCTCAACGAGCTCTACAGCGCCTTCGACCGGATCGGCGAGCAGTTCGCCTGCGAGCGGATCAAGACCACCGGCGACACCTATCTCTGCATCGCCGGGATGCACGATCCGGGGATGGACCATGCCGCCGCGGTGGCCAATGCCGCGATCCGCTTCATCCGCTATCTCGAGCGGCGCAACGCCAATGCCGAGACCGCGTGGCGCTGCCGCATCGGCATCGCCACGGGGCCGGTGGTGGGCTCGGTGGTCGGCGTGCAGAAATACGTCTACGACGTGTTCGGCCCGGCGGTGAACGAGGCCGCCGCCGCGCGCGACCGGGCGGCGGCGATGGAGGCGCTGGTCACCGGCGCCGCTGCGGCGCTGCTGGCCGAGGGGCCGGCGCTGACCGCGCCGAGCGGCGCGGGCGCCGCGGCGGCCGGGCTCCGGGCGCTGTCGGCGGTCTGAGCGCGCCGGCTCAGGCCGCGGCCAGGGCGTCCGCCGCGCCCTCCAGCATCGCGGCGCTGAGCGTCGCATAGGTGGCGGCCCAGGCCGCCTCGGTGGCCGGCGTCCAGGCCGGGCCGAGGCCGAGCTCCAGCGTCTCCATCAGCGCGAGGCCGACCGGGCGGTAATGCGCCGCCTCCACGCCATAGCCGACATGGCGGGCGCCGAGCTCGTGCAGCGTCGGCAGCAGCGACTCCAGCCGGTCGAGCGCGCCGACCGCCATGGCCAGCACGGCGACGAGCTTGCGCCGCTGTTCGGCGAGGTCGTCGGGGAACATCGCCCGCAGATGCGGGGCATGGGCGAACAGCCGGTCATAGAAGATCTCGGCCGCGGCGGGCGCGATCGGCACGATGCGGCGGAAGCTCGCCTGCACCTCGGCGACCTGGTCTGGCGTGAGCGGGGCGGTGGACATCGGGGCCTCCTCGGGCGGTCTGGCCGCGCCCGGCGCGCGTGCCTTCCTCGCCTGCCGTTGTCGGCCGCGCCGGTGTCAGGGCGATGTCGCGCGCCCCGGGTCAGGGTTTCAATTGTTGCGCCCGGTCTCGCCCTCGCCGCCGGCCAGCCGGAGATCCACCGGGGTATAGCGCTCGTCGAGCTCCGGCCGGCCGACGGTGCTGCTGCCGAGCAGCAGCGCGATGCCGAGCTCGGTGAGATAGCCGAGCCGCGAGACCGTGGTGCCCTCGGTGCCGATCCAGCGCATCTCCACGTCGAGCATCTCGAAGCGGCAGGCGCCGAGCGCCATCGCCTCGGCCTCGGCGGCCCGCACCGAGACCTTCTCCGGCAGCACGAAGGGCGTCGCCTCGGCGCCGCTGAGCGCCCAGTAGGCGGCGCTGAAGGCGGCACCGGCGCGGATCTCCGGCAGCTCCTCCACCGGCGGCAGGTAGCGATAGCGCGTCTCGGTCCCGGGCAGCGGGCGGCCATTGGCGCTGTCGCCCTCGCGCAGGATCAGCAGGCCCTCGTGGCTCTCGGTATAGAACTCCTGCCCGCCATCGGCGGCGGCGTTCAGCTCGAGCACCCGGTCCGGCCCGCTGCGGCTGTAGCGGGTGACGAAGCCGTCGCTGTAGACCGCCTCGATGCCGGCCTCGAGATCCGCCGCGGTGGGGCAGGCGGCGGCCGCCGGGCCTGCGGCGAGAAGCGCAAGGATCGCGAGCGCGGGTGCGGGGAGCGCCGGTGCGGCGGGCGCGGGTGCGGGGAGCGCGGGCTGGGGGCAGGCGATCTGCATCCGGTCACCTCTGGCGTTGCGGGGCTCTGCTTGGGACGGGGGCTCTGCTCGGGGCGGGGGCTGTGCTCGGGATCGTGGCGCGGATCAGTCGGCCTCCGCCTGGAAGCCGGGATCGACCGGCACGCCGAGCGCGGTGACCAGCGCATTGGTCTGCACCGCCATGGCGAGCACGGCATAGAGATCGGCGAGCTGCGCCGCGCTGGCGCCCTTGGCCCGCGCCGCCGCGGTGTGGCTGTGGATGCAGTAGTCGCAGCCATTGGCCATCGAGACCGCGAGATAGACCAGCTCCTTGGTCAGCGGGTCGAGCCCGCCCTCGCGCTGCTCCACCATCACCGCCTTGAGCCGCGCCCAGGTGGCCGCCAGCAGCGCCGGGTCGGCGGCGGCGAGGGCGCGCCAGAAGTTGTTGATGTGCTCGGTCCCGCGGGTCTCGCGGATATCGGCGAAGACCGCCGCGACCTCCGGAGAGGCCGCGGCATCGGAGACCAGCGGGACCGTCGCCATCAGACCAGCGCCAGCACGCGGGCCGGGCCGCCGGTGCCGCCCTTGTGCTTCGGCGCGCCGAGCACCAGCGTCGCGCCGGATGCCGGCACCGCGTCGAGATTGGCGATGTTCTCGAGGCCCCAGCGGTTCGCCGGCAGCCAGGCGTAATGCGTGTCGAAGCTGGCCGACCTGCCGATGTCGAGCGAGAGCGTGTCGACGGCGATGCCCGCCGCGCCGGTCTCGAGCAGCATCTGCGCCGCCTCGACATGGAAGCCCGGATAGTGCTGCGTGCCCTCGGCATCGGCGCCGCGGAACCTCTCGGTGCCGAGATGCGCCTGCCAGCCGGAATGCAGCGCGACGCAGGCGCCGTCGGGGATCTCGCCATGCGCGGCGATCCAGGCCTTGATGTCGTCCGGGGTCAGCTCGGCATCCGGGCTCGCCGCGGCCTTCTCGCGGATATCGACCACGCAGAGCGGGCAGACCAGGTTCTCCACCGGGATCTCGTCGACCGAGAGCCCGTCGGCGGAGAAGTGCAGCGGCGCATCGACATGGGTGCCGGTGTGCTCGTCGATGGTCATCTGGAAGAGGTTGTAGCCGTGTTCGGCGAAGTTGAACTGCTGGTCCATCGAGATTCCCGGCGGCCCGCCATAGGTCGGGAAGTCCGGGCTCAGGGTGTGGGTCATGTCGACCACCCGCGCGGCGCCCTGGGCGAGGGCGGCGGGGGCGGCGAGCCCGGTCGCCGCGGCGGCGCCGAGGGCGGCGGCGGGGGCGGCGCGGAACAGCTCGCGGCGCGAGAGCATGCGGTTCTTCACCGCGTTGGTGACGCAGGCATGGCACATAGTCGGTTTCTCCCTGGCTCGGGTCCTGGCTCTGGCAACCGGACCCGGCGAGGGCGTCGGGTCCGCACGGCGCAGCGGCTGCGCGCGGGAGCCCCGGGAGCGCGAAGCCGGGTTCGCGCCGGACCCCCGCGCCGAGCCTAGGGCGGATTTCCCTGCAATGTCGAGCGCCGCGGCGCGATCCGGCCCGTGGATGGATTTGCCGGCGGCATGCTGGAATTTGCTTCCACTCAATGGTGCATTCGTGCCATATCGAGGTGCTGCACGCGGGATTCAGATCCTATGCGGCGTGATCATGGCAGCTATGCATATGGTCGACCAAGAAAGGTTGTGCTTGACGCCGCAGGCTGCGCACGGCCAAATCTGCGCTTTATAAAAGGCGAGGATATGGAAATGTCTGGTGAAAATCGATTGCGACTCGACGATCAGCTCTGCTTCGCGCTCTACGCCGCGACCAATGCGGTCACCCGGGCTTACCGCCCGCTGCTGCGGGATATCGGACTGACCTATCCTCAGTACCTCGTGATGCTGGTCCTGTGGCAGGACGGGGTCTCGCCGATTCGCCACATCGCCGACCGGCTGAGCCTGCCGCCCAACGCGCTGAGCCCGCTGGTCGACCGGCTGGAGGCGCAGGGCCTGGTGCGGCGCGAGCGCGACAAGGGCGACCGCCGGCGCATCTTCGTGTCGCTGACCCAGACCGGCGCCGAGCTCGAGGCCGCCGCCTACCGGGCGCAGCAGCAGGTCGCCTGCCAGACCCAGCTCCCGCACGAGACCTATGTGGAGCTGCGCGAGGAGCTGGTCAGCCTGGTCAACCAGATGTCCGATGCGGGCGATCTCGACGCGATCGAGACCCCGCGGCTGGCCACGGTGAGCTGCGCCACCGCCTGATCGGCGCGCGCTGGGCGGGGCGCGGACCCCGCCGCTGCGGCCCTCGGGTCCGGGGGCCGGAGCGCCGGGCCGCGTTGCCTGCATCCATCCCGCCCTGCATCCCTCCCGCGGCCTGCGGGGGCGGGTGCGCAAGCGCCTGCCGGCGCCATGCGCCCCGGCGGGCCCTGCATCCCTCCCGCGGCCTGCGGGGGCGGATGCGCAGACGCCTGCCGGCGCCATGCGCCCCGGCAGGTTCGGGGGCCGGTTCGGGCATGCCGGCCGGTTCGGGCGCGGTCGAAACGCCGCGCCGAATATCCCTCCCCAGCCGCCCGCGCGAAGGCCCCGCCGGACAGCCCCGGCGAACACGCTCGGCGAAGGTTCCCGCCGAACAAACGCAACGCGCTCGGCGCAGGTTCCGGCCGGAAGTTCCCAACGCGCTCGCCGAAGGTTCCCGCCGAACATCCGCAACGCGCTGGCAGAAAGTTCCGGCGGGAAGTTCGCTCCGAACCTGCGCCCCGGATGTCCCTGCCAGATGTCCCGCCAGACAGTCTCTCCAGACGTTCCTGCCAGACATTCTCTCCGAAGCCTCCGGACGTTCCTTCCGGATTTCCGCCCCGAAGGTCCGTGCCGCATGTCCCGCCGGACGGTCTCTCCAGACGTACCTGCCGGACGTTCTCTCCGAAGCCGCCGGATGTTCCTGCCGGATCTCCGCCCCGAAGGTCCCCGCCGCATGTCCCGCCGGGCGGTCTCTCCAGACGCTCCTGCCAGACATTCTCTCCGAAGCCGCCGAACGTTCCTGCCGGAGCTCCGCCCCGGAGGTCCCCGCCGCATGTCCCGCCGGACGGCCTCTCCAGACGTACCTGCCGGACGTTCTCTCCGAAGCCGCCGGATGTTCCTGCCGGATCTCCGCCCCGGAGGTCCCTGCTGCATGTCCCGCCGGACGGTCTCTCCGGGTGTCCCTGCCGGACGTTCTCTCCGAAGCCGCCGGGCGTTCCTGCCGGAGCTTCGCCCCGAAGGTCCCTGACGCATGTCCCGCCGGGCGGTCTCTCCGGGTGTGTCTGCCGCATGGTGTTGGCGCAGTCCTCTCCGGTGCTCCCCGCCGGCGTTTCGTGCCGACGGGTGCGCTTCGGACGGTCCAGCCGAACCGTCCGGCCGGGCCGGGCAAGGCGCGCCCGGCGGTTTCGGCGGCCGCGGCCGGGGCCCGCGCTCCGGTCAGACCGCGATCCGGCCGCCGCCCCGTTTCGTCACCACCAGCACCGAGGGGCGCGGCGGCATGGCGGGGTCGAAATCCGGCCAGCGGGTCGCCGGGTCCTCGAAGGTCGAGGCGCGCTCGAAGCCGGGATAGCTGGTGGTGCCGTCGGTGCCGGGGTGCTGCACGGCGAGGAACAGCGTCTCCTGGTCGGCGGTGAAACAGGGGCCGCAGAGCTCGGCGCCGATCGGGCAGCGGAAGAAGAGCCGGGAGGAGCCGCGGGCCTCGCCCCCGGTCTCCAGCGCATAGAGCCCGTCGGCGCGGCCGGTCCGGGGCCAGCTGCTGCCCTGGTCGGTGGAGATCCAGAGCCGGCCCATGGCGTCGATGGCGGCGTTGTCCGGCGAGCCGAACCAGCCGTTCTCCGAGGTCGCCGGGCCCCATTGCGCGCCGACCTCGGCGATGGCCGGATCGCCGCATTTCACGATGATCTCCCAGGTCATCCGGTCGGCGGCATGGTCGCCCTCCGGCACGGCGAGCTCGATGATATGGCCGAAACGGTTCTCCGGGCGCGGGTTGGCGGCGTTCTCGTCGCCCGGCCGGCGCCGGGTGTTGTTGGTCAGCATGACATAGACGTGGCCCTCGCCCGGCTGCACGTCCTCGGGGCGGTCCATCGGGGTGGCGCCGAGCAGGTCGGCGGCGAGCCGGGTGTCGATGGCGATGTCGGCCTGCGAGTGGAAGCCGTTCTCCGCGGTCAGCGGGCCGTGGCCGTGCACCAGCGGCAGCCAGTCCATGCTGCCGTCGTCGTTGAAGCGGGCGACCGAGAGCGTGCCCTCGGAGAGCAGGGCCATGTTGGCCGCGCGGTCCGCGCCGATGGTGCCGGCGGAGACGAAGCGGTAGAGATAGTCGAAGCGGTTGTCGTCGCCGGAATAGATCACCACGCGGCCGTCCGGGTTGGCGATGCTCTCGGCGCCCTCGTGGCGGAAGCGGCCGAGCGCGGTGTGCTTCACCGGCCGGCTTTCGGGGTCGAGCGGATCGACCTCGACGATGTAGCCGAAGCGGTTCGGCTCGTTCGGCTCGATGTCGATGTTGAAGCGCTCGTGCCACTTGCCCCAGGCATACCAGCGGCCGGGCACGCCGTAGCGCTTCATCGCGGCGGCCTGCGGCTGCGCGGAGAGGTCGGGCCGGCCGTCGGCATCGAGCCTGTCGGTCCAGAAATAGCCGTGGAAGTTCTCCTCGGCCATCAGGTAGGTGCCCCAGGGGGTGATGCCGCCGGCGCAGTTGTTGAGCGTGCCGATCACCTCGGTGCCGGCGGCATCCGCGGCGGTCTTCATCCGGTCGTGCCCGGCGGCGGGGCCGTCGATCGCCATCCTGGTGGTCAGCGGCGTGATGCGGCGGTTGTAGCGGCTCGCGAGCTCGACCGCCCAGTGCCCGTCGGCGCCGCGGGCGATCTCGACCACGGTGCCGCCATGCGCGGCCATCTCGGTCTCGGCGATCGCCTTCGTGGTGCCCGCGAAATCCGCCCGGTCCTGCCGGCCGAGACCGGGGAACATCACCTCCTCGTTGGTGTATTCGTGGTTGACGCAGAGCAGGCCGCGGCGGCCCGCCGGGTCGAGCGGCACGAAACCGACATAGTCGTTGTTGTAGCCGAACTGGGCGAGCTGGCGCTCGGCGCTCTGCCGGTGCGGGTCGAAGGGCGGGGCATCGGCGAAGACCGGGTCGCCCCAGCGCAGCAGGATCCGCGCGTCGTAGCCCTCGGCGATGTGGTGCGTCTCGTCGATCCCGGCGGCGAGCTCGGGGAAGGCGAAGCGGGTGCCGCCGCCGGCCGCGGCGCGGGCGCCCGGCGCCTGCATCAGCGCGGCGGTGCCGAAGAGCGCGGTGGCGGCGGAGACGGCGAGCGCCCCGCGCATCACCGCGCGGCGGCCGTGGCGGCGGTGGATCACGTCGCCGATGGTGTCGCCCAGGTTGGGGTTGGTCGGGATGTCGTCGAAGGCCTCGTAGGCCTCGGCCCTGTTGCCGATCCCGGGATCGGAGACGATCTGCTTGCGGTCCATGGCATGGCCTCTCGCTGGCTCGGTGCGCGGGGGCATCGGCGCCGGCCCGCGTCACGCCGGAGCCTAGCGCGGAAATCCTGCACCGGCATGACGGTTTCCTGAAACCTCCGGCGCGGGAGCGGCCGGCGCGCCTGTGCCGGCGCGTGCCTTCGGCTCCCCTGTTGCGTGGTTCGGCAGGGAGGCCGGGCATGGGCGGACGCGGGCTGACGGCGGCAGCGCGCGGCTGGTGGTGCGGGAGCTGCTCGCCATCCGGCCCGGCGAGCGGGTCGCCATCATGCGCGACGCGGCGAGCCCGGCGCCGATGGTGGCGGCGCTCCGGCAGGTGCTGCGCGGCGACGGCCTCGAGCCGGCGCTCCTGACCCAGCCCTCGCGCCCGGCCGAGCGCAAGAACGACCTCTGCCCGATGATCGCCAGGGCGCTGGAGGCGGCGGATGTGCCGATCGCCATAGCCGGCTCCGGCGGCGCGCCGGTCGATGCCCCGGCGGTCAGGGCGCTGCTGGCGGCGAAGCGGCTGCGCTTCCTCTCCATGGTGATGCGCGACATGGCGATCTTCACCGGCGGCGGCGCGCTGGCCGACCATCCGGCGCTGCATGCCGAGGGGCTGCGCCTGCGCGCGCGCCGGGCGGCCGGGCGGGCGATGCGCATCACCTCCGCCGCCGGCACCGAGATCGCCGCGCCGATCGCCCAAGACGCGGTCTTCGTCGAATGCGGGCCGGCCCGGGCGCCCGGGGAGACCGCCGCCTTCTCCGGCGCCGGGGTCTCCTTGCGCCCGCTCGAGGGCCTGGCCGAGGGGGTCTTCGTGATCGACGGGCCGGGCGCGGTGATCGGCTGACCCGAGGCGCCGATCCGCCGCAGGGTGCGCGCCGGTCGGGTGCTGGAGATCGCCGGCGGGGGCCGCGCCGCCGAGCGGCTGCGCGCCATCGTCGCGGCCGTGCCGGGGGCCGGCAACCTCGCGGCGTCCGGCATCGGCCTCGACCCGCACTGCCGGCCGCAGGGCACCTTCGAGGAGGTCAGGAAACGCCGCGGCCAGGTGCATCTCGCGATCGGCGACAACACGGTCTTCGGCGGGCAGGTGCGCTCGCCGGTGCATCTCGACCTGGTGCTGCGCGACCCCGGCGTCACGCCTGGCGGCGCGCCGCTGGTCGGGCGCGGCCGCAGCGTCTTCGAGGAGCGGCCCTGAGCCGGCTCAGGCCCGGTCCGGCGCCAGCAGCATGACCAGCGCCGCCAGCGTCGCGCCGACCCCGAGCCAGACCGGCATGCCGACCCAGTCGCCCGCGAAGATCCCCTCCCAGAGGATCACGAAGGAGGGCACCAGATAGCCATAGGCCAGCACCTTGGCCGAGGGCAGGCGCATGGTGGCATAGCGCATCAGGAAGAAGGTCGCCGCCGTCGCCGCCGCGCCGAGATAGAGCATGGCGATCCAGACCACCGCCGGCAGCGCCAGCCAGTCGGTCCCGGACACCGCCGGCGCCGACCAGGCCAGCGAGGTCAGCAGCCCGCCGAGCAGCACGCCGAGGCCGAACACCGCCGCCGGCTCGCCGCGGCTGAGCCGGCGCACCATCGGCGTGTAGAGCGCATGGATCGCGCAGCCGAGCAGGAAGAGCTGCTCGCCGAGGCCGAAGTCGAGGCCGAGCAGCGCCTCGACATCGCCGCGGAACACCACCCAGATCGCGCCGGCGCCGCCGATGCCCAGCGCCGCCAGCGTCCAGAGCGGCGTGGTCTGGCGCAGCAGGAACCAGGCGAAGACCGCCGACATCGCCGGGGTCAGCGTGAAGATCGCCGCGGTGGAGACCGGATCGGTCAGCCGCAGCGCCTCGAACATCAGCACGAAATAGCTCGCGAACATGCCGCCCAGCAGCAGGTAGCGCCAGGGCGCGCGGAAATGCCGGGCGCGGATCAGCGCGCCGGCGACGGCGAGCGAGATCCCGGCGGCGATCGCGAAGCGCCCGGCGGTCATCGCGCCGGGGTCGATGAAGGGCGCGGCGCGGCCGCCGAGCGAGAAGGAGACCGAGACCATCGCGGCGAACAGCGCCATCGCGCCATGCGCCCGGAGCGCGGCGCGGCGGTCCGGCAAGACCTCGGCCCTCATGCGGCGGCCCTCATGCCGGGCTGCCCGGCCGCGGCGCCGGCGGCCCGGCGCGGAAGCCGCCGGCGCCGCGCCCGAGGCGTCCGGCGCCGCGGCGGGCAGGGCGCGGCCCGCCGCCGATCGCCGCCCGGGCATCCGGGCCGGCCGAGGCGGCCGGAGCAACCAGGCCGGCCGGGACAACCGGGCCGACCGGGGCAACCAGTCCGGCTAGGGCATCCGGGGCGGCTGGGGCAACCAGTCCGGCCGGGGCATCCGGGGCGGCCGGGACAACCGGGGCAGCCGGGTCGGCCGGGGCATCCGGGGCGGCTGCGGCAACCAGTCCGGCTAGGGCATCCGGGGCGGCCGGGGCAACCAGGCTGGCCAGGGCAACCGGGCCGGCCGGGGCAACCAGTCCGGCTGGGGCATCCGGGGCGGCTGTGGCAACCAGTCCGGCTGGGGCATCCGGGGCGGCTGTGGCAACCGGGCCGGCCGGAGCAACTGGGGCAACCGGGGCGACCGGGCCGGCCGCGGGCCGGCGCAGGATCGCCCCCGGCAGATCCGCCGGCCCCCGCCGGGGCGGCACGCCGGGCATCGCGAGATCCGCCGGCACCGGGCCCGACGCGCAGCGCCGCGCGGCGCCGATTCGGCGGGGTGCAAATGCCGCGCCGCCGACGCCAGCCGCCCGGCCGGGTCGCGGTCCGCCGCCACAACCACCCGGCCTCAGACCGCGGATGCCGGGCCCGCCGTTCGGCAGGAGACGGCGCTGCAGCTTCTCCAGCCGCCGGGGCTTCGGTGCCCTTGTCCCAAGCTCCGGCAGCACCGCATGGCCGTGAATGCCGAGCCCGCCTTTCTGCAGGAACCGGCGCAGCAGCTTCTCCAGCCGCCGGATCTTTGGCGCCCTTGTCCCGAGTTCCGGGAGCATCGCACGGCCGCGGATGCCGAGCCCGCCGTTCGGCAGGAAACGGCGTAGCGGCTTCTCCAGCCGCCCGGGCTTCAGTGCCCTTGTTCCGAACTCCGGCGCCGCTGCATGACTGCGGATGCCGAGCCGGCCGTTCGGCGGGAGCCGGCGCAGCGGTTTCTCCAGCCACCGGGGCTTCGGCGGCTTCGTCCCGGGCTTCGGTCTTGCCGCATGGGTGCGGATCGCCGGGCCGCGCGGGCCGAGCCGGCGCTGCGCTGCCGATCTGCCGATGTGGCGGCCGCTCGCGCTGGAGGGCCGAGCCGGCGATGGTGCTCGGAGCAGGGCATGGCCGGGCCGGCGGGTCGGCGCGCAGCAGCGGCGCGCGGATGCCGGGCAGGCGGTGCGGCGGCGCGCGTGGTGGCACAGCGGGAGGAGGCGCGCGTGGTGGCACAGCGGGAGGAGGCGTGCGTGGTGGCTCAGCGGGAGGGGGCGCGCGTCCGCCCCCGCTCCTTGCGGTAGCCGGCCGGGGGCGGAGCGGTCGGGGCCGCGCTGCGGCCGCAGGTGGCGGAGCGGGCCGCGCTCGGGCTTCGGGCCGCGGCGCCGCGGCGCAGGGGAGAGCCCGAGCTGCGGCTGGTCGCCATCCTCCGGGGCATGGGCGGGGTCAGCGAAGGGCTGCTCGCCCGCCGGCCGGCCCGGCCGCGCGAAGAGCCGGCCGGGCGCGGTTGGGCCATGGCGCCCCCAGCGGGGCAGGGGGGGCTCCGGCGCCGGGGCCCCCGCCGCGGGCAGCGGCCGGTCGAGCCCCGCGGTCATGTCGCGGCCCGGGAGCGGCGCCTCGCCGGCGCGGGCCGAGCGGTGCCCGGCCATCGGGGCGGTGACATGGGCGGCGACCGCCGCGTCGCGGCGACGCGGGGCGATCCGGCCGATGGGGGTGTCGGGCATGGCGGCTCCTCGGGGCAGGCGTTGCGACAATGGACCTGCGCCCCGCCGGGTGCAAGCCATGCCCCCGTGCCGGGCCGGCGGCCCCGGAGACCGGCGCGGGAGACCGGCCCCGGAGACCGGCGCGGGAGGCCCGCCCGGGAGACCCGCTCAGGACACCCGGGTGGTACGCTCCACCAGCAGGTAGAGCCCGATCCGCGCGCCGACGAAGATCGCCGCCATCACCACCGGCGCGCTCGGGCTCAGCACCGAGAGCGCCGAGAGCCCCTGGCCGATGCTGCAGCCGAGCGCCAGCACGCCGCCCACCCCCATCAGCGCCGCGCCGAGAAGCTGCCGGCGCAGCTCGCGCGCGTCGTCGCAGGCCTCCCAATGGAACTCGCCGCGGATCGCCGAGCCGAGCGCCGAGCCCAGCACCACGCCGAGCACCGCGGCGACCGAGAAGTCGAGCACCCCGGCGGCATCGCCGGCCATCGCGAGATGCAGCGTCTCGCCGAGCGGCGCGACGAAGCTGAAGCCCTCCACCGCCACCATGTCGAACCCGTCGCGCCCGGCATGGGCGGTGGCCGCCCAGGCGAGCGCCACCGTGGCACCGACGCCGAGGCCGAGCGCCGCCTGGCGCGGCGCCAGCGCCCCGCGCGCCTGCAGCAGCGCCGCCGCCGCCAGCCCGCCGGCGATCGCCAGCGCCGGCAGCAGCGGCCCGAGCCCGAGCCGGGCGCCGAGCCAGGCGCTCATCGCCTGCGGCGCCGCGCCCTCGGGCGGCACCAGCGCGAGGCGCAGCCCGGCCAGCGGCCCCACCAGCACCGCATAGCCGAAGATGCCGACCACGATCACCACGAAGACCGAGCGCAGATCGCCGCTGCCGGCCCGCGCCAGCGCGCCGAAGCCGCAGGTGCCGACCTGCGCCATGCCGAAGCCGAACATCAGCCCGCCGAGCACCGCGCCGAGCGGCGACCAGGGCAGCCGCAGATAGAGCGTCGCCGCCGGATCGACCATCTCGGCCGTCGCCAGCAGCGCGGTCAGCCCGATCGCCGCCGCGCCGGCCAGCAGCAGCATCCGGAGGCGCCCGGTGTCGCCGCCGAGCGCGGCATCCTCGATCGCGCCCATCACGCAGAACCGGCCGAGCCGGGCGGCGAGCCCGAGCGCCATGCCGCCGGCGAGCCCGGCGAGCGCTGCCATGCCGGCTCCGTCGAGGCCAATCACGGCGTCTCTCCCCATGTGTTTCGTTCGAGCCTAGCGCCGCCGCGGCGCCGCCGGCAAGCGCAAGCGCTCAGTCGCCCCGCCCGGGAGGCCCGGGCCGCCCGGGCCGGGGCCTGCCGGCCTCCTCCTCTTCCTGGCAGAAGAGCTCGTAGACCAGCTCGATCATCTGGCGCACGCGGCCGTCGACCAGCCGGTAGTAGATCACCTTGCCCTCGCGCCGGTTCTCCACCAGCCCCTCGAGGCGCAGCCGCGCGAGCTGCTGGCTCACCGCCGCCTGGCGCTGCGAGAGCAGCTGCTCGAGCTCGGTGACGCTGCGCTCGCCGGAGGCCAGGTAGCAGAGGATCATCAGCCGCCCCTCATGCGCCAGCGCCTTGAGGAAATCGGTGGCATGGCGGGCGTTCTGCATCATCCGGCCAAGCTCGTCGGCGGAGAGGTTGTCGTCGAAGGACGGCAGCGGCATGAACGGACCCGGGTTTTCGTCGCCTGCGGAACAGTCTTATACGGGTTTCGCCGCGGCGCCCAGCCCCGCGGGCGGCGGGCCGGCGCCGCGGCTTGGCTCACGACCCGTCTCCGGCCCTGGTGGCGCGCGGCGCCGGCGGCCGCGCGGGCAGGGGGGCGGGGGGCGGCCCGGCATCCGGCGGCCGGGCGCGGGCCAGCAGCCGCCCGAGCATGCCGTAGAAGAAGTCCTCCCCCGGATAGCCCTCGATGCGGCCGATCTCGGCGCCGTCCTCGAGCAGCACGAAGGTGGGGGTGTAATGCGCCCGGCGCGCCAGCGCGACGCCCTCGGGCAGCGGGTCGTGGATGCGCCCGCGGAGCAGCGGCGCCTGCCGGCCCTCCGCCGTGCGGTCATAGACTACGCCGACCTCCGCATCCCACTGCTCGCACCATTCGCAGCCCTGCTGGTCGAGCATCAGCAGGCGCAGCTCGCCCGCCGCCGCCGGGGCGGCCGGCCCGAGCAGCACGGCGATCAGGGCCAGAAGGGCGCGGCAGGACATGGTTGACCAACTCCGGACTGTGGAATAAACATATTCTAATTCAAGAATGTCTTTCTGGCAATCGACCCGCTGAGAGGTCGGACAGGCAAACGGGGAGCGGCGCATGGAATTCGATGTCGGGCTGATGGGCGCGGCGCTGGCCGGGCTGGCCTCCTTTGCCTCGCCCTGCGTGCTGCCGATCGTGCCGCCCTATCTCTGCTTCCTGGCCGGGGTCAGCCTCGACGAGTTGACCGGCGCCGAGGGCAGCCGCCCGCCCGGCGCGCAGCGGCGCATCATGCTCGCCGCGCTGGCCTTCGCGCTCGGCTTCGCCACCGTCTTCGTGCTGCTCGGCGCCACCGCGAGCACGCTCGGCCAGGCGGTCAGCCGCCATTTCGACACGCTGCGAATCGCCGCCGGGGTGATGATCCTGGTCTTCGGCCTGCATTTCCTCGGGGTGATCCGGATTCCGCTGCTCTACCGCCAGGCCCGGCTCGAGGTGGAGCGCCGCCCGGCCGGGATGCTCGGCGCCTATCTCGTCGGCCTCGCCTTCGGCTTCGGCTGGACGCCCTGCGTCGGCCCGGTGCTGGCGGCGATCCTGTTCACCGCCGCCGGCGAGGAGACCGCCTGGCAGGGCGCCTCGCTGCTCGGCGCCTATGCCGTGGGGATGGGCGCGCCCTTCGTGCTGGCCGCCGGTTTCGCCGGGCCCTTCATGGGGCTGATGCGCCGCTTCCGCCGCCACATGGGCTGGGTCGAGCGCGGCATGGGCGCGGTGCTGGTGCTGACCGGCGTGCTCTTCATCGGCAATTTCATTCCCGACATCGCCAACTGGATGATCGGCTTCGTGCCCGTCGCGGGCTGACACGAGACATCAAGGGAGGATCCGATGCTCAGACGCCTTGCCGCCGCCGCCCTGCTCCTGACGCTGCCGCTGGCCGCCGCCGCCGAGGAGCCCGCCCCCGGCGCGCTGCACCACAAGGACTGGTTCGCCGTCACCTTCAAGGACATGCGCGAGGATCTCGAGACCGCCGCCGGGGAGGGCAAGCGCCTCGCCATCATCGTCGAGCAGCACGGCTGCATCTATTGCCGCAAGCTGCACGAGGAGGTGCTCTCGGACCCCGAGGTGGCCGACTACATCAAGGCCAACTTCGTCGTGGTGCAGCTCAACATGTTCGGCGACGAGGAGATCACCGATCTCGACGGCGAGGCGATGACCGAGCGCGAGGCGGTGCGGCGCTGGGCGGTGAGCTTCACGCCCACGGTGATCTTCCTGCCCGAGACGGTGGCCGAGGATGACGTGACCGTCGCCGAGGTCGAGGTCGAGCGGATGCCCGGCGCCTTCGGCAAGTGGACGACGCTCGACATGTTCCGCTGGGTGCGGCTGAAGGGCTACGAGGGCGACGAGCACTTCCAGAAGTTCCACGCCCGGCACATCGAGGAGCTGCGCGCGGCGGGCCGCCTGTGAGCCGCCGCGGGCGACGGGTGCGCACGATGGGGCAGGGATGACATTCGAGAATATGAATTTGATGTTGCGAATGTCCTTTCGCTCTGGCAGGGTTTCACGCAATGAAAATGAAGAATCGACCCAGGGAGAGACGCAAATGAAGGCAACCGGAGCCGCGCTGGCGGCGCTCGCCGCCCTCGGCCTCGCCGCTGCGGCAGGCGCCGAGACCGCCCCGGACGCGGTGCAGATCACCGATGGCACGCTGGCCGCGCCGCTCACCGCCGAGCCTGGGGATGCCGCCCGCGGGCGCCAGCTCTTCGCCGGGCGCAAGCAGGGCAACTGCCTCGCCTGCCACGCCAATTCCGACCTGGCGGACGAGCCCTTCCACGGCGAGGTGGGGCCGCCGCTCGACGGCGCCGCGGATCGCTGGAGCGAGGCCGAGCTGCGCGCCATCGTGGTCAATTCCAAGGAGGTCTTCGGCGATCAGACGATCATGCCGGCCTTCTACCGGGTGAGCGGGTTCAACCGCCCGCTCGGCGATTTCGCGGGCAAGCCGATCCTGACCGCGCAGCAGGTCGAGGACGTCGTCGCCTATCTCAGGACGCTGAAGGAGTGACAGGCCGCGCGCCGGCCGGAGGAGCCATGCCATGACCATGACGAGACGTGACTTCACGCGGCTGGGGCTGGGGGCGGCGGCGGTCGCCGCGACGGGCCTCGGCCTCGCCCCGCGCCCCGCAGAGGCAGCCGGCACCGTGGAGGAGGCGATCGCCGCCTTCACCGGCGGTGCCGAGACCACCGAGGGCGGCATCGATCTCGGCGCGCCCGAGATCGCCGAGAACGGCAACACCGTGCCGATCGAGGTGGCGGCCGAGGGCGCCGCGGCGATCATGCTGCTGGCCAGCGGCAACCCGAGCCCGGGCGTCGCCACCTTCCGCTTCGGCAAGCTCGCCGCGGCGAGCGCCGCCTCGACCCGGATCCGCCTCGCGCAGACCCAGGACATCGTGGCGGTGGCCGAGATGAAGGACGGCAGCTTCCGCAAGGTGAGCCGCACGGTGAAGGTCACCATCGGCGGCTGCGGCGGCTGATCGGGCAATTCGGAGGAGACGGACCATGGCGAAAGTCAAACCCCGCGTGAAGGTGCCCCGCAAGGCCGAGGTCGGCGAGGTCATCACCATCAAGACCCTGATCAGCCACCCGATGGAATCGGGCCAGCGCAAGGACAAGAAGACCGGCGAGCTGATCCCGCGGCAGATCATCAACCGCTTCGTGGCCAGCTTCGAGGGCGAGACGGTGTTCGAGGCGGCGGTCGAGCCCGCGGTCTCGGCCAACCCCTATTTCAGCTTCGACATGACGGTGCCGGGGCCGGGCACGCTGGCCTTCGAGTGGCACGACGACGACGGCTCGGTCTACGCACAGGAAAAGAAGATCAAGATCGGCTGAGCCGGCGCCCCCAGGGAGGACAACCATGACGCCCATCAAGACGGCTATCGCGCTGTTCGCGGGCACGGGACTGGTGGCGGGTCTCGCCGTCGCCGGGCCCGGCCCCGACGAGGACCAGCTGGTGATCGAGGGCGAGACCCTGATCACCGAGGTCGCGGCACCGGAGGACCATCCGCTCGACACGATCTATTCCGGCTGGCGCTTCCGCTCCGACGAGACCCAGGCGCTGGAGATCGACGATTTCGAGAACCCGGCCATGGTCGCGGTGGAATACGGGCTCGACCTCTGGGATACCGCGGCGGGCAGCTCCGAGAAGTCCTGCGCCGACTGCCACGGCGATGTCGACAGCCTCGCGGGGCTGCGCGCCAACATGCCGAAATGGAACGAGGCCGCCGGCCAGCCCTGGTCGCTGGAGCACTGGATCAACTGGTCGATCACCGAGCACCAGGGCGCCGAGCCGTGGAAATGGGAGAGCGAGGAGATGCTCGCCATGACCGCGCTGATCGGCCTGCAGTCGCGCGGGATGCCGATGACGGTCGAGACCGAAGGCCCGATGGCCGACTGGATCGCCCGCGGCAAGGAGCTCTACTACACCCGCGTCGGCCAGCTCGACATGGCCTGCAACCAGTGCCACGAGGACAACTGGGGCCAGATGATCCGGGCCGACCATCTCTCCCAGGGCATGATCAACGGCTTCCCGACCTATCGCTTCAAGTGGTCTGGCCTCGGCTCGCTGCACCGGCGCTTCTCCGGCTGCATGAAGAACATCCGCGCCAAGCCCTACAAGCGCGGCTCCGACGAGTTCGTGGCGCTCGAGGCCTATCTCGCGGCCCGCGGCGCGGGGCTCTCGATCGAGACACCGGCCGTGCGCAACTAGGCTCCCGGCGGCCGGCGCGCCCGCTTCCTGCCCACCGGAAGCGGGCGCAAGCGACGACCCGACAGCGAAGGCCGCCCGGCGCGGCAAGGCAGGGCCCGTGCGCAGCGGGCCGACGAAGGAGATTTGCATGATTGCCCGGCGGGATTTTCTTCAGGCGGCGCTCGCGGCCACGGCCCTCACCGGGGGCGGGCTGACCCGCCTCGCGGCGGCCCAGGGGCTGACCGAGGCGGGGCTGGTCGACATGGCGCCGCTCGGCAACGTGACGCTGATCCACGTGACCGACATCCACGCCCAGCTCGTGCCCGTCTGGTTCCGCGAGCCCTCGATCAATCTCGGCGTCGGCGCCGCCGCGGGCAAGCCGCCGCATGTGACCGGGGCGGAGTTCCTCGAGCTCTACGGCATCGCCCCGGGCAGCCCGGAGGCGCATGCGCTGACATCCGAGGGCTTCGCGGCGCTGGCCCGGGAATACGGCCGGATGGGCGGGCTCGACCGCGTTGCCACGGTGATCAGCCGCATCCGCGCCGAGCGGCCGGAGGCGATCCTGCTCGATGGCGGCGACACCTGGCAGGGCTCGCTCACCGCGCTGCGCACCGGGGGCCAGGACATGGTGGACGCCATGAACCTGCTGGCCCCGGAGGCGATGACATCGCACTGGGAGTTCACCCTCGGCATCGACCGGGTGACCGAGATCGTCGACGACCTGCCCTTCCCCTTCCTCGGCGCCAACATCTACGACGCGGAGTGGGACGAGCCGGCCTACGAGCCCTACACCATGCTGGAGCGCGGCGGCGCGAAGATCGCGGTGATCGGCCAGGCCTTCCCCTATCTGCCGATCGCCAACCCGCGCTGGATGTTCCCCGGCCTCTCCTTCGGGGTGCGCGAGGAGCGCATCGCCGAGCTGGTCGCCGAGGTGCGCGACGAGGGCGCGCAGGCGGTGGTGCTGCTCTCGCACAACGGCTTCGACGTCGATCGCAAGCTGGCCTCGCGGGTCGAGGGCATCGACGTGATCCTGACCGGCCACACCCATGACGCGCTGCCGGCGCCGGTGATGGTGGGCCGGACCGCGCTGATCGCCAGCGGCAGCCATGGCAAGTTCGTCTCCCGCGTCGATCTCGACGTCGATGCCTCCGGGGTGAAGGGCATCGCGCACCGGCTGATCCCGGTCTTCTCGGACGTGATCGCGCCGGACCCGGAGATGGCGGCGCTGATCGGCATGGTCCGCGCGCCGCACGCTGACGAGCTCGCCGAGGTGCTCGGCAGCACCGAGAGCACGCTCTACCGCCGCGGCAATTTCAACGGCACCTGGGACGACCTGATCTGCAACGCGCTGATCGAGCAGCGCGACGCCGAGATCGCGCTCTCCCCCGGCTTCCGCTGGGGCGCCAGCCTGATCCCCGGCGCCGACATCACCCGCGAGGATGTCTTCAACGCCACCGCCATGAGCTACCCCGCGGCCTATCGCACCGAGATGACCGGGGAGATGCTGCACACCGTGCTCGAGGACGTGGCGGACAACCTGTTCAACCCCGATCCCTACTACCAGCAGGGCGGCGACATGGTCCGCGTCGGCGGCATGGGCTACCGGATCGACATCGCGAAGCCCCAGGGCAGCCGCATCACCGGGATGACGCTGCTGGCCACCGGCGAGGCGATCGACCCGGCGCGGCGCTACAGCGTGGCCGGCTGGGCCTCGGTCAACGAGGACACCGAGGGCCCGCCGATCTGGGAGGTGGTGGAGGCGCATGTCCGCGCCCGGGGCACCGTGCGGATCGAGCCGAACCGCTCGGTGCAGGTCGCGGGAGGGGGCTGAGCGATGACGCGCGAGAACACCGGCAAGGCATCACTTCGGAGGATGGCATGAGCGAGAAGACGAGCGCCTCGCGGCGCGCCTTTCTGCGGACCGGGCTGGCCGGCGGGCTGGCCGCCGGCGGCGCCGCGCTGGCCGCCGGCGCGGCGCGGGCCGACGATCCGCTGATCACCGATCTCGAGGCGCAGCCCTGGACGCAGTATCTCGGCGATGGGGTGGACGCCGCGCCCTATGGCCTGCCGTCCGAGCACGAGGCCCATGTCGTGCGGCGCAACGTCGCCTGGCTGACCGCCGACCCGGTGAGCTCGGTCAACTTCACGCCGCTGCACGAGCTCGAGGGGATCATCACCCCCAACGGGCTCTGCTTCGAGCGCCACCATGGCGGCGTGGCGCAGATCGCGCCGTCGGAATGGCGGCTGATGATCAACGGGCTGGTGGAGCGCCAGCTGGTCTTCACGCTCGGCGACATCATGCGCTTCCCGCGGGTGACGCGGGCGCATTTCCTCGAATGCGCGGCAAATTCCGGCATGGAGTGGCGCGGGGCGCAGCTCAACGGCGTGCAGTATACCCACGGCATGATCCACAACGTGATGTATACCGGGGTGCCGCTGCGCCATCTGCTCGAGGAGGCGGGGCTGAAGGGCTCGGCGCAGTGGCTGCTGCCGGAGGGCGGCGACGCCGCCGGCATGACCCGCTCGCTGCCGCTCGAGAAGGCGCTCGACGACTGCCTGATCGCCACGCACATGAACGGCGAGCGGCTGCGGCCGGAGCAGGGCTACCCCGCGCGCCTCGTCGTGCCCGGCTGGGAGGGCAACATGTGGGTCAAGTGGATCCGGCGCATCGAGGTCGGCGACAGGCCCTGGCACCACCGCGAGGAGACCTCGAAATACACCGACCTGATGGCCGACGGGACGGCGCGCCGCTTCACCTGGGAGATGGACGTGAAATCCGTCGTCACCAATCCCAGCCCGCAGGCGCCGATCACCCATGGCCACGGGCCGACGGTGCTCTCCGGCATCGCCTGGTCGGGCCGCGGCGCGATCCGCGAGGTGCATGTGACCACCGATGGCGGGATCAACTGGCACCAGGCGCGCATCGAGGGGCCGAGCCTCGACAAGTCGATGCACCGCTTCGTCTACGAGTTCGACTGGGACGGCGCGCCGCTGCTGGTGCAGTCGCGCGCGGTGGACAGCGCCGGCTTCGTGCAGCCGACCAAGAACGCGCTGCGCAAGGTGCGCGGGGTGAACTCGATCTACCACAACAACGGCATCCAGACCTGGGCGATCAGCAGCGAGGGGGAGGCGGAGAATGTCGAGATTTCCTGAGAGGGGGAGGCGCGCCGGCGCGTCGCGGCTGCTGGCTGCGGCGGCGCTCGCCCTGGCGGCCGCGCCGGCGGCGGCCGGCCCGCTCGGCCTCGGCCGCGCGGCCACCCCGGCGGAGGTCGCGGCCTGGGACATCGATGTGCGCCCGGACGGCACCGGCCTGCCCGAGGGCGCCGGCGACGTTCTGACGGGCGAGGAGGTCTTTGCCGAGAAATGCGCCTATTGCCACGGCGATTTCGGCGAGGGCGTGGACCGCTGGCCGGTGCTGGCGGGCGGGCAGGGCACGCTGACCGACGAGCGCCCGGTCAAGACCATCGGCTCCTACTGGCCCTATCTCTCCACGGTGTTCGACTACATCAACCGCGCCATGCCCTTCGGCGAGGCGCAGTCGCTGAGCCCGGACGAGGTCTATGCGATCACCGCCTATCTGCTCTACATGAACGACGTGGTGGACGACGACGGGTTCGTGCTGAGCCACGAGAACTTCTCCGAGGTGCGCCTGCCCAACGAGGACAACTTCCGCGCCGATCCGCGCCCCGACACGCCGCTGGCGAAGGCCGCGCCGCCCTGCATGACCGGCTGCAAGGACAGCGTGGAGATCACCGCCCGGGCGGTGATCCTCGACGTGACCCCGGATGCCGACGAGGACAGCACCGCCGGGATTTCGGTGGACTGAGATGGGCGCGCTGCGGCTCCTGCTGACGGCCCTTGCCCTGGCGCTCGCCGCGGCCGGCGCGCGCGCCGAGCTCGCGGCCGATGCGGTGCACGACCTCCCGGGCGACCCGGAGCGGGGGGCGGGGCTCTGGCGGCTCTGCCAGTCCTGCCACGCGCTGGGCGAGGGGGCGAGGAACCGCGTCGGCCCGCATCTCAACGAGCTCTTCGGCCGCCGCGCCGCCACGGTGGCGGGCTACCGCTACTCGAAGGACATGCGCCGCGCCGGCGCCGACGGGCTGACCTGGACCGCGGACACGCTGCATGTCTATCTCGAGAACCCGCGCAGCCTGGTGACCGGCACGCGGATGGCGTTCCGCGGCATCCCGGAGGAGGCCGACCGGGCCGACCTGATCGCCTATCTGCGCCGGTTCAGCGCGAGCCCGCGCGACATTCCCGAGGCCGCGCCCACCGCGCCGCCGCGCGACCCCGATGTCGCCCCGGCGATCCTCGCCATCGAGGGCGACCCGGCCTATGGCGAATACCTCGCCGGGGAATGCGTCACCTGCCACCAGGCGAGCGGGACGGACGAGGGCATCCCCTCGATCACCGGCTGGCCGGAGCGGGATTTCGTGACCGCGCTGCACGCCTACAAGAACCGCCACCGCCCGCACCCGGTGATGCAGCTGATCGCCGGCAACCTCTCGGAGGAGGAGATCGCCGCGCTGGCCGCCTTCTTCCGCGGGGTGGACTGAGCCGCCGCCGGCTGCCGGGCCGCAGCCGCGCGCCGACAAACCGCGCCGGCAAACCGCGCCGGCAAACCGCGCCGACAAACCGCGCCGACCAACCGCAAGGAGACACCTGATGAGAGTGACCCGCCGCCGACTGATCGGATCCGCCGCCGCCGGTGCCGCGGCCCTTGCCGCCCCGGCCGCCATCGGTGCCGCCCGCCCGCATGTCGTGGTGATCGGCGGCGGCGCCGGCGGCGCCACCGCGGCGCGCTACCTGGCAAGGGACGGCAAGGGCGCCATCGCGGTGACGCTGGTGGAGCCGACGCGGACCTACCACACCTGCTTCTTCTCCAACCTCTATCTCGGCGGCTTCCGCACGCTGGAGAGCATCGCCCACAGCTATGGCCGGCTCGCCGCGATGGGCATCAACGTGGTGCATGACTGGGCCGTCGGGATCGACCGCGACACCCGGACGGTGGCGCTCGCCGGCGGCGGCAGCCTCGGCTATGACCGGCTGATCGTCGCGCCCGGCATCGATTTCCGCTGGGACAGCGTGCCGGGCCACGGCATCGCCGCGCAGAACGCCATGCCCCATGCCTGGAAGGCCGGCAGCCAGACCGAGCTGCTGAAGGCGCAGATCGCCTCGATGCCGGAAGGCGGGGTCTTCGCCATGGTCGCGCCGCCCAATCCCTATCGCTGCCCGCCGGGGCCCTACGAGCGGGTCTCGATGGTCGCGCACCAGCTCAGCCGGACCAACCCCACCGCGAAGATCATGATCTTCGACCCCAAGCCGAAATTCTCCAAGCAGGCGCTGTTCGAGGAGGGCTGGGCGGCGCATTATCCCGGCATGATCGAGTGGCTCGAGCCGGATTTCGGCGGCCGCATCGACGAGGTCCGCCCGGATGCCATGGAGATCGTCTCGGATGGCGAGGCGGTGAAGGTCGATGTCGCCAACGTGATCCCGGCGCAGAAGGCCGGGCGCATCGCCGAGATCGCCGGGCTGGCCGACGCGAGCGGCTTCTGCCCCATCGTGCCGGCCACCATGCAGAGCCGGATGGACCCCGCGGTGCATGTGCTCGGCGATGCCACGATCGCCGGCGACATGCCGAAATCCGGCTTCTCGGCCAACAGCCAGGCCAAGGTGGCGGCGATGGCGGTGCGCGCCGCGCTCACCGGCTCGACGGCCTTCCCGCCGCGCTTCTCCAATACCTGCTGGTCGCTGATCGCGACCGGGGACGGCGTCAAGGTCGGCGCCCGCTACGAGGCCACCGAGGAGAAGATCGCCAAGACCGAGGGCTTCATCAGCCAGACCGGCGAGGACGCCGAGCTGCGCCGGCAGACCTACGAGGAGAGCCTCGGCTGGTATGCCGGCATCACCGCGGACATCTTCGGCTGAGCGCCGCGGCGCCCGGCCCAACAGGGGAGAAACGGACATGAACAGCCTGACAACGGGCCTCACCGGCGGGCTGCTGGCCCTCGCGCTGGCGGCAGTGCCGCTGGCCGCCGCCGCCGGCGAAGGGGTGGTGATCTATCAGGCCGATGCCGAGTTCGACGACGCCGCCTTCGGGCTGGAGAGCGCGATCACCGATCGCGGGCTGGTGATCGACTATGTCAGCCATGTCGGCGAGATGCTCGCCCGCACCAAGGACGATGTCGGCGGGGCCAGGGCGCTGTTCACCGCGGCCGACATCTACATCTTCTGCTCGGCGGTGGTGTCGCGGAAGGTGATGGAGGCCGATCCCGACAACATCGCGCATTGCCCCTATGGCATCTTCGTGCGCCAGATGGCGGAGGGCGGGGCGGTGGAGATCGGCTATCGCGCGCTGCCCGAGGGGCCGATGCAGGAGGTGCAGACGCTGCTCGACGGCATCGCGCGCGAGGCGGCCGGGGTGGACTGAGCCCCCGGCATCCGGCCCCTGTCCTCGGGCCCCCGCCGCGCTCAGCCGCCCGCCTGCGACAGCGGCGAGCGGGCCGGCGCCAGCGCCGCCTCGATCCGCGCCCGCAGCAGCGCGACGAAACGCGACACCGCGACGCCGGCGCGCGGCTCCGGCGGCGCGATCATCGCCAGCTCGAAATCGATGCGCGGGCGGAACGGCCGCCAGGTCACCCCGTCGGAGAGCGGCATGCGCCCGTTGATCGGGTCGATCAGCGCGAGCCCCGCGCCCTCGCGCACGAGGTTGCGGGCGATGGCGAAGTAGTAGGCCGTGACCGGGCGCGGGATCTCGAGGCCGCGTTCGGAGGCCAGGCGCTCGAGCGCCCGGTCGATGCCATGATCGCCGGTGATGCCGACCACCGGGCGGCCGGCCAGCATCTCCGGGCGGATCTCGGCCATCGCCGCCAGCGGGTCGTCCTCGCGCAGGATGCAGACGCAGGGCAGGCTGAACACCTCGGGCCGCGGCCCCGGGATCGTCACCGGCGCGTCCAGCAGGCCGAGATCGATCTGCCCCGAATCCGCCCAGGCCGCCACCATGCGCGAGCTGCGCACCTTGAGATCCACCGTCACCCGGGGATGCGCGCGCTGGTATTCCGCGATCACCGCCGGCAGCAGGTTGATCGCCGAGGCGCCGTTGCTGGCGATCGCGATATGCCCGGCGCTGCCGGCGCGGATCTCGGCGGCACGCTCGGCGATGCGGGCCATGGTCATCAGCCCGCGCTCGGCCTCGCCGTGGAACAGCTGCGCCTCGCGGGTCGGCGCGAAATAGCCGCGCGCGCGGTGGAACAGCCGGAAGCCGAGCTCGGCCTCGAGGCTCGACAGCGCGACGCTGACCGCCGGCTGCGAGAGGTTGAGCCGCTGCGCCGCGCGCGAGACCGAGCCGGCCTCCATCACCGCGTCGAACACCTCGAGATGCCGGAGCCGCAAATGCATGGGGGTATCGTATAAAGAGATCGAAACTAGGCATAGGCGAAATTCAATTGACCATATGGCCCGCGCGATAGACGGTGCTGCAACGACGCCGCCGGCGACAGGGGGCGCGCGAAGGTTCGGCAGAGGGGGTCCGGCCGATGACGCAGGCAGCCGCACCGGGCTGGCAGGGTGAGTGTCCGCGCCGCGCCGCGTTGGCAAGCCGGCGCGACGGGGCGCCGGGGGCGGCGGCGCTGCTGGCGCCGGGCTTCTCCGAGACGCCCTGGTGGCTCGAGGGGATGGCGCCGCCGCCGCCGCTTGCCGATGCGCCGCCCGAGCAGGCCGAGGTGGTGGTGATCGGCTCGGGCTATACCGGGCTCAACGCGGCGCTCGAGACGGTGCGGGGCGGGCGCCACACGGTGGTGCTCGAGGCCGGCGAGCCGGGGGCCGGATGTTCCACGCGCAATGGCGGCCAGATCAGCACCAGCGTGAAGCCCGATCTCTCGAAGCTGGCGCGGGTGCATGGCGAGGACCGCGCCCGCGCGATCCGCGCCGAGGGCCGCACGGCGCTCGACTGGATCGAGGCGCGGGTCGCCGACGAAGGCATCGCCTGCGATTTCCGCCGTGCCGGGCGCTTCCATGCCGCGCATACGCCGGCGGCCTACGAGGCGCTGACGGCCGGGCTCGCCAGCGCCGAGGAGCCGGGCAGCGAATGGCATGCGGTGCCGCGGGCCGAGATGGCCGCCGAGCTCGGCACCGATCTCTATTCGGGCGGCGTGGTCTATCCGCGCTTTGCCTGCCTGCATCCGGCGGCCTATCACCGGGGCCTGCTCGAGCGGGTGCTGGCGGCGGGCGCCGCGGTGGTGCCGCACTGCCCGGCGCTGGCGATCCGGCGCGAGGCCGGCGGCTTCGAGATCGCGACGCCGAATGGCACGATCCGCGCCCGCGACGTGGTGGTGGCGACCAACGGCTATACCGGCGCGCTGACCCCCTGGCTGCGCGCCCGCGTGATCCCGATCGGCAGCTACATCATCGCCACCGAGCCGCTGCCCGAGGCGCTTGCGGCGCGGCTCTTCCCCACCGGGCGGATGGTCAGCGACACGCGCAGGGTGGTCTATTATTTCCGGCTCTGCCCGGAGGGAAGGCGGGTGATCTTCGGCGGCCGGGTGGCGGCGGCGGAGACCGATCCGCGGGCCTCGGCGCCGAAGCTCCATGCCGAGATGGTGCGGATCTTTCCCGAGCTCGCGGAGACCCGGATCAGCCATTCCTGGCTCGGCTTCGTCGCCTACAGCTTCGACGAGCTGGTGCATACCGGGGTGCATGACGGGGTGCATTACGCCATGGGCTATTGCGGCTCGGGCGTCTCGATGGCGAGCTATCTCGGCTACCGCATCGGGCAGCGCATCCTCGGCACCCGGGAGGGGCGGACGGCCTTCGACGGGCTGCCGTTCCCGACCCGGCCGCTCTATTCGGGCCGGCCCTGGTTCCTGCCGGCGGTGGTGGCCTGGTATCGCTGGAGCGACGCCCGCGCGCTGGCCGCGGCGCGGCGCGCCCGCGGCGGCTGAGAGATACGGGGCCGGTTCCTGTCGCCCGCCGGACCCCGGGAAGGAGCAATGGGCGGCTGGTGCCGCGGGCCCCGCGCCCCGGCGCCACAACTGAGGAGACCACAGATGCGCAGAAGTTTCGTTCTCACGGTGGCCGCGGCGGCGCTGTTCGCCGGCCCCGCGCTGGCCGAAGGCACGGTGACCATCGCCTCCTGGGGCGGCTCCTACCAGGAAGCCCAGTCGAAGGCGCTGTTCGAGCCCGCCGCGGCAGCCACCGGCATCGAGGTGCGCCAGGAGACCTATGGCGGCATGTCAGACGTGCGGCTGCAGGTGCAGACCGGCGCGGTGACGCTCGACATCGTGGCCTCGGGCTCCGGCTCCGCCGCCCGCGCCGCCGCCGAGGGGCTGCTCGAGAAGCTCGACTACTCGGTGATCGACGTCTCCGACTTCTACCCGACGCTCTACAGCGACTATTGCGTGGGCGGCGACGTGTTCTCCACCGTCTATGCCTGGAACACCGAGACCTATGGCGCGGAGGGCCCGCAGAGCTGGGCGGATTTCTGGGATATCGAGAAGTTCCCCGGCACCCGCGCCTATCGCGGCAAGGTGGCCGGCGCGCTCGAGCCGGCGCTGATGGCCGACGGCGTGCCGCCGGAGAAGGTCTACGAGGTGCTCTCCTCGGAGGAGGGGATCGAGCGCGCGCTCGACAAGATCCGCGAGCTGAAGCCGCATATCGCGGTGTTCTGGTCCTCCGGCGCGCAGCATGCGCAGCTGATGAAGGACGGCGAGGTGGACATGACCACCGGCTGGAACGGCCGCTTCGACAATGCCGCCAAGGATGGCGCCAAGGTGGCCTATTCCTTCAACCAGGCGCTGCTCGACTATGACTGCTTCGCGGTGCCGAAGGGCGCGCCGAACCTCGAGACGGCGATGAAGTTCCTCGCCGAGATCTCCAAGCCGGAATACCAGGCCAACCTGCCCCTCTACATCACCTACGGGCCGACCAACAAGAAGGCCTACGAGGTGGCGACGGTGGGCGAGGATCTGCTGCGCGCGCTGCCCTCGCACCCGGACAATGCCGGCAAGCAGCTGCCGATCAGCCTCGAATGGTATGCCGAATGGGAGACCGTGGCCTCGGAGATGTATCAGGAGATGCTGACCGAGTGAGCCGGACGGCCGGCGGCGGGAGAGCGCCTGGCGACAGGCCACCCGCCGCCACCGCCGCCCTGACCGCCAACCAGACCACCCGCGCGGGCCTCAGCGGCGCGCGACCGTGACCGGGAAGCCCCTGGTGCAGGAGTTGGAGATCGTCGAATTGGCTTCGGCATGTGCGAGCAGGCGGTCGGTGTCGGCCTCGCCCTCCGCGGTCGCGAGGCGGGTGCGGATCGTCGCGCCGGCGAGCAGGTCGCCCTCGATCGCGAGATCGACATCGACCTCGAGCGCGGTGATCTCCAGCCCGAGCGCCTCGGCGCTCAGCTGGAGCTGGTTGCAGAACCCGGCGCCGAGGGCGAGGGCCTGCAGCTCGCCGCCCGAGAGCCCGAGGCCCATGCCGCCGGCCAGATCCTTCGGCCTGTCGGCGATGATCGCCTTCACCCCCGCCCAGCCGACGGCGGCGCGGGTGGTCTCGAGGCGGCGAAACTGGACGGTGAGTGCGGGCATGGCGGGTCGGGCTCCGGTCAGATGCCGGGCCGGCAGGGTTCTGACCGACCGGCCGCACGGCGACGCTTCACACCGCGCACCATACGCCACCGAGCAATTCCGCGCCGGGAAATCGGCGACACGCATCCGGGAGACAGCATGACCGAGCGACCTGCCTCAGCCCTGCCGATCACGATCCGCGCGATGACCAAGACCTATGGTCGGGTGCACGCGCTCGACCAAGTGGATCTCGACATCCGCTCCGGCGAGTTCCTCACCCTGCTCGGCCCCTCGGGCTCGGGCAAGACGACGCTCCTGATGGTGCTGGCCGGCTTCACCCGGCCCGACAGCGGCAGCCTGAAATTCGGCGACACCGAGGTGATCCGGATGCCGCCGCACCGGCGCGATCTCGGCATGGTGTTCCAGAACTACGCGCTGTTCCCGCACATGACCGTGGCCGGAAACATCGCCTATCCGCTGCGCCTGCGCGGCATCGGCCGGGCCGAGCGCGAGGCGCGGGTGGTGCGCGCGCTCGAGACGGTGCAGCTCGGCGGCTATGGCGGCCGGCGCATCGACCAGCTCTCCGGCGGCCAGCGCCAGCGCGTGGCACTGGCCCGCGCCATCGTCTTCGAGCCGCGGATCCTGCTGATGGACGAGCCGCTCTCGGCGCTCGACAAGAAGCTGCGCGACCGGATGCAGATCGAGCTGCGGCACCTGCACGAGCAGCTCGGCATGACCACGGTCTACGTGACCCACGACCAGCGCGAGGCGCTGACCATGTCGGACCGCATCGCGGTGATCGACCATGGCAGGCTGATGCAGCTCGGCGCGCCGCGGGAGATCTACGACCGGCCGGCGAACCGCTTCGTGGCGGATTTCATCGGCGAGTCGGCCTTCCTGCCGGTGCGGCGCAAGGGCGCCGAGATCCTCTGCGCCGGGCGCCCGCTGGCCACCGAGAGCCCGGCGCCCGAGGGCGAGAAGCTGCTGGCGATCCTGCGCCCCGAGCGGCTGCAGCTGCTGGACGGCAGCGTGCCGCCGGAGATCAACGCCTTCCCCGCCACGGTCTCGGAGCTGGTCTACCAGGGCGACAGCTTCCTGATGGCGGCGCGGCTCGAGGACGGCACCGAGCTCACGCTGCGCGACGTGGTGCGCCGCGACACCTTCGCCGAGCTGCCGGGGCCGGGCTCGGCGGTGACGCTGGGCCTGCATGCCCGCGACACCGTGCTGATCCCCGACGACGGCGCGGGGGCGGCGCCGTGAGCCCGGCCGAGACCGCCCTCGCGGCCTCGCCCGCCGCCGCCGCCGCCGCCGCGCCCAATGCCGAGGGGCTGGCGCGCGACGGCCGGGCCGAACGGCTGGCGCTGCTCGGGCTCGCCTCGCCGGCGCTGCTGCTGGTGCTGGTGATCCTCGTCGTCCCGGTGGCCTGGCTCTTCTATGTCTCCTTCATCGGGGCGGACGGGTCGTTCTCGCTCGAGAACTACGAGCGGATGATCAACCGCAAGTCCTATGCCCGGATCTTCTACACCACCTTCGAGATCTCCTTCCTGACCACCGGGATCTGCATCCTGATCGGCTATCCGCTGGCCTATTTCCTCAGCCAGCTGCCGCCGCGGGTGGCCAATCTCTGCCTGATCACGGTGCTGCTGCCGTTCTGGACCTCGCTGCTGGTGCGGACCTATGCCTGGCTCGTGCTGCTGCAGAAATCCGGCCTCGTGAACGAGTGGGGGATCTCGGCCGGGCTCTGGGAGGAGCCGCTCAAGCTCGTGCACAACACCACCGGCACGCTGATCGGCATGGTGCACATCATGCTGCCCTTCCTGGTGCTGCCGGTCTATTCGGCGATGCGCGCGATCGACCGGCGCTACCTGATGGCGGCCGCCAATCTCGGCGCCGGGCCGGTGCGGGCGTTCTGGACCGTGTTCGCCCCGCTCTCGCTGCCGGGGCTGTTCGCCGGGAGCCTGATCGTCTTCGTGCTCTGCCTCGGCTTCTTCGTGACGCCGGCGGTGCTGGGCGGCGGCAAGGTCATCATGGTCTCGATGAAGATCGCCTCCAACATCGAGCTCTTCGTCAACTGGGGCGCGGCGAGCGCGCTCGGCGTGGTGCTGCTGGTGACGACGCTGGTGATCCTCTGGGTCGCGGCGCGCTTCGTCGCGCTCGAGCGGCTGGCCGGGGGAGGGCACTGATGCGCTGGCTGAACCGACCCGCCTCCGAGACCCAGGTCACCCATGGCCAGCGGCTCTGGCTCTACATCCTGTCGGGCGTCATCATGGTCTGGCTGGTGGCGCCGACGCTGATCGTGGTGCCGATGTCGTTCTCCGACAGCCAGTATCTCGAGTTCCCGCCCGAGATCTGGTCGACCCGGTGGTACGACCACTATTTCGGCTCCGAGGAATGGATGGCCGCCACCGTCACCTCGCTGACCGCGGCCCTCCTCACCATGTGCCTCGCGACACCGCTCGGGGTGCTCGCGGCCTACGGGCTGCACGCCTCGCAGCTCAGGGCCGGGCGCCTGATCTTCGTCGCGCTGATAACGCCGATGATGGTGCCGCTGATCCTCGTCGCGATCGGGGCGTTCTATGTCTATGTGAAGCTGCAGATCCTCTACACGATGCTCGGCCTGGTGATGGCCCACACGGTGCTGGCGCTGCCGCTGGTGCTGATCGTCACCGCGGCGGGGCTCAAGAGCTTCGACATGAACCAGGAGATGGCGGCCCGCAGCCTCGGCGCCTCGCGCGCCCGGGCCTTCTTCACCGTGACGCTGCCGCAGATCCGCTTCTCGGTGATCACGGCGGCACTGCTGGCCTTCCTCACCTCGTTCGACGAGGTGGTGGTGGCGATGTTCATCTCGGGCGGCGACAACGCGACGCTGACCCGCAACATGTTCAACGCGCTGCGCGACCAGATCGACCCGACCATCGCCTCGATCTCGACCATCATGATCGCGATCACCTCGGGGCTGATGGTGCTGGCGCAGCTCTTCGGAAAGCCGCGCGAGGGGGGCTGATGGAGACGGAAGATTTCGACTACGTGATCGTCGGGTCGGGCTCGGCCGGGGCGGTGCTGGCCAACCGGCTCTCGGCCGATCCCGGAAACCGCGTCCTGGTGCTGGAGGCCGGCGGCACCGACCGGCGCTTCTTCATCCAGATGCCGATCGGCTATGGTCGCACCTTCCACGATGCCCGGGTCAACTGGCGCTATCACACCGAGCCGGTGCCGGGGCTGAACGGCCGGCCCTCCTACTGGCCGCGCGGCAAGGTGATGGGGGGCTCCTCCTCGATCAACGCGATGGTCTATGTGCGCGGCCATCCGCAGGACTTCTCCGACTGGGCCGCGGCCGCGCCCGGCTGGGGCTGGGAGGATGTCGCCCCGGCCTATCGCCGGCTGGAATGCTGGGAAGGGCCGGCGAGCCCCGAGCGCGGCGCCGACGGCCCGCTCGCGGTGCGCGACATCGCCGACGAGGTGCACCCGCTCTGCGGTGTCTATCTCGCGGCGGCGCGCGAGGCGCAGCTGCCCTACACGCCGGACTACAACGGCGCCGAGATGGAGGGCGCCAGCATCTACCAGATCACCACCCGGGGCGGGCTGCGCGCCTCCACCGCGCGCTGCTATCTGCGCCCGGCGATGACCCGGCCCAACCTGGCGCTGCGCACCCATGCGCTGGCCTGCGAGGTGCTGATGGAGGAGGGCCGGGCCACCGGCCTGCGCTATCGCTGGCGCGGGCAGGAGCGCGTGGCGCGGGCGCGGGCCTCGGTGGTCCTCGCCGCCGGCGCGATCAACTCGCCGCAGCTGCTGCAGCTCTCCGGCATCGGGCCGGGGGATCTGCTGCAGGCGCATGGCATCGAGACCCGCCGGCACAACGTGCATGTCGGGGCGCATCTGCAGGACCATCTCGGCCTCGACCATCTCTACGAGGCGCGGGTGCCGACGCTGAACCAGGTCCTGCGCCCCTGGCTCGGGCGGCTGCGCGTGGGGCTCGACTTCGTGTTCCGCCGGCGCGGGCCGCTGACGCTCAGCATCAACCAGGGCGGCGGCTTCGTGCGCTCCAGCCCGGAGCTGCGCGCGCCCGACATCCAGCTCTACTTCTCGCCGGTGAGCTACACCCGCGCGCCGCCGGGCACCCGGCCGATGCTGCTGCCGGACCCGTTCCCGGGCTTCCTGCTCGGCCATTCCCCCTGCCGCCCGACCAGCGAGGGGCATCTGGCGATCCGCTCGCCCGACCCGACCATGGCGCCGGCGATCCAGCCCAACTACCTCGACACCGAGGAGGACCGCGCGCTGATGCGGACGGGCGACCGGATGCTGCGCCGCATCGCCGAGACCCCGGCGCTCTCGGGCATCATCGCCCGCAAGATCCTGCCGGAGATCGACGACACCTCCGACGACGCCATCGACGACTATGCCCGCAACCATGGCTGGTCGGTGTTCCACGCCTGCGGCACCTGCCGCATGGGCGCCGATCCGGAGGCGGCGGTGACCGATCCGCGGCTGCGCGTGCACGGCGTCGCGGGGCTGCGGGTGGTCGATGCCTCGGCCTTTCCCAACATCACCTCCGGCAACATCAACGCCCCGGTCATCATGCTGGCCGAGCGCGCCGCCGAGATGATCCTGGCCGACCACAGATGAGGACCCCATGCGCCTGACCCGGATCGAGAGCTTCGTCACCCGCGATGTCGGCTTCGTGCGCGTCACCGCCGAGACCGGCGCGATCGGCTGGGGGCAGGTCTCGACCTACCAGTCCGACATCACCGCCGAGGTGCTGCACCGCCAGGTGGCGCCCTGGGCGATGGGCGCCGACATCTCCATGGAGACCGGCGATCTCGGCGACCTGACCGATCTCGTCACCGAGCGCGAGCACAAGTTCCCCGGCAGCTATCTGCGGCGGGCGCTTGGCGGGCTCGACACCGCGGTCTGGGACCTGCGCGGGCGTGTCGCCGGGCAGCCGGTGGCGGCGCTGCTCGGCGGCTCCGCCGGGCCGGTGCGCGCCTATGCCTCCTCGATGAAGCGCGACATCACCCCGGAGAACGAGACGCTGCGCATGCAGCGCCTTGCCGATGCGCATGGCTTCACCGCCTTCAAGGTGCGCGCCGGCGCCGAGGTCGGCCGCGGGCGCGACGAATGGCCGGGGCGCACCGAGGCGATCATCCCCGCCATGCGCCGCGCCCTTCCGGAGGCGGATCTGCTGATCGACGGCAATTCCTGCTATGCGCCGGAGCAGGCCATCGCGGTCGGCCGGATGCTCGAGGACCACGGCTTCTGCCATTTCGAGGAACCCTGCCCCTACTGGGAGTACGAACAGACCCGGGCGGTGGCGGAGGCGCTGGAGATCGACGTCACCGGCGGCGAGCAGGACTGCGAGCTGCAGAACTGGCGGCGGATGATCGACATGCGCGCGGTGGACGTGGCGCAGCCCGACATCCTCTATCTCGGCGGCATCGCGCGCACGCTCCGGGTCTGCCGCATGGCCGAAGCCGCGGCGATGCCGGTGACGCCGCATTGCGCCAACCTCTCCATGGTGACGCTCTTCACCATGCATCTGCTGCGCGCGATCCCCAATGCCGGGCCCTATCTCGAGTTCTCCATCGAGGGAGCGGACTACTACCCCTGGCAGGAGGGGCTGTTCCGCGCCAGCCCCTATGCCGTCGAGGACGGCCAGGCGCGGGTCACCGAGGCGCCGGGCTGGGGGGTGGAGATCTGCCCCGACTGGCTGGCGCGGTCGCAATACCGGGTGAGCGAAGCCGCCGATTTCGCCTGACGCCGGCGCCGGGGGCGGGGCATGGCTCGCGGCGGGCATGCGGGGCCCCTGCGATCCGTGACACCCGAGATGGCGGGGCCGCGGCTCGGGGCGCCGCGGCAGGCCCGCGCCCCGGGCCGGGCGGAGGTGGCCGGCCGTGTCGGCGCCGCCAGAAGCCTCCGCGGCAGGGCCGGGGGCGGGAGGCGGCTGCCGACGGATGGCATGTGCGTCCCGCTCGCCGGGCGCCATGCCTGGGCGCTGGTGCATCCCTGCCATGGGCGCCTCGCCGGAGCCGTGGAGCCGCTGAGAGGGCGGGGCGTTCGGCGCGGCCACCGCCGCGGCGGCGCGTCTGGCCGGTGGCTCCGGGGCGGCGGCCGCCTCAGCGCTCCGAGAAGGCCCGCTCGAAGGGCGCGATGAAGGGCCGCGCGAGATAGCGCAGGATCGACTTGCCGCCGGTGAGGATCTGCGCCTCCACGGTCATCCCCGGCAGCAGCGCGCGGAGCTGGCCGCGGCGGCCCTCGCCCTCGGCGAGGCGCAGGCGGATCTTGTAGTAGAGTTCGGCCTCCGCGGTCTCGAAGGTGGTGGCGGAGATGCTCTCGACCCGGGCGCGCAGCTCGCCGAAACCCTCGCGGTCGAAGGTGTCGACGGTGACGGTGGCCGGGTCCCCCACCGCGACATGGCCGATATCCGCCGGCGAGGCGCGCACCTCGGCCACCAGCCCGGCCGAGGCCGGCACGATGCGGGCGATGGTCTCGCCCGGCAGCAGCACCTCGCCGCGGCCGCGCGGCGAGAGCTCGTGCACCAGCCCGCGGATCGGCGAGATCACCACGAGCTGCTCGACACGCTCCTCAGCCTGCTTGATCTGCTCGTCGAGCACGGCGGTGCGGTGCGCGGTCTCGGCGCTGTCGGCGGCCCAGGCGGCCACGGCATCGACCCGCAGCTGCTCGGCGCGGGCCGTGGCCTGGGCGCGGGCGCGGGCGGCACCGGCGCGGACGCGGACCGCCTCGGCGAGGTCGGCCCGGGCATGTTCGAGGCGCAGGCTGGCCTCGAACACGAGGTCGCGCGAGGTGTGGCCGCGCGCGAAGACCTGCTCGCGCATGGCAAGCTGGGAGGCGGCGATCTCGACCCGGGCGCGGTCGCTTGCGATCTCGGTCTCGGCGGCGGCGATCTCGTTGGCAAGCTCCGCCAGCTCGGCGCGGGCGGCGGCCTGGGCGGCCTCGTGGGCGCTGCGCTCGGCACGGAACAGCGCCGCCTGCTCCGCGGCGAAGGCGGCATAGCGTGGCGGTGTCGCGGAGAAGTCCGGGGTCTCGCCGGTGAGCAGGGCGGAGAGCCGGCGGCGCTGCAGCGCCAGCGCCGCGCGCCGGCTCTCGAGCTGCGCCAGCTCGGCCGCCGCGGCGATCCTGTCGAGCATCAGGATCACCGTGCCGGGCTGGACCAGATCGCCCTCCTCGACGAGCAGCTGCGCGATCCGCCCGCCCTCGAGATGCTCGACCGCCACCGGTGCGGTGAGCGGCACCGTCTGCCCGCGGGCCACCGCGATCTCGCGGATCTCGGCGACCCCGGCGATGGCGATCAGCAGGACGAAGGCGAGGCTGCCGAAGCCGAGCACGCGGCGCGAGCGCCCGGCGGCGGCGGCGCCATCGGCATCGAGCGGCAGGGGGCGCTGCGGCGGCGCGCGGCGCGGGCCTCGGGTCAGTCGCATCGGATCGGGTGCATTGGCTGGGCCTCGCTTCGGGCAGGCTTCGGGAGCGCGGATGTCAGAGCGCGACGATCTCGTCGCAGAGCGCGAGCAGGCGCTCGTCATCGCTGGCGACGAGCACGGTGGAGACCCCCTTGAGCGCGCGCAGCTTCGCCTGGAGCGCCGCCACCGCCGGCGCCTCGAGGCCGGCGGACGGGTCGTCGAGAGCCAGGATCGCGGGCGCCCGGCAATAGACCTGCGCCAGCGCGATCTGGCGCCGCGTGCCGGCCGGCAGGGCGGCGATGGCGGCGGCATCCATCGGCTCGGTGAGGGCGCTGCCGAGGGCAGGGTCCGCCGGGTCGATCCCGGCCTCCTCCAGCGCCGCGAGCATGGCGGCCGGGCTGGCCTCGGGATGGGCGAGGCGCAGATTGTCGAAGATCGAGCCGGCAAAGAGCGCGGGCTCCGCCGGGGCGTAGCCGATGCGGATGCGCAGCTCGCGCCGGGCGAACTGGCGGATGTTGACGCCGTCGATCAGGATCAGCCCGGAGACCGGCTCCTGCAGCCGCACCAGCAGCTCGAGCGCGCGGGCTGGCGCATCGCCGCCGGTGCGGCGCAGGCCCAGCAGGCTGCCGGGCTCGAGGCTGTGCGTGAGGCTGGCGAGGCGCTGGGTGCCGTGGCTCTCGGCCCGGAACAGAAGGTTGCGGAACTCGATCCGGCCGGCGAAATCCTCGAGGAAATGGTGGCTGCGGGCGGCCGGCTCCTCGCCCGCGAGCGCCAGGAAGCGGTCGAAGCGCCGGGCGGTCTCGGCCAGGCCGGCGAGCCGCGGCAGCGTCAGCGCCAGCCCCTGCACCGGCGCCAGCAGCTTCCAGACCAGCATCAGCGCCGCGATCAGGCCGCCGGTGGAAAGCCCGCCCCCGATCGCCAGATGCGCGCCGAGCCAGACCGTGAGCGTGCCCGCGGCCATGGTGGCGAACTGCGCGAAGCCGGTCAGCACCGCCTGGTGGGTTTCCGCCCGGTGGCGGCTGAGAAAGAGCGCCCGCGCGCATTCCGCGACCCGGGCGGCCCAGATCCCCTCGGCCTGCTCGTTGCGGATCGCGGCGGCGCGCGCCACGGTCTCGGCCGCGAGATGGCGCCAGCCGGCCTCTGCCGCCTGCGCCGCGGCGGCCTCGCGGCGGGCGGCAAGTCGCGCCGCCAGCAGCGCCAGCGCCATCGCGCCGAGCGCGGCCATCGCCCCGGCCGCGAAGACCGGGCTGATGGCGACCAGCGCGGCGACGAGCGCTGCCAGCGCCAGGAGCTCCGCGCCCTGGCCGAGCGCGGCGCCGAAGCCCGCGGAATAGCCCCGGGTCAGCTCGCGCATCTTCTCGATCTGCTGCACCTGCGGTGTGGCCTGCAGGCTCTGCAGCGAGAAGCCGAGAAGCTTGCGCTGCACCCGGCTTTCGCAATCCGCCAGGAAAGCCGCCTGCAGCGCCGCGAGCCGTCTGGTCCGGGCCGCCCGCAGCCGCGCCTCGAGGCCGAGGATCAGCCCGGCCATGGCCAGCAGCGGCAGCACCGGGCCGGGATTGCGCGGGGCGATGGCGAGGTTGAACAGCAGCATCACGATCAGCGGCTGCGCCAGCGCGATGGCCGCCGCGGCGAGGCCGAGCCAGAGCACCTGCCGCAGCGCCGCCCGCTCGGCATGGAGGAAGCCGGCAAGGTGCCGGTCGCCCCCCGCCGGGGCCGTGCCCGCCCCGGTGCCGCTCGCCCCGGTGCCGCTCGCCCCGCCGGGTGCGGCGCGGCAGATCGGCACCACCGTTGCCGGCAGCTCGATCATCGTGAAATCCTGCGCCTCGGGGTCGAAGCCGAGGGCGGCGGTCCCGGAGACCCGCTCGATCAGCACGGTCGGGGTGCCGGGCGCGAGCTCGGCGATGCAGGGGAACTCCACCTCGAGCAGGTCGCGCGGCGCGCGGCGCTCGATCAGCGCGGCGACCGAGAGATTGTCGAGCACCGCGCGCAGCGCCGGCAGATCGGCGATCGCCCGGTCGACGGGCCGGGCCTCGGCCAGCTCGCGGCTGCCGACGAACTGCCCGAGCGCATTCAGGAAGGGCCGCAGGCATGCGGCATGCGGGGAGGGCGCGGCCCCGGCATCGGCGCCGAAGCCGAGGCGGCGCAGGATCTCGGCCCGGTCGTCCTCGCGCGCCGGCGCCGCGAGCGGCAGGAGCGGCGGCATAGCGGCCTCACGCGACATGGATCACCGCCTCGGCAAGCCGGGCCGCCGCCGGATGGTCGGAGACGATCAGCACGGTGGCGCTGCCGCGGAGGTCGCGAAGCGCCTCGGTCAGCCGCTCGGCCAGCGCCGGCTCGAGCGCGTCAAGCGTGTCGTCGAGCACCAGGAGCGCGGGGTGCCCGGCCAGCATCCGGGTGAGCGCCGCCCCCTGCACGAGCCGCCGCGGATGGGCGCCGGGGGCATCGCCGCGCAGGCGGCTCTCGAACCCGTCGGGCATCTGCAGCACATCCTCGCGCAGGCCGAGCAGGCGCGCCATGGCGGCGGCCCGGTCGAAGCTGGCGCGGCGGCCGAAAAAGGTCATGTTGCCATGCAGCGTGCCGTCGAAGAGGGCGAGATCGCGGCCGATGAGGCAGATCGCGCCGTCATGCGCGGCGCGGTAGGCCTCGGGCGCCATGCCGTCGATCCGGATGCCGCCGGCGCCGGCCGGGTCGCGCCCGATCAGCCCCTGCAGGAACGCCGCCCGGGCGCGCCGGCGGTGGAAGCGCAGCCGGGCCGCGCCGCCGGCGGGAACGGTGGCCGCCTCGACCGGGGTCAGCGGGCCTTCGCCATCCGGCCCGATCCGGGCCGTCGCACGGGCCGGCAGCACGACCTCCGGCGGGCCGGCGACGCGGCTGCGGGCCGGCTCGGGTGCCGGCGGCAGGGCGAAGATCCCGCTGGCGCTCTCGAGCGCGAGGCGGAAGCTCTGGTGCTCGCTCCACAGCGCGGCGAGGCGCAGCACCGGCTGCACGGCCCGGCCCGCGAGCATCGAGCAGGCGGCGACTTGGCCCACCGTGAGCTCCCCGGCAGCCGCCGCCAGGGCGCCGCAGACGACCACGCCGAGGGTGGTGCAGCTGCCGAGCAGGGCGCCGAGGATCTGCCCGCGCTCGGCCGCCTCGGCCAGCGCCGCATGGGTCTCGGCCGAGCGGGCGGCGAGCGGCTCGAGCCGGCGCAGCATCAGCCGCTCCATGGCATGGGCCTTGACGCTGCGGATGTTGCGGAAGAGCTCGCCCCAGCGCCCGGCCATGGCGATCTCGTGCGCCCGGCGCGCGGCGGCGGCCCGGCGGAGCCGCGCGCCCTCGGCCAGCACCGCGAGGGCGAACACCAGCACCAGCGCCGCCGGCGCCAGCACCAGCCATCCGCCGATCAGCCAGATCGCCGCGAAGAAGAGCAGCGCGAAGGGCAGGTCGACCGCCACCTGCCGCGCGGCGCCGCCGAGATGCCCGGCCAGCCGCGCCATCGCCTCGATCCGCTCGGCGGTGCGCGCCGCCGGCTCGCGGGGCAGGGCCGCCTCGGGCGCGGCGAGGAGGCGCCGGATGCCGTCGCAGGCGATGTTGTGGGCAAAGCGCGCGGCCGACCAGCTCAGCAGATGCGCCCGCGCGGCCTTCAGCGCGAATTCGAGCAGCAGCACCAGCACCAGCGCGAGCGCCAGCATGTCGAGCGTCGCCACCGCCTGCTTCGGCACGATGCGGTCATAGACCTGCAGGATCGCCACCGGCAGCGCCAGCCCGATCAGGTTGATCGCCAGCGAGGCGGCGAGCGCCGAGGGCGGGCTCGCCAGCAGCCCGGTGAAGGGCATCCCCGCCGCCCGCAGCGCCCGGGCGGGGCAGAGCAGGTGCCAGAGCCGCCCGGCGGGGAGGGGCGGCCCGTGCTCGGGCGGTGCTGCCGTCTCGAACGCCACGCGGGTCTGCCTCCTGCCGCCGGGATCCTGCTGCCGGGTCGGATGGCAGGGTGGCGGCAACAGGCTTACGGAACGGTTAAGCGGCGCCCCTCAGGCCTTCGGTGCCGCCCGCAGCAGCATGCCGAAGAGATCGCGCGGATCGTCCGGGTCGGCCAGCAGGTCGAGCTCCTGGAAGAGCCCGGTGGCCGCCGCCCTGTCGCGGACATAGCGCAGCGCCGAGAAGTCCTCCGTCGCGAAGCCCACCGAATCGAACAGCGTGATCTGGCGCGGATCGCGCCGGCCGGGCAGCGTGCCGGCGATCACGCGCCAGAGCTCGGTCACCGGGTGGTCCGGCTCGAGCTGCTGGATCTCGCCCTCGATGCGGGTCTGCGGCGGATACTCCACGAAGATGTCGGAGCGCATCAGGATGTCGCGGTGCAGCTCGGTCTTGCCCGGGCAGTCGCCGCCGACCGCGTTGATGTGCTGGCCGGAGCCGATCATGTTGTCGGTGAGGATGGTCGCGTTCTGCTTGTCGGCGGTGGCGGTGGTGACGATCTCGGCGCCCTCGACGGCCTCCTCCGGGGTGGTGCAGGCGGTGATCTCGAAGCCGCGGCCGGCGAGGTTGGCCATGCAGCGCTCGGTGGCGCCATGGTCGATGTCGTAGAGCCGCAGCCGGTCGATCCCGAGCATCCGCCGGAAGGCCATGGCCTGGAACTCCGACTGCGCGCCGTTGCCGATCAGCGCCATGGTGCGCGCGCCCTCCGGCGCCAGGTATCTCGCCGCCAGCGCCGAGGTCGCCGCCGTGCGCAGCGCGGTGAGGATGGTCATCTCCGAGAGCAGCAGCGGATAGCCCGAATCGACATCCGAGAGCACGCCGAAGGCGGTGACCGTCTGCAGCCCCTCCCGCGTGTTCTTCGGATGGCCGTTGACATACTTGAAGCCGTAGGAGGTGCCGTCCGAGGTCGGCATCAGCTCGATCACCCCCTCCGGCGAATGCGCCGCCACGCGGGGGGTCTTGTCGAAGAGCTCCCAGCGGCGGAAATCCGCCTCGATCTCGCCGGCCAGCTCGGCGAGGAAGGTCTCGATGCCGACCGCGTGCACCAGCTTCATCATGTGGTCGACGCTGACGAAGGGCACGAGGTTGATCCTGTCGTGCCGGGTCACGGCGGGGGTCCGGGTATCGGCGCTGTCGATGGCGTTCATGTCTCTCTCCAAATGTCTCAGGCGGCGCGCGACCAGCGCGAACGGGTCTGGCGGTCCATCACCCGGCGGCCGAACAGGCTCGCGGCGAGGTCCACCATCAGCCGCGCGGTGCGCCCGGCCTCGTCGAGGAAGGGGTTCAGCTCGGCGATGTCCATCGAGGTGACGAGGCCGCTCTCGTGCAGCATCTCCATGATCAGATGGGCCTCGCGGAAGGTGGCGCCGCCGGGCACCGTGGTGCCGACCGCGGGGGCGATCTCCGGCTCGAGGAAATCGACGTCGAGGCTGACATGCAGCATCGCCCCGGCCGCCGCCGCCTCGTCGAGGAACGGCGCCAGCAGGGCCGCCACGCCGCGCTCGTCGATCTCGCGCATGTCGTGCACCCGCAGGCCGTGGGCCAGCACCAGGTCGTGCTCCGCGCGGTCCACCGAGCGGATGCCGAGCATCGTCACGCGCTCCGGCGCCACCGGGGTCTCCAGCGGCCCGCCGAGGAAGGGCTCGAAGCCCGGCAGCCCGCAGAAGAAGGCCGCCGGCGTGCCGTGGAGATTGCCGCTCTCGGTGGTGGCGAAGGTGTTGAAATCGGTATGCGCGTCGAGCCAGAGCACGAACAGCGACCGGCCCGCCGCCGCGGCATGGGCGCTGGCGCCGGCCACCGTGCCGGCCGAGAGCGCGTGATCGCCGCCGAGGAAGATCGGCAGCTCGCCCGCCGCCAGCGCCGTCTCGGCGCCCGCCTTCAGCGCCCGCACCCAGCCGGCGACCGCGCCGGCATTGCGCGCGCGGCCGGGCACCGTGAGCCCCGCCACCGGCTCGGGCCGCAGGTCGCCCCGGTCCTCGACCATGTGGCCGAGCCCGGACAGCGTCTCGACGATGCCCGCGGTGCGCAGCGCCGCCGGGCCCATCACTGGGCCGCGCTGGCTCGCGCCGCATTCCATGCCTGCGCCATAGAGTGTCACCTGTCGCATCGCTCGTCTCCTGCCCGGGTCCGGGCCGCATGGTTTCGGAAGGGGGTCGGTCTGGCTTCCCTGGCGCGGATCATGACCGGGGGCGCTGGCAGTTTGCACCTGGATAATTGACAAATCGCCGGGCAATTTCGATCATCATGGCAGGTAACCTTGATCGAAATGGCAGATCGTGGATGACATCGACCGCAAGCTGATCGCGCTGCTCCGCCATGATGGCCGCCGCTCCGTCTCCGATCTGGCGGCGGAGCTCGGGCTGGCGCGGGCCACCGTGCGCGCGCGGCTCGACCGGCTGATCGGCTCGGGCGAGATCGCCGGCTTCACCGTGGTGATGCGCAGCGACCTGCAGGCCGATCCGGTGCGCGCCATCACGCTGGTGGAGATCGAGGGCAAGGCCTCCGACGATGTCGCCCGCCGGCTCGCCGCCATGCCCGAGGTGCTGAGCGTGCACACCACCAATGGCCGCTGGGATCTCGTCGCCGAGATCGGCGCGCCGGACCTGCAGAGTTTCGACGAGACGCTGCGCCGGATCCGCCTGCTGCCCGGCATCAGCCTTACCGAGACCAACATCCTGCTCTCCACCCGCAAGCGGGCCGGGATGGTGGCGCCGCCGCGCTGAGCCGGCAGCCCGGCCGATCCGAACAACCTGTCGGCAACCGTGTTTCTTGGCGGTGTTTCAAGCCGCGGCCGCGAGGATGCGCCCGTTCGCTCCCGCCGAATGCCAGCCCGAGGCCCCCAGCCCAAGGACCCCAGCCATGGCCCAGCCGCCCGATCTCACGGCCGATCCCGACCCCGTGGCTGCCATCTCCGCCGACGGGGCCGCCTTCGACCGGCAGCGCGAGCATCTCGCGGGGCTGCATCGTGGCTGGCTGCCGGAGGCGGCTCGGCTGTCCGACCCGCGGCCGGGGCAGGAGGGGGTGCCCGGCGGCGCTGCGATGCTCTCCGGGCTGCTGCCGGACCCGCAGTTGCCAGGGCGGGTGCCCGCTGCGGCCGTCCCGCCGCCCGTGCGCGGCCCGGCGGGCGGGGCGGAGGCGCTGCTGCCGGTGCCCGACGGGCGCATCGCCTTTGCGCTACCCGAGCCGCTGCCGATGCCGGCCGAGGGCCTCTTCGCCTTCCCCGCGGCGGTGCCGCTGGGCGCGACCCTGCCACCGCCGCCGCCGGAACCCGCCCGGAGCGGCAGGGCTGCAGGAGGCGCCGCCACTGCGCCCGGGCCCGTGGCCGTCCCCCCCGCCGAGCCGGCGCGTCCCGAACCGCCCGATGCCATCTCGAAGAAGGAACCGCCCGCCAGGGAGCCGGACACGGACGACGCACCGCCTCCCGAAGCGCCACCCTCGCCGTCTCCTGTGCCAGAAGATGAGCCTCCCGTAGACGATCCCGGCCCGGTGGACGAGCCCCTGCCCGAGGCGCCGCCCGCGCCGGCCCCTGTCCCGGACGAGGAGTCTCCCGTGGAGGACCCTGGCCCGGTGAGCGAGCCTTTGCCCGAGGCGCCGCCGGTGCCGGCGCCTGCGCCGGAGGAGGAGCCTCCCGAGGAGGACCCTGGCCCGGTGGGCGAGCCCTTGCCCGAGGCACCGCCGGTGCCGGCGCCTGCGCCGGAGGAGGAACCGCCCGTGGAGGACCCCGGCCCGGTGGACGAACCCATGCCCGAGGCGCCGCCCGCGCCGGCTCCTGTGCCGGATGGGGAGCCTCCCGTGGAGGATCCCGGCCCGGTGGACGAGCCCTTGCCCGAGGCGCCGCCTGCGCCGGCTCCTGTGCCGGATGAGGAGCCTCCCGTGGAGGATCCCGGCCCGGTGGACGAGCCCTTGCCCGAGGCGCCGCCTGCGCCGGCCCCTGTGCCGGATGAGGAGACTCCCGAGGAGGACCCCGGTCCGGTGGGCGAGCCCTTGCCCGAGGCGCCGCCTGCGCCGGCTCCTGTGCCGGATGGGGAGCCTCCCGTGGAGGATCCCGGTCCGATGGACGAGCCCATGCCCGAGGCGCCGCCTGCGCCGGCTCCAGTGCCGGATGAGGAGCCTCCCGTGGAGGACCCCGGCCCGATGGACGAGCCCCTGCCCGAAGCGCCGCCCGCGCCGGCTCCTGTCCCGGACGAGGAGTCTCCCTTGGCCGATCCCGGCCCGGTGGATGAGCCCATGCCCGAGACGCCGCCCGTGCCGACTCCTGTGCCGGAAGAGGAGCCTCCCGTGGAGGACCCCGGCCCGATGGGCGAGCCCCTGCCTGAGGCGCCGCGCACGCCGGCCCCTTTGCCGGATGAGGAGCCCCCCGAGGAGGACCCCGGCCCGGTGGACGAGCCTTTGCCCGAGGCGCCGCCTGCGCCGTCTCCTGTGCCGGATGGGGAGTCTCCCGTGGAGGATCCCGGTCCGATGGACGAGCCCATGCCCGAGGCGCCGCCTGCGCCGGCCCCTGTGCCGGATGAGGAGACTCCCGAGGAGGACCCTGGCCCGGTGGGCGAGCCTCTGCCCGAGGCGCCGCCCGCGCCGCCTCCTCTGCCGGAGGAGGAACCGCCCGTCGAGGACCCTGGCCCGGTGGCGGAGCCGGACCCGGACCATGCGCCGGACGGGCTGACGCTCGAGGGCGGGCGGATCTCCGAGGCGGCGGCGGGGGGCACGGTGGCGGCCCGGCTGCTCGGCAGCGACCCGGGTGCGGGGGATACGCTCTCCTATGCCCTCGTCGGCCCGGCGGGCAGCCCCGCCGTCCATCCGCTGTTCGAGATCGACGGCGACCTGCTGCGCCTGCGCGACGGGGCGGCGCTCGACCACGAGACCGCGCCGGAGATCGCGCTCACCATCCGCGTCACCGATGCCGCCGGGGGGTATCTCGATGTGCCGGCCGTCATCGCCGTCACCGATGCCAACGAGGCGCCGACGGCGATCCGGCTCGACCGCCCGGCGGCGGTGGCGGAGAACAGCCCCGGCGCGGTCGTCGCCGGCCTCGCGGTCGCCGATCCGGATGCGGGCGACCGGCACCGGCTCGCCGTCTCCGACGGCCGCTTCGAGGTGGTGGCGGACGCGGCCGGCGCGCTGCAGCTCCGGCTGAAGGCGGGTGTCCTGCTCGATCACGAGGCGGAGCCTCAGATCGCGCTCACCATGACCGCGACGGATGCCGGCGGCGCCAGCCACCGCGAGACGGTCCGTGTCGCGGTGACCGATATCGACGAGGCGCCGGCGCTGGCGGCGCGATCCGCCCCGGTGCCGGAGGACGCCGCGGCCGGGACGGTGGTGGCGCGCTTCGAGGCGTCGGACCCGGAGGGCGGCGCGGTTGGCGCCGCCCTGGTGGACGCCGCGGGCGCGCGGCTCGAGCATCCGCTGTTCGAGATCGCGGGGGGCGAGATCAGGCTCCGCGAGGGCGCCGCGCTCGACCACGAGGCCGCCCCGGGCCACGCGCTGACGCTGCAGGCCAGCGATGCCGCGGGCAACGCCGTGACGCAGGCGCTGACGATCACGGTGACCGATGTCAACGAGGCGCCGGACGGGCTGGCGCTCGAGGGCGGGCGGATCTCCGAGGCGGCGGCGGGGGGCAGGGTGGCGGCCCGGCTGCTCGGCAGCGACCCGGATGCGGGGGATGCGCTCTCCTATGCCCTGGTCGGCCCGGCGGGCAGTCCCGCGATGCATCCGCTGTTCGAGATCGACGGCGATCTGCTGCGCCTGCGCGGCGGGGCGGCGCTCGATCACGAGACCGCGCCGGAGATCGCCCTCACCATCCGCGTCAGCGATGCCGAGGGAGCCGGCACCGACCGGACGGTGCTGATCGCGGTCACCGATGTCGACGAGGCGCCGAGCCTCCGGGCCGAAGCCGTGGCCGTGCCGGAGGATGCGGCGGCCGGCACGGTGGTCGCCCGCTTCGAGGCGGCCGATCCGGAGGGCGGGGCGGTCACCTATCGGCTGGTGGACGGGGCCGGGGCACCCCTCGACCATCCGCTCTTCGAGATCGCCGGGGGCAGCCATATCCGCCTGCGCGAAGGCGCCGCGCTCGATCACGAGACCGCCCCGGGCCACGCGCTGACGCTGCAGGCCAGCGATGCCGCGGGCAATGCCGCGACGCAGGCGCTGACGATCACGGTGACCGATGTCAACCAGGCGCCGACGGCGATCCTCTATGCCGATGCGGGCCATGGCGCGGCGGCGCCGGGCAAGTATCTCGGCGATTTCCTCGCGGTGGACGACGACCCCGGCGACAGCCACGGCTTCCGGCTGCTGGAGGGCGGCGTGGTGGGCGGCGAGCCGGACTACTGGGGCCCGCACGACACCGCGGTGCGGCCCTATCTCGGCAGCGATGCCGGCAGGCAGGGATCCGGGCTCCGGCTGGTCTCCGAGGGGCGCATCCACGATGCGGCCGGCAATGCCGGAGAGAGCGTCTGGCGCCTGCGCAACGGCTCCGACAGCGCCCGCGAGGCGGTGGTCTCGCTGAACGGGCAGGAGGTGGCCGTGGAGGTGCCGGCGCATGGCGATCTGGCGCTGGCCTTCCCATCGGGCGGCACGGCGACGCTCTACCACGGAGGCGTGCAGGTGGATGTTGCGGCCTCCGGTTCGCAGAGCTTCGAGCCGCAGACGATCGCCGGCAGCACGGAGGGCGGGCAGGAAGTCTTCGAGATCCGGGGCGATGCGCTGCACGTGGTGAAGGGCGTGCACCCGCACGACATCCCGAACGGGCCGCGGGATTTCGTGATCGAGGCGACCGACGGCGCCGGCAACACGCTGGTCGAGACGGTGACGGTGGATGTCTGGCGGCCGGGCGGGCAGAACCATCCGGGCGCGATGGCCGCGCCGGAGACAGCCCCGGAGACCGCAGCGGCCCGGGCCGAGGCGATGCGGGCCGAGGCGACACGGGCCGAGGCGGAGGCGGCGCCCGCGCCGGCGGAGAACTGGGCCGAGGCGGTGGAGGCCGCCGCGACCGCCCCGGACGCCTCGGGCGACTGGACGGCGGATATCGAGGCGGCAGGCGCGGCGGAGGGCGGCGACATCGCCGCGGCGATGGCCGAACCGGTCGAGATGGCGGGCCTTGCCGAGCCCTCGGCGCTCGACGGGCTGGAGGGGCTCGACGGCCAGGCCTGACCGCCCGGCTCGACCGCCCGGACCCGAGCGCAACCCGGCCCCGCCCGGGCCCTCAGCCGAAGATGTAGCCGACCCCGCGCACGGTGCGGATCACGCTGGGCTTGGCCGGGTTCGGCTCGATCTTGCGGCGCAGGCGCGAGATGCGCAGGTCGATCGAGCGGTCGAAGGGCTCCCAGCCGCGGTCATGCGCCTGCGCCAGCAGCTGGTCGCGGGTCAGCACCCGGCCGCGGTTCTCCGCCAGCACGCGCAGCAGCGAGAATTCCATGGCGGTGATCGGGATCTCCTCGCCCTCCGGCCCGGTCAGGCTGGCGCGGTCGAGATCGAGCTTGCAGGGGCCGAAGGGGACGCTGCCCGGCGCGGCGCCGCCCGCCGCCCCGGCGCCGCCGCCCGACGGGTGGCGCCTGAGCGCCGCCTTGATCCGCGCCTCGAGCTCGCGCAGGTCCACCGGCTTGCCGAGATAGTCGTCGGCGCCCATCTCGAGCCCGACCACCCGGTCGATCACCTCGGAGGCGGCGGTGAGCATGATCACCGGCAGGTCGAACTCGGTGCGGAGCTTGCGCAGCGCCGAGAGCCCGTCCTCGCCCGGCATGGTGATGTCGAGGATCACCAGATCCGCCCCGGCGCCCGCGAGCTCGCGGTGCAGCGCCGCCGCCGAGCCGGCCTCGGCGACGCGGAAGCCGCGCTCGCCGAGATATTCCCCGACCATCTCGCGGAGATGCTCCTCGTCGTCGCAGATCAGGATGCGGGGGGCGTCGGGCTGGGCGATGGCGGTCATGGCAGGTCTCCTCGGCCGGGGTCGGCCAGTCGGTCAGCGAGCGCGATCAGCGCCTCGGGCATCAGTGGCTTCTCGAGATGCGGCCGGCCCGAGCTGGCGAGCAGCGCCTGCACCGGGGGGCTCAGCGCATCGCCGGTGACGAAGCCGAGCCGGGCCACCCGGTCCGGCGCCTGCCGGCGCAGCGCCTCGAGAAAGCCGGCGCCGTCGAGATCGGGCATGCGGATGTCGGAAAGGATGGCGTCGAAGCGGCGCTCGGCGAGGCGGGCGAGCGCGCTGCGGGCGCGGTTGCAGGCCTCGGTCTCGTAGCCCGCCTCGGCGAGCACGTCGCAGATCATGTCGGCGACGTCCGGCTCGTCGTCGACCACCAGCACCCGGCGCGCGGCCCGGTGCGTCTCGGCGGGCCCGGCGGCCGGGGCGCGCGGGCGCGGCGCCGCGATCGCCTCGAGCGCGACCGCGAAGGTGGCGCCGCGGCCGGGCTCGGACTGCACCGTGAGCCGCCCGCCATGGGCGGTGACGATGCGGTGGCAGAAGGCGAGGCCGACCCCCGTGCCGGTGCCGACCGCCTTGGTGGTGAAGAAGGGCTCGAAGATCCGCGCCTGCACGTCGCGCGAGATGCCGTGGCCGTTGTCGGCGATCTCCACCACCACCTCGCCGGCCTCGGCATCGTGGAAGGAGGCGAGCCGGAGCCGCCCCTCCGGCCCCTTGCCGGCCAGCGCATGCTCGGCATTGACGATGAGATTGGTCAGCACCTGGGCCATCTGGTCCGGGTCGGCCGCGACATGGGGCAGGCCGGGCTCGAGATCGCAGATCACCTCCGCCCCCTCGGTGCGCAGGCCGTAGCCGGCCACGTCGAGCGCCATCTCGATCACCTCGTTGAGGTCGCAGGGCTCGATCCGGGCCGGCCGCTTGCGCGCCATGGCGAGGAAGGTGTGGACGATCTTGGTGCAGCGCTCGGCGGCCTGGGCGATGCGGTCGACGCGGCGGCGCAGCGCCGGATCGTCGATGCGGTCCTGCAGCATCAGCGCATAGCCGACGATGATCGAGAGCGGGTTGTTGAGCTCGTGGGAGACGCCGGCCAGCAGCTCGCCGAGGGCCGAGAGCTTCTCGTTCTGGTGCGCGATCTCGCGCGAGCGCTCGAGCTCGGCCTGCATCGCCAGGGTCTCGGTGATGTCGCGGGTCGAGGAGATGATCACGTCCTCGCCCTTGTAGGTGACCACGCGGGCCGAGGTCAGCCCCTGCATCACCGAGCCGTCGCGCCGGCGGAACCGCACCGGGTAATCGGTGAGCGATCCGGTCTCCATCAGCGCGGCGAGGTAGTCCTCCCGGTCCTTCGGGTCGAGGAAGAAGCTGAGCGTCGACTCGATGTCGCCGAAGCGCTCCTGCGAGGCCGGCGGGAAATAGATGATCTTGCCGTCGGCGATGCGGCTCACCAGGAAGGTGGTGGGCGAGTTCTCGACGATGGTGCGCACCAGCCGGTCGGCCTCGTGCTCGGCGCGCTCGGCGCGGCGCTCGGCGGTGGTCTCGGTGAAGGTGACGAAATAGCCGCCGATCCGGGTGGTGTGGATCTTGCGCAGGAAGCTGCGCCCGTCGGCCAGCGCGATCTCGGTCTCGGCCGGGCGCGGATCGACCCCGGCGAGGGTGCGCGCGAGGAAGGCCTCCTGCGTCATGCCCTCGGGGATCGCGTAGAAGCCGGCCTCGACCAGCCGGCGGATGGTCTCGTGCGAATGCTCGCCGGGCTTCGGCGGCGCGACCTCCGAGTAGAACTGCTCGTAGAGCCGTGCATTGCCCATCACGAAGCGGAAATCCGCGTCGTAGAGCGCCAGCGCCTCGTCGAGATTGAGGATCGCGTCGTTCAGGATCTCGAGCGCCCGGGCCTGCTCGTGATCGGCGCGCTCGCTCTCGGTGGTGTCGAACAGCGTGCACATGGTCAGCGCCCGGCCGCGATGCGCGATCCCCTTGGTGGCGCCGGCGGTCCAGAGCCGCTTGCCGGAGGGGGTCTCGAGCAGCGCGTCGACGAAGTCCACCCGCCCCGGCGCCGCCGCGCGGCTGTCGAAGATGTCGCGCTGGTGGGGCATCATGAAGCGCTCGATCAGCGCCAGGCCCTGATCCTCGCTGCGCGCCGCGCCATAGAGCGCCCGCGCCGCCTGGTTGGCGAAGGCGAAGCGGCCGGTGGCGGCCTCCACCGCCCAGATCGCCACCGGGTTCTCGATCAGCAGCCGGTTGGCGAGGGCATGGGTCTCCTCCTGCCGGGTGATGTCGATGGCGAGGAAGCTGCGGCCGCCATCGGCACGGTCATGGCTCGCCAGCAGCCGCCAGGAGCCGTCGGGCAGGCGCGCCTCGACCGGCTCTCCCGGCGCGGCCCAGCAGGCGGCGATCTTCGCGCTGCGCGCGGGATCGGCCTCGGGGAAGTCGCGGATCTCGGCAAAGGCGGCGATCATCGCGGCGAGGCAGGCGGCGCGGTCGGCGCCCGGCGCGGAGGGGCCGGCGAGGCGCTCCCACTCGGCGTTGCGCTCGACCAGCCGGCCGTTGGCATCGAAGCCGGCGACCGCGGTCTCGCGGCCCGCGGATGCCGGTTCCGGCACGGCCATCGCCGTCCCGCCCGCCGTGTCACGCTCCGTCTCACGCATGTCCGCCATCGCCACGCCCCGTTCCGCCCGGCTGGGAGACTATGGGGCGGAGGTGTCCATCATATGTCGGGCGCGGCCGGATTTGTCTCAGAAATGTATCCGCGGGCCGGCAGGGGGGCTGCGGCGATCAGAGCTCGCCGGCCTCCTCGAGCACCTTGCGCGCGACGCGGAAGCATTCGAGCGCCTGCGGCACCCCGCAATAGATGCCGACGACATGGATGATCGCCCGGATCTCCTCCTTCGAGACGCCGTTGGCGAGCGCGCCGCGGCAGTACGTCTCCCATTCCTGCATCTTGCCGAGGGCACCGATCATCGCGAGGTTCATCATCGAGCGGGTCTTCGGCTCGATGGCATCGTCGCCCCAGCCGAAGCCCCAGCACCAGGCGGTCATCGCCTCCTGGAAGGGCCGGGTGAACTCGTCGGCGGCGGCGAGGTTCCGCTCGACATAGGCGGCGCCGAGGGTGGCCTTGCGCCGGGCGAGGCCGGTCTCGAAGAGGTCGTTGTCCATGGCGGTCTCCTGTCGCTGATGGGTCGTGGCCGGTTGCGGGGGGCGCGCGCGTCCCGAGGCCCCACCCACCCCGGCAGCCGGGGCGCCCGGCGGAGCGCTCCTGCTCCCCCACCGGCCTCGGGACGCGCGCGCCGGCGTTCAGGCGGCGTTCATGCGGCGGCCGGGGTGCGGTCGGCCCGGGGGCGGGCGTTCTCCGGGTCCCGGAGCGCGCCCTCGACGACCTCCGCGGCGCGGGGGCGGCCGAGCACCATGACCTCGAGCCGGGTGCCGGGCTCCGCCAGCGCCGGCCGCAGATAGGCCCAGCCGAGCCAGGCGCCGATGCCGTAGCCGTAGCCGCCGGAGCTGATCGCGCCCACCGCCTCGCCCGCATGCCACACCGCCTCGGAGCCGAGCGGATCGGCCTCGGCCCCGCCCTCGGGCTCCTCGAGCCGCAGCAGCGCCAGCTTCCAGCGCGTGGCCGGGGCGAGCGATGCCGCGGCGCCCTGGAAGCCCTCCGCGCGGGAGAAGCGCGCCAGGCCGGCCTCGGCCAGCGTCACCTCGGCGGTGATCTCGTGGCCGGACCTGTAGGCCTTCTCCATCCGCATCGCGTTGAGCGCCGCAGCGCCGACATGCACCATGCCGCGCGGCTCGCCCGCCGCCACCAGCGCCGCATGGACCGCCGCCATGCCGGCCATCGGCACATGCAGCTCCCAGCCGAGCTCGCCGGTATAGGTCACCCGCATGGCACGGATATCGGCAACCCCCGCGGCCTCGATCGCGCGGGTCGAGAGCCAGCGGAAGCCGGCATTGGAGAGGTCGGCGCCGGTGCAGGCGGCCAGGATCTCCCGGCTGAGCGGACCGGCCAGCATGATCACCCCGCGCGCCTCGGAGACGTTGTCGAAGGCCACCCGCTCGCCGGGGCGGCGCTGGCCCCGCATCCAGTCGAGCAGCGCCGCCTCCCGCGCCGCGGCATAGACGATATAGGCCCGGTCCCCGGCCAGCTTCACCAGGGTCGCCTCGCCCTCGAGCCGGCCGTTGGGGTTCACCAGATAGGTCAGCGTCACCGAGCCGGTGTTCCGCGGCAGGCGGTTGGAGCTGATCCGGCCGAGATAGTCCCAGAGATCCGCCCCATGCGCCTCGATCTTGGCGAAGGCGGTGAGATCGGCGATGCCGGCGCGGGTGCGCAGGCCGTCCACCTCGGCGCCGACCACGTCGTGCAGCGCGCTGCGGCGGAAGCTGTGGATGTGCTCCCGCGCCATGCCCTCCGGGGCATACCAGTAGGGCCGTTCCCAGCCGTAGACGTCCTGGAACACCGCGCCCTTGGCCTTCGTCGCCGCATAGAGCGGCGAGGTCTTGGAATGGCTCGGCCGGCAGCCCGGCCGGTCGCGCTGCGGGAAGGGGATCTCGTGGCGCAGGAGGTAGTCCTCCTTGGCCTTGCCGATGCGGTAGGTCTCGTCGATGCGCGCGCCGAAGCGGCGGGGATCGAAGCTCGCCATCGAGATGTCGGCGGCGCCATGCACCATCCACTGCGCGAGATACCGGCCGGCCCCCGGCCCCCAGGCGATGCCGACCTGGCTGCCGCAGCAGAGCCAGAGGTTCTCCACCCCGGAAGGGCCGAGCATCATGTTGCCGTCCGGCGGATGGGTGATCGCCCCGTGCACCACGCGCCTGATGCCGAGCTCGGCCAGCACCGGCATCCGCTCCATGGCGTTCTCGAGCCAGGGCATGATGCGGTCGTAATCCGGGTCGAAGAGCTCGTGCTCCGCCTCCCAGGGGGTGCCGTCGTCCCAGACCGTGGCGGCATTGGCCTTCTCGTAGATGCCGATCAGGCCGGATTTCTGCTCCATGCGCACATAGCCCGAGACCAGCCGGTCGTCGCGGATCACCGGAAGCTCGGTCGCGAGATCGGCAAATTCCGGCACCGGCTCGGTGATCAGGTAGTGGTGCAGCAGGTTGGCGATGGGCAGGTCGAGCCCGGCCCAGGCGCCGACCTGGCGGGCATAGGTGCCGGCGGCGTTGACCACGATCCCGGCGCGGATCTCGCCCTGCTCGGTCTCGACGATCCACCCGGCGCCCTCGCGCCGCAGCCCGGTGGCGCGGCAGTGCCGACGGATCTCGGCGCCGCGGGCGCGCGCGCCGGCGGCCAGCGCGAAGGTGACGCCGGCGGGGTCGACATGCCCGTCATGCGGCGTGTGCAGCGCGGCGAGGATGCCCTCGGTGTTGTAGAACGGGTGCAGCTCGGCGATGCGCTCCGGCCCGACGATCTCCATCTCGTGGCCGAGCCCGCGGCCGATGGCGCGGGTGTGGTGCAGCCAGTCGACCTCCTCCGGCAGATAGGCGACCCGCAGCGAGCCGCAGCCGTGCCAGGTGGCGGACTGGCCGGTCTCCGCCTCGAGCCGGGGATAGAGCTCGGTGCCGTAGGCGGCCATCTTGGCGAGGCCGAAATGGCTCACCGAATGGGTGATCTGCCCGGCCGCGTGCCAGGTGCTGCCGGAGGTCAGCTCGCCCTTCTCCAGCAGCACCAGATCGCTCCAGCCCTCCTCTGCGAGGTGATAGGCGAGCGAGCATCCCATGACACCGCCGCCGATGATCGCCACCCGTGCCTGGGTCTTCATCTGTCGGTCCTTCTCTCTTTCGTGGGTCGGATTGCCGGGGCGGCCTCAGCGCGCCGGCCCCACCATCCGGTAGGTCTCGAGCCGGATATCCCCGCTCCAGCGCCAGGCGGCGAGCATCGGCGCCGGGCCGGTGCGGGTCGCATGGGCGCCATGGGCGGGGTGGTGGATCAGCGCGCCGGCATCGTGGCGGGTCGTGACGGCGTCCAGCGTCCAGTCCGCCGCGCCGTGCAGCACGGCATAGGTCTCCTCCGCGGCATGGGCGTGGAGCGGGTAGAGGGCCTCGGGCCGCTGCAGGAACAGCCCGGCACGCAGCCCCGCGATCTCCACCAGCGCGCCCGGTCCGATCAGCGGCGCCACCGCGAAGAGCGCGCGGGCGGAGGCGTTGAGCGCGCTCCCCGGCACGTCGGAGCTGCGCCAGGGCAGCAGCGCCTCGGCGGCCAGCGCCGCCCGCGCCGCCGGGTGGCTGGCGGCGGCGAGCGCGGCGCGGCACTCCGTGACCAGCAGGTGCAGCGGCGGGTGCGGGCGCGCGGGCGGTGCGGCATCCAGGCGCCCGGCGGCCTCTCGATAGGCCGCCGCTGCGGCATCCCCGCCGGCGCGGCCCTCGGCGGCATAGACATCGGCCAGCGCGCGGAACAGCGCCGCCAGCGGCGAGGCTTCGGTGCCGGAGCGGGGGGCGGAGCCCGGCCCGGGGTCGGGCATGGGATCGGGGGCTGGGTCGTGCATCGCTCACCTGAATCGCTTGCGTCGCGGCGGCTTTCCCCCTAAAGATGACACAAGTGAACCGCTGTCAAACGAATTGATACATGCGACCCAAGACGAGCGACGACAGGCCCGCCGCAGCGGCGGGCGAGACCCCGATGGCGAACGGCCGCGAACCCGGCTCGGCAGAGGCGGCGCTGTCGCGCCTCACCGAGGGCTTCGACGCGCTCTCGCCGCAGCTCCAGCGCGCCGCGCGCCATGTGATCGACCATCCGCGCGAGGTCGGCGTGCAGTCGATGCGGGCGCTCGCGGCGCAGGCCGAGGTGCATCCCAACACGCTGGTGCGCCTTGCCCGCGCCGCCGGCTTCGAGGGCTGGGAGGCGTTCCGCGCGCGGTTCCGCGATTTCGTCGTCTCGGGCGGCATCGGCGGCTTTCGCGACCGGGCGGAATGGCTGGCGGCGCTCGAGGCCGAGGGCGGCAGCGCCGCGGTGATGGCCGGCATGGCGGGCGCGACGGCGGAAAATGTCGAGGCGGTCTGGACCGGGCAGGCGGCGGAGGCGGTCACCGCGCTGGCCGATGCGATCATCGCCGCGCCGCGGGTCTATGTGCTCGGCATGGGCTCGGCCTACAGCCTGGCGCACCAGTTCTGGTATGTCGCGCGGATGGCCTTCGAGCAGATCCAGCCGATCCCGCGCCACGGTTCGCAGCCGGTGGACGACCTGGCCTGGATCCGCGAGGACGAGCTGCTGGTGGCGCTCACCTTCCAGCCCTACCGCGCCGAGACCATGGCGGCGGTGCGGCTGGCGGCGGCCCGCGGCGCCACCATCGCCGGGATCACCGACAGCGCGACCTCGCCGCTGGCCCGCCACGCCGATCACCTGCTGGTCGCGCCGACCCACACGCCGCAGTTCTTCCAGAGCCATGCCGCCGTGGTGGCGCTGCTCGAGGGGCTCATCGCGGTGATGGTGGCGCGCGGCGGCGCGGCGGCGGCGGCGCGGATCGAGGCCTTCCATGCCGAGCGCCAGAGGGCCGGGCTCTACGAGGAGCCGGCACCGCTCACCCAGATCGGCTGACCCGGCAACAGGGCCGCAGCCACCACGCCATCGAGGAGCCCGCTCATGGACCAGCCCGCCGTCCCCCGCGCCCTGCCGGCCGAGATCTATACCGATCCGGCGCTCCATGCCCGGGCGCGCTCGCAGATCCTGCTGAGGGGCTGGCACTATGTCTGTCACGGCTCCAACATTCCCGAGACCGGCGACTACTACGCCTTCGAGCTGATGGGCGAGGATCTCTTCGTCATCCGCGGCCGCGACGGCGAGATGCGCGCCTTCTACAATGTCTGCCAGCATCGCGGCCACACGCTGGTGGCGGCGACCGGGCGCACCCGCGTGCTGGTCTGCCCCTATCACGCCTGGGCCTACGAGCTCGACGGACGGTTGCGCGCGGCGCCGGGCACCCGGCAGGTCGAGGGCTTCGACCGCTCGGCGATCTGCCTCACGCCGCTGCGCACCGAGGTGTTCCTCGGCTTCCTCTTCGTGAATTTCGATGCCGATGCCCGCCCGATGGCCGAGCTGTTCGCCGGGGTGGAGACCGCGGTGCGCGCGCTCTGCCCGACCATCGAGGCGCGCCGGTTCGCCCATGAGCATTCGGCGCCGGAACACTGCAGCTGGCTGGTGGCGGTGGAGAACTACAACGAGTGCTATCATTGCGGCCATGTCCACAAGGCCTTCGCCGACGGGGTGATCGACCCGGCCTCCTACGACATCCAGCCGATGCCGGGGATCCGCGCGCTGCGCCACAGCGCGCGGCCCGCCACCGGCGAGGCGCGCTGGTACGACACCGGCGGCTCGGATTATGGCGCGTTCTACCTCTACCCCTGCTTCTCGCTGCAGATCTATCCGGGCGGGGTGGTCAACACCTATTACTGGCGCCCCGAGGGCCCGCGCGACACCACCGTGCACCGCGGCTGGTTCTCCGCCGACGGGGTGGTCGACGACCAGCTCCAGGCGGTGATCGACCTCGACCGCGACACCACCTTCGCCGAGGACCTGGCCCTGGTGAAGGCGGTGCAGCGCGGCCTCGGCAGCCGCGGCTACCGGCCCGGCCCGCTGGTGGTCGCGCGCTCCTGCTCCGGCATCGACAGCGAGCATTCGATCGCCGCGCTGCACCGCTGGGTGATGGAGGATCTCGGGTGACCGCCGGGCTCGCCGAACCGCGCGCCGCCGCCGCGGGGCCGGGCGCCGCGGCGGGGCGGATCGCCGAGATCGCGGTGCACCAGGCCGAGCTCACCAGCCACACGCCCTATTACATGGCCGACGGCAAGACCTGCGACCGGGTAACCTCGGTGCTGGTCAGGCTCACCACCGATGCCGGCCTCGTCGGCTGGGGCGAGGTCTGCCCGATCCCCGGCTATCTGCCGGCCCATGCCGGGGGCGTGGCGCCGGCCGTCGAGGCGATGGCACCGGCGCTGCTCGGCGCCGATCCGGTGGGGCCGGAGGCGGCGATGGCGGCCTGCGACAGGCTGCTGCCCGGCCATGCCTATGCGAAATCCGCCGTCGACATCGCGCTCTGGGATCTCACCGGGCAGGCCGCGGGGCTGCCGCTCTGGCGGCTGCTCGGCGGGCGCCGGGCGCAGACGCTGCCGCTCTATCACTCGATCACCTGCGTCGCGCCGGAGCGCATGGCGGCGATCGCGCGCGAGGCGCAGGCCGGCGGCATCGCCCAGTTCCAGGCCAAGCTCGGCGCCGATGCCGACTGGCAGGCCGATGCCGAGCGGCTGCGCGCCGTGCGCCGGGCGGTCGGGCCGGGCCCGCTGGTCTATGGCGACTGGAACTGCGGCGCCGCCACGCTCGACGCGATCCGCGTCGGCCGGGCGGTGGCCGATCTCGACGTGATGCTCGAGCAGCCCTGCCGGAGCCTCGAGGAATGCGCCGAGGTGCGCCGCGCCACCGGGCTGGCAATGAAGATCGACGAGAACGCGCACGACACCGCCTCGCTGCTCGCGGCGCACCGGCTCGGCTGCATGGATGCGGTGGCGATCAAGCTCTCGAAGTTCGGCGGGCTCTCGGCGGCGCGGCGGGCGCGGGATCTCTGCCTGCATCTCGGCGCCATGATGGTGATCGAGGATGTCTGGGGCTCCGACATCGCTACCGCCGCGGCGCTGCACCTCGCGGCCGCCACCCCGCCCGAGCGGGTGATGAATGTCTGCGATCTCTCGGGCTATGTCGCGCCGCGGCTCGACCCGGCGGGCCCGGTGCGGTCGGCCGGGCGGATCGCGCCGCCGGAGGGGCCGGGCCTCGGCGTGCGGCCCGATGCCGGGGTGCTGGGCCCGGCGATCGCGATCCTTGCATGAAGGAGAACGGCGAGATGGGAGAAACCATGCGTGCGATGGTGCTCACCGGCCATGGCGGGCTCGACCGGCTGGTCTGGCACGAGGCCTGGCCGAAGCCGGTGGCAGGCCCCGGCGAGGTGCTGATCCGGGTCGGCGCCTGCGGCCTCAACAACACCGACGTGAACACCCGCAGCGCCTGGTATTCGAAGGGCACTTCGGCGCCGACCACCGGCGGGGCGCTCGACGGCGCGGCCGAGCAGGATGCGACCTGGGGCGGCGCCGCGATCAGCTTCCCGCGCATCCAGGGCGCCGATGTCTGCGGCCGGGTGGCGGCGCTGGGCGCCGGTGTCGATGCCGGGCTGCTCGGCCGGCGGGTGCTGGTCGATCCCTGGCTGCGCGACCCGGAAGACCCGCTCGACATGGACAGGGCGGGCTATTTCGGCAGCGAATGCGACGGCGGCTTCGCCGAGTTCACCAGGGTCGATGCGCGCAATGTCCACCCGGTCGAGAGCGCCCTCTCGGATGCCGAGCTCGCCACCTTCGCCACCTCCTGTGTCACCGCGGAGAACATGCTCGACCGCGCCGCGGTGGGGCAGGACGATACCGTGCTGATCCCCGGCGCCTCGGGCGGGGTCGGCTCGGCGCTGATCCAGCTCGCGAAGCGCCGCGGCGCGCGCACGGTGGCGATGTGCGGCGGCGCCAAGGCGGCGGCGGTGGCGGCGATCGGCCCGGATGCGGTGATCGGGCGCGCGCCGGAGGACCTGAAGGCGGCGCTCCGCGCGGCGATCGGGCGGGAGAGCGTGACCGTGGTCGCCGATGTGGTGGGCGGCGCGGTCTGGCCGCAGCTGATCGGGGCGATCGCCCGCGGCGGGCGCTATACCTGCGCCGGCGCCATCGCCGGGCCGGTGGTCGAGTTCGATCTCCGCACCTTCTACCTGCGCGATCTCACCTTCACCGGCGCCACCGTGGTCCCGCCCGGCACCTTCGCCCGCCTCGTCGGCCATATCGAGCGGGGCGAGATTCGCCCGCTGCTCGCCGCCACCTGGCCGCTGGCGGAGTTGCGCGCGGCGCAGGCCGCCTTCATCGCCAAGTCCCATGTCGGCAACATCGTGGTGACGCCGTGAACGGCGCCGGTGCGGCGGCCCATGCGGCGCTGCTCGCGGCGGTGCGGGCCCAGGTCGCGGCGGATCCGGAGCTCGCGGATTTCATGGACGGCGCGCTGGCCGGAGAGCTGCCGTTCACGGCGCCGGAGCCGCGGGCGCATCCGGTGATGCGGCTGCTGCCGGAGGCGCTGGAGCACGGCACGCCGGAAACCCGCGGGCTCATCCGGGCGGTGCTCGACGCCGCGCCGCATCTCCACTGGCGCAACAGCTATTCCCCGGCCCAGCTCGGGCAGGACTTCCTCGACCGCTCGGGCTGGTTCCGCCTGGTCTCGCCGGAGGGGCCGTTTCGCTGCGCGAGCCACCAGGTCTCCATCGGATACTGGGACCGCGGGCTCTACTACCCCCGCCACTGGCACGAGCCCGAGGAGATCTATCTGGTGCTGGCCGGCGGCGCGCGCTTCGCCGGCGAGGGCTATGCGCCGCAGCGCCTCGGCCCCGGCGGCACGCGGGCGCATGCCTCCTGGCAGCCCCATGCGGCAGCGATGCAGGAGACGCCGCTGCTGGCGCTGGCGCTCTGGCGCGGCGCGGGGCTGCTCGACACCTCGGTGCTCGACCCGGCGGAGAGCGGACGCCCATGAGGATCACCCGCATCGCCGTCCACAAGCTCGGCCTGCCCTATGTGGACGGCGCCTATGCCTGGGGTGCGGGCAATGCGATCGAGACCGCGATGTCCTCGGTGGTGGTGATCGGCACCGATGCCGGGCTGACCGGCTGCGGCGAGTTCTGCCCCTGCGGCGAGAACTACATGCAGGCGCATTCCGAGGGTGTCGAGGCGCTGGCCCGGCTGCTCGCCCCGGTGCTGCTGGGCGAGGACCCCCGCCAGGTCGGCCGGATCGAGCGGCTGATGGATGCCACCGTGCAGGGCCACGGCTATGCCAAGGCGCCCTTCGATGCCGCCTGCTGGGACCTTCTCGGCCAGAGCCTCGGCGCGCCGGTCTGGCTGCTGCTGGGCGGCAGGCTGACCGACGGCGCCCCGATGTACCGCGTCGCGCCGCAGCGCAGCGTCGCGGAGACCGTGGCCGAGCTCGACCGCCACCGCGCCGCCGGCTACCGGCAGTTCCAGGTGAAGGTCGGCGCCGACTGGGTGGCGGATATCGACCGCATCCGCGCCGCCGCGCCGCTGATGCGGCCGGGCGAGACGATGATGGCCGATGCCAACCAGGGCTGGTGGGTGGACGATGCGCTGCGGGTCGCCCGCGCGACGCGGGATCTCGACTACATCCTCGAGCAGCCCTGCCGGACCTATGAGGAATGCCGGCAGGTGCGCGCCCGCACCGACCTGCCGATGAAGCTCGACGAATGCGTCACCGGCCTCGCCATGGCCGAGCGCATCGTCGCCGACCGCGGGGCCGAGCTGGTCTGCCTGAAGATCTCCAATCTCGGCGGGCTCTCGAAGGCGCGGCGGGTGCGCGACTATCTTGTGGATCACCGTATCCCGGTGGTTGCCGAGGACACCTGGGGCGGCGAGATCGCCACCGCCGCGCTCGCCCATTTCGCGGCCTCGACCCCGGCGGAGTTCCTGCACAACACCACCGACCTGCAGGCCTACAACACCCGCTCGACCGGGATCGGTGGCGCGACCGCCCGCGCGGGCCGGCTGTTTGCCCCCGATGCCCCCGGCCTCGGCGTGGCGCCCGATCTCGACAGCCTCGGCGCGCCGGTCGCCGTCCATGGAGCCTGACCGATGAAGATCACCCGCATCACCGTCTGGCAGGCGGATCTGCCGCTGGCCAGGCCCTACTGGCTCTCCGGCGGCCGGCTGCGCTTCGACGTGCTCGACGCCACCATCCTGCGCATCGACACCGATGCCGGGCTTTCCGGCTGGGGCGAGGGCACGCCCTGGGGCCACACCTATGTGCCGGCGCACGGGCCGGGCATCCGCGCCGGGATCGAGACGATGGCGAAGGCGGTGCTGGGGCGCGACCCGCGCCGGCTGCTCGAGATCGAGCGCGCGATGGATCTCTGCCTGCCGGGGCATCTCTATGCCAAGCAGCCGGTCGACATGGCCTGCTGGGACATCGCGGGGCAGGCGGCCGGGCTGCCGATCGCCGACCTGATGGGAGGCGGCAGCCGCAGCCCGGCACCGATCGCCTCCTCGGTCTCCTCCGGCACGCCCGCCGAGATGCTGGCCACGGTGCAGGCGTTCCGCGACCGCGGCTATGTCGTGCATTCGGTCAAGGTCGGCGCCGATGTCGCGCAGGACATCGCCCGCATCCGCCATCTCGAGGCCAGCCGGCTGCCCGGCGAGCGCATCCTCTACGACGTCAACCGCGCCTGGAGCCGGTCCCAGGCGCTGCAGGTGCTCACCGCCACCGCCGATCTCGGCATCATGGTGGAGCAGCCGGGCGAGACGCTCGACGACATCGCCGCGATCCGTCCGCTCACCGCCGCGCCGATCAGCGTCGACGAGAGCCTCGTGACGTTGCAGGACGCCGCCCGCATCGCCCGCGACGGGCTGGCCGAGGTCTTCGGCATCAAGCTCAACCGCGTCGGCGGGCTGACCCGCGCCGCCCGCATGCGCGACATCGCGCTGGCGCACGGGATCGACTGCTTCGTGATGGCGACCGGCGGCTCGGTGCTGGCCGATACCGAGGCGCTGCATCTCGCGGCGACGCTGCCAGACCATGCCCGCCTCGGCGTCTGGGCCTGCCAGGACATGCTGGCGACAGACATTGCCGGCGGCCGCGGCCCGCGCAACCGCGGCGGCCATCTTCACCTGCCGGAGGCGCCGGGGCTCGGCGTCGCGCCGGACGAGGCGGCCCTCGGCGCGCCGGTGGCGGTCTACGGCGGCTGACGGCGCGCAGCCTGCCGGTTTCCTGCCGGAAGGGCATGTTTCTACTTGACCGCGGCCGGAACCGGCACACGTGTCTGCCGGGCCGATGCACACGGCCGGGTTGTTCAGAGTGTGAAACATGCTAACGTCGTTACGGGTTCCGCAATCGTTGCATGATGCCTGATATGCTGGAGACGCGCGTGGCTTCATCCGACTCACACGGTCTTGGCGCCGATGTCTACGAGCGGTTCTTCCGGCAGGCCGACGACCTGTTCTGCATTCTCGGGCATGACGGCGTGATTCTGGCCGCCAATGCGGCCTGGACGACGCGGCTGGGCTGGATGCCCGGCCTGCTGCACGGCATGCGCTATGTCGATCTCCTGCATCCCGCCGACCGGGCCGTGGCGGAGGCCGCGCTGATTCGCCCGGCCGCCGGCCTGCCGCGGATGGTGCACAGCCTGCGCCGCGCCGACGGGCGCTATCGCCTCCTCGAATGCCGGCCGACCACGGTGGCCGATGGCGCCGGCGGTTCCGGCCCGGAGGGGGAGGGGCCCGCCGAGCCTGCGCTGTTCCTGATTCTCCGCGACATCACCGAGGAGCGCCGCAGCCGCGTGCTGAGCGCCGAGATCGAGACCGTCGCCGGCGTCGGCAGCTGGGAGCTCGAGCTGGAATCCGGCCGGATGCACTGGTCGCCCTCGGTCTTCGACATCCACGAGCTCGACCCATCCAATGGCACGCCGGAGCTGAACGAGGCGCTCAAATTCTATCCCGAGGAGGCGCGTCTGGCGATCGACCCCGCGCTCGAGGCGCTGATCTCCGAGAGCACGCCCTTCGATCTCGACCTGCCGTTCCAGACGGCGCGGGGCCGGCGCATCTGGGTGCGCGCGACGGCCGCGGCGGAGAAGCGCAACGACCGGGTCATGCGCATCTACGGCACCTTCCAGGACATCACCGCCGCGCGCATGTCGCAGGCCCGCCTCGAGGCCGCCGAGCGCGACGCGCAGGAGGTGCGCGAGCGGCTCTTCGCGGCGGTCGAGGTGCTGTCCGACGGTTTCGCGCTCTACGATGCGGAGGACCGGCTGGTGATGTGCAACAGCCGGTATCGGGAGATCTATGCGCTTAGCGCCGAGGTGATGGAGCCCGGCACCCCGTTCGCGGAGATCCTGCGCTTCGGGCTCGAACGCGGGCAGTATGCCGAGGCGCTGGGCCGCGAGGAGGAGTGGCTGGCCGAGCGGCTCGCGGCGCACGAGGCGGGCGACGTCTCGCTCGAGCAGAACCTGGCCGGCGGGCGCTGGCTGCGGGTGGTGGAGAAGGCGACGCCGGATGGCGGCCGGGTCGGCCTGCGCATCGACATCACCGAGCTCAAGCGCCACCAGGCCGAGCTCGAGGCCGCCAATGCCGAGCTCACCGAGGTGCTGGCCGAGCGCGACGCCGCCAAGACGCGCTTCATCGACATCGCCTCGGTCAGCGCCGACTGGTTCTGGGAGCAGGACGCCGATCTGCGCTTCACCTATCTCTCCGAGAGCTTCGAGAAGGTGAACGGCTTCGATTCCTCCGACTTCATCGGCCGGACCCGCGAGGAGGTGCGCCTCGGCCTCGCGCTGTCCGGGCGGCAGCCGGACTGGGAGTGGCTGCATGCGCGCCAGCTGGCACGCGAGCCGTTCCGGGATTTCGTCTACAAGATCACTGACAAGGAGGGCCGGCTGCGCTGTGTGCGGATCAGCGGCGCCCCGCACTATGACCGCAACGGCGAATTCGCCGGCTATCGCGGGGTCGGCTCCGACGTGACCGAGCTCACCGCGGCGGTGCGCCGGGCCGAGGAGGCGAGCAACGCCAAGTCGCGCTTCCTCGCGAACATGTCGCACGAGATCCGCACGCCGATGAACGGCGTGATCGGCATGGCCGAGATCCTCTGCGTCACGGTCACCGACCCGTCCCAGCTGCGCATGGTCCGGACGATCCGCGAATCCGGCGAGCTCCTGCTCAACATCATCGACGACATCCTCGACTTCTCGAAGATCGAGGCCGGCAAGCTGGAGCTGGAGCGCGTCGAGTTCGTGCCGGCCGAGCTCGCCCGCAAGGTCGAGAACCTGCATGTCCTGAAGGCGGCCGAGAAGAACATCGCCTTCTCGGTGCTGACCAGCCGCGGGGTGGCGACGCCGCGTTTCGGCGACCCGACGCGGATCCTCCAGATCCTGCACAACCTGGTCTCCAACGCGATCAAGTTCACCGAGGCGGGCGAGGTCACCGTGTCGATCAGCTGCCTGCCCGGGCGGCCGATGGTGCTGGAGGTGCGCGACACCGGGATCGGCATGTCGGAGGAGCAGCTCGGCTCGCTGTTCGAGGATTTCTCGCAGGCCGAATCGGCAACCTCGCGGCGCTTCGGGGGCACCGGGCTCGGCATGGCGATCGTGAAGCGCCTGGTCGATGCCAAGGGCGGGGAGATCGAGGTCTCGAGCCGGCTCGGCGAAGGCACGCGGGTGCGGGTCAGCCTGCCGCTCGCGCCGCTGGCGGAGCCGGTGCCGCCAGCCCCGGCGGAGGCGGTGTTCGAGGATGTCGGGCGGCTGAAGGGCCTGCGGGTCCTGGCGGCGGACGACAATCTCACCAACCGGACCGTGCTCTCCGGGCTGCTGACCCGGCTGCATGTCGATTCGCTGACCGTCGAGGGCGGGCAGGAGGCGCTGGAGGCCGCGGCCGAGGGCGGGTTCGACCTGGTGATGCTCGACATCTCGATGCCGGGGATGGACGGGATCGAGACGCTCCGGGCGCTGCGGGCGATGGAGGCGGCCGGCGGCCGGCCCCGCGTCCCGGTGATTGCCGTGACGGCCAACGCGATGACGCACCAGGTCGAGAGCTACCTCGCCGCCGGCTTCGACGGGCATGTCGCCAAGCCGATCCGGGCCGATGCGCTGGTGCTGACCATGCTGCGCTGCCTGCCGCCGCGGCGGGCGCGGCGGGCGGCCTCGGGCTGAGCGCCGCCGCGCCGCCGGCCCTCAGGGCGGCATGGTGAAGGGCGCGGGGTCGAGAAAGCGCCGCACCACGCGCTCCAGCATCGCCGAGACCGGGTTGTCGAAGCCCGCATGGGGCAGGCTGCCGCAGAAGGTGATCGAGCCGGTGGAGAACACCGCCCCGCCCGCCGGCGTCTCGAAGAGCACGATCTCGGCCCGCACCAGGTCCTCCGGCCGCTCGCCGGGCAGCGTCACGATATGGGTGAGCTGCTCCTCGTGCACCGCGATGAAGCGGGCCGAGTGCCCCTCGGAGCGCGCCAGCACCAGCGCGTGGTCCGGGGTGCCGAGGCGGGTGTCGGCGCGGTCGAGCTCGAAGCCCGCGGCGCCGCCGCCGGAAAGGCCGAAATCGCCGAACACGCCGTCCTCGATCCCCGCGACCCCGTCGAAGATCCAGGCCGCCCGCGGGTCCTCCGCCGCCGGCATCAGCCGGTAGCGCGCGCCCTCGAAGGTGCCCTGCGCCGAGAAGCCGACCCCGACCAGCGCCTGCGGCGGCCGGCCCTGCCGGCGCCAGAGCCCGCCATAGGCGCCGTCGAAGGCGTTGAAGTATTCCCCCGGCTCCGCCGCCCAGGAGCGGATGCCGCCCTCGCCGCGGCGGATCTCGATGGCCTCCGGCATCTCCGGATGGCGCGCCACGCGCCAGTAGAAGCCGTTGCCGCCGAGATAGGCCAGCCGCCCGCCGCCGTTGCGATAGGCGCGGTAGGCGTCGAGCGTCGCCCCGGTGTGGTATTCCGGGTGCGAGCAGGTCAGCGCCGCGCGGTAGCCCGAGAGCGCCGCCGGCCCCTCGCGGTCGAGCTCGTCATCGGTCAGGACGTCGAAGCCGATGCCCTTCGCCTCGAGCCAGGCCAGCAGATGCGTGTCCGCCGGGAAATGCCGCAGCCCCGAGCCCGCCGGATCGTCCTGGCTCATGTAGCCGGGGCGCATGGTCATCATCGGGCGCAGATGGCTCGAATGGCAGATGCCGCTGTCGTCGGAATGGGTGTTGTAGGTGGAGCGACCGTATTCCGGGTGATCCGCCGGGAAATGCCGCCCCATGCCGAGCGCCGCTGCCCGCGCCCGGTAGCCTTCGTCGAAATCCGGCCGGTCGAAATTGCCGTAGACGACATAGGTGAAGGTCGGGATCAGCACCACGAGATCGTGGCCCCGGCGCCCCCGCGGCGGCGGCACGAAGAAGGGGATGGCATCGGTCTCGCCGCCGGCCGAGAGCCGCATGGCATAGACGCCGGAGGGCAGCGTCTCCGGCACCGCGAAGGTGAAGGTGGTCTCCCAGCCGCAATCGGCGAGGTCGGTGTCGTGGAAATGGATCGCGCCATACTGCTCCGGCGCGTGGCGCCAGCAATGCTCGCGGCCGGTCCAGTTGTGCCCGGTCATGGCGCGGGCGGGCAGGTTGACGAGCCGGCCGTGGCGGGCATGGGGGCCGGTATCCTCGATGCGCGTGGTGGCGATGCCGCGGGTGAAGTCCCAGGCGGCGAGGGCGGCAAGGCCGGTCTCCGGCGCCAGCAGCCGGTCGGCGGGCAGGGCGCCGATGCGGATCGCCGGGGCCTCGATCTTGCCGGAGAACGGCGCCGCGGGCCTGCCGCTGGCCGGGTCCGGGCCGAGGGCGGCGATGTGCCAGCGCGCCGGCAGCGGGCCGGGGGCTGCCGCCGACACCGCCTCGGCCTGCGCGGGCCGGGCCTCGCCGAAGGGCGGGGCGGTCTCGACGGCGCCGACCGCGGCGCGCCCGGTGGCCGGGTCGTAGCTCGCCCGCAGCCGCACCCAGCGCCGCACCGGGCAGGGCGCCGGTGCCGCGATGCGCTGCGGCGCCGCGCCGGCACCGCCGAGGGTGAGGCAGGCATGGCCGGCATCGTCGAGCCCCAGCGCCAGCCCGGTTCCCGCGGCCGGGTCGAAGCACGAGAGCACCGCCTGCGCGCCGGCGCCCGGGCGGGTCGGCCAGACCAGCGCCTCGAGGGTGATGCCCGCCGCGGGCAGGGCGGTCTCCGCCGCCTCGATCACCGCGTGCGAGCCGGTCCAGGCCGCCTGCTCCCGCACCGGGTGCCGGGCGCGGTAGACCGCGCCGAGATCCGCCTCCACCAGCCCCGGCCCGGCCGGGTTCGGATCGCCGCAGATGACCCGCACGAGCCGCGCCTCGACCTCCTCGGCGACGCTGCAGGAGAGGCGGAACTCGATGCGCTCGCCGGGGCGGGCGGAGAGACGGTCGGTATAGCCGGTGAGGGGGATCATGGGGCCTCGTGCTGTTGCGATGGCGCGATCCTGCCCCGGCCGCCCCGCGCTCCGCAACCCGCCGGGCGCCCGCGGCCGAAGGCACGAGGCATGGCGCCGGTTCCGGTGTATGATGCTGACGCGGCGTCGTGCGATGCGACCGGTTCTCGGGGCGGCGATGACGGATCATGCAGAACTCGCGGCCTTGCGGGACCGGGCGCTTGCCCTGCTCGAGGATGTCGTCTTCGCCTTCGGCGCCGGCGACCGGCCGGAATTCCTGCCCGACATGCCGATCCGGATGACCGTCTGGCGCGCGCTCGCCGCGGCGCCGGCGGAACGCCATCCGATGCTGCTGGCGCTCAACGAGAGGCTCGCGGCGAGCGCGGCGATGGCGGGGCTGCGGGGCGCGCTGGCCGAGGCCGGCATCCGGCGCCCCCGGGCGGTGCCGATCGCGCTCGCCGGAACGGTGCGGCTGGAGCTCGCGCTCGACGAGCTCTTCGCGGGGGTGCTGCCGGCGACGCACTGGTTCCGGGCGCGCGTCACGGGCCGGATCGACGGCTGGGTGGCGGCGCTCGAGGGGCTCGGGCCGGCGCCGTCGCTCGCGGAGATCCGCGGCGCGCTGATGGCGCCGGCGCAGCTGCCGCTCTGGCGCGTGCTGGCGGCCTGGGGGGTGATCGCCCGGGCGCGGCAGCGGGCGCCCGGCGGGGCGGGAGACGGGATCGAGGCCCGCCGCGCCCATTGGGCGGGCATCGCGGCAGACTGCACCGGGCTCCTGCTGGCGGCGGAGGCGGGCGCGCCCGGGCTGCGCGCGGCGGCGGCGGCCGATGCCGCGGCGGCGGCCGACGGGATCGCCGGCTTCCTCGCCGAGACCGCCGCGCCGCTCGCCCGGGCGCTGCGCTGGCGGGCCTCGGAGCTGCCGGCAGAGGCGCCGCCGGCCCCGGTCTGGGCGGTGGAGCTCAACCGGCCGGCGGAGCTGGCCGTCGCCACCTCGCGGCGGACGGTGAAGGTGGATGCCGCCGAGCGCGTCTTCGCCGGCAGCGCCGGCGGCCTCGCCTGGGCGGTGATCGACAGCGGCATCGACGCGACGCATCCCGCCTTCGCCGACCCGGAGCGGCGCGGGAGCGGCCATCCCGCGGCGGCCAGCCGGGTGCGCGCCTCCTACGACATGACCCGGCTGATGGACCTCTTCCGCGGCGACTATGCCGCGCTGGTGCCGCCGGAGACCGCGGCGGCGCTCGACGGCACCCATTCGCCCCGCGCACGCAAGGGGCCGCGCTCGCTCGACGACGCGATCCTGATGCATCTCTACCAGCGCAACGCGCACCGGGTGCCGGAGCGGCTCTCGCAGCGCCCGCTGGCGGAGGCCGTGGACGACCCGGCGTTCCGCGCCGAGGCGAAGGGCTATGTCGAGGACGTCAGGCGCCGCATCGCCGGGGGCGAGGCGATCGACTGGGCGCTGGTCGAGCCGCTGATCCGCATTCCGCACGATGCCGGGGGCTACCGCGTGCCGGCGAACGGCCACGGCACCCATGTCGCGGGGATCCTGGCGGGCGATCTCGGCGCCTGGGCGCTGGAGATCGAGGGCGAGCGGCTGCCGGAGCAGCGCCTGGCCGGGATGTGCCCGGATCTCGGCCTGATCGACCTGCGCGTCTGCCATGCCGATGGCAGCAGCGACGAGTTCCTGGTGGTCGCGGCGCTGCAGCTTGTCGAGCATCTCAACCGCAGCCGCGGGCGGCGGGCGGTGCACGGCGCCAATCTCAGCCTGCAGATCCGCACGCTGGCGCGCAATCATGGCTGCGGGCAGTCGCCGGTCTGCCGCGCCGCGGATGCGCTGGTGGCGAGCGGCGTCGTGGTGGTCGCCGCCGCCGGCAACTGGGGGCACAACACGTTGCTCAGCGCCCGCGGCACGGTGGATGCCTATGGCTGGTGCTCGATCGCCGATCCGGGCAACGCGGCGGAGGTGATCACCGTCGGCGCCACCCATCGCAGCAGTCCGCACAGCTATGGCGTCAGCTATTTCTCGAGCCGCGGGCCGACCGGCGACGGGCGGCTGAAGCCCGACCTGGTGGCGCCGGGGGAGAAGATCGAGGCGCCGCTGCCGGGCGGCAATCTCGGGCCGGACAGCGGCACCAGCATGGCCGCGCCCCATGTCAGCGGCGCCGCGGCGCTGATCATCGCGCGCCATCCCGAGCTTGCCGGGCACCCGCAGCGGATCAAGCGGATCCTCTGCGCCGCCGCCACCGATCTCGGGAGGGGGCGGGAGTTCCAGGGCGCCGGGCTGGTCGACGTGCTGCGCGCCCTGCAGAGCATCTGAGCGGAGGGAGCCGGCGATGTTGCAGCTCGAGGTGCTGGGGGCGAGGCACGGCGACTGCCTGATCCTCGCCTGGGGGGCGGCGGAGCGGCCGCGGCGCATCCTCGTCGATGGCGGGCCGCCGGGGGTCTACCGGCGGCATCTGCGGCCGCGGCTGCGCGAGATCGCCGCGGCCGAGGGCGGCGCCGGGCCGGTGGTATTCGAGCTCGCCATGGTCAGCCATGTCGACCAGGACCACATCATGGGCCTGCTGGAGCTGACCGGCGAGATGATCGGGGCGGCCGGCCGGGCGCGCGCTCCGGCCCGGATCCTGCGCTTCTGGCACAACAGCTTCGCCGACATCACCGGCGGCGTCGAGCCGGCCGCGCTGGCCGGCCTGGCGGCAGCGGCGGCGGCGGGCGCGGCGACGGGCGGCGCGGCGGCAGGCGGGGGCGTGCCCCCTGCCGGGCTCGACGGCTCCGACGGGCGGGCGGCGGCGATCCTTGCCGGCATCGGCCAGGGCCGGCAGCTGCGCGACAACCTGATCGCGCTCGGCCTCGACGGCAACCGCCCCTTCGGCGAGACGCTGGTGCTGCAGGGCAAGGCGGCGAGCCTGCCGGAGGGCATGGAGCTGGCGGTGATCGGCCCGGACCGGGAGCGCCTAGCGGAGCTGCAGCGGCGGTGGAACCCGGCGCTGTCGCCGGCCGAGATCGCGGCGATGACCGATACCAGCATCGCCAATCTCTCCTCGATGGTGGTGCTGGCGCGCTGCGCGGGGAAGAGCATCCTGCTGACCGGCGATGCCCGGGGCGACCACATCATGGAATGGCTCGAGGCGGCCGGCGTGCTGCCGGCGGGCGGGCGCTGCGATCTCGACGTGCTGAAGGTGCCGCATCACGGCTCGGACCGGAACGTGACGCGCGGTTTCTTCGAGCGGGTGCGGGCGGAAACCTATGTCTTCTGCGGCGATGGCCGGCACGACAACCCGGAGCCGGCGACGCTCGCCATGCTGCGCGCGGCGCGGACGGGGGCGGGGGCGAGGACAGGGGCGGGGGCAGAGGCGGCCTGCACGGTGGTGCTCAGCAATGCCGTGACGATGGCGCATGGCGGGAAGCAGGGGGATTTCGAGCGCGAGATCGCGGCGCTCGCGGCGGCGGGCGCCCGGGTCGAGACCCGCGACGCGGGCAGCCATGCCATCACCGTGACGCTGGCGGACTGACGGCGGCGGGTGGCGCTTCGCTGCGCGATGCCCTGGCGGGCATCCCGCAGCGAAGCGCGAAAGCCCGCCGCCACCCCCGCCGCCCCCGCCGCCACCACGCGCTGCGCGCGCGCCGCCGGCGGGGGTGGCGGCGGGTGTTTCAGGCGTTGCCCCAGCGGATCTGGCAGATCTCGGCGCTGCGGCCGTCGAAATCCCAGACCCGGCCGCGGTCGCGCACCCGGCCCTGGGTGGCGGTGGCGATGGTGATGTCGGGGCCCATCCAGTAACCGGTGTTGACCACCTTGACCTCGCTGTCCGGGTCGGCGCCCTCGATCGGCACCACCGCGCCCTTGATCTTCTTGCCGACGACGAGGCGCCGGGTCTTGCCCTCGGTGGTGAATTCCACCGGCTGGCGCTCGGCGCCGAGGAACTCGCCGACCAGCACCGAGAACAGCCCGGTGGTGCCGCGCGCCTGGCCGGAGAAGATCTTCACCAGCGCGTCGAAGGCGTCGTCGGAGGCGCGCTCGTCGATATAGGCCGCCGCCGTCCAGTTGCCGCGCGCCATCTGGCCGGGGATGTCGAGCATCAGGCCGACATTGAGCCCGGAGATGTCGGTATCGCCGAAGCTGCCGCGGTCGATCCGCACGCCGGCCCAGGCCTGGCAGTGGCCCTCGGTGGGCGGATGCTTGCCGAGGCTGACCACGCAGGGGCAGAACACCGTGCAGTTGCAGTTGAGGATCAGCTCGCCCTCGAGGTTCCAGGTCTCCATCTCTCTCCCTTCCTTGCCCGGGTGCTGCCCGGGGATCGCGATTCGCGGGTGTCAGGCGCCGCCGGCGAGCGGCAGCACAAGCGGCAGGAGCTCGAGGCTCGCGGTGAAGACGCCGGCGCCGATCAGCGCGAGGCCGAGCGGCCGGGTCAGCGGGCGGCCGATCTCGGGCAGCTTCTCCAGCGCCATGATCAGCGTCGCCGCCCCCATCCAGAGCAGGTTGCTCATGCCGCCGACGAAAGCCAGCCCCATCAGCGCCCAGCAGCAGCCGAGGCAGTCGATCCCGAGGCGCAGCCCGGTGGCGAAGGCGGGGCGGAAGCCCGGGCGCCAGCCGGCGAGGAAGGTCATGAAGGGCTGCCGGCAGCGCCCGAGGCTGAGCGCCTTGAGATGGCTGAACTGCCAGGCCCCGGCGCCGAGCAGCAGGGCCGCGGTGAGCAGCGGCGCCGTGCTCGTGCCGTCGAGGCCGAGCCAGCCGGCGGCCGAGAGCCGGGCCTGCGCCGCGGCGGCGAGGAGCGCGAAGCTCCACCAGACCGCCAGATAGCCGCCGGCGAGGCCGAGCAGCGCGAGCCAGGGCGCGCGCTCGGCGCCGCGGCTGGCGGCGGTCTCGGCGATGCGGGCATAGTCCCGGAGCGCGGGCAGCGCCGTCGGCAGCATCATCGCCGCGCCCATCACCGCCCACATCGCCCAGAGCCCGGGCAGCGAGGCGTCGCGCGCCGCGGTGAGGCAGAGATCGGCCAGCGCGCCGAAGCCCGCGCCGCGCGGCAGGCCGGCGCCCGGGTCCATCGCCCAGAGTGCCGCCCAGGCCGCGAGGAGCAGCGCATAGAGCCCGATCCAGGCCGGCGCGGCGGCGCCGAGACGCAGGCGCGGCCGCCGCGACAGGGCCGAGTTCGGGTCGCTGAAGCTTTGCCCCGGCATGACAGGCGCCTCCTTCGCATTGCCCTCGGAGATCGAACGGACGGGCGGGCGGGCCGTGCCGCGCAGGGGCACGGGCCGCGCCGCCCGGTCCGGTCGCGGGCATCGTCACATTGTCCCAACAGGCGGGCCTTGCGCCATATCAAAAACGGTGGCCCGCCGACACGGCTGGCAGGCTTGACCGGCGCGCGGGGCGCCGTCCTAATGATCCGCGGCGGGCGCGGGCCTCGCGCCGCGCCGGTTTCTGGCGGATCCGGGAGGGGGCATGACCCAGCCGAGGCTGCGCGATCTGCTCGAGCGTGCGGTGCTCGAACCCGAGTTCCGCGCGCGCGTCGCGGCCGATCCGGAGGCGGCGCTGGCCGGCTATGAGCTGGCGCCGGAGGCGCGGGCGCTGCTCGCGGCGGGCGGCGGGCTGGCGCTCTTCACCCTTGCCGGGGGCGATGCTGCGGCCGCGCCGGCGGCCGAGCCGGCGGAAGATCCGGCCGATCCTGCCGCACCGGCGGAAGATCCGGCCGCACCGGCCGCGCAGGCGGTAGAACCGGGCGCACCGGTCGAGGCGGTAGAACCGGGCGCACCAGCCGCGCCGGCGGAGCCCGCGCCGATGCCGGCCGCGGCGGCGGCCGAGGCGGAGATCGGGGCGCTGCGTTTCCTGCTCCGCGTGATGACCGGGGTGCAGGCGGCGGATGGGGGGCTCGCGCAGCTTCACCTCGCCGCAACCCTCTCCGGCCTCGCGCCGGGGGAGGATCCGGCCGGCCTGCCGCAGCCCGAGGTCAGCGCCGAGGCCTTGCCCGGAGACCGCCTGCCCGACGATCTCATCGAGATCCGCATCGCGCCCGGCGTGACCCGCGGCGCGGAGGGCGGGCTGGAGGCGCGGCACCAGTATACCGTCACGCCGGTCTCGAGCCGGCCCGCGCCGGCACCGGCCGAGCCGCCGCCGCCGCCGGACATCGCGGGGCTGGCCGCCGCGGTCCGCGCCGCCGCGCCGGAGAGCCGCCACGACCGGCTGCTCGACCTCGTCGCGGCGCTCGACGGAGGCGCCGGCGATGCCTGACATCCACGTCATCGGCCTCGGCATCCGCATCGGCGATCATGCCACCCGCGAGGCCGAGCGCGCGCTCGCCGCCTCCACCGAGGTGCTGTTCGTCGATACCGGCCCGGCGACCCGGGCCTGGCTCGAACGGCTCTGCCCGAAGGTGACGCCGCTGTTCGCCACCAGCTACCGCGAGGACCGTGCCCGGCGGGCCGGCTACCACCACATGGCGGCGCGGGTGCTCGGCGCGGCGCTCGACCATCCGCCGGTGAGCTTCGCGATCCAGGGGCATCCCTTCGTCGGCGTGCTGGCCTCGGGGCTGATCCTCCGCGGCGCCGCGGCGCTGGGGCTCGAGGTCGCGGCGCAGCCCGGCATCTCGGCGATGGACTGCATCCTGGCCGAGCTCGGCCTCGACCCGCTGCTCGGCGGGCTGCAGAGCTACGAGGCCACCGACATGCTGTTGCGCCGCCGGCCGCTGCAGGCGGATGTGCCGGCGCTGATCTGGCAGGTCGGCGTGGTCGAGAGCTGCCTGCACAGCACCCGCCCCTCGCGCCCCGAGCGTTTCCAGCGGCTGCGCGACCATCTCCTGGCCTTCTACCCGCCGGAGCACCCGGTGACGGCGGTCTTCGCGAGCCCGCATCCCTTCGTGCCGACCGAGCGCTGGAGCTTCCCGCTCGGCACGCTCGCCGCCCAGGCGCCGCGGCTCCATGCCGGGATCACGCTCCATCTGCCGGCGGCGGGGGTGCGGCCGATTGCCGACCCGGCGCTGCTGGCGCGGCTCGAGGACCCCGAGCATCTCGCCCGGATAACCCGCTGAGCGCCCGGAGATTCCTCACGCATGCGCAATGCTTGGCGCTCGCGGTTCCGGTGCGCTACGGTGCATGCGTGACGTCAAGTGACTTGCGGCGCAGCATTGAGGCTTGCCTCAGGTGGAAAGCGCTTACAGACTGCATCGATGCGCGGGCCGGCACAGGCCGGCCCCGGCGTGGCAGAAGGAGGGAACGACATCACCGACAAGGCCCCTCCGACCGCAGGACCCGCGCGGCAGCGCTCGGGCGACGAATGAATCCAAACAAGAAACCGACAGGGAAAACACAGATGAAACGGACGACCTTTCTCGCGCTGATCGCCGGCACGGCGATGGCGCTCTCGGCACAGATGGCCCGGGCGCAGGACGAGATCACGGTGGGCTACTTCCTCGAATGGCCGATGCCCTTCCAGTATGCCAAGGTGACCGGCGCCTACGAGGAGGCGATGGGCGTCAAGATCAACTGGGTGAGCTTCGACACCGGCACCGCGATGTCGGCGGCGATGGCCTCGGGCGACGTGCAGCTCTCGGTGAGCCAGGGCGTGCCGCCCTTCGTGGTGGCGACCTCGGCCGGGCAGGACCTGCAGATCCTCGACGTCGCGGTCTCCTATTCCGAGAACGACAACTGTGTCGTCGCCGAGCGCCACGAGATCGATGCCGAGAGCGCCAAGGAGCTCGAGGGCATGAAGGTGGGCGTGCCGATCGGCACCGCGGCGCATTACGGCTTCCTCAAGCAGATGAGCCATTTCGGCGTCGACATCTCGACGCTCGAGGTCGTCAACATGGCGCCGCCGGACGGCGCGGCGGCCTTCGCCCAGGGCTCGCTCGACATGGTCTGCGGCTGGGGCGGCTCGCTGCGGCGCATGAAGGAGCACGGCAACGTCCTGCTCACCGGCGCGGAGAAGGAGGAGCTCGGCATCCTCGTCTTCGACGTGACCTCGGGGCCGGCCGCCTTCGTGGCGGAGAACCCGGACCTGGTGGCCAAGTTCCTCGCGGTGACCGCCGAGGCCAATGCCCAGTGGAACGGCGGCGACACCTCGATGCTGCCGGTGATCGCCAAGGATGCCGGCATGGACGAGGACGCCACCGCGGCGACCATGGCGACCTTCGTGTTCCCCTCGGTCGAGGAGCAGCTCTCCGAGAAATGGCTCGGCGGCGGCGCGCAGCAGTTCATGAAGGGCGTGGCGGATGTCTTCGTCGAGGCCGGCTCGATCGATTCCGCGCTCGAGACCTATGAGGGCGCCGTGAATGCCGGCCCGCTGACCGCGGCGTTCGAATCGTCGATGTGATCCCGGCGGCGGCCCGGCCCCGGTGCGGCGAGTGCCGGGGCCGGGCCGCCAGGCGACAGTCCGGGCCATGGCCCGATGGCGAGGGGAGGGCCCATGTCCAGCCTATTGATCGACGATGTGTCGATGCGCTTCGACCTGCCCGACGGCGAGGCGGTGCAGGCACTCAAGAACGTCACGCTCAACATCAAGGAAGGCGAGCTGATGGCGGTGCTCGGCCCCTCGGGCTGTGGCAAGACGACACTGCTCAACATCGTGGCCGGGTTCCTCGCGCCGACCTCGGGCACCATCTCGCTCGGCGGCAAGACGGTCTCCGGGCCCGGGCCCGAGCGCGGCATGGTGTTCCAGCAGGGCGCGCTGTTCGAGTGGATGAATGTTCGCGAGAACGTCGCCTTCGGCCCCAACATGAAGCACATGCCGCGCTCCGAGAGCGACGGCATCGTCGATCATCTGCTCGAGGTGGTGGGGCTGCGCGACTTCAAGCAGAAGGCGATCTACGAGCTCTCCGGCGGCATGCAGCAGCGCGTGGCGCTGGCCCGCTGCCTCGCCAACGACCCCGACGTGATCCTGATGGACGAGCCGCTCGGCGCGCTCGACGCGCTGACCCGTGAGAAGATGCAGGGGCTGGTGCTCAAGCTCTGGAAGGAGACCGGCAAGACCATCATCCTGATCACCCATTCGGTCGAGGAGGCGCTGCTGCTCGGCGAGCGGCTGCTGGTGATGGCGCCGCGGCCCGGCCGCATCCACAAGGAATACCGGCTGCCCTTCGCCGAGCTCGGCGTCGGCGCGGATCTTCGCGAGGTCAAGAAACATCCCGAGTTCGGGCCGAAGCGCGAGGAGATCCTCTCGATGATCTGGGACATGGAAGAGGAAATCATGGGCCGGGCCGAGGAGGCGGACGCATGATCATCCTGGCAATCTACATCGCGATCTTCGTCGGTGCCTATCTGGTGGTCCGCCTGGTGATGAGCGGGCTGGCCAAGGCGCACGACTTCACCTCGCTCAAGACCGTGACCTTCGGCGACGAGAGCGCGGTGAAGGCCAACACCGCCGCCTCGATCATCTCGGTGGTCGCGGTGTTCCTGATCTGGGGCGCCTTCACCGGCTCCAGCCTCTCGCCGGTGCATGTGCCGGGGCCCTTCGTGGGCGATGCCAGCTTCACCTATACCGCCGAGGCCGAGGACGGCAGCCGCGACGATGCCACCGTCACGGTCCGGGTGTTCCCGGTGGGCGAGGATGTCGAGGAGCCGGAGGTCGAGCCGGGCGAGGGCTTCGCCAAGAACGACGCGGCGACGCTCGGCGCCTGGCGCTCGACGCTGATCCGGGTCGATCGCAACGACGAGATCGGCAAGCGCGAAGGCGCCCGGGTGGTGGCGATCGACGGCAAGCCGATCGCCCCCGGCGAGACCGTCGAGGTCGCCTCCGGCGTGGTGACGCTGACGCCCAAGGGCACGCCCAACTACAAGCCGGCGCAGGGCTGGCAGATGGAGCCGATCTGGCTGCCGCCGCCGGAGGACGTGATCCGGCGGATCGGCGAGATCGCGCAGGAGGGCTACCAGAACTACACCCTGCTCGAGCATCTCGGCTGGTCGCTGTTCCGGGTGCTGCTCGGCTTCTTCTTCGGCGCGCTGGTCGGCATCCCGCTCGGCTATGCCATGGGGCTCTCGGGCTGGTTCCGCGGCTGGTTCGAGCCGATCGTGGAGTTCATGCGCCCGGTGCCGCCGCTGGCGCTGATCCCGCTGGTGATCATCTGGGCCGGCATCGGCGAGGTCGGCAAGATCATCCTGCTGTTCCTCGCCGCGCTCTGGATCATGACCATCGCGGCGCGCTCCGGGGTCTCCGGCGTCAAGATCTCCAAGGTGCACGCGGCCTATTCGCTCGGCGCCTCGAAATGGCAGATCCTGCGGCACGTGATCGTGCCCAACTCGCTGCCGGAGATCTTCACCGGCGCGCGGGTGGCGATGGGGGTCTGCTGGGGCACGGTGGTGGCGGCCGAGCTGGTCGCCGCCGAGAAGGGTGCCGGCATGATGATCATGGTGGCCTCGCGCTTCCAGCTCACCGACATCGTGATCATGGGCATCATCCTGATCGGCGTCATCGGCTACGGCATCGACATCCTGATGCGGATGGCCGAGCGCTGGCTGATCCCCTGGAAGGGCCGCGGCTGAGCCGCGCGGCGGCGGGGGTCAGCCCTTCGCCGCCCTGAGGAAGGCCTCGCGCGCGGCCGGGCGGTCGATATGCCCGGCCAGCGCCTCGAGGAAGCCGGCGCGGGTGCGGCAGCTGCGCAGCGCCTTGCGGATCATCACCGCGGCGATGGGCCCGAGCTCGCGGGCCAGCGCCGCCTCGATGCGGCGGAGCTCGCCGGCCTCCGGCGGCCAGATCCCGCCATCCGCTCCGTCGGCGCGGTGCAGGCCCGAGGCGCCGGGGCCGGAGCGCGGCGCCGCGGCCGGCGCCTCCGCCTCCATCGCCTCGAAGAAGCGGCTGCGCTCGGCCTCGCTCTCGAGCGCCCGGGCGAGATGGTCGAGAAAGCCCTGCCGCCCGGCCTCGGCCCGCGCCGCGCGGCGCACCACCAGCGGCCCGGCCGGCCCGAGCATCTGCCCGAGCACCCGGGTCGCCCGCGCCACCAGCGCCTGGGAGACGCCGGCATGGCTGTCGTTCACGCCGGCGGCGGCGGTCACCACGGTGTCGGTGGTGGCGCGCGGCGCCTCGGCCTCGCCGACCCGGCCGAGGGCGAAGACCTCGTGCTGCCGCCCGGCCTTGTCGGTGAGCATGCCGAGCGGGCGGAAGCCGAAGACCTGCCGCTCGCGGATGCCGGTCACCACGTCGTAATAGGAGCGCGAGACGAGGATCCCGCCGGGGCTCGCGAAATTCATGATCCGGTGCGCGGAGTTGATCGCATCGCCCACGATGTTGCGCCGGCCTTGGGCATCGACCACCCATTTCGCCGGGCCGAGGCCGATCCCCATGCGCAGCGGGCAGTCCGAGAGCAGCCGGTGCTGCAGCGAGACCGCGGCATAGAGCGCATCCTCCGGATCGCCGAAGAAGCAGATCGCCGCGCCGTCGCCGGTGTCGATCAGGAATCGGGTGCGCTCGGACCGGGCCAGCCCGCTCTCCTCGGTGGCCTTCTGGAAGCGTTCCTTGTGGGCGAGCTGCTCGTCGAGCGCGAGGCCGGAGAAATCGACGATATCGGCCACCAGAACGCTGCAGATCACCGTCGGTTGCCGAGGCCGCGACATGTTCCGGTCAACTCATCCGATACGACGCCCTGCAACGGTGGCCCGGCTGCCCGAGCCTCACGCGCAGCCGCCATCCTGCCACCGGGGCGGTGATTGGGGGTCCGGCCGGCACTATGCCCGGCATTGCGCCGCACGACAAGCATGGCATACTTCGCCCCGATCGGGGCAGAGCGCGGGGGGCGCGGGTGACCAGAACCGGCTTTCTCCAGAAATTCGTGCCCGATGTGCGCCGGCGTCTCGTCGAACGCGCGCATCGCAAGGTCTATCCCAAGGGCGAGGTGATCTTCCGCCGCGGCGATGCCGGCGACAGCGTCTTCGTGATCGAGACCGGGCGGGTGGAGATCAGCCTCACCGGCAACAGCGGCAAGCGGGCGGTGCTCAACTATGTCGGGCCGCGCGAGGTGGTGGGCGAGATTGCCGCGATCGACAATTCCACCCGCTCGGCCGACGTGATCGCCGCCACCGCCACCACCGGCCTGCTGATCCAGTATCGCGACCTGCGCGACGCGCTGCTCTCCGACCCGGAGGCGATGCTGGTGGTGATGACCGAGCTGTGCAGCAAGATCCGCTCCTCGATCGACGCCTTCGAGCTGGCCAGCCACCGCGAGGCCGCGGCCCGGCTGGCGCGCTGCCTGGTGCGGCTCGGCGAGAAGTTCGGCCGCGCCGGCGAGGACGGCACGGTGACCGTCGCGACCTCGCTCTCGCAGTCGGATCTCGGCGACCTCGCCGGGCTCTCGCGGGAGAATGTCAACCGCCACATCAAGCGCTGGACCGCGGATGGCGTGATCGACAGCGCCGATGGCAGCCTGGTGATCCGCGATGCCGAGGGGCTGCGCGCGCTGGCCGGGCTCTGAGGGCGCTCGGGGCCAGTTAGGCTCAGGGCCAGTCCATCGCGGCGAGGCCGGCGAGCGCGGGATTGGCCGCGGTGATCCGGCGCACCGGCACCGCCGCGAGCCGCGCCGCCACGCCCGTGCGCGCCAGCAGCCGCTCGAGGAACAGCGCGCGGTCGATCACGGCGTCGAAATCCTCCAGCACCCCGCCGCAGAGGAAGAGCCCGCCCCAGGCGCCGGTGGCCAGCACCAGATCGCCCGCGACGCGGCCGAGCAGCGCCGAGACCAGCCGGCGCACCTCCGGCGCCGGCGCGCGGGCCGCGAGCCGGGCATGGCCGGGGCCGGAGAGCAGCGCCTCCACCGTCGCCGTGCCCGTCGCCGCGCCCGTCGCCGCGCCCGCCATCAGGGCGGCGTCCTCGCCGGACGCGGGGGCGAGGCTCATATGGCCGGCCTCGGTGGCCAGCGCCGCCCAGCCGCCGCGCACCGGCACCGCCACCGAGGCGCCGAAACCGGTGCCGACATTCACCGCGATCATCGGCTGCGTGCCGTCCGGGGCGCCCGGGCGCAGCGTCTCGGCGCCCTCGGGCCCGAGCCGGGGCAGCAGATGCGCCACCGCCGCGAGGTCGTTGAGGATCGCGACCCGTGCCCCCGGCAGCACCCGCGCCACCGCCGCGGGCGAGATCTCCCAATGCGCGTTGGTCAGCCGCACCGCGCCGCCGATCACCGGGCCGGCGGCGGCGATGGCGATCTCGCTCGTCCCCTCGCTCGCCCCGCCGCCCTCGGCCGCGAGGAAGGCGGCCAGCGCGTCCTCGAAGCTGGGGTGATCGGCCACCCGCAGGCGCAGCACGGGCCCCGGCGCGCCGCCGGGCGCGGCGCGGGCGAAGCGCGCATTGGTGCCGCCGATATCCGCAACCAGCCGCATCTCAGCCCTCCGCCGCCGCGGTCGCGCCGCCAGTGCCGTCGCGGAGGTCGCGCAGGAAGTCGCGCCGCCAGCGCGCGACATCGCGCTGGCGCACCCGCTCGAGCAGGGCCGAATGGCGCTCGATCCGCTCCTCGCGGCGCATCCCCACGGCGAGATGCATCGCCAGCGCCACCTCGTCGGCGTCGTAGGGGTTGACGATCAGCGCCTCCGCCAGATCCGCCGCCGCGCCGGCGAACTGCGACAGGATCAGCACGCCGGGATCGGCCTCGTCCTGCGCCGCGACATATTCCTTGGCGACGAGGTTCATGCCGTCGCGCAGCGGCGTCACCAGCCCGATCCGCGAGCCCTTGAACAGCGCCGCCAGCGTGTCGCGCGCCAGCGAGCGGTGGACATAGCGCACCGGGGTCCAGTCGAAATCGCCGAACTCGCCGTTGATCGCGCCGGAGAGCTGCTCGAGCTCCATGCGGATGTCGGCATAGGCGGCGAGCTCCTCGCGGGTCGGCGGGGCGATCTGCATCAGCACGATGTTCTTGGCGTGCTCGGGATGCAGGTGCAGCAGCCGGCGATAGGCGCGGAAGCGGTCCGGCAGGCCCTTGGAATAGTCGAGCCGGTCGACGCCGATGATGTGGGTGTCGATGCTGCCGCGCTTGAGCCGGCGGATGCGGTCCTCGGCCTCCGGCGTGTCGGCCATCGCCTTGAACGCCTCGACATCGATGCCGATCGGGTAGCTCCTGACCTTCAGCTTGCGCCGCGCCGCGCGGAAGGGATGGCTCTCCGGCGTCACCAGGGCGGCGGTCTCCTCGGCATAGCGGCCGAAATTGGCGACGTGCTGCTCGGTCTGGAAGCCGATCACGTCATAGGCGAAGAGCGTGTCGACCAGCCAGGCATGGTCCGGCACCGCGCTGATGATCTCCGGCGAGGGGAAGGGGATGTGCAGGAAGAAGCCCATCCGGTTCTCGAGGCCGAGGGCGCGCAGCTCCGCCGCCAGCGGGATCATGTGATAGTCGTGGATCCAGATCACGTCGTCGGCCGAGACGAGCCCGGCCAGCGCCCGGGCGAAGCGGCGGTTGACCTCGCGATAGCCCTCCAGCGCGGCGCTGTCGAACTCCGCGAGATCGAGCCGGTAGTGCATCACCGGCCAGAGCGCCCGGTTGGCATAGCCGAGATAATAGTGCGCATAGTCCTCCTCGGTGAGCGCCTGGGTGGCGATGGTCACCGCGCCCTGGCGCTCGAGCGTGAGGCCGAGCTTGTCGTCGGTGTCGACGATCTGCCCGGACCAGCCGAACCAGAGCCCGTTGCCGTCGCGCAGCGCATCGCCGAGCGCGGTCACCAGCCCGCCGCTCTGGGTGCCGCCGGTGATGTCCCCGACGCGGTTGGAGGCGACGACCAGCCGGCTCAAAGCTCGGCCTCCCAGCGTTTCGAGAGGCGCATGGCGCCGTTGACGATGCCGACCTGGGAATAGGTCTGCGGGAAGTTGCCCCAGGCGCGGCCGGTGGCGAAGTCGCTGTCCTCCGCCATCAGGCCGAGATGGTTGCGCGCGTTCAGCAGCGCCTCGAAATGCTCGCGCGCCTCCTCGGTGCGGCCGATCCGGGCGAGCGCGTCGATCCGCCAGAAGGCGCAGAGGTTGAAGCCGACCTCCGGGGCGCCGAAATCGTCCGCCTCCTCGTAGCGCAGCATGAAGGAGCCGCGCCCGAGCACCTCGCCGAGCTTCTCCACGGTGGCGACGAAGCGCGGGTCCTGCGCCGGCAGGAAGCCGATCTCGCCCATCAGCAGCACCGAGGCATCGAGGGTGCGCCCGCCGAAGCTCTCGACGAAGGCGCCGCGCTCGTCGGACCAGGCATGCTCGAGGATCTTCGCGCGGATCGCCCCGGCCCGCTCGGCCCAGTAGCGCGCGCGGTCGGCGAGGCCGAGATGCGCCGCGATCTTGGCCAGCCGGTCGCAGCCGGCCCAGCACATCAGCGAGGAGGAGGTGTGGATGCGCGCCCGGGTGCGCAGCTCCCAGATCCCGGCATCGGGCTGGTCGTGCAGGCTCCATGACTGTTCGCCGAGCGGCTCCAGCATCTCGAAGGCGGCGCGCCCGGCATCCATGTAGAGCCGGCTGTCGAAGAAGGCCGGCGCCGCGCCGAGGATGATGTTGCCATAGGTGTCGTGCTGGAAATGCTCGTGCGCCTGGTTGCCGACGCGCACCGGCCCCATGCCCATGAAGCCCTGCAGCGCCTCGGCATGGCGCTCGGTGAGCTGGGTCTCGAGCCCGACCCCGAGCACCGGCTGGATATGCCCGCCCTTGGCATCGGCGACGGCGTTCATCAGCCAGCCGAAATAGTTCTCCAGCGTGCGCACCGCGGCCAGGCTGTTGAGCGCCCGCACGGTGAAGAAGGCATCCCGCACCCAGCAGTAGCGATAGTCCCAGTTGCGGCCGCTGTCGGGCGATTCCGGCAGCGAGGTGGTCACCGCCGCGACGATCCCGCCGGTGGCCTCGTAGCTGCAGAGCTTGAGCGTGATGGCGGCGCGGATCACCGCGTCCTGCCATTCCAGCGGGATCGCGAGGCGCCGCACCCAGCCGCGCCAGTAGGCGGCGGTGTCGTCGTGGAAGCGCTTGGCGATCTCGGCCGGGCTCTCGGCCAGGCTCTCGTCCGGCCCGAGCACGAAGTTGAGCGGCCGGTCGAGATTGATCAGCCGGCTGTCGAGCAGGTGGTCGATCGGCGCGTCGGTGGTGAGCCGCAGGGTCTGGTCCGGCCCGATGAAGCGCACATGGTTCGAGCCGCGGGTGATCTCGGGCGCGCGGGTGCCCCAGTCGAAGCGCGGGCGCAGCCGCAGCCGCACCCGCGGCCAGCCTTCGAGCGGCCGGATCTGCCGGATCAGCATCTGCGGGCGGAACATGCGGCCGCGGGCCTCGAAGCGCGGCGCCCAGTCGAGGATCTCCACCGAGCCCGAGGCGCCGTGCAGCACGGTGCGCAGGATCGCGGTGTTGCGGTCGTAGCTCTGCTGCGCCTCGCGCAGGTCGTCGAGCTCCACCGCGAAGGCGCCGTCGCCGGGCTCGCCGGTGCCGTGGCCGAGCAGCGCGTGGAACACCGGGTCGCCGTCGATCCGTGGCAGGCAGAGCCAGACCAGCCGTCCCGCCCGGTCGACGAGTGCGGCGATGGAGCAGTTCCCGATCAGTCCGTAATCCACGTGCTGTCTCTCCTCTTCAGTCTCCCCGCGATGGTCCGTGCCTCAGCCGGCGGCCCTGCGGGCGAGCCAGTCGAGGAAGGCCGCGATGCCCGGCGCGCGGTGGCTTGCCGCGGTCGGGCCCGGGCCGATCTTGATGCCGGTGCCGCCGAGCGCCCGGGCGGCGCGGAAGGCGTCCTCGTCGGTGGTGTCGTCGCCCGCCGCGATGGGGCTGCGCCCGGCAAACGGCGGCGCCGCCATGAAGCTGCGCAGGGCGGTGCCCTTGTCGATGCCGGCCAGCGCCACCTCGCTGACCATCAGCCCGTGCAGCGCGCGCAGCCCGGCGCCCTCCGCCGCCAGCCGCTCGACCAGCGCGCGCACCGCGCCGCCGAGCGCCGGACGGCTGCGGTAGTGCAGCGTCACCGAGCCGGGCTTGCGCTCCATCAGCAGCCCCTCCGCGCCGGCCAGCGCGGCGATCGCCGCGGCCGCCGGGGCGAGCCGCGCCGCCGCCCCCGCGGCGGTTTCGGCCCCGCTGCCGGGGCTGCGGAACTCGGCCCCGTGCGAGCCCGCGGCAGGCAGCGCCAGCGGCGCCGTGCGGGCATCGAGATCGGCCAGCGCGCGGCCGCTGATCAGCGCCACGGCGCCGCCCGTGCGGGCCCGGATCGCCGCCACCGCGGCGCGGGTCGCGGGCGCCATCGCGGCATCCTCGGGCCGGTCGACGATCGGCGCGAGCGTGCCGTCGAAATCGAGGAACAGTGCGGTGCGGTCCCAGTCGGGTCTGAGCGCGTCGAGTTCGTCGGTCTGCATGCCCCTGTGTCGCGCTTGCTGCGGCCGGTGGGTGGCGGTCGGCGATCAGACTGGCATGGCGCGGCGCCGCTGGCCAGCCTTCTTCGCGTCCGCAGCATTAAGGATCCCTTCAGGGCGGGACAGAATTCGCAAATTTTCCTGCGGGCCGGGACCGGCTAGAGCAGGGCGAGGACAGTCCCGGAGAGGCGGATGGAGCCCTGCATGAATCTGGCCGTGGTCGGCGGCAGCGCCTGGTTCGCGGGCGCGCTCAGCGCGCTGCTCGACGGCGACGAGACCCTGCGCCCGGTGGAGATCGCCGAGGACCCCGGCGGCTTCGCGCGTCGCGGCGGGGCGGAGCCGCAGATCGCCATCCTGGCCGCCGGCATGGGGCGCGAGGCGCTGCTCGGCACGATCCGCGACTGGCGGCGGCGCTATCCGGCGCTGCGCACGGTGATCCGCCTGCGCCGGCTGCGGCCCGAGCTGGTGCGCGACGCGATGCAGGCCGGCGCCTGGGGCTGCTTTGCCGAGGACGACGCGCCGGAGGTGGTGCTGGCGACCCTGCGCGCGGTCTCGGCCGGGCGGGTGAGCTTTCCCTTCGTGGATTTCTCCAGCCTGCGCGACGATCCCTTCGAGCGCCTCACCCGGCGCGAGCGCGAGGTGCTGGCGGCGCTCTCGCGCGGCTGGACCAATGCGCAGATCTCGGCCCGGCTCGGGATCTCGGAGAACACCGTCAAGTATCACCTCAAGATCGTCTACGACAAGCTCGAGGTCAGCACGCGCTCGATGGCGGTGGCGAAATACCTCAACTACGCCATCGACTGAGGCGTGACGAGGTAGGCCGCCGGGGCACGCCTCCCGGCCCCGGCGGCCAGCAGCCGGTCAGGCGGCGAGGCCCATCCGGTCGAGCACCGCGGCCACCGTCTCGCCCATGGCGGAGGGGTGCGGCGCCACGGTGACGCCGGCGCCGGCGAGGATCTCCACCTTCTCCTGCGCGCTCTCGCCGAAGGCCGAGACGATGGCGCCGGCATGGCCCATCTTGCGCCCCTTGGGCGCCGAGAGCCCGGCGACATAGGCAATCACCGGCTTGGCCATGTGATCGCGCGCATAGGCCGCCGCCTCGGCCTCCTGCGGGCCGCCGATCTCGCCGATCATCATCACCGCATCGGTGCCCGGATCGGCCTCGAACAGCTCGAGGATGTCGCGGAACGAGGAGCCGTTGATCGGGTCGCCGCCGATCCCGACCGAGGTCGAGACGCCGATGCCGAGCGCCTGCATCTGGCTCGCCGCCTCGTAGCCGAGGGTGCCGGAGCGCCCGACGATGCCGACCCGGCCGGGCGCGTAGATATGCGCCGGCATGATCCCCATCATCGCCTTGCCCGGGCTGATCGTGCCGGCGCAGTTCGGCCCGGTGAGGCGCATCCGCCGCTCGCGCGGATAGCGGCGCATGTAGCGCTTGACCCGCATCATGTCCTGCGCCGGGATGCCGTCGGTGATGCAGACGCAGTAGCGGATGCCGGCATCGGCGGCCTCCATGATGGCATCGGCGGCGAAGGGCGGCGGCACGAAGACGATGGAGGCCTCGGCCCCGGTCTCGGCCACCGCGCCGCGCATGGTGTTGAACACCGGCAGGCCGAGGATCTCGCTGCCGCCCTTGCCGGGGGTCACGCCGCCGACCACCCGGGTGCCGTTCGCGATCATGTCCTCGGCATGGAAGCGCCCGATGCGCCCGGACATGCCCTGCACCAGGACCCTGGTGGTCTCGTCGATCAGGATGCTCATCTCGTCCTCCCCTCAGGCGGCTTTTCTGGCGACGGCGCCGACCGCGCGCTCGGCGGCCTCGGCCAGCGTGTCGGCGGTGATGATCGGCAGGCCCGACGCGGCGAGGATGCGCTTGCCCTCGGCGACATTGGTGCCCGAGAGGCGCACCACCACCGGGATGTCGATGCGCGCCTTGCGGAACGCCTGCACCACGCCCTCGGCGACCCAGTCGCAGCGGTTGATGCCGGCGAAGATGTTGACCAGGATCGCCTCGACCTTCGGGTCGCGCAGCACGAGGCGGAAGGCCGAGAGCACGCGCTCCGGGCTGGCGCCGCCGCCGATGTCGAGGAAGTTCGCCGGCAGCCCGCCGGAGAGCTTGATCATGTCCATGGTCGCCATCGCCAGCCCGGCGCCGTTGATCATGCAGCCGATATTGCCGTCGAGCGCGACATAGGCGAGGCCGCGATCCGCGGCATGCGCCTCCATCGGGTCCTCCTGGCTCATGTCGCGCAGCTCCGAGACCTCGGGGTGGCGGAACAGCGCGTTGTCGTCGAACGACATCTTGGCGTCGAGCGCCAGCAGGTTGCCGCGCGCGGTGGTCACCAGCGGGTTGATCTCGACCATGGTGGCGTCGAGGTCGCGGAACGCGCGGTAGCAGGCGCGGAAGATCTTCGCCGCCTCGGCGACCTGGCCGCTGTCGAGCCCGAGCCCGTAGGCGAGCTCGCGCGCCTGGTAGTCGAGAAAGCCCGAGGCCGGGTCCACCGTCATGCGCAGCAGCGTGTCGGGATGCTCGGCCGAGAGCTCCTCGATCTCCATGCCGCCGGCCGAGGAGGCGACGATCATGATCCGCTCGGTCTTGCGGTCGAGCACCAGGCCGAAATAGATCTCGCGGGCGATCTCGCAGGCCTCCTCGACATAGACCCGGCCGACGAGCCGGCCCTCGGCGCCGCTCTGGCGGGTGACGAGGCGCTTGCCGAAGAGCTCGGCGGCATAGTCGCGGATCTCCTTGTCGGAGCCGCAGAGGCGCACGCCGCCGGCCTCGCCGCGGCCGCCGGAATGGATCTGCGCCTTGACCACCCAGCGCTCGCCGCCGAGCTCGTGGCTGCGATAGCCGGCCTGTTCGGGGCTGTAGGCGAGCCCGCCCTTGGGCACGGGAACGCCGAACCGGGCGAGGATCTCCTTCGCCTGATATTCGTGGATGTCCATGGGTTTCCTCCGCGTCTGGCCTCCCGCACCGGGCGGGCATGCCGGAGGTCTAGGCCGCACCGCCGCCGCCCGCCCGCTCCGCCCGGAGAGGATCTTTCGCCGCGGGAAGGGCAGCCGCCCACCCGGACGGGTGGGGCCGCACCCGCCGCGGGCCGGGCACGCCGCCGCCACGGGCTGGGTGCACGGCCCTGGCACGGCGCCGCCACTGGCCGGGCGCAGGGGCCGGGCATGGCGTCGCCACGGGCCCGGCAGGGCCGCGATGCCCGAGCGGCTGCCGAAGAACGCGCGGCTACCGAAGGTCGCGCGGCTGCCCAATGTCGCGCGGCTGCCGAAGGACGCGGGACGGCGTCCCCCGGCGCCACCGGATGTTCCGCCCGACCCTCCGCCGCGCGGCTCCCCCCGGCGGTTTCCCCCGGCGGGTCCTTCGGGCAGCCTCCCCCGGCAGGTCCCTCCGGCGGCTCCGTCCGGCGGGTTCCTCTGGGGAGGCCGTCCGGAGGGTTGCTCTGGCGGGTCCGTCCGGCAGGTTCCCCCGGCAGGTCCCTTCGACAGGTTCCCCCGGCGTGCTCCCCTGGCAGGTTCCTCTGACAGGTCCCCCCGGCGCGTTCCTCCGCCAGGTCCCCCCGGCGTGTTCCCCTGGCAGGTTCCTCTGACAGGTCCCCCCGGCGAGTTCCTCCGGCAGGTCCCTCCAACAGGTTCCTCCGGCGCGTTCCTCCGACAGGTTCCTCCGGCAGGTCCCCCCGGCGTGTTCCCCTGGCAGGTTCCTCTGACAGGTCCCCCCGGCGTGTTCTCCCGGCAGTTTCCTCTGACGAGTTCCTCCGGTAGGCCCCACCGGCGAGTTCCTTCGGCAGGTTCCTCCGGCCCGTTCCCCCGACAGGTTCCTCCGGCATGTCCCTCAGGCAGGTTCCCCCGACAGGTTCCCTCGGCGGGTTCCTCCGGCGGGTTCCTCCGGTGCGTTCCCCCGGCGGGTTCGTCCGGCCGGCTCCCCCGGCAGGTTCCTCCGGTGGGTTCCTCCGGCGGGTCCCTCCGGCGGGCTCCCGCGGCGGGTCCTTTCGGTGGGCTCCCGCGGCGGGGCGCTCCGTCGGCGCGGGCGGCGGGGGCTCTGCTGCCGGCCCGCGCGCCCGGTTTTCCCTTGCGTGCGCGCGGCGCAGCCGGCAAGCCTTGGGGCAGGCGAGGAGCGCGGGCATGCGGCACCCTCAGGAGCGGCGGCGATGAGACGGCTTGCGGCAGCGGCGCTGGCCTATCTCATCACGCTCGCGGCGCGGCTGGTCACCGCGGCCCGGGCGGTCTGGGCCGGGGTGCCGCCGCTCCCCGAGCAGCGGATCTATTTCGCCAACCATCGCAGCAACGGCGATTTCGTGCTGATCTGGACCATGCTGCCGCCGGCGCTGCGGGCGCGCAGCCGGCCGGTCGCCGGGGCCGACTACTGGCTCGGCTCGGCGCTGCGCCGCTTCGTGATCCGCGACGTCTTCGACGCCGTGCTGGTCGACCGCAGCGGCAGGGCGCCGAAGGGCGCCGCCATCGTGGCGATGCTGGCGGCGCTCGATGCCGGGCGCTCGCTGATCCTCTTTCCCGAGGGCACGCGCAATGCCGGCGAGGCGCCGCTGCTGCCGTTCCGCCCCGGGCTCTACCACCTCGCCGCGGCGCGGCCCGAGATCCCGCTGGTGCCGGTCTGGATCGAGAACCTCAACCGGGTGATGCCGAAGGGCGAGGTGGTGCCGGTCCCGCTGATCTGCACCGTGGTCTTTGGCGAGGCGCTGCAGCTCGAGCCGGGCGAGGAGCGGGACGCCTTCCTGGCCCGCGCCGCCGCGGCGCTGGCGGCCACCCGCGAGGCGGAGTGCGGCCCGTGACCGGATGGGACCGGCACCTGCTGCTGCTCTCGCTCGGCACGCTGGTGCTGCTGGTGCTGTTCACCGCGGTGGGGCAGGTGCTGCGCGCCCGCCTCGGCGAGGGGCCGATGGTGGCCAATTTCAACACCCGGGTGAAGGCCTGGTGGGGCATGGCGGCGCTGCTGGCGCTGGCCTTCATGGCCGGGCGCAGCGGCGTGGTGCTGCTGTTCGCCGCCTGCTCCTTCGCGGCGCTGCGCGAGTTCGTGACGCTGACGCGCTTCCGCCGGGCCGATCACTGGGCGATGGTGACCGCCTTCTTCGTGGTCTTCCCGCTGCACTACTACCTGGTGTGGATCGACTGGTACGGGCTCTACGCGATCTTCATCCCGGTCTACGGCTTCCTGTTCCTGCCGATCATCGCGGTGCTGCGCAGCGACACCTCGGATTTCCTTGCCCGCATCGCCGAGACGCAATGGGCGCTGATGCTCTGCGTGTTCTGCCTCTCGCACGTGCCGGCGCTGCTCTATCTCAGGATCCCCGGCTACGAGGGCGGCAACGTGCTGCTGATCGCCTTCCTCGTGGTCGTGGTGCAGTTCTCCGACGTGATGCAGTATGTCTGGGGCAAGCTGCTCGGGCGGCGGCGGATCGCGCCGGGGCTGTCGCCCTCGAAGACCGTGGAGGGCTTTCTCGGCGGCGTGGCGACGGCGACGCTGGCCGGCGCCGGGCTCTGGTGGATGACGCCCTTCACCGTGCTGCAGGCCGGCGGGCTGGCGCTGGTGATCACGCTGATGGGCTTTCTCGGGGGGCTGGTGATGTCGGCGATCAAGCGCGACCGCGGGGTGAAGGACTGGGGCCACCTGATCCCCGGCCATGGCGGCTTCATCGACCGGCTCGACTCGGTGATCTTCGCCGCGCCGATCTTCTTCCACCTGGTGCGCTACTGGTGGTCGACGGCATGAGCGCCGAGGACCGCCGCCGGCCGATCCCGCAGCGCGAGGCCGGCTGGGCGCGCGCCGCGGCGCGCCGGCTGGCCGAGCGGGGCATCGCGCCCAACCGGATCTCGCAGGCCAGCCTCGCCGCGGCGGCGCTGGCCGGGCTGGCGCTGGCGCTGGCGCCGGGGCTCGGCGGCGGCCTGCGGGCGGGGCTGCTGGTGCTGGCGGCGGCGCTGATCCTGCTGCGCCTCCTGTGCAACATGTTCGACGGCATGGTCGCGGTGGAGGGCGGCAAGGGCACGGCGGACGGGCCGTTCTGGAACGAGGTGCCGGACCGCGCCGCCGATCTCGCGGTGCTGGTCGGCTGCGGCATCGGCGCCGGCGTGCCGGCGCTCGGCTGGGCGGCCGGGGCGATGGCGCTCGGCACCGCCTATGTGCGGGCCTTCGGCGAGGCGCTCGGCCAGCCGCCCGACTTCTCCGGCCCGATGGCCAAGCCGCAGCGCATGTGGGCGGTGATCGCCGCGGCGCTCGCCGCCGCCGCCGAGCCGCTCTGGGGCGGGCAGGGCGAGGCGCTGCGACTCGCGCTCTGGGCCGTCGCCCTCGGCGCCGGGTTCACCGCGCTGCGCCGCGGCCGGCGGCTCTTGACCCGGCTCGCCCGGGCGGGGCAGCCTGCACCGCTTTCGCGGGAGGACAGCACATGACATCGCCGCTTGCCGGGCTCCGGGTGGTGGAGCTCGCCCGGATCCTTGCCGGTCCCTGGATCGGCCAGACCCTTGCCGATCTCGGCGCCGACGTGATCAAGGTGGAGGCGCCGGGGGGCGACGACACCCGCGGCTGGGGGCCGCCCTTCGTCGAGCGCGAGGTGGATGGCCGGCCGGATCGCTCGGCCGCCTATTTCCACGGCGCCAACCGGGGCAAGCGCGGCGTCACCGCCGATTTCCGCACCGAGGAGGGCTGCGCGCTGGTGCGCGAGCTGGCCGCGAAGGCCGACGTGCTGGTGGAGAACTTCAAGCTCGGCGGCCTCGTGAAATACGGGCTGGATTTTTCAAGCCTTTCGGCGCTCAACCCGGGGCTGGTCTACTGCTCGGTCACCGGCTTCGGGCAGGACGGGCCGCGCGCCGCGCAGGCCGGCTACGACTTCCTGATCCAGGGCATGTCCGGCATCATGTCGCTGAACGGCGAGCCCGAGGGCGAGCCGCAGAAGATGGGCGTCGCCTTCGCCGACATCTTCACCGGGCTCTACGGCGTGATCGCGATCCAGGCGGCGCTGGCGCAGCGCGCGCGCACCGGCCTCGGCCAGCATATCGACATGAGCCTGATGGATTGCATGACCGGCGTGCTGGCCAACCAGGCGATGAACTGCATGGTCACCGGCGAGGCGCCGAACCGGCTCGGCAACGCGCATCCCAACATCGTGCCCTATCAGGTCTTTCCGGCCGCCGATGGGCATCTGATCATCGCCTGCGGCAACACCGCCCAGTTCCGCCGGCTCTGCGGCGTACTCAACCTGAGGGAGATCGGCGACGACCCGGCCTATGCCGAGAATGCCGGCCGCGTGGCCGACCGGGCGCGGCTGGTGGCGCGGCTCGCCGAGGCCACGGCGCGGTTCCCGCGCGATGCGCTGATCGGCGCGCTCGGCAAGGTCGGCGTGCCGGCCGGCCCGATCAACCGGGTGGACGAGGCGCTGGCGGACCCGCAGGTCGTCGCCCGCGGCCTGCAGATCGCGCCCGAGGGGGTGCCGGGGCTGCGCTCGCCGGTCGGCTTCTCCGCCGCCGAGCTCAGCCTCGGCCGCGCCTCGCCGGCGCTCGACCAGCACGGGGAGGCGATCCGCGCGGCGCTGGCCCGCGGCGAATGGCCCGCGCCGGAGCCGGAACCGGAGACGGAAAGGGGCGCCGGCTGAGCCTGCCGCCGCCGGTCGCCGCTGCCGCGCTGCCCCGGGCCCCGGCCTCAGGCGGCGCGGCGGGCCCGCATCGCGCCGATCGCGCCAAGCCCCGAGAGCAGCAGCACGAGGCTGGCCGGCAGCGGGATCGTGCCCTCGGCGCCGGCACCGATCGCGGCGGCGTTGTAGTCGACGCTGCCGAACTGGCTGAGCGTGTGGATCGCCGCCACGTCGACATCCGAGGCATAGCGCCGCTCGCCGGTGCTGATGCTCGGGTTCATCAGGGCCATGCTGTGCGCGAGATGGGGGGAGGCGCTGCCGGGCTCGCCGCTGAGCGTCAGATCGGCGCCCTCGAAGGGGCCGATATCGACATAGCCCACGGTGCCGCCGGGGGCGCCGGTGCCGTCGTAGAACTGGTCGTCGATCGGCTGGCCCAGATCGGAGAAGCCGAGCTGGTGGCCGATCTCGTGCAGCGCCACGGTGAAGAGGTCATGCGCGCCGACGGCAAAGCCGGTCGGCGAGCCGTATTCCCGCCCGAGCGACATCTCGCCGCCGCCGAGATCGACCATCGGCTCGAAGAAGGCCATGTATTCGGAATTGTCGAAGGGGGTGGAATCGGCGAACCAGGTGCGGCCGCTGTTGTCGAACTCGATGACGCCGTCCTTGCCGCTGGGGCCGCCGTCCGGGTTGCCGTTGAAGTCGCGCGCCACGGTATACTGCGTCGCCGTGGCCAGCGTGCTGCCGGAAAGGTTCGACCAGCCGAAATAGACGTTGAGGGTGCCCGGCGAGAGGATCACGGTCTCCCAGTAGTCCGCCGCCGCCTGGATCACGCTGGCCAGGGTGCCGCCGCCCTGCAGCGCCGGCGCGGCCTCGGCGGTGCCGCCGATGATCGGATAGGTGTTGCCGTTGGTGATCTCGCTGAGATTGATCGTCAGCGCCCCGGCCGGTGCGCCGGCCGCCACGGCCAGCGCCGCCGCAAGCGCTGTTGCCGCGGCCGGCTGTTTCGTTGCCCGATGGTACATTCCGCTTGCCTCGCCCAACTGTCCCCCGTCAGTGTCGGACAGCCGGACCCTCGCTGCTGGTGCAGCGCAATCGGACACGCGGCAAGAAGGGCCATCCTCACAACCCCAAGTTAAGTAAGATTTGAATGATCTGTCAACTGAAGCAACTCCGCGAGGCCCCGCACCGGCGCGCCGGGGCATGCCGGCGGCGCCCGTGCTGAGCGCCTCCGGCCCCGCCGCGGGCATCCGCTTCGCGCTGGTGGCGATGGTCTTCCTCGCGGTGCAGGACGGGGTCTCGAAGCATCTCGCCGAGGCCTATCCGGTGCCGTTCTTCGTGATGATCCGCTACTGGTTCTTCGCGCTCTTCGTGCTGGCGCTGGCCGGCCGGGCGCCGGGCGGGCTGCGCGCCGCGAGCCGCACCCGGATGCCGCTGGTGCAGGTCTTCCGCGGGCTGCTGCTGGCGGCGCAGATCCTGGTGATCGTGACCGCCTTCGACCTGATCGGGCTGGCGGCGACGCAGTCGGTCTTTGCGCTGCACCCGCTGCTGACCACGCTGCTGGCGATCCCGATCCTCGGCGAGGCGGCGGGCTGGCGGCGCCTCGCGGCGGTGGGGGTGGGGCTGCTCGGGGTGCTGGTGATCCTGCGCCCGGGCTCGGCGGTGTTCGTGCCGGAGGCGCTGCTGGCGCTGCTCGCGGCGGCGATGTTCTCGGTCTATCACGTGCTGACGCGGCTGGTGGCGCGCGAGGATGGCGGCTCCGGGCCGGCCTTCTTCTACACCGGCATCGCCGGGGCGGCGGGGCTGACGCTGCTCGGGCCGTTCTTCTGGACCGGCATGACCGCGGCGGATCTCGGCTGGCTGGCGGTGCTCTGCGTGGTCTCGCTCTGCGGCCACTACTGCCTGATCCGGGCGCTCGACGCCACCGAGGCGGTGCGGATCCAGCCGCTGGTCTATCTGCAGATGGTGTTCGGCATCGGCGTCGGCGCGCTGGTGTTCGGCGAGGCGGTGGACTGGCCGGCGCTGCTCGGCGTGGCGATGATCATCGGCGCCGGGCTCTACGTGATCTGGCGCGAGATGCGCGCGCGCGCCCCGGGCTGAGGGGCGCGGGCCGGGGGCGCGGGTCGGGGGGCGCGGGCCGGGGGCGCGGGCCGGTGCGCGCGCCCGGCGCTCACATCAGCGCCGGGCCGGGGCAGACATGGCCGCAGAGCGTGCCGCGGAAATTCCGGATCGGCGCCTCCGCCGTGGCGCGGTAGGCCGGGCTCTCGCGGTCGAGCAGGCCGAGCCGGGCCAGCACCGCCGCCATCGCCGCCGCGGCGCCGCGGTCGCCGCCGTCATCGACCTTCACCGCGACGCCGAGGCCCTTCTCCGGCAGGATCGCGACGAAGCCGCCCTCGGCGCCGGACTTGGTCGCCGTCGCGCCGGCGCTGGCCTCGGTCAGCAGGGTTGCCGAGGACGCCTTGTAGCCGATCAGCAGCGGATGCGCCGCCATCGCCGCGGCGAGCCGGGAGGCCGCCTCGGCGCGCCTGCCCGTGAGCCGCGCCGCGGGGTCGGCAAAGCGCGCCATGGCGGTGGCCATGCCCTTCAGCGTCAGGCCGAAATTCGGCGCCGAGCAGCCGTCGATCGCGGGGCCCTGCGGCTCCTCGTCGGAGACCTCGGCCAGCGCGTCGCGCACGCCCTGCTGCACCGGGCTGGCGGGGTCGAGATAGTCCGGCTCGCCGCGGTCGGCGCCGAGATGGCGGGCCAGCGTGAGAAAGCCGGTATGCTTGCCCGAGCACATGTGGTGCAGCGGCGTCGGCTCGGCGCCCTGCGCGCGCAGCGCCTTGCGCATCTCGGCATCGTCGGGCGCCATCACGCCGCAGCCGAGGGCGCCGGCATCGAGCCCGATCCCGGCCAGCCAGTCGGCGACCAGGCGGGTGTGGATCTCCGCCCCGCCATGCGAGGCGCAGGCCAGCGCGAGGTGGCGGTCGTCGAGCCCGGCGGCATCGGCGGCGCCGCTGTCGACCAGCGGCAGCGCCTGGATCATCTTGCAGGCCGAGCGCGGCAGGTGCACCCGCTCGACATGGCCCCAGGCGGCGACCAGCTCGCCCGCCGCATTGCAGACCGCCACCGCGCCGCGATGGCTGCATTCGAGGATGTCGCCGCGCCAGATCTCCGCGAGCACCGGGTTGGCGGGCGCGCCCTCGGCGGCATGGGCGTGCAGGCCGTGGGCGGTGTGGTCATGGCTGTCAGTCATCGATGAGCTCCATGGAGAAGGCGGGGCCGAGGGTGCCGCGCAGGTGCTGGAAGGCGAGGCGCAGGCGCGACTTCACGGTGCCGAGGGGCAGCCCCAGATCCCCGGCGATCTCGGAATGGCTCTGCTCGGAGAAGAAGGCGCGGCGGACCACGTCGCGCTGCTCCGGCGTGAGGTCCTCGATGGCGGCGCGCACCTGGGCGTCGCGCTCGGCGCCGGCGATGCCGCGCTCGGGCGGGGGCACCGGCTCGGACTGCAGCAGCGGCTCGTCCGGGTCGGGCCGGCCGCGCGCCTCGCGGCGGATCAGGTCGACCCGCTTGTTGCGCGCGATGGTGAAGATCCAGGTGGCGGCGCGGGCGCGGGCCGGGTCGAACTGCCCGGCGCGGCGCCAGAGCAGGATCATCACCTCCTGCGCGGCCTCCTCGGCGACGGTCTCGGCGGTGCCGCCGCGCAGCAGGAAGGCCTTGATCCGCCCGGCATAGCGCCCGAACAGCGCCACGAAGGCGGCCCGGTCGCCACCGGCCGCGATGGCCGCGAGCAGCGCCTCGTCGGCGGCATCGGCCCAGTCGGGGCCGTTGCCGGCGGCGGGCGGGGGATCGTGTTCCTGGTTCACGCGGCTATCGGGTTCCCTGCGGCCGGCGCGGGGACGCCCGGAGGCGCCCAAGCGGTGGATGCGAGCCAAGGCGGGCTGGCCTTTTCCGGCAAACCTGCGGTATGCTCGCGACCGGGCAACTCTGAGGCAAACCATCGCCCCCATCAAGGCCGGCCAAGAGCCCGCGGGGGCAGGTTGAATGAGGCGAGCATGACGAAACTCTTTCTGGCAGTGGCGCTGATCGTGGCGGGGGCGCTCCCGGTTGCGGCACAGACGCAGAACCGCGTGGAGGTCCAGCGCGACTGGGCGGTCTTCGAGGCGACCCTCGACAACAACAAGATCTGCTGGATCGCGTCGCGGCCCACCAAGTCGGTGGCGCTGCGCGGCGGCAAGCAGGTCCAGGTCAACCGCGGCGACATCTTCCTGATGGTCGCGGTGCGTCCGGCCGACAGCGTGAAGAACGAGATCTCCTTCATCGCGGGCTATCCCTTCAAGAAAGGCTCGAAGGTCGAGGCCAAGATCGGCGCGGCGACCTATGCCATGTCGACCAGCGGCGAGAATGCCTGGCTGAGCGGCCCGGCCGAGGACGCCAAGATGGTGACCGCCTTCAAGGGCGGCGTCGATGCGGTGGTCGAGGGGCTCTCGGCGCGCGGCACCACCACGGTGGACACCTTTTCGCTGCTCGGCTTCACCGCTGCGCTCGACAGCGCGCAGAAGCGCTGCAAGTGAGCCGAGGCGCGGGCAGGGCAGGGCGCAGGCGGGGAGGCGCGCATGGAAGCTGAATGGGCGCGCACCGTCGAGGGCAAGCTCGAGCTCGACGGCTTCATCGAGGCGCTGCACAAGGCGGCGGCGCCGATCGGCGTGTCGTCGCTGGAGTGGGAGATCCGCCGCGGCAGCTTCCTGAGCGACGAGATCACCTACAAGTTCGACGTCTCCGACGATCGCGACGAGGTCCGCGCCTTCTATGCCAGGCCGGTGGCCAGCGCCTATGTGGTGATCGCCCTGTTTCCCGCCGAGGTGCGCGAGATCATCGCGCTGGTGCATATCAACTTCGACGGCAAGCGCACCCGGATCCGGGTCGAGAGCCCCTCGCTGCGGGTTCTCGAACGGCTCCGCGCCGCGATGGGCTGAGCGGGCAGCCGGCCGCGCGCGGCCGGTGGCGCACCGGTCAGGGCGGCGCGGCCAGCGCCGCCGCGCGGGCGGCGAGCCGCGGCAGGTCGTCCCACTGCATCTCGACGATCTCGACCCCCCCGGCATCGCGGAACGCCGCGCCGGCGCTGCCGCCGAGCCGCGCATAGAAGCGCCGCGCCCCGTCGTTGCGCAGGCTGACCTCGAGGCCGAGGCGCCGCGATCCGGCCGCCGCCAGCCGGGCCGCCAGCGCGCCGACCAGCGCCGCCCCGGCGCCGCTGCCGCGCGCGCCGGGCAGCACGTGCAGCGCGGTGAGCCGGGCCGCCGAATCGCCGCGGAGGAGGGCATGGGCCAGCCCCTCCGGCGCCGCGCCGCGCTCGGCCAGCAGCAGCAGCTCGCCCGGCCGCGGCGCCCGCAGCACCCGGGCCCAGAGCGCAGCCCGGTCGGCCGCGAAGCCCGCGAGATCCTGCCCGGCGATATCCGCCGCATCGGCGCTGTCGGCCTTGCTCGCGGCATGCACCGCGCCGAGCGCCGGCGCATCCGCGGGCCGCGCCGGGCGGACCCGCCAGGGCGCCGCCGCGCCGCTCACCCCTTGGCCGCCATCGCCGCCATCGCCTGCGCCCGGTCGAAGAAGGCGCCGCCGAAATCCATCCGCCCCTGATGCGCGACGCCGGGGCCGACATAGCCCCAGACCGCGCCGGGCTCGACCGCCTGCACCCGCGTGCAGAAGGCGAAGTCGTCCGACAGCCAGCGCCCGTCCGGCTGCGGCATCCGGCTGAAGAAGTCCCAGACCGATTCGCCGAGCGCCCCGGCGGCATGCGGCAGCGCGGCCTGCCGGCCGAGCCCGCCCGCCCCGGCGACCCGGCGCAGCAGCGCGGTCTCGATCAGCGCGCAGCCCATGCCGATGCCGTCGAGCTGCACGAGCCCCTCGCGCACCTGCAGCCGGCCGTCGCCGTGGCGCAGCACGAAGGGCGAGGCGAGCGCGCGGGCGGTGTCCGGCGGATGGCCGGCGGCGCGCGCTGCGGCATAGGCCTCGAGATCGATCTGGCGCTTCGCATAGACCGCGCCGACCACCGGCCTGCCGGCGCCGAGCAGCAGCCGGAACACCTCGCCGCGGATCTTCATGTCGTTGTCGATGAACAGCACATGGCTGATCCCGGGCCGGGCCAGCGCCAGGCCGCAGATGTGGTTGCGGGCGGTGGCGACGTCGTGGAAGTCCACCGTCTGGAACCGCGGCTGCGCCCCGGATGCGGCGACCGCGCCGATCGCGGCGGCGAGGCTCTCGGCGCAGCCCGAGGTCAGGAGCCCGTCGGCGGTGGCGATGCCGATCAGCACCTCGCAGGCGGCGGCACCGGCGGCACCGGCGGTTTCGGCGGGGCCGGCCATGGCTCAGAGCATCGAGGGCAGGACCTGGTCGGGCGGCCGGTGGCCGTCGGCGAAGGTCTTGATGTTGAGGATCACCTTCTCGCCCATCTCGAGCCGGCCCTCCTCGGTCGCCGAGCCCATATGCGGCAGCAGCACCACGTTGGGCAGGCCGACCAGATCGGGGTTCACCGCCGGCTCCTTCTCGAAGACGTCGAGCGCCGCGCCGCCGAGCTGGCCGCGCTTGAGCATCCGGATCAGCGCGTTCTCGTCGATGATCTCGCCGCGGGCGGTGTTGACGATGTAGGCGGAGGGCTTCATCAGCTGCAGCCGCCGCGCCGAGAGCAGGTGATAGGTGGCCGGGGTGTGCGGGCAGTGCACGCTCACGATGTCCATCCGCGCCAGCATCTGGTCGAGGCTCTCCCAGTAGGTGGCGTCGAGCCCGGCCTCGGTCTCGGCATGCAGGCGCCGGCGGTTGTGGTAGTGCACCTGCAGGCCGAAGGCCCGGGCGCGGCGCGCCACCGCCTGGCCGATCCGCCCCATGCCGACGATGCCGAGCCGCTTGCCCCAGATCCGGTGGCCGGTGATCGCCGTCGGCGACCAGCCCTCCCAGCGGCCCTCCTGCATCAGCGCGAGGCCCTCCGCCATCCGCCGCGGCACCGCGAGGATCAGCGCCATGGTCATGTCGGCGGTGTCCTCGGTGAGCACGCCGGGGGTGTTGGAGACGAGGATGCCGCGGGTGCGCGCGGTGGCGACGTCGATATGGTCGACGCCGGCGCCATAGTTGGCGATCAGCCTCAGCCGCGGCCCGGCGGCGGCGAGCAGGGTCTGGTCGATCCGGTCGGTCAGCGTCGGCACCAGGACATCGGCCTCGCGCGCCGCCTGCGCCAGGTCGGCATGGCTCATCGGCCGGTCGGCGGTGTTGAGCCGCACCTCGAAGAGCTCGCGCATCCGCGCCTCGACCGCCTCCGGCAGCTTGCGGGTCACGACGACATGCGGGCGCTCGCGTTTCATGGCGCAAAGTCCTTCTTGCTTCGACAGCCTCCGTGATAATTTTCTGAGCCGGCGGCGGAAAGAGGCAAAACGCCCCGCCGCGGAAAATCCGGCCCTGGGGGGAGTGCGACGATGCGGTGGCGTCTGGTAACGGCGGTGGTGATTGGATGTGTCCTGGCGGTTCCGGGGGTGCGGGCGGCGGAGCCCGGCCCGGCGCCGCGGGGGCCGCAGGCGGTGGCGGCGATCGGCCCGGTCACCAAGCTGCGGATGCCCCGCTACGTCTCGCTCAATGCCCGCACGATCAACCTGCGGCGCGGCCCGGGGCTCGACTACCGGATCGATTTCGAGTTCCACGCCAAGGGCCTGCCGGTGCGGGTCATCGACGAATACGGCCACTGGCGCCGGGTGGTCGACAGCGAGGGCGACGACGGCTGGGTGTATCACGCGCTGCTCTCGGGCCGGCGCACCGTGCAGGTCACCGCCGAGGGGGTGCTGATGCGCCGCCGGCCGGTCGGGCTGACCGAGGCGACGGATTGTCGCGCGCTGGCCGCGCTGCCCGAGGATGCCGCCGCCTGTGCCGAGCAGGGCGCGATCGCCGAGCTCCTGGCCTGCCAGCGCTTCTGGTGCCTGGTCGGCGCGGCGGGGCGCGAGGGCTGGGTGCCGAAATCCGCGGTCTGGGGCGTCGATCCGGAGGAGGTCTTCGAGGACTGAGCCTGCGCCTGCGCCGACGGGGGCGGGGCGGGGGCCGGGGGCCGGGCGGCGAAGGCGCCGCGGCGCCGCCCGGAAGCCCGCTCAGCCCGCCTGCAGGGTGAGCACGAAGAACGGCGTGTCGCGGTAGCGCGTCGCGCCGGCGACCACCGCGACCGGCTGCAGCGCGCCGCCCGGCCGCATCAGCCGCGCCTCGAGGCGGATCTGCCGGGGCGCCGGCTCGAGCAGCGCGGCCGGCGTCTGCGGCAGCGCCAGATCGCCGGCGAGGCAGGCGGCCAGCGGCGTGCCGTTGCGGAGCAGCGCGGCCTCCGGCACCAGCGCCCGCGCCGCCTCGTTGGCGAAGCACACCCGGCGCTGCGCATCCGCCACGATGCAGGCCATCGGCACCACGTCGAGCCCGGCGCGCAGGTCGTTCTCGGGCTGGATCAGCACCGCGAAGCGGGTGACATAGCCCTGCGCATCGACCAGCGGCACGATCAGCCGCCGCCAGAGCCGCACGAAGACCGCCCGCGGCGGCTCGTGCTCGCTCAGCACCACCTGCCGGCGCTGCATCGCGGAGCGGTACAGCGCGACGAAGAACCGCCCGACATGGCCGCCGATATCCGAGACGCGCAGGGCGCGGAAGCTCCGGCTGAAATTCTCGGCGATCCGCTCGCCATAGTGGAGGAAGCGGAAATCGCGGCCGAAGCGCTCGGCCTCCAGCAGCTGCAGCCAGTCCGGGTAGGGCGTCGCGGCCGGGTCGAATTCATCGGCCAGCGGCAGCCCGGCATGGGTCGGCAGCGACCAGCAATGGGCGAGGAAGCGCTCGAACATCTCGTTGCGCAGGTCGAAGCGGTTCGGCGACCAGCGCACCGCCGGCGGCTGCGCGTGGTTGGCGATGAACAGCTGGGCCACGAGGTTGGACTGGCCCATGAAGATGCTGCCGGCAAGAATGTCGTCGTCGGAAAGGCCGGCGAGGGGCGTGACGGCCGGCTCGCATCTGCCCCGGCCATCCGTCGCCAGCGTGTGCGTCGCTCGTGTGCGCGTGCTCGCAACCATCGAATGAGTCCCGAAAAAATACAAATTGGTCAAGCCCTTATAACAGAACAGCGCGTGGCATACCATATGCAAGGCATGCCTGACGGCCGTCCCGGGGTCCTGTTTCGGGACGCCGGGCCGGGTCGGTGCACTGGCAGGGAGGGGGGCGGGCGGCCCCGGCCGGTCAGCCGGGCTTGCCGCGCAGCCGGATCACCACGTCGATGCGCGAGACCTCGGCGCCCTCGGGGGCGTCGGGCAGGGCCTCGAAGCGCACCGATTCGCGCGGCGCGTCGGTGAGAAAGCCGCCGTCCTCCCAGTAGAAATGCGCGTGGTCGGAGGTATCGGTGTCGAAATGGCTGCGCGAGCCGTCGACCATCACCTCGGCCAGCAGCCCGGCCTCGGTGAAGCTCTTGAGGGTGTTGTAGACGGTGGCCAGCGACACCTGCGCGCCGGCGCGCTGCGCGGCCTCGAACAGGCTGTCGGCGGTGATGTGGCGGTTGCGCCCGTCGCCCACCAGCAGGGTGGCCAGGGCAAGGCGCTGCCGGGTCGGACGCAGCCCGGCGCCGCGCAGCCAGTCGCCCGCACGCGCCAGTGCCTCCGCAGAGGCCATCGCTTCGCCGCCCGGATGCTCGTAATGGTCCTTCATGCTCCCCTCTCTAGCGCGATGGCCGCGCCAAGGCCAGAGCAAACCGTTGCCCTGCCGGCGCCGCGGCGGCCGGACCGCCGCATCCGGCGCCGCGGCGGGGGTTCTTGTGCCTCCGGAAACCCGGTGCTAGGGAGGCAGTCGCGACTGGACCCATGGGAGCCGAGCAGACCCGGGGAGGGCAATGACTGAACGTGCTGCGAGTTTCGACTACGAGGCGCTCCTGCGCTGTGCGCGGGGCGAGCTGTTCGGGGCGGGCAATGCCCAGTTGCCCGAGCCGCCGATGCTGATGTTCGACCGCATCACGTCGATCACCGCCGATGGCGGCGCCAACGGCAAGGGCCAGGTCGTCGCCGAGATGGACGTCAAGCCCGATCTCTGGTTCTTCAAGTGCCATTTCGTGGGCGATCCGGTGATGCCGGGCTGCCTCGGGCTCGATGCGCTGTGGCAGCTCACGGGCTTCTTCCTCGGCTGGCTCGGGATGCCGGGCCGCGGCCGGGCGCTCGGGGTCGGCGAGGTCAAGTTCACCGAGATGGTGACCCCCGATACCAAGCTGATCCGCTACACCGTGAACCTCAAGCGGGTGATCGATCGCAAGCTCAAGCTCGGGATCGCCGACGGGGTCATGGAACTCGACGGCAAGGTCGCCTACGTGACCAAGGACATGCGGGTCGGGCTGTTCAGCGACACCGCCCCGGCCTGACGCCGGAGCGCCGGCGCGCCCGCCACCACCCGGAGCCCATGTTCCGGAGCGAGGAGACACTGCACATGCGACGCGTTGTTGTGACGGGGATCGGCATCGTCTCGTCGATCGGCTCGAACGCCCAGGAGGTGACCGCGAGCCTGCGCGAGGGCAAGTCGGGCATCGTCTTTGCGCCGGACTATGCCGAGCGCGGCTTCCGCTGCCGGGTGCACGGCGCGCCGAATGTCGACATCGAGGCGCTGGTCGACAAGCGGGTGCGCCGCTTCATGGGCGAGGGCGCGGCCTGGAACCACATCGCCATGACCCAGGCGATCGCCGATGCCGGGCTCACCGAGGCCGAGGTGACGAACGAGCGTACCGGCCTCGTGATGGGCTCGGGCGGGCCCTCGACCAAGGCGCTGTTCACCGCGCACGAGACCGTGAAGAAGACCGGCGCGACCAAGCGCATCGGCCCCTTCGCGGTGCCCAAGGCGATGAGCTCGACCAACTCGGCGACGCTCGCGACCCCGTTCAAGATCCACGGCGTGAACTACTCGATCACCTCCGCCTGCTCGACCTCGGCGCATTGTATCGGCAACGCCGCCGAGCTGATCCAGTGGGGCAAGCAGGACATCATGTTCGCCGGCGGCGGCGAGGAGCTCGACTGGACGCTGTCCTGCCTGTTCGACGCGATGGGCGCGATGTCCTCGAAATACAACGACACGCCGGAGAAGGCCTCGCGCGCCTTCGATGCGGGCCGCGACGGCTTCGTGATCGCCGGCGGCGCCGGGGTGGTGGTGCTCGAGGAGCTGGAGCGCGCCAAGGCCCGCGGCGCCAGGATCTATGGCGAGGTGACCGGCTACGGCGCCACCTCCGACGGCTATGACATGGTGGCCCCCTCGGGCGAGGGCGGCGAGCGCGCGATGCGCCTCGCGATCTCCACCATCGGCGAGCGCAAGGTGAGCTACATCAACGCCCACGGCACCTCGACGCCGGCCGGCGACGTGGTCGAGGTGGAGGCCTGCCGCCGCGTCTTCGGCGAGGCGCTGCCGCCGATCAGCTCGACGAAATCGCTCACCGGGCACAGTCTCGGCGCCACCGGCGCGCAGGAGGCGATCTACTGCCTGCTGATGCTCGAGGGCGACTTCATCGCCGCCTCGGCCAATGTCGAGGCGCTCGACCCGGCGCTGGCACCCTCCGAGATCGCCACCGCGCGCATCGACAATGCCGGGCTCGACACGGTGATCTCCAACAGCTTCGGCTTCGGTGGCACCAATGCCACCCTGGCGATCAGCCGATACCGTGGGTGAGCCGATGTCTGGGTTGATGCAGGGCAAGCGCGGCCTGATCCTCGGTGTCGCGAACAATCATTCCATCGCCTGGGGCATCGCCGAGGCGCTGCACAACCACGGTGCGGAGCTCGCCTTCACGTTCCAGGGCGAGGCCTTCGAGCGCCGGGTGCGCCCGCTCGCGGCCTCGGTCGGCTCGCCGATCGTCGAGCCGGCCGACGTGACCGACGCGGCCAGCCTCGACGCCGTGTTCGCCCGGATCGAGGAGGTCTGGGGCCGGCTCGATTTCGTGATCCACGCCATCGCCTTCTCCGACAAGAACGAGCTGACCGGGCGCTATGCCGATACCAGCCGGGAGAACTTCCTCCACACGATGGACATCTCCTGCTACTCCTTCACCGACCTGGCGCGGCGGGCGGCGCCGCTGATGACCGAGGGCGGCGCGCTGGTGACGCTGACCTATCTCGGCGCACAGCGGGTCATGCCGAACTACAACGTGATGGGGGTGGCGAAGGCGGCGCTGGAGGCCAGCGTGCAGTATCTCGCCAACGATCTCGGGCCGCAGGGCATCCGGGTGAACGCGATCAGCCCGGGCCCGATGCGCACCCTTGCCGGCAGCGCCATCGGCGGCGCCCGCAAGGTCTACAAGGTCTGCGCCGAGAACGCGCCGCTGCGCGCCAATGCCACGCTCGAGGATGTCGGCGGGGCGGCGGTGTACCTGGTCTCGGATCTCGGGCGCGGCACCACCGGCGACGTGATCTTCGTCGATGCGGGCTACCACACCCTCGGCATGGTGCAGCTCTCCAACCTCTGATCCGGGCGCCCTCGAGGGCGCCTGCGCCGTCATCCCCCGCTCCCCCGGCCGTGCGGGCTGCGCCCGGCCGCGACCTGCGAGGGACGGACAGGCGCGGCCGGACATTCCTGAGTGCCGCGGGCGCGGCGATCGGTTCAGCGGCGGCGCGGGCCTGCCGGGCCGTTCCGCCCGGGGCGGCGGCGGGCGCGCCGGGGAGCGATGTCGGACAGCCTGGCGCGCGCCGCCCTGCGCCGCGGGCGCCTGCGGCGGGATCGCCGCCCCGTGCAGCGGGTGCCCGGGGCGGGATCGGCGCCCGGGCCGCGGCGGGCGCCTGCTGCGCGGTCGCCGACCGGGCCGCGGCAGAGGGGCGTTCCGGCGATGCCGCGCGGCCGGCCGCGGCGGTTCAGCGCTCGCCGGGGGTGCGGCGGAGCTCCGGCCGGTAGCCCGCGGCGAGCGCCCGGACGATCGGCTCCGGGGTCAGCAGGCGTGCCGGCCCGGCGGGGGCGGGGATCTCGCGATAGCCCGGATCGGCCCAGGCGAGCCAGCGCCCGTCCCAGCGGAGCACGGCGGTGCCCGGCACGGCGGCGGGCTCGGCCATGGCGCCCTCGGGCAGCGCGTCCGGCCGGCAGCCGGGCCGCTGCGGGCGGCGCTCCGGCGTCAGCCGCGCGCCGTGCAGGCAGGCGTCGATCTCCGCGGCGCGGCGGCCCGGCAGGCCGGCCGCCGCCCAGGCCGCCCGGAAGCGCCCGAGATCGGCGCGGCGACACTCGCCGCAGGGGCGGTGCCCGGCGGCCAGCGCGGTCACCTCGTCCCAGAAGAACAGCGCGGTGTAGCGGGTCGGCGCGCCCTTCGGCGGCATCGGCGGGCGCCAGCGGCCGCGGAAGGCGAGCCGGCAGCAGATCCAGGCCTTGCCGCGCCAGCGCGCGCGGCCGATGCGGCCCGCCGCGTCGTGCAGGCAGCCGCGATTGCCCATCCAGCCGCCGCGCCAGTCTGCCGCGACGATCTCGCCGAAGGGCGTGACGCGGTTCTGCAAGCCCATCTCAGCCCTGCGCCGGCCCGCAGGAGAGCCATTCATGCGCCCGGCCGAGCTTGCGCCGGACCGGCAGCGACAGCACGAAGGGATAGACGTCCTGCAGCCCGATCGCCCGGTTGGCATGGTTGAGCGCGATGGTGAGCCGGACCGCGCGCTGCAGCAGCCGGGCGCTGTCGGTCTCGGCATAGGCGTCATGGCCGGGTTCGGGCAGCCCGCGGCCGGTGAGCCCGGCGGCCAGCGCGCTGTCGAGCAGGTCGGTCAGGTGCAGGACATGCGCGGCGGTCTCGGCCCAGTCCTCGTGCGGATGGGCGCGGGCATAGGCGGTGATGAACTGCGCCGCGTGGTCCGGCGCCGGGCCCTCGGCATAGAAGCGCTCGAGCGCCGCGGCATAATCGGCCTGCTCGTCGCCGAAGACATGGCGGAAATTCGCATGGAAGCCCGACCGTTCGGCCAGCCGCAGGAAGAGGAAATGCGCGATCTCGTGGCGGAAATGGTCGATCATGGTGCGCAGCCGCTCGCCGAGATGCTCGCGCCGGGTGATCCGGGCCACCGGATCGACCTCGGTGATGTTGATCGTCACCAGCCCGTTGTCATGGCCCATGATGACGGTGGCGGGGCCGGTCGGGGTGTCCTCCGCCAGGAGGTGGAAGACCGGCCGCGCGCCGGGGTCGCGGTTGCCGAACCAGCCCCAGCGGGAGAGCCCGGCCAGCACCCAGCGCTTGGCCGTCTCGGCCTCGGCCCAGAGCCCGCGGTTCTCGCCGTGAAAGGTGTCCGGGATCACCTCGGTCATGGCGCAGGAGCGGCAGCGGCTCTCCGCCGCGCCGGGCTCGGCCCGCCAGTTGCAGCCGATCTCGTCGCGCTTCGAGCAGGGCATCGCGCCGATCAGGAAGCGCTGGGTCTCGGGGTCGAAGGCGACCGGCTGGTTGCAGCCGGCGCAGTCGGTGTTGCTGAAGAAGAGGGGGGCGCCGCAGTCGGGACAGCCGAAGAGTTTCATCGTGTGACGGGCTTCATTCTGGGCCTCAGACCCCGGCAGCGGGGGCGGGCGGCATCGGGGCGGGCGCGCTCTGGGGGAGCGGCACGGGGCGGGTCTCGGGTGCCGGCGGTGCGGGCAGGGGCTCGGGCAGGCTGCCGAAGCCGCCCTCGCGGGCGACCAGCAGCGCCACCACGAGCGCGGTCAGCAGGATCGACTTGATCAGGACGGAGAGCAGCCGGCCGGGCGCGCCCAGCATCCCCAGATCGAGGATCAGCATGAGCAGGCCGCTGCCGAAGACCGCGGCGAAGAGGCTCACCATGGGCGCCTCGGCCCGCCCCGGCGGCTCACGCGCCGGCCCCGGAGACGGCCTCGGCGACGGCCGCGGAATAGGCCCCGGCGAAGGCGGCGGGCGCGGGCGCGGGCAGCTCGGGCGCCGCGGCCAGCGCCGCCGGCGGGCGCAGCGGCGGGGCGCCGTGGGCGACCACGCCGAAGACCGCGCCGAACAGCACCAGCAGGATCGTCGGGAAGGCGAGCAGCGTCGCCAGCGGGATCATCCCGAGCAGCATCTCGGCGGCGGTGTGCTGGCGTTCCATGTCTCTCCTCCCTGCATCGGGCCGCAAGCATAGCGGCTCCGGGCGCCGCTGTCGCCCGTGGCAGGGGCGGTTCAGAGCAACTTGCGGAAGCGGGCGAGGTCGCGTGCCGTGACGATGCGGTGGCAGGCGGTGCCCGGCCCGGCCTTGTCGAGCAGCGCCAGCGTCCGGTCGCGCCGCAGGCCGCGATAGCCGAGCGTGAAGCGCAGGAAGCCGGTATCGAAGCGCTCCGGGCAGCCCGGCGCCAGATCCGGCCGCGACCGCCCGCGATGGCGCCAGGTGCGGCGCAGCACCCGCCAGAGCCGCAGCCAGCCGGGCGGGTCCAGCACCACCAGCGTGTCGGCACGGGCCAGCCGCTCGGGCCAGCTGTCGGAATAGTTGCCGTCGATCACCCAGGCCTCGCCGGCGGTGATCTCGCCGAGCCGGGCGCGGAGCGCGGCGCGGCTGCCCTGGACCCAGCCGGGCTGCCAGAACAGCCCGTCGACATGCACCACAGGCAGGCCGCGGCGCGCGCCGATCTCGCGGGCGAGGGTGGACTTGCCCGCCCCCGGCCCGCCGACGATCATCACCCGGCGCACCGGCTCAGTCCTCCGCCTCGCCGTCGGTCTCGGGCACCGCCTCGGGTTCGAGCAGGCCGAAGCTGGTGCCGCCGGGCTCGGTGAGCACCGCGAGCCGCCCCATGCCGGGCCAGTGCGTGTCCGGCACCTGGATGATCGCGCCGAGCCGGCGGGCGCGCTCGGTATCCGCCCCGGTGCTGGCGACGCGGAAATACGGGATCCAGCGCGGCGGCGAGATCTCGAAGCGGGTCGAGCGCAGGAACAGCCGCGGCGCCGCGCCGTCCGACAGCACCGCGCCCCAGCCGGTCCGGCGCGCCTCGAGCCCGAGCACATCGGCATAGAAGCCGGCGCGCTCCGCACCGTCCGGCGCCCAGAGCTCGGCGGCATGCGGCAGCCCGGGCCGCCCGGCCGGCCAGGGCTCGAATTCCGGCGAGATCATGCCGAACTGGGTGCCGCCGGGATCGCGCGCGTCGAGCCGCCGCCCGTTGCCCGGGATCTCCGAGAGCTCCGCCTTGCCGGCGCCGAGGGCGGCGATGCGCGCCGCCGCGCGGTCGATGTCGCCGGCCAGCCAGGCCAGCCAGCGCGGCGGCGCGAAGGCGCCCATCGCCATGAACTGGTTGGCAAACGCGGTCTCGCCGTCGGCGATCAGCGGCAGCGTGCCGAAGGGCGCGACATGCATCGGCCGCATCTGCCAGGCGAAGAGCGCGCCATAGAACGCCGCCGCGCGGGTCACGCGCTGCGCGTTGAGTTCGAGCCAGCCGATGCGGCCGGGCGCCCAGCCGGCGCCGTTCCCGGTCATCGCCGCCGCTCCGTCAGGCGCCGGAGCCGAGCGTCTCGGCGGCGATCTCGGCGCGCGACTTGCGCGCCCGCTCGGTGGCCGACTTGAGCTGGCCGCAGGCGGCGAGGATGTCCTCCCCGCGCGGCGTGCGCACCGGCGAGGCATAGCCGGCGCGGTTGACGATCTCGGCGAAGGTCTCGATGCGCTCCCAGTCCGAGCGCTCGTAGACCGCGCCGGGCCAGGGGTTGAACGGGATCAGGTTGACCTTGGCGGGGATGCCGGCGATCAGCTGCACCAGCCGCCTGGCGTCGGCATCGCTGTCGTTGACGCCCTTGAGCATGACGTATTCGAAGGTGATCCGCTCGGCATTCGAGAGCTTCGGATAGGCCCGGCAGGCCTCCAGCAGATCGGCGATCGGCCATTTCCGGTTGATCGGCACCAGCTCGTTGCGCACGTCGTCGGTGGTGGCGTGGAACGAGATCGCCAGCAGGGTGCCCGCCTCGGCCCCCCAGCGCGGGATCTCCGGCACCACGCCCGAGGTCGAGAGCGTGATGCGCCGGCGCGAGAGGCTGAGCCCCTCGCCGTCCATCGCGATCTGCATGGCGTCGCGCACGCCCTCGACATTGTAGAGCGGCTCGCCCATCCCCATCAGCACGATGTTGGACACCAGCCGGTGCTCCGAGGGCCGGGTGCCGGGCTCGGGCCATTCCTCGAGATCGTCGCGCGCCACCAGGATCTGGCCGACGATCTCCGCCGGGGTCAGGTTGCGCACCAGCTTCTGCGTGCCGGTGTGGCAGAAGGTGCAGGTCAGCGTGCAGCCGACCTGCGAGGAGATGCAGAGCGTGCCGCGGTCCTCCTCGGGAATGTAGACGCATTCCACCTCGTGCCCGCCGGCGATGCGCAGCAGGTATTTCCGGGTGCCGTCGCGCGAGAGCTGGCGGGTCACGATCTCCGGCCGGTCGAGCGTGAAGGCCTCGGCCAGCTCGGCGCGGAAGCCCTTGGAGAGGCTGGTCATCTCCTCGAAGCCGCGCGCCCCGCGGGAATAGATCCACGACCAGAGCTGCCCGGCGCGCATGCGGATCTGGCGCTCCGGCACCCCGGCCCCGGCCAGCGCCGCGGCAAGCCGCGCGCGGGTCATGCCGATCAGGTTGGGCCGTGCCGCGGCCGCCTCGCGCCGCGGCAGCGTCGCGAAATCGGGCTGGATGGCGGTGGCGGGCGGCGGGCCGGCGGGCGCGCGCTCGGACATGGGGCTCTCCATCGGATGATTGACCCCGGGAAATAGCATCTCCGCCGCGGCGCCGCCAGAGGGGCGGGGGCCAGCGCGCGCCGGAGTGGTGCCGTGCAGCACTGGCGCGCAGGCCCTGCTGCGTGTAGGACGGGCGCAGCGAGTTGGAGACAGTGCCATGCCCGGAGCCGCACATGGGGGGGACGACTTCCGCGGGCAGGCCCGGGGGCGGGCCGGCCCCGGTGCGGGTGCCGGTGCGGGCGCCGGCGAGGGCCCGGGCGCGGATATCTTCCGCAGCTGGGTCGAGGCGCACCGCGCGCTGCTCGAGAGCGGCGGCCTCGCCGGCCCGGTCTGGCGCCAGGCCGAGCTCCTGTTCGAGGCCTGGGGCCGCTTTGCCGAGAATTTCGCCGAGGCCCATGCGGCGCGCCATGGCGGGCCCGGCGCCTCGCCCTTCGATCCGGCCGGCTGGCTGCGCCCCGAGGGCGGCGGCGGGATGTCGGACTTCATGCGCTGGCTCGAGGGGCCGGAGCTCGCCGATCTCTGGGGCGAGCCGCGCGCCGCGCTCAAGGGCACGCGGGAATGGCTCGCCTGGCTCGCCGCCGACGGCCAGATGAAGGCGGTGCTGGGCGAGGCCTGGATCGCCGCCTTCCGCCGCTTCGTCGAGGGGCTGGCCGGGGAGGGCGGGCCGCCCGGCTGGGACGCGATGGTGGCGCGCTGGCTCGCGATCGCCGAGGAGGAGACCGCGCGGGCCTATCGCTCGCCGGCCTATCTCGCGGCGCAGCGCGACCTGATCGCCGCCGAGACCGCGCTCCGGGCCGGGCTCCGCGCGCGCATCGAGACGGTGGCGGAGCTCGTCGGCCTGCCGACCCGGGCCGAGCTCGACGACCTGCACGAGACGCTGCATGGCCTTCGCCGCGAGATGCGCAGGATGAAGGCCGGGAGAGGGCATCCGTGAGCGGCGCCGGCGACGACGCGCCGAAATCCGGCCCCGGCCCCGGCTCTGGCCCCGGCCCGATGGGCGAATGGGCCGACCTGGTGCGCCGCGGCGCGCGGCTCGCCGCCGCCATGGCGCGGGCGAGCTGCGACGGGGTGGAGATCGCCGCCACGCCGAAGCGCGAGATCTGGCGCGACGGCAAGATCTCGCTGCACCGCTACGCCGCCACCCGGCCGCAGAGGCTCGGCCCGATGCTGATCCTGCACGGGCTGTTCGGCCGCCAGACCATCACCGATCTCGAGCCCGAGCGCTCGCTGGTGCGCCGGCTGCTGGAGGCCGGCACCGATCTCTGGGTGCTCGACTGGGGCTGCCCGACGCGGGCCGATCGCTGCAACGACTTCGCCGATTATGCGCTCTACTGGCTGGGCGATGCGATCGAGGCGATCCGGGCCGAGACCGGGGCGCCGCAGGTGGCGCTGTTCGGCATCTGCCAGGGCGGGGTCTTCGCGCTCTGCCATGCCGCGCTCCGGCCCGAGCGGGTCTCCGGCCTGGCGCTGGCGGTGACGCCGGTGGATTTCCACGCCGATGCCGCCGACCCCTCGCCGCAGGCGGGTTTCCTCAACCTCTGGGCGCGCAATCTCGACCCGGCGGTGCTCGACGCCTTCCTCGCCGAGCGCGGGCTGGTGCCGGGCACGATGACCGGCGCGGTGTTCCAGAGCCTGACGCCGAGCCGGGTGATGGCGCGCTACGGCACCGAGCTGATCGGCAAGGCGGATGACGACGCCGCGCTCGAGACCTTCCTGCGCATGGAGACCTGGCTGGCCGACCGGCCCGACCATCCGGCCGCCGCGGCGCGGCAATGGCTGGTGGATCTCTATCGGCGCAATGCGCTGGTGGCCGGCGAGTTCGCGCTCGACGGCGAGCCGGTCGATCTCGGCCGCATCGCCTGCCCGATCCTCAACATCGTGGCGCAGGCCGATCACATCGTGCCGCCGCCCTGCTCGCGGGCCCTTGCCGGACGCACCGCAAGCCGCGAGTATCGGCTGCTCGAGGTGCCCACGGGCCATATCGGGGTCTTCGTCAGCGAGAAGGCCCGCGGCATCGTGGCGCCTGCGGTGGCGGACTGGCTGGCGGGGCTCGCGACGGGCGGGGCGCGCCGGGCGGCAAGCGGCTGAGCGATGCACGGGCACGGTTCCGGGGGCGGAGAGGTTTCGCTGCCCGGCGTTCGCGCTATGTGCAAGGATAGGCATTTCTCCGGCGCCGCGGCGTCGATGCGCAAGATCAGGAGGCGTTTTCGTGTCCCTCACCTCTAGAGCTCTCGTCCGGCGGCTGATCCCGGCGCTCTGCGCCGCCGCCCTTCTGGCGGATCCGTCCGGCGCCGCAGCGCAGGGGGTGGCCGGACCCTATCTCGCGGCCGAACAGGCGGCCCGGCGCGGCGACCTGCAGGCCGCCGCGGCGCAGTATGCCGAGGCGCTGGCCCGCGATCCGCAGAACACCATGCTGCTCGAGCGCGCGCTGATGCACCGGCTGGCGGCGGGCAGCGTCGGCCCGGCGGTGGCGCTGGCACGGCGGATGGACGCCGTCGGCGGCGGCCGCGCCGGCGAGCATCTCGCCGCGATCACGCTGGCGGCGGATGCGCTGATGCGCGGCGAGCCGGGCAAGGCCGGCGGCGTGCTCGAGGGCGAGGTCGATGCCGAGAACGGCTTCGTCGGCGCGCTGATGCGGCCCTGGGCGGTGTTCGCCACCGGCGAGACCGAGCTGGCCCTCGAGATGATGCGCGAGGTCGAGGACGGCGGCATCGCCGGGCCGGCCGGGCGCTATCTCGCGGCCTTCCACGGCGGCCTGATGCTCGCGGCGATCGGCGACGATGCCGGCGCCGTGGCGGCCTTCGAGCGGGCGCGCGAGGGCGCCGGTGCCGGCACCCGGCGGCTGGTGCGCGCGCAGGCGGTCTCGCTGGCCCGTCTCGGGCGGGTCGAGGAGGCCGTCGAGGTGCTCGAGACCTGGCTCACGCGCAGCTATTCCGACCCGCAGATCACCCGCCTGCGCCGCGAGATCGCCGAGGGCGCGCAGCCCGAGCCGATCGTGGCCGATGCGGCGCAGGGGGCGGCCGAGGCGCTCTACGGCCTCTCGCGCTATCTGGTGCGCGGGCCGAACCGGCTGGTCGGGCTCGGCTATGTCCGGCTGGCGGCGCATCTGCGCCCGGATTTCATCGATGCCCATCTCCTGCTCGCCGAGCAGATGGTGCAGGCCGAGCAGTACGAGCTGGCGGTGCGCTCCTATGATGCGATCCCCGAGGACGCGGCGGAGGCGCTCGATGCGCGCATCGGCCGGGCCGCGGCGCTCGAGGGCGAGGAGAAGGTCGACGAGGCGGTGCAGGCGCTGCGTGCCGCGATTGCCCGCTGGCCGCGCGAGATCGACGCGCACCGCGCGCTGGCCGACCTGCTGCGCCGGCACAGCCGCTTCGAGGAGGCGGCCGAGGCCTATGACGGCGCCATCGCGCTGATCGACACGCCGGAGAACCGGCACTGGCCGCTGTTCTACCAGCGCGGCATCACGCTCGAGCGCTCGAAGCAGTGGGCCCGGGCGGAGGAGGATTTCCGCAAGGCGCTGGAGCTCGAGCCCGACCAGCCGCTGGTGCTCAACTATCTCGGCTATTCCTGGGTCGAGATGGGCCGCAATCTCGACGAGGCGCAGGCGATGATCGAGAAGGCCGTCGAGCAGCGCCCGGAGGACGGCTACATCGTCGACAGCCTGGGCTGGGTGCTCTACCGGCTCGGCAAGTTCGAGCAGGCGGTGGAGCATCTCGGCCGCGCGGTTGAGTTGCGCCCGGTGGACCCGGTGATCAACGACCACTACGGCGACGCGCTCTGGATGGTCGGGCGCCGGGTCGAGGCGGAATTCCAGTGGAACCGCGCGCTCTCCTTCGATCCGGAGGAGGAGGTGGTCGAGCGCATCGACCGCAAGCTCGAGTTCGGGCTCGACACCGTGCTCGCCGAGGAGGCCGCCGCCGGCAGGCCCGCGATCATCGGCCAGACCGGGGAGACCGCGACGGACAATGACGGCGGCTGATACGGCCGGGCTCGCGGCGGCGCAGGCGCAGGCGCCGGCCGCGGGCGCCGGGGCGGCGGAGTTTGCCCCGGCCAAGGTCAATCTCTACCTGCATCTGCGCGGCCGCCGGGCCGACGGCTATCACCTGCTCGAGAGCCTCGCGGTGTTCCCGCGGCTCGGCGACCGGCTCTGGGCCGAACCGGCGCAGCGGCTCTCGCTGGCGATCGACGGGCCGTTCGCGGCCGGGCTGCCGGCGGATGGCGGCAATCTCGTGCTGCGCGCGGCGGCGCGGCTGGCCGAGGCGACCGGGGTGCGCTCCGGCGCGGCGCTGCGGCTCGAGAAGAGCCTGCCGGTGGCCTCGGGGATCGGCGGCGGCTCGGCGGATGCGGCCGGCGCGCTGCGGCTGCTGGCGCGGCTCTGGGGGGTGCAGGTGCCGGAGGGGCTGGCGCTCGGCCTCGGCGCCGATGTCCCGGTCTGCCTGGCGCCGCGGGCGCGGGTGATGTCCGGCATCGGCGAGCGGCTGGCCCCGGCGCCGCGGATGCCGGAAGCGTGGATCCTGCTGGTCAATCCGCTGGTCTCGGTCGCCACCGGCGCGGTCTTCGCCGCGCTGGAGCGGCGCGAAGGCCCGCCGGGCCCGCCGCCGCCGCCCGCCGGCTTCGCGGATTTCGCCGGGCTGGTGGACTGGCTCGCGGCGCAGCGCAACGATCTCGCGCCGGCGGCGATCCGCTGCTGCCCGGCGATCGGCGAGGTGCTGGAGGCGCTGGCGCCGGCGCCGCTGGCGCGGATGTCGGGCTCCGGCGCCACCTGCTTCGCGCTCCATGCCGACCGGGCCGCGGCGCTGGCCGCGGCGGCGCGGCTGCGCGCCGCCCGCCCCGGCTGGTGGGTCGCCGCCGCGCCGCTGCCGGCCGATCCGGGCTGAGGCGCCGCGCCGGCAGCAGGCGCCGGGGGGAGGCAGGCGGGTGGGCTTTCCCGGAGGCGCCGCCTGGCGCTGCCCGCGCAGGGGTGGGGCCTGCCTCCCCCCGGCGCCCGGCCCGCCTCGGCTCGCCCGGCCTGCCTCGGCTCGCCCGGCCCGCCTCGGCTCACCCGGCCCGCCTCGGCTCGCCCGGCCCGCCTCGGCTCGCCCGGCCCGCCTCGGCTCACCCGGCCCGCTTCAGCTCACCCGGTCGGTCACGAAGACGGCGATCTCGGTCAGCGCCCGGCGCATCTCGCCCTCCGGGAAGTCCCCCAGCGCCGCCACCGCCGCCGCGCCATGCGCCCGCGCCTCGGCCAGCGTGTCGGCCAGCGCCCCGGTCTCGCGCATCCGCGCCTGCGCCTCGGCCAGGTCGCCCTCGCGCTGGTCGCGCTTGACGATCACCCGCTTCCAGAAGGCCAGCGCCTCGGCATCGCCGCGCTCGGCGGCGAGGATCACCGGCATGGTCACCTTGCCCTCGCGGAAATCGTCGCCGGTGTTCTTGCCGAGATCCGCCGCCGTGCCGCCATAGTCGAGCACGTCGTCGGCGAGCTGGAAGGCCATGCCGAGCCCGTCGCCATAGGCCCGGAGCGCCGCCACCTTGGGCTCCTCGACCCCGGCGATCACCCCGCCGACCTCGGTCGCCGCGGCGAACAGCGCCGCCGTCTTGCCCCGGATCACCTGGGCATAGCGCGGCAGGTCGGTGGTCAGGTCCCCCGCGGTGGTGAGCTGCAGCACCTCGCCCTCGGCGATCACCGCGGAGGCGTTGGAGAGGATGTCGAGCACCCGCAGCGAGCCGCATTCCACCATCAGCTGGAAGGCGCGGGCGAAGAGATAGTCCCCCACCAGCACGCTCGAGGGGTTGTCCCAGAGGATGTTGGCGGCCTTGCGCCCGCGGCGCTGCTCCGAGCCGTCGACCACGTCGTCATGCAGCAGCGTCGCCGTGTGGATGAACTCGACCACCGCGGCGAGGCGGACATGGTCGGTGCCGCCATAGCCGCAGAGCTTCGCCGCGGCCAGCGTCAGGATCGGCCGCAGCCGCTTGCCGCCGGCCTCGATCAGATGCGCCGAGATCGCGGGGATGCGCGGCGCGTGCTCCGAGGCCATGCGCGCGCGGATCAGCGCGTTGACCTCGGCCATCTCGGCCGCCACCAGCCCCTGGAGCATCTCGAAGGGCGCGACGGCGCCGGCGGTCTTGCTCGGCACAGGGTTCATCGGCGAGGACCTCCACTGGTTGTCGGGCGCTGGTTCCGCGGCGCTGGCTGCCGGGGGCGGGTTGTCGGGCGCAGGCTGCCGGGCGAGCGGGCCTTGGCTCTCGACCCCGGGCCGGGGCCGCGATAGGACTCCGGACATGCTGGAACTCTTGCGCACGACCGATCCGACCCTGGTGCCCTTCACCCAAGCCCTGCTGTCGGGCGAGGATATAGACTGCGTGGTGCTGGACGTAAACATGAGCATCCTCGAGGGCAGCCTCGGCATCTTGCCGCGGCGGGTGATGGTGGCCGAGCGCGACCTGCACCGCGCCCGCCGCGTGCTCATCGACAACGGCATCGAGCCCTTCGAGGGGGAGAGCTGGCCGTGAGCCTCGCCGCGCCCGATGCCGCGCTCACCGAGGATCATTTCCTCGGTGGCCGGGTGCGGCTGCTGCAGCCGAAGGCGGGCTACCGCGCGGCGACCGATCCGGTGCTGCTGGCCGCCGCGGTGCCGGCCGAGCCGGGCGAGCGGGTGCTCGATCTCGGCTGCGGCGCCGGGGCGGCGACGCTCTGCCTCGCCGCGCGGGTGCCGGGGCTGGTGCTGGCCGGGCTCGAGCTGCAACCGGCCTATCTCGCGCTCGCCGCCCGCAACGCCGCGCTCAACGGGGTGGCGGTGGCGCTCCACGAGGGCGATGTGGCGGCGCCGCCGGCGGCGCTCCGGGCGCAGAGCTTCGACCATGCGATCATGAACCCGCCCTTCCATGCGCCGGCGGATCTCGCCTCGCCGGTGGAGGGGCGCGACATCGCGCACCGCATCCGCACCGATCTCGCGGCCTGGATCGGCTGCGCGCTGGCCCGGCTGCGCCCGCGCGGGCGGCTCACCCTGATCCAGCGCGCCGAGCGGCTGCCGGAGATCCTCGCCGCGATCGGCGACCGCGCCGGCGGGATCGTGGTGCGGCCGCTGGCGGCACGGGTCGGGCGCGACGCCAAGCGCGTGCTGCTGACCGCGCGCAAGGGCAGCCGCGGGCCGTTCCGCCTCGCCGCGCCGCTGATCCTCCATGCCGGCACCGCCCATCTCGCCGATCGCGAGGATTTCACCGCGGAGGCCCGCGCCATCCTGCGCGACGCCGCGCCGCTCGCGCTCTGACCCGTCCCCCGCTGCCGGAGGCCCTGCCGATGCCGAAGCCCCTGCCGAACTCCATCGCCGCGCTGGCCGACCAGATCGGCGAGTGGCGGCGCGATTTCCACGCCCATCCCGAGCTCTCCTATGCCGAGCACCGCACCGCCGCGCGGGTCGCCGAGCTGCTCCGCGGCTTCGGGCTCGACACGGTGGCCGAGGGGCTCGGCGGCACCGGCGTGGTCGGCGTGCTGCACGGGGCAGGCGGGCCGGGCGGGCCCGCGATCATGCTGCGCGCCGACATGGACGCGCTGCCGATCGCCGAGGCCACCGGCGTGCCGCATGCCTCCAGGACCCCCGGCGTGATGCATGCCTGCGGCCATGACGGGCACACCGCGATGCTGCTCGGCGCCGCCCGCCATCTTGCCGAGACGCGCAACTTCCGCGGCACCGTCTGCTTCTGCTTCCAGCCGGCGGAGGAGGACGGCGCCGGCGCCCATGCGATGATTCGCGACGGGCTGTTCGAGCGCTTCCCGGTGCGCGCGGTCTACGGCATGCACAACTGGCCGGGCCTGCCGATCGGGCACATGGCGGTCACCGAGGGGCCGGTCTCGGCGCGGGCCGACAGCTTCACCATCACGCTCACCGGCAAGGGCGGGCACGGCGCCGTGCCGCAGGATGCGCGCGACCCGCTGCTCGCCGGGGCCTGGCTGGTGGCGCAGCTGCAGACGGTGGTCAGCCGCCGGATCGACCCGCGGGCGCCGGCGGTGCTCTCGATCTGCGCCTTCCAGGCCGGCGAGGCCGCCAACGTGATCCCGGACGTGGCCCGGCTGCGCGGCACCACGCGCTGCTATTCCGAGGCGCTGGCCGCCGAGATCCATGCCGAGATCGCGCGAATCGCCGCCGGCGTCGCCGCGGCGCACGGGGTGCGGGCCGAGATCGCCATCGACGAGGCGATCGACCCGCCGACGGTCAACGACCCGGCCGAGGCGCGATTCGCCCATGAGGTGATGCGCGCGGTGGTCGGGGAGGAGCGCGCCACCTTCGGCCATCCGCCGGCCATGGTGGGCGAGGACTTCGCCTATCTTGCGCGCGAGGTGCCCGGTGCATACGTGCTTCTGGGCAATGGCGACACACAACCGCTCCACCATCCCGAGTATGAATTCAGCGACGCCGGCGCGGCTTACGGCACCGCCTTCTGGGTGCGCCTCGCCGAGCGGGCGCTGCCCGCGGGGTAGGCGCCCGGCCGCGCGATCATCGCTCCGTCGCCTTGCCGCCACGTTGCGAATTCGGTGCAAACTTTGCGTGACAAGCGGCGCCGCTGCTGCTGGGATGGTGGGGTTCACATCTGCCGAAGAGGAGAACGTCTGATGTCTCTGACCTCCCATATCAGCCAGCTTCGCGACAAGCATGCCGATCTCGATCGCCAGATCGAGGAAGCGAACAAGCGGCCCGGGACGGATGAACTGGAACTCACGGCGATGAAACGACGCAAGCTGCAGATCAAGGAGGAGATCACGCGGCTCAGCGCGGACTAGCACCCCGCTGCCGGCACGCCGCCCCCGCCGGCGGCGTGACCGGCCCTGAACGGGCGCCCTGAACAGGCGCCTGACCGGGGATCATGGCCGGATATCATGGCCAGGGCGGGGCCGGGTCCGATGCGGCTGCCGGCCCGCGCTCAGGCCGCCTGGCGGGCGGCGCGGGCGCGCAGATAGGCCGCCACCCAGCGCGCGAAGGCGGCATTGTCGACCGGCGCACCGATCGCGTCGATGCCGGCCTGCGCCGCCGGTGCCGGCACCGCGACGCCGCGGCGCGCGACGAGCAGGTCGCGGGCATAGTCCGGCTCGAACTCGGGATGCGGCTGGATCGAGATCGCGTCCGGCGCCTCCGGATCGCCATAGGCGAGCATCGCATGGGGGCAGAAGTCGCTCTCCGCGAGCCGCGTGGCATCGCCGGGGATCGCGGTCACCTGATCCTGGTGCATGGCGTGAAAGCGCATCGGGCCCGGCGCATCGGCCATCCAGCCGGGGCGTTGCAGCGTGGTGTAGACATGCGGGCCGCAGCCCCAGCCGCGATCCGACTTCTCCGCCCGTCCGCCGAAGGCCTCGGCCATGATCTGGTGACCGAAGCAGATCCCGATCAGCGGCACGCCGGCGCCGCGGGCCTCGCGCAGGAAGGCCTTCAGCGGCTCGATCCAGGGCATCGGGTCATAGACGCCGTGCTTCGAGCCGGTCACCAGCCAGGCATCGGCGGCCTGCGGGCTTCCGGGCAGGGCACCCTCGAGCACCTTCACCGCCTCGAATTCGAGGCCCGGATCGGCGCCCGCGAGCAGGCGCACGAACATGTCCGGATAGGTCCCGTGGCGGTCCACGAGCTCCTCGGCGACCCGTCCCGTCTCGAGTATCCCGACGCGCATCCGATTCTCCGTCAAGCTCTGGCGAAAGCCATCACTTAGGCGGGATGCGCGCCGGGGGGAA
>NZ_BSYI01000008.1 GCF_030270585.1 Paralimibaculum aggregatum
GCAGGAAAACACGCTCAGACGCGCGCGCTCAGAGTGACCGGATACCCCGGAACGCCTGACCGGATGCTGTCGGAACGAGCAACCGGATGGCCCGGAATACGCACTGACAGGTCCGGTTTGCCTCAACCCTCATGTTCTCGTCGTTATCGATTGCCGGAACAGGGCGAGGCTGGACACGAGGAAGACGGCGCCGAGCCCCGCAACTGCCAGGAACTTCGGCCAGACAATGTCGAAGCCGGCGCCGCGGAAGACGACCGCCTGCGCGAAAGCCATGTAGTGGCGCGAGGGAAGCAGCCATGTGAGCGGCTGGACGATCTCCGGCTGGCTTTCGATCGGAGTCATCCCGCCGGACAGCATAGTCATCGGGATGATGGTCATCATGATCAGGAGAGAAAACTGCGCCATCGTGCGTGCGATCGTGCCGAGGAAAATGCCGATCGCCGCCGCGGCGAAGAGGTAGACAGTCGTCCCGCCGATGAGCAGCCAATGCGACCCTGCGACTGGCACCGCGAGAATCGTCTCCACGACGATGAGCAACGACAGCGTGAAGGCCGCGAGAATGACAAGCCCGTTGGCCCAGACCTTTGCCATAGCGATCTGGAACGATGTGAGCGGCATGACCAGGAGATGCTCGATCGTCCCATGCTCGCGCTCGCGGAGAAGCGCCGCACCGGTCAGGATGATCGTCAGCATCGAGAGCTGGTCCAGCAACGCCACAACGGCGCTGAACCACATGCCCATGCCATTCGGATTGAAGGCCCGACGCTCGACGAGCTCCACGGACACATCGGTCGTATCGTCCGAACGCATCACGAAGCGGTTCACTTCGTGGATGACGATGTTCTGGATGTAGCTCGCGCCAAGGCTTGCTTGCCCGACGGCGGTCGCGTCGATGTTCACCTGGACCTTGGGCTGGCGACCCTGGCGCACGTGCTTCTCGAAATCGGGCGGGATGACCACGACGAACATGAAGCGGTCCTGATCCATCCCGTGGTCGATCTCGCTGGCCGAGATCAGCTCCGGCTCCTTGAAATAGGGCGGGTAGAGCGCCGTTCCGATGACGCGGGACAGGGTCGAGCGATCCTCGTCGACGATTGCGACGGAGGCGTTGTTGACCGTCTCGCTGATCGCGGTCGCCTGGGAGTAGATCGAGAAGCTGAACGACCAGACGATGAGCGCGACAAGGATTGCGTCGCCCATGACGCTCCGAAGCTCCTTGGTGCCGAGCCAGAAGATGTTCTCCCAGGTCCTCATCGACCGCTCACGCCTCCTGCTTTCTGAGGAAGGCCGCCGCAGTGATGACGAAGACCGGGCCAAAGAGGGCAAGCGCGGCGAGGTCGAAGGTCAGGTCCGAGAAGTCGAGGCCCTTCGTGAAGGCCCCGACGCTCAGATGCATGTAGTAGGTAGCCGGCCACAGCGATCCGATCACGCGGCCGCCGCCTTCGAGGGTCGACGTTGGCTGCATGATCCCGGCGAACTGCATCGTCGGCAGCATCGACAAGATCGTTGTGGCGAAGACCGCGGCGACCTGCGACTTCGTGACCGATGAGATGAGCAGCCCGAAGCCCGTCGTTGCTATCACGTAGAGCGTGGCTCCGACGAACAACACGGACAGGCTTCCCTTCAGCGGCACCTGCAGCACGAATACGACGAGAACCGTAAGGATGAGGAAATTGACGATGCCGATGCCGATATAGGGCAACTGCTTGCCGATCAGATACTCGAGCCGGTTCGTCGGCGTCACGTAGAAGTTCGAAATCGTGCCGATCTCTTTCTCACGCGCCATGCTGACCGCCATCAGGATGGCGGGAAAAAGCAGCAACAGCAGCGCCGGGGTCTTGGGCCCGATCGAGAAGATCGTCTCGAACGAGGGATTGTATCGGTAGCGCGGTTCCACCGTCACGTTCGAAACCGCGCTCGCGTCGACCCCTGCCGTGTTGGCCAGTTCCACCAGGTAGGTGCTGTGGCCGCCCTCGACATAGCCTTCGATGATGGCAGCCCTGGTCGTGTTCGCGCCGTCGATCCAGGCAGAGACGCTCGGTGCCTCGCCCTTGTTCAGGTTTCGACCGAAGTCGGGCGGGATCTCGATTGCCAGCGTGATGTCGTTGGCGCGCAGTCGCTCTTCCAGCTCGTCTACGCTCTGGAGCGCAGGCTGTTCGAGAAAGTAGCGTGATCCCTCGAAACTGCGGAGATACCCGCGACTCTCGGCAGTCCGGTCGAGATCGAGCGCGGCGTAGGTCAGGTCTTCGACATCGAGCGACACGCCGAAGGAGATGACGATCAGCAGGATCGAACTCCCCAGAAACGCGAATGCAAGGCGCACCGGGTCGCGCATGATCTCCAGAACCTCCCGAGAGCTGTAGGCCAGGAGCCGGGAGAGGCGAAACCGGCTGCCTGCCTGGCGGTGCTCCGGCGCTGCGGCCGCAGCGGTCGGCGCGTCGACCAGCCCCGCCGCACCTGTCGTCTGGCCTTCGGTTTCACCGATGGCGTCTTCAATATAGCCGATGAACGCTTCCTCCAGGGTGTCGGCGCCCTTCGCTTCGACGAGATGCGCCGGCTCGTCGCAGGCGAGCACGCGCCCCGCATGCATCAGCGAGATGCGATCGCAGCGCAGCGCCTCGTTCATGAAATGCGTGGAGATGAAGATCGTGACCCTGTCCCGGCGCGACAGCTCCACGAGCAGCTCCCAGAATTCGTCGCGCGCGACCGGATCGACCCCCGAGGTCGGCTCGTCGAGTATGAGCATCTCCGGCTCATGGATGATCGCGACGGCGAGCGAGAGCCGTTGACGGATGCCTAGCGGCAGCGATGCCGCCAGCGAGCCCATATGCCCGTCGAGACCGAAGCGGCGCGAAAGCTCGCGGATCCGATCGTCCGCCCTGGCCCGGTCGACATGGAAGAGCTTGGCGTGCAGCGTGAGGTTCCGCTCTACCGTCAGCTCGCCATAGAGCGAGAACGCCTGGGACATGAAACCGACCCGTTTCCGGGTCTCGATCTCGTTCGCATCGACAGACCGTCCGAAGAGGAAGGCTTCGCCCTCGGAAGCCGGAAGAAGCCCGGTCAGCATCTTCATCGTCGTGGTCTTGCCGCAGCCGTTCGAGCCGAGAAAGCCGAAGATCTCGCCTTGCTGGATTTCGAAGCTGACCCGGTCAACCGCCGTGAAATCGCCAAATCGGCGCGTCAGTCCCCTGGCAACGATGGCGGGGTTGCCGTCTGTCTTCTCCAGGGGAGGGATCGTCAGGGTGCCGGCATCACGCTTCTGCCCGTCCGGCAGCAGGCGGACGAAGGCTGTCTCGAGATCAGCGGCCTCTGTCCTTCGCCGGAGCTCGGCCGGTGTTCCGGCGTCGAGAACGCGGCCTGCGTTCATCGCGACCAGCCAGTCGAAGCGCTCCGCCTCATCCATGTATGCGGTGGCGACCACGACGCTCAGGCCGGTTCGCTCTTCACGGATGGCGTCGATCAGCTCCCAGAACTGGCGGCGCGACAGCGGGTCGACCCCGGTCGTCGGCTCATCCAGGATGAGGAAGTCAGGGTCATGGATCAGCGAACAGCAGAGCCCGAGCTTCTGTTTCATGCCGCCGGAGAGTTTGCCGGCGGGGCGCGCGAGAAACGGATGGAGGCCGGTGGCCTTCGTCAGCCGGTCGATGCGCGCCCTGCGCTCGCTGCGGCCCTGTGCGAAGAGCTTGCCGAAGAAGTCCAGGTTCTCTTCGACACTGAGATCCGCATAGAGGTTCTTTCCGAGACCCTGCGGCATGTAGGCGATGCGTGGGCCGACGGCAGTCCGATGGCCGGCAGACGCCATGTCGTTGCCAAGAACCTCGATGCGGCCTTGCTGGATCCGCCGTGCGCCGGACAGGAGCCCCAGGAGCGTCGACTTTCCAACGCCATCCGGCCCGAGGAGGCCGATCATCCGGCCCATCGGCAGGTCTAGCGTGACGCCGTCGATGGCGCGCACGCCCCTGTACATGTGCGTGACGCCCCGAATCCGGGCGATCGGCCGATCCTCGCCAATCATGTCTCCGCGTCCCCGCTAGTTTCCACCGACGGCGGTTTGATCGGCGTCTGGCGGCGGCTTCCGAAGGAACTCCGGCCACGGCGATGCGTCTTCTTCTGGCTGAGGCGCCAGCCGGATGTAGGCGACGCCGCGCACGCCGGTCTTCACCTTGTCGATATGCGCCAGCACCAGTTCCTCCGGCACGCGGACCTTGACGCGGAACATCAGCTTCTCCCTTTCGCTGCGCGTCTCGACTTCCTTCGGCGTGAACTGGGACTCGGGCGAGACGAAACTCACCGTTGCTGGGACAAAGAAGTCGAAGATGTCGAGCATGATGCGTGCCTCGGCACCGAAAGAGGCGCGATGAGCCTGCGCCAGCGGCAGGAACACCTCCATGTAGATGTCCGAGAGGTCGACGAGGGTCAGCACCTTGCCACCGCTGGCCAGCACTTCGCCGGGCTCCGCCAGTCGGTAGAGCACCCGGCCGACCGTCGGGGCGACCAGCGTGGCGTCGTCGATATCCGTCTTGATCGCCGCCGCCGAGGCGTTCGCCGCATCGACGTCGCGTTCGCGCGAGAGGAGAGTCGCTTCGGCGGCAGCAACATTGGCGATGGCCGCGTCTCGCTGGCTGATGCGGATATCGAGAGCCTCCTGGGCCGCGTGCCCCCGCTCGACCAGGCGGGTGGCCCGCTTCAGCTCCTGCTCGGCAAGCACGAGCCGGGCATTGGCCTCTGCGATCGAGGCTCGGGCGGCGGCGACGTCGCTTTCGGCGCTGGCGATATCGGCCTTGGCAGCGAGATACCTTGCCTGCAAGGAAGCGGTGTCGATCGTGGCAACATGATCGCCTGGCTGCACGAGATCACCTTCGCGAACCAGGATCTCGGCGACGCGGCCGGCGGTCTTTGTGGCGATATCGATCTGCACGGCTTCGATCCGGCCGTTGCCGGAGGCGATGTCGTCCGGCAACGGGTCCGGGTTCAAGCCGAATATCAGATAGCCGGCACCGGCCAGCAAGGCAGCGGCGCCAAGCGCCAGTATCTGCTTCACCTGCATCTCATTCTTCCCGATTCTCCCGCCTGCCAATCGATTTCAGTTGCGAGTCCTGCGGCGCATTCGTCGCGACGGGCGTGCGTTGCAGTGGGAACATCGGCTCACCCATCATCCGCGCTTTCGAGAGCCGCCTTTGCGTCTTCGTGGGCCTCTGCGGTTTGTTCGAGGTGCTTGAAGGCCTCCGCGCCCTTCGCCGACATGTGCGGCGACGTCGCCGCTCACCCTGAGATCGCCTCCGCCCCACTCTTCGGTTTCGACCCCGAGATGATCCCACCCTCATCGGTCTCGACCCGCTGAACGGTGCCGCGCCTTCCGGCGGGCAGGCCGAGATCGGGTTTCCGGTCATGCAGCGTGTGCGACATGTTCGAACTCCGTCTGGTCGGTCCTGGGCAGGGCGAACTTTGTGCATCGCACTAGGTGGGCACGCGCCAATCGATCACCGACCGCGTTGGGTATCCCGAATCACCATAGCGGGTTTGCTGCGCTGCCATACTGCGCTGCATCAATTCGCGCCCCGTCGCGATGCGGTAGTGCTGAGTCGGAATGCCATCTGGAGGATCTGATGAGGCAGCAGACACCGGGCGACGCGAAGCTACGCAGATCCATCGCTCCGCAGAGTGTCGCTCCACAGGCCGTGGCGACCGGAACGGACACGCCGGCAGCCCTGCCGCCGACCATGGAGCAAGGCGATTCCTACTCGGCGACGGCGATGCGCGATGTTCTCGATCACGCTAGCCGCGCAATGCTCGCCCGGATGACCGGCGGCCTGTCGCCGGCGGGCCTCGGCGCCATGTGGGCGGATTGGGCCGTGCATCTGGCAACGTCGCCCGGCAAGCAGGGAGAGCTTTGGGAGAAGGCCTTGAGAAAGAGCCTGCGCTTTCGCCAGTACGCCCTGCAATGCGCCATGTCCGGCGGCACGGCGTCGAGCTGCATCGAGCCGCTGGCCCAGGACAGGCGGTTTCGCAACGAGGCCTGGCAGCAGCCGCCCTTCAACCTGCTCTATCAGGGCTTCCTGCTGACCCAACAATGGTGGTACAACGCCACCACCGATGTGCGCGGGGTCACCAGGGCGCATGAACGCGCGGTCCAGTTTGCCGCCCGCCAGGTGCTCGACGTGTTCTCGCCGTCGAACTTTCTGCCGACCAATCCGGAAGTCCTCGCGAGGACCCGCGACGAGATGGGCCAGAACCTGGTGCGCGGCGCACAGAACTTCTGGGAGGACTGGGAGCGCGCGATCGCCAGCAGGCCGCCCGCCGGCGTCGAGGATTTCCGCGTGGGAGAGACCCTGGCCGCGACCCCGGGCAAGGTGGTCTGCCGCAACCGGCTCATGGAGCTGATCCAGTATGAGCCGGCTACCAGCAAGGTTCGGCCCGAGCCGATCCTGATCACGCCGGCCTGGATCATGAAATACTACATCCTCGATCTGAGCCCGGAAAACTCGATGGTCAAGTATCTGACCGAGCAGGGCTTCACCGTGTTCATGATCTCGTGGAAGAACCCCGGTCCCGAGGATCGCGAGCTCAGCATGGACGACTATCGGCGCCTCGGCCCGATGGCAGCCCTCGATACAGTGGAAAGGATCACCGGCAGCGACAGGATCCACGCCGTCGGCTACTGCCTCGGCGGGACGCTGTTGTCGATCGCCGCGGCCGCAATGGCGCGCGACGGCGACGACCGGCTATCCAGCATCACCTACTTCGCCGCCCAGAGCGATTTCACCGAGGCAGGCGAGCTGATGATCTTCATCAGTGAGAGCGAGGTGACGTTCCTCGAGGACATGATGTGGGAGCAGGGTTTCCTCGATGCGAAGCAGATGGCCGGCGCATTCCAGATGTTGCGCTCCAACGACCTGGTCTGGTCCCGGATGCTGCGCACCTATCTGCTGGGCGAGCGCGATGTCGTGAATGACCTGATGGCCTGGAACGCCGACACCACCCGGATGCCCTACCGGATGCATTCGGAATATCTGCGCAAGCTCTTTCTCAACAACGAGCTTTCGACCGGCCGCTACGAGGTCGACGGACGCCCGGTCGCGCTCAGCGACATTCGCGCACCGATCTTCGCCGTCGGCACCGAGACGGACCACGTTGCGCCGTGGCGGTCCGCCTACAAGGTGCACATGCAGACCGATACCGACGTTACCTTCGTGTTGACCAAGGGCGGACACAACGCCGGGGTGGTCTCGGAGCCGGGGCATCCACGCCGGCACTACCGCGTCCATACCAGCCGCCACAGCGACACCTATCTGCCGCCGGACGCCTGGGTGGAGCGGGCCATGCTGAAAGACGGCTCATGGTGGCCGGAATGGGCGGCCTGGCTTGCGGAACGCTCCACCCAGCCCGCCGCCCCGCCGCCGATCGGTCTGCCTGGCAACGGGCAGACACTGCCGGATGCGCCCGGAAGCTACGTGATGGAAGGCTGATTCATGCCCATGCCAGGCGGACTTCCGGGCCGGAAATGACGGGCTGGCCGTCGGCATCGCCAACGAGCCCTCCATCGCCGCTGGCTGCGTGCACGCGTTCCACGAGGCGGGCGCCGCATTGGCCGTCACCTGCCTGAACGAACGGGCCCGGCGTCCTGTCGCGCCGACCGCCGATGCGGTCGAGGCGGAGATAGTCCGCCCGCCCGATGGCGAGGCCAGCGATGAGCTTGACGCTGGGCTCGCAAGAAATTGCGCGCCGCTGGGGGCTGCTTGGCCAAGATTACCCGCACGCTCTAGCACGACGATATCGAGCGCTTCGAGGTGATGTCGGGCGACGTGAATCCCGCTCATGTGGACGAGGCGTTCGCCAGATCCGACATGTTCCGCAAGGTGATCGCCCCCGACATTTGGGGCGGCGCGCTGATCCCCGCCGTGCTCGGCCCCGGGCTGTCGGGTCCGGCCACCATCCACCTCAACCAGTCGCTGAGCTTCCGCCGGCCGGTCGGACTCGGTGATACCGTGACAGTGCGGGTGACGGTGCACGAGAAGCGCGCTGAGGCCAGCGCCTGTTCCTCAATTGCGAATGCCTTAATCAGAATGGCGAAACGGTGACCAAGGGGGAGGCCAAGGTTATCGCGCCTGCCGTCAGGGTGCGGCGTCCAAGAACGATCCTGCCGGCGGTGCAACTGCACAAACGCGGCGCGCGCTACGGACGTCTCATCGAAACCACGCGCGATCTTGCGCCGATCCCGCCCGCCGTCCATCCGTGCGACCGGAAGGCACTCGAGGGTGCGATCGGAGCCGAGCGCGAGGTCCTGATCCTCCCCATTCTGGTCGGGCCGGAAGCGCGGATCCGCGCGGCCTCCGGCAAGACCGGCATCGAACTCGGAGAGGTCGAGATTGTCGATGCGCCGCGCAGCCATGCGGCCGCTGATCGGGCGGTTGAAGTGGTCCGCGCTGATGTGGGGCTCCCTCACACCGACGAAATCATGGCCGCCGCAATCTACAGGGTGACCGGTCTGCGCTTCGAGCGGCGGATCAGCCATGCCTTCGCGCTGGATGTGCCGACCTATCCGAAGCCACTCTTCGCGACCGATGGCGCAATCAACATCCAACCTGATATCGAGACCAAACGGGACATTGTCCAGAACGCCTTCGAGCCCGCACTGCGCTGGGCATCGAGCGGCCGAAGGTTGCGATCCCTTCCGCGGTCGAGACGGTCTATCCAATGATCGCCTCGAGGGTCGAAGCCGCGGCGCTGTGCAAGATGGCGGATCGTGGCCGCATCACCGGCGGACCGATTGAGGGACCGCCGGCATTCGACACCGCGATCTCCAGGCAGGCAGCCGAAGCGAAACCTATCGGTTCACCTGTGGCCGGCGATGCCGATATTCTCCTCGCACCGGATCTCGGAGCCGGCAACATGACCGCGAAACAGCCGATGTATCTGGCCGGCGCGGAGGCGGCAGGGATCGTGCTCGGCGCCCGGGTGCCGATCATGCTGACCAGCCGCGCAGACGGCACCCTGTCCCGCCGCGCCTCGGCAGCTCTGGCCCCGCTTTCTGTCCGCCGCAGTTCCTGCAGGGCGCCATGACCGAGGCAATCCTGATTCTGAGCGCGGGGTCCTCGTCGATCAAGTACGGTCTCTACTCCCTAGCGGATGACGGCGACTTCTAGCGAAAGGCGCAGATCGACCACATTGGCCTTGCGCTGGCGTCTTGATCTTCTCGGTCGTAGCAGGAGCCGGACCCCGCTGACGCTGGTGACGCTGGTGACGCCCACACGGCGCTGCTCACTCGCCTTCAATCGCGCATCCATCGCGAGATTGGCAGCGATACCGTCACCGCGGCCGGGCACCTCGTCGTCCATGGTGGCCGCGATATCGTCGCGCATCTGGGCCACGGCGCGAGCATGTGTGCAATGCGGGCGCGGACGAGCATCGCAAACAGAATGGGGGATGCCGCGCTCGATGATCTGGTGATGGTTGAGCGCTGCGGCGAGCCTGACCCAGGTGTGGTCCTGCATCTCATTCGCGACCGTGGCATGAGCGTTGAGGGGGGGCAGGAGCTTCTGGCTCGAGAATCTGGATTACTGGTCTTCTCCGGATTGAGCGACGACATGCGTGATTTTCTTGCGAGTATTGGACGAAGGCGCCCGCCTTCTACCTGCAGGCCTCCAGCATCGCCTGGCGGCGCGAGGTGTGCCAACATTGACCGTTCCCCTCGATCAGGGCCGCGCATAACTGGGGTTCTCCGGTTGATTGGTTGCGGCGAGCGTCGGCGCGGAGCGCACAACAGGCTCAGGCGACGGCGCGGCGTTGGTTGCCAGGAACTCCTTGGGTGACAAATGGCCGGGCGCCGAGTGGGGGCGCTCGGTGTTGTGGTGGTGGCGCCATGCCGTGATTTCCTCTCGGGCATGACGGAGCGAGCGAAACCAGTGTGGGTTGAGGCACGCGTCGCGGAGCTTGCCGTTGAAACGCTCCGCGAAGGCGTTCTGGACAGGCTTGCCGGGCTCGGTGAAGCGGAGCCGGGCACCGGAGCGCTCCGACCACTCGAAGATCGCCCGGCTGGTGCCCTCGGGGCCGTTGTCGAGGACGATCTCCCCGGGCAGCCCGAAGCGCCTGCCCGGCTCGTCGAGATATCGCGCCGCGCGAGCGCCGGAGACCGAGAGGTCAATGATCTGACCAGGGCAGACACGGCTGTGGTCGTCGATGACGTCGAGCACCCGGAACCGACGATGATCGGCGAGCTGGTCGCTCATGACGTCGGGAGACCAGCGCTGCATCGGCCGTTCCGGCACCCGGGGCGCAGTCCGGTCGCGACGGGGAAGCTTGCGCCGCTTCGTCGTCCTGACCTGCAGGCCTTCGGCGCAGCGGAGGCGCCAGGTCCGTTTGCGGTTCGTCACAGGCCCTTCCCGGCGCAGCATGGCGTGTGGGCGCAGAGAGCCATAGCGCCGGTTCTCCGAGGCCAAGGTCCGCATTCGCTCGAGGACATCACCGTCGTTGCGGGCGCCGGGGCGATACTGCTGCACGGAGCGTGAGAGCCCCACGATCCGGCAACTCCGCCGCTCGCTCAGGCCCAGTTCGTCCAACAGGAAGCCCACGGCTTTGCGCCTGGCCATGGGCGCCACCAGTCTTTTGCCAGGAGCTCCTTCATGGCGGACATGCCGAGCACCTGGTCGGCGACGATCCGCTTCAGCCGGGCATTCTCGGCTTCGAGGTCACGGAGCGTCCTCGCCTTTCACGCGGAGAAGGGCGCGCTCGAGAGGCCGTACCGGCGGCACATATCCGCGGTCTTTGCCCCCGCTTCCGGCGTGCGCAGGATCGCGATGACCCGCGCCTCGCTGACGTTGCGAAGCGGCGCGCGCGAAGCGTGGAGATCGCTTCATCCTCCGGTCCTCTCACTCGGCCGGGCTCCAGCATCAGATGGAGGAAATTGCAGGGGCAGAGCACCGGAGCCCAGACGGGCCGCCGGCGTCTAGGATCCGCGACCAACAAGTCCGGGTCAATGCCGCGAACGGCCCATCAGTGGTGGAGTGCGGCCGGTAGATAGAAAGCTCCGGGTGGCGCGAGCGCGCGCATGATGCCCGGCGGGTGTCAGCCATTTTCCAGCTCGAAGGTCGCCAGTGGCAGTCCCGCCTCGACCGTCACGCAGAGGCGCACCCTCGCGCCCTCCGCGAGAAGGCTTCGGTCCGCGAGGTTGACGATGTTGGTCAGCAGCCGCGGCCCTTCGTCGAGCGCGACGATCGCCACGTTGTAGGGTGTCCGGCCCTCGAGATGGGGCGCATAGGCGCGGTGATACCAGACCCAGGAGACGAGCCGCCCGCGCCCGCCGGTGTCGCGCCACGCCCGCCGGGGCGACAGGCAGGCCGGGCACTGCGCGCTCGCCGGAAGCCAGAGATGGCCGCAGTCGGCGCAGGCCTGGCAGCGCAGCACCCCTGCGGCGATGCCGTCCCAGTAGTGCCGGTTCAGATCGGTGATCTCGGGATGCGGAAAGCTCATGCCGGCTGCCCCAGGATGAGGGTGGCGTGGGTGTGCATGCTGCCGCCCTGGTTGGAGACGATGCCGGCCTTCGGTGCCTTCACCTGCAGCCGCGCATCGCCCCGCATCTGGCGCACGCCCTCGATGACGAGCTGGAGCCCCGGCGTGCCGGATTCCGCGAGCAGCCCGCCGGAGGTGTTGAGCGGCAGCGCGCCCTCCGGCCCGATCCCCTCGGCGAGCGCCAGCGCCCCGGCCTGGCCGCGGGGCGCAAGCCCGTAGTCCTCCAGCGTCTGCAGCACGGTGACGGTGAAGCAGTCGTAGATCTGCGCGACGCCGATATCCTCCGGCCCGACCCCGGCCATGCGATAGGCGGTGCGGGCAGATTCGGCGGCCATGGTGTCGAGCAGGTCGGGTCTGAGATGAACCTCCCAGCTCTCCTGGCCCTGGCCGAAACCGAGGATCGGAACGGGGCGGGGCAGCGCCAGCTCCTTCGCCCTGCGCGCGGAGCAGACGATCACGGCGGCGCCGCCGTCGGAGAGCAGGCAGCAGTCGTCGCGCCGCAGCGGTTCGACCACGAACGGGCTCGCGAGATAGGTGTCCATGTCCAGCGGCACGCGCAGATGGGCATGGGGGTTGCCGAGGGCATTGGCGCGGGCCTGCACCGCGATCGCGCCGAAATGCGTGTCCGGCGCGCCGTAGCGGTTGCGATAGGCCTGATGGATCATCGCGTAGCCGGCCGCGGTGGAATACCAGCCATAGGCGGCCTCCTCGCCGCGCGGGCGGTGATAGACCGCATGCGAGCCGGTGCGCGGCGTGTCGCCATAGCAGATCAGCGCCATCTCGATCATGCCGGCCTCGATGGCGAGCGCCGCGAAGGAGATCAGCGAGACATTCGCCGCGCCGCCCTGATCGAGCGCGCAGCCCATCCGCGGGCGCAGCCCGAGCGCCTGCGCGACCTGCTGGCCATAGAGGATCGACGGGGCGGAATTGGCCATCTTCACGAAGACCCCGTCGAGCATGTCCTTCTCGATGCCGGCATCGGCGATGGCGTTCCGCGCGGCCTCGACGATCAGCGCGACCCTGTCGCGGCCCGGATGCTTGCCGTAGCGGGTGTGCCCGACGCCGGCGATGACTGTCCTTCCCCGCATCCCGTCTCCCTCGCGGTGATCGATGGCGCCGGCCCGCGGGCTCAGCGGCCCCGGAACGTCGGTTCGCGTTTCTCGGCGAAGGCGGCCTTCGCGGCGGCGGTATCCTCGGAGCCGTGCAGGATGCCGTTGACGAGCTGCTCCATGCGCAGCCCCTCGGCGAGGGTCATGTCCTGGCCGCGCACGGCGAGCTCCTTGGCGGCGCGAACCGCCAGCGGCGCGTTGCGCCCGATCCGTTCCGCAAAGTCCCGCGCGGTCTCCATCAGCGCGGCCCGCGGCACGACGCGGTTGACCAGCCCCCAGCGCCCGGCGGCCTCGGCGTCGATCCGGTCGCCGAGCAGCAGCATCTCCATGGCGATGGCATAGGGCATCTGGCGCATGATCCGCTGGGTTCCGCCATTGGCGGCGATGATGCCGCGCCGCACCTCGGCGAGCGAGAAGAAGGCGCTGTCAGAGGCGACCCGCAGGTCGGTCGCCAGCATCAGGGTCATGCCGCCGCCGACGCAGGCGCCGTTGACCGCCGCGATCACCGGCTTCCACACCTCGAGGCCGCGGTTCAGCAGGCTGTCCTTCTGGGTGAGCCAGAGATCCGAGAGCGCCCGCTCCCCGCCGACGAAGGACTTGATGTCGGCGCCGGCGCAGAAAGCGGCCTCGCCCGCGCCGGTCACGATGGCGGTGCGGATGCGGTCGTCGTCGCGCACCTGCACCCAGGCCTCCGAGAGCAGCCGGTAGTGCTCCGCATCCAGCGCATTGCGCCGTTCGGGGCGATTGATCGTGATCGTGGCGATGCCGTCCTGCAGGTCGAGATCGATCGACATGGGCTACTCCCGCAGCAGTTCGCGCGAGAGGACCATGCGATGCACCTCCGATGGCCCCTCGCCGATCCGCTTGATCCGCAGCTCCCGGTACCAGCGCTCCAGCGGCAGCTCCCGGGCCACGCCCATGGCGCCGAGGATCTGGACGCAGCGGTCGATCACCCGGCCCGCGGTCTCGGTGGCATAGACCTTGGCGATCGAGGCGTCGGTCTTGATGTCGCGGCCGAGATCGCCGTTCCAGGCCGCCTGGTAGGTCAGCAGCCGGGCTGCGCGCAGCTCGATTTCGCTGTCGGCGATCATCCATTGCACGGCCTGCTTGTCGGCCAGCAGCGACTTGTGGACATGGCGGCCGCGCGCCCATTCGGTGGCGATCCTCAGCGCTTCCTGGGCCACGCCGATCACCCCGGCGGCATAGGGCACGCGGGCATGGACCAGCCATTTCTGGCAGATCTCGAAGCCCCTGCCTTCCTCGCCGAGCCGGTTCTCCACCGGCACGCGCACATCCTCGAGCACCATCTCGTAGGGCGAATAGGAGCGGATCACCCCGATCTCCCGCGCCGACATGCCCGGCGTTCCGGCGTCGAGGATGAAGGCGGTGATGCCGCCGCCCTTGCCGGCCTCGCCGGTGCGCGCGAACACGATGCCCCAATCCGCGTTTCCGGCGGCGGTGATCCACATCTTCGTGCCGTTCATCACGTAGTGGTCGCCGTCGCGCACCGCGCGGGTCTGGATCTTGCGGCCAGGATCGGAACCGCCTGCGGCCTCCGAGATCGCCACGAAGCATTTCTTGCCCCGTGCGATCCCCTCCACGCCGTATTTCTGCTTCTGCGCCTCGTTGCCGAGCCAGATCACGCTCGGCGGATCGATGCCGAGCGCCCCGCAGGCCGGCACATAGGCGCCCATCCGGCATTTCGCGGCTTCCTCGGCGACGACGACCTGCCCGAGCAGGTTGAGGCCGCCACCGCCATATTCAGCCGGCGAGGCCAGGCACCAGAGGCCGAGCGCCTTCGCCTTCGCCTGCAGCTGCCGGAGCGCGTCCTCGGGCAGCGCATAGGCGTCATGCGGCTGTCGCTCCTCCAGCGGGCGCACCTCGTCGGCCATGAAGCGGCGCACGGTCTCGCGGAGCAGCACGAACTCCTCCGGCAGCTCCCAGGCTCCGCTGGCGGTGTCGTCAAGCATGTGTTTCCCCTTCCTGCGGGCGAGCCGACAGGGCCCGGATGCGCCGGCGATGCTCGGCCCCGTTGCCGAGCCAGGCGGCGAGCGCGATGGCGCGGTAGACATAGGCGCCGAGCTCGTACTCGCTGGTGAAGCCGATCGCCCCGTGGAGCTGGATGCATTCGCGCGTGATGCGCAGCACGGCATCGCTGCAGCGGCTCTTGACCCGGCTCGCGAGCAGGCTGCGCTCCGCAGGCGGGCGGGCGCCCGATGCCAGCGCCTCCTGCAGCACGCCGGAAGCGATCTCCTTGAGGATGTAGAGATCCACCACCTTGTGCTGCAGCGCCTGGAAGCTGCCGATCGGCCGGTCGAACTGCACCCGGGTGCGCATGTAGTCGAGCGTGAGATCGAGCGTCGCCTCCATCACCCCCAGCATCTCGGCGGAGGCCACGATGCAGGCCATGTCGAGCGCCTCCGCGAGCGCGGTCTCCGCAGCCTCGCCCTCCGCCACCACGGTCGTCCATTCGGCGCCGTCGAGCGCGAGCCGGCCGAGGCATGTGCCGTCGGAGCGCCATTCGTATGACACGGCGAGGCCCTCGCTGCGGGCATCGACGAGATAGATGCCGAGCCCCGCGTCGCCGCGCGCGGCGACGAGGAAGCTGTCCGCGAGGCTCGCACCGGCGACGAAGCGGCTCTGGCCGGTGAGCCGTCCGTCCGCCGGGCGGACAGCGCTTCCGAGATCGTCGAGACTGCCGGCGGGCCCCTGGAACGCGAGGCAGGCCAGATGCTCTCCCGCCGCGAGGCCCGGCAGGAGCCGCGCCTTCAATGTGGTGTCCGGGCTGGCGGCAAGGATGCGCGCGCCTAGCACCGCGGTCGCGACCAGCGGCTCCGCCAGAAGCGCCTTACCGAGCTCCCGCACCACGGTGCCCATCTCGGGCAGACCGAGGCCGAGCCCGTCATGCTCCTCGGGCACCAGGATGCCCATCCAGCCGAGGTCCGCCATCTTGCGGAAGGCCGCCGGGTTGACGCCCGGCAGCCTGCCGAACTCCCGCTGATGGTAGAAGAGATCGCGCTCCCCGGCGGCGAAGCCGGCGGCGGAGTCGCGAAGCATGGCGAGTTCGGAAGGATCGGTCATCTCAGCTCGGCAGGTTCAGGACGGTTTTCGCGATGATGTTCCGCTGGATCTGGCTCGATCCGCCATAGATCGTCGGGGCGCGCGACTCGAAGAACGGTGCCGTCACGTCGAGGCTTTCGCCGCCGACCGGCACCTCGCCGGCCATGCCGCCGGCATCGCCCGCCGCCTCGAGGATCGCCTCGGTGATGCGCTGGCAGGTTTCAGTCGCCCAGATCTTCAGCACCGAGACCTCGGCCCCGAGTTCCTCGCCGTTGACCACCTTCTGCTGCACCAGTGCATAGGCCGAGCCGAGGTCGCGGGTGTCGAGCTCGAGCGCCTGGTACTTCTCCGCGAAGACCGGGTCGTCGAACCTGCCGAGCGCCTCGGCGACGCGCTTCAGATGGAACAGCGCGGAGAACGACTGGCGCGGCGAGCCGGACCAGATCCGCTCATGCCCGAGCAGGGTCTTGGAGATCCGCCAGCCGTCGTTCAGCGCACCGATCAGGTTCTCCCGCGGCGTGCGCACATTGTCGAAGAAGACCTCGCAGAGCTCCTCCTTGCCGGCGATGTTGCGGATCGTGCGGACGGTCACGCCGGGCTGCTCGAGCGGGATGATGAGGAAGCTGATGCCGGCCTGCTTGCGCACCGTCTTGTCGGTGCGGACGAGGGCGAAGATCATGTTCGCGTCCATCGCCATCGAGGTCCAGATCTTGCTGCCGTTGACGACGAACGCATCGCCGTCGAGCACCGCCTCGGTCTTCAGCGAGGCGAGGTCGGAGCCGGCATTGGGCTCGGAGTAGCCCTGGCACCAGATATGTTCGCCCGAGATCACCCTGGGCAGGTATTCCGCCTTCTGCGCCTCGGAGCCATGGGCGATCAGCAGGGGGCCGAGATTGATGATCCCCTGATCGAGCAGGCGCGGTGCGCCGAGGTTCTCCATCTCCTCGAGATAGACGAGCTGCTTTGCCGGGTTCAGCCCCATGCCGCCGTATTTCCGCGGCCAGGCCGGGCAGAGCAGGCCGGCTGCGCCGAGCGCCTTCTGCCAGCCATGCACCTCGGCGAGCCGCGGACGGTCCTTGAGATGGCGGAGCCGGGCCGGGCAGTTCTCCTCCACGAAGCGGGCGAGCCTTTCCCGGAAGGCGTCGTCCGTCATGGCGTTCCAGTCCTGGGCGTCCTCTGGCAAGCCTCCCCCTTCCCCTGGCGGGGTTCATGCGCCGAGCGCTGTTCTCGTTGCGGCGACCTTAGGCGGGGGCGGTCGGGATTGTCCAGCAGAAATTACATTTAATGGCATATCTTTCGTTTAATGACATTTGCGGAATATCCTCAGGCCCCGCGCAGGTCCGCAAAGGTCATCCCGCCGTCCACCAGCAGCGCCTGCCCGGTGATGAACTGGGCGTCTTCCCCGGCCAGGAAACAGGTGGCGCGCGCGACATCCTTCACCGTGCCGAGCCGGCCGAGCGGGGTCTGCGCCACGCGGGCCGCATCGCGATCCGCATTGCGCAGGCGCATCGTGCCTTCGGTCGGCACCGGGCCCGGACAGATCGCGTTGACCCGGATGCCGCTCGGGCCGAGCTCCGCCGCCGCGGCGCGGGTGAGGCCCAGCAGGCCGGCCTTGATGCCGGAATAGACCATGGAGCCCGGCGTCGAGCGAAACGCCTCGACCGACGCGATGTTGATGATCGTGCCGCGCCGTTCCGGGCGCATGACCTCGGCCGCGGACTGGATGCCCCAGATCACCGCCTTGAAGCTGATATCGACCATCCGGTCGACGGTCTCGGGCTGGATCGCCGGAACGCCCTGGTAGCGCACCCAGGCGGCATTGTTGACGAGGATGTCGAGATGCCCCCGGGCGCCGGCCACGGCCTCGATGGCGGCGCGCATGCCGTCGCGCGAGGCGATGTCCTGCGGCACGGCCATGGCGTGCCCGCCTCCGGCCGCGATCTCTTCGACCACGGCGGAAACCCGGTCCTCGCGCAGATCGTTGACCGCGACCACGGCACCTCGGGCGGCCAGTTCCAGCGCGATGGCGCGCCCGATACCGCTGGCGCTGCCGGTGACCAGGGCGACACGCCCGGCTAGCGAGAGCTCTGTCATGTTTGCAATCCTTCCGGTCGGTTGATCCCCAGCCAGGCCGGCCCGTGACCGCAGGGCGCGGCAGGGCGCCGGATGCGGGGGCGTGGCAGCGCGGGCGAGCCTAGGCGTGGCCAAGCGGGCTTGTCCATGGATATTCCATTTAATGGAATTTATGTTGTTTGTTGAAACACCATGCGACGGCTCCCGATCGAGGCGGATGTGCCCCTTGAGGGCATCCGGACGCTGTACGCCCGGACAGAAAATCCGCCAGCTGGGGGAGTTCAGGGTTTACAGTGAATTTCGTCTAGCGTAATTGATGTCATATAACAATATCTCGCCGGCCCTCCGAGGCGCCGGCAGCGGTGGTCGCCCTGCGGCGATGCAAAGGGAGGAAAGAACATGGGAATGTTGGCAAAGGCGCTCGGGTCCGCGGCGCTCGGGCTGTTCTGCCTGTCGGGGGCCGTGGCCGCACAGGAGCTGCCGAAGAAGCTCACCTGGATGGCCTATCAGACCACCTCGTCGGGCTATGCCCAGACGGTCGCCATCGGCAACATGCTGAAGCAGCGCCACGGCACCGCCGTCCGCGTGCTGCCGGGCAAGAACGATGTCTCGCGGATGGCGCCCCTGCGCGACCGCAAGGCCGAGTTTTGCAGCTGCGGCGCCACCGTGTGGATGGGGCAGGAAGGCGTCTACATGTTCGCCGACAAGGAGTGGGGCCCGCAGCCGCTGCGCATGCTGATGTCGGCCTTCGCCGACACCGCGCTCACGCTGATGGTCACCGAGTCCTCCGGCATCGAGACCTTCGCGGATATCCGCGGCAAGCGCGTCACCTTCGTGACGAACTCGGATTCCGTCAACTGGTCGTTCGGCGCGCTGCTGGCCTTCGGCGGCCTGACCTGGGACGACGTGGAGATCGTGCGGGTCTCCGGCACCGGGGCGGATTACGAAGCGGTGCTCAACGGCAAGGCCGACGTGGTCTTCGCCAGCACCGTCTCGCCGCTGACGCAGAAGGTCGCGGCCTCGTCCTATGGCCTGAAATGGCTGCGGATGCCGCATGACGACACCGAGGCCTGGGCCCGGCTGCAGAAGAAGGCGCCCTATTTCGTGCCGACCATGGCGACCGTCGGCACCCTGCTCTCAGAGGATGCGCCGCTGGAGAGCTCGAACTACCCCTATCCGATCCTCACGACCAATGCCGATCAGGATGCCGATATCGTCTATGCGCTCGTGAAGTCGATGAGCGAGAACCTCGACGATTACCGCACCGGGGCGAAGGGCGCCGATGGCTGGGCGGTGGAGAACCAGAGGCTGCAATGGGCGATCCCGTTCCACGAGGGCGCCGTGCGCTACTGGAAGGAGATCGGCGTCTGGACCGAGGCCGACCAGGCGCATAACGACCGGCTGATCGCGCGCCAGGAGGTGCTGCTGTCGGCCTGGGCCGAATACAGCGAGGCCGCGGCGGACCGGTCCGGCGAGGCATTCCGCGAGGGCTGGCTTGAGGCGCGCAAGGCGGCGCTGACGGCGGCAGGCCTTCCCGTGGTCTTCGACTGAGACCGCGGAGATGCAATCCGCCACACATGCAGACGACGAGCCGGCGGCCCCGCGGGGCCGTCATCGCCAGCTCGCCCCGCTCTGGCGGGCTGTCGTTCTCGTCATGTCGCTCCTCGCCACCGCGTTCGCGATCTATCGCTCGTTCAACTTCGGCGAGCTGACCGGCTACACGGTGATCGACAGCCAGTATTTCTACTTGATGCTGACGCTGCTGCTGCCGCTGGCCTTCCTGGTGTTTCCGGCCGTGCCGGCGGCCTCGGGCAGGATGGCATGGTATGATGTGATCTGCTTTGCCGCGTCCCTCGGCCTCGCTTCGGTGCTGGTGGTCAATGCCGAGCGGATCCTCAACAGCGGTTGGGAGTTCATCGCGCCCGACTGGATGCAGTATGTCTGCATCGCGTTCTGGCTGCTGGTCCTCGAGGCGACCCGGCGCGCCGGCGGCAACGTGGTGGCGGCGATCGTGGCGGTGGTCTCGGCCTATCCGCTGATCGCGGGCTCGCTGCCGGGCATCCTGCAGGGCAGCACCGAGACCATCGGGGACACCGCGGCCTATCACGTGCTCTCGACCGAGAGCGTGATCGGGATCCCGTTCCGGGCCTTCGCCTATCTCGTGCTCGGCTTCATGATCTTCGGCGTGGCGTTGCAGCACACCGGGGGCGGGCGCTTCTTCATCCGGCTGGCCTTCGCGCTGCTGGGCGGCGTGCGCGGCGGGCCGGCCAAGGTGGCGGTGATCTCCTCGGGGCTGATGGGCTCGATGAGCGGCAGTGTCATCACCAACGTGCTGACCACGGGGGCGCTGACCATTCCCGCCATGCGCCGGCACGGGATCAAGCCGCATGTGGCGGGCGGGATCGAGGCCTGCGCCTCCACCGGCGGGGTGCTGATGCCGCCCGTGATGGGCGCGACCGCCTTCATCATCGCGATCAATCTCGGGGTCTCGTATCGCGACGTGCTGATCGCGGCGGTGATCCCCTCGCTGCTCTACTTCTTCTCCCTGTTCATCCAGATCGACGCCTATGCCGCGCGCATGAAGCTGAAGGGCATCCCGCGCGAGCGGCTGGAGTCCCTCGGCGAGGTCCTGAAGGACGGCTGGTACTACCTCCTCGTCTTCGGGCTGCTGATCCATCTCCTGATCTTCGAGAACCGCGAGGCCCAGGCGCCCTACTACGCCACGGTGCTGCTGCTGGTCATCAACCAGGTGGTTCCGGGGCACCGCTTCACGCGGGCCTCGCTGCTGGCCTTCCTCGAAAGCGTCGGGCGGCTGCTGGTCGAGCTCGCGGGCCTGCTCGCCGGGGTCGGCCTGATCGTCGGCGCGCTGGCCTATCAGAGCAAGATCGGCACCTTCGCCTTCGAGCTGCTGGCGCTGGCGGACGGGCAGGTGTTCCTGCTGCTGCTGCTCGGCGCGCTGGTCAGCTTCGTCATGGGGATCGGCGTGACCGTGACGATCGCCTACATCATCCTCGCGATCACCATGGCGCCGGCGCTGTCGGAATCCGGCCTCAACCCGATGGGGGTGCATCTCTTCATGCTCTACTGGGGCATGCTCTCCTACATCACGCCGCCGGTCGCGCTGGGCGCCTTTGCGGCCTCGTCGATCGCCGGCGCGTCGCCGATGCGCACCGGCTTCGAGGCGATGCGGCTGGGCACGGTGATCTACTTCATCCCGTTCTTCTTCGTCGCCGACCCGGCGCTGCTGATGCAGGGCGAGGTGACGGACATCGTGCTCCTCACCGCCAAGGCGATGATCGGGATCGTCATCATCGCGATGGGGCTGCAGGGCTACCTCTTCGGTTCCGGCCGGATCTCCGGCAGCCTTCCGGTGCGCCTGCCGAAACAGCTCGTGCTGGTTGCCGGGGGGCTGGCCATGGCGATGCCGGGAGGGCCGATGACCGGCTTCGGCAATGTCGAGCTGACCGCGTTCGGGGCGGGCTGCGCGGCGGTCATCTACCTGATCGCCAGGATCGAGCGCGGCCTGTCCGGCCAGATGGAGAGCGGGGCCGATGAAACCGTCTGATCCGGGGGCAGAGGCGCCCCGGGGGGCCGTGAAGCCCGAGCATCTCGTCGAGATCGAGGCGCTGCGCATCCTCAAGGCGCGCTACTTCCGGCTCCTCGACACGCGCGCGCTGGATGCCTGGGCGGCGCTCTTTACCGAGGATGTCCATATCCGCTGGGAGAGCGGCGGCGACCGGGTGACGGAATATCGCGGCCGCGACGCCATGCTGAGCGGCGTCCGCGCCATGCTGGCGGCCAATGGCGGCACCACCCGCACGGCACATCAGGGCCATCTCGCCGAGCTGGAGATCCTGGACGCGGAACGGGCGCGGGGCATCTGGGGCATGTCGGACTGCGTGCAGACCGCGAGGATGACCCGCAGGGGCTTCGGCCACTATCACGAGCGCTACCGGAAGGACGGCGGGGAGTGGAGGATCGAGTGGCTCCACCTCACCCGCCTCTGGTGCGAATTCGGCCCACCGACGATCTGACCCGTGCTGTCCGCGCCGCACAGCGCGCGGGACATGTCACGCTTCCAATAAAATGAAATGCGTAACATCTGGTGAAATTTTGGTTGACTCAACCCACCGAATGCCCAACGCATAGGGAAACGGAGAGCTTGCGGAACCATGCAGATGAATACCTATGACAAGTACCAGAACCTGTCGGTCGAAAAGAGCGAGGGCATCGCGCGGCTCACCCTGAACCGCCCGGATTTCCGCAATGCGATCAGCCACGACACGCATTGCGAGCTCGAGCAGGTCTGGCTCGATCTGTCGAAGGACGACGAGGTGAAGGTCATCATCTTCACCGGCGCCGGAACGACCTTCTCGGCCGGCGGCGACGTCAAGAACATGGCCCGCCGGGCCGGAACCGTGGAGGGGCTGAAATTCGCCCTGCGCACGCCGGGCGACACCAAGCGCCTGTTCCAGAACCTGCTCGAGGTCCGCCAGCCGATCGTCGGGGCGATCAACGGCGACTGTGTCGGGCTCGGCGCCACCCTGGCGCTGTTCTGCGACATCGCGGTGATCGCCGAGACGGCGAAGTTTGGCGACACGCATGTCAAGGTGGGGCTTGTCGCCGGCGATGGCGGCGCGGTGATCTGGCCGATGCTGGTCGGCCCCGCGCGGGCCAAGGACTTCCTGATGCGCGGCCGGCTCATCAGCGGGGCCGAGGCGGCGGAGATGGGCCTCTTCAGCTATGCTGCGCCGGCGGAAGGCGTGATGGAGAAGGCGATCGACATCGCGGCCGATCTGGCGCGGCTGCCCGAGCACGCGGTGCAGTGGACCAAGCTCTCGGTCAACAAGGGGATCAAGGACAACCTGAACCTCATCCTCGACGCCTCGATCGCCTATGAAATGCTGACCCTGCAGACCCACGACCACAAGGAGGCCGCGACGGCATTTGCCGAGAAGCGGCGTCCGGTGTTCAACGGCTACTGAGTGCAGGCGAAGGCGCGGGCGCAGGGCGAGGGGGGAAACGGGTGATATCGGACGTGTTCAACAGCGGGGATGGCGGCAGCGACGGCCGCGCGCCCGGGCCGCTCGACGGGATGGTCGTGCTCGACATGAGCCGGGTCTTTGCCGGGCCCCTCGCCGGGCAGTGGCTCGCCGATCTCGGCGCCGACGTCATCAAGATCGAGCAGCCGGGCCGCGGCGACGATGCCCGCGGCCTCCCGCCCTTTGCCCAGGCCGGGGGGCAGGACCTGCCCGGCGCCTCCTCCGCGCATCTGAGCTACAACCGCAACAAGCGCTCGATCACCCTCGACTTCACAAAGCCTGCGGGCCATGCGGTGCTGCTCGACCTCGTCCGCAAGGCCGATGTGCTGATCGAGAACTTCAAGGCGGGCTCGCTCGCGAAATACCGGCTCGACCATGCCAGCCTCAGCGCGGTCAATCCCGGGCTGATCTACTGCTCGATCACCGGATACGGGCAGACCGGGCCATACCGCAACCGCCCGGGCTACGACATCATCTTCCAGGCCATGAGCGGGCTGATGAGCCTGACCGGCCATCACGACGACGAGCCGGGCGGCGGGCCGATGCGCGTCGGCTACAGCGCGGTGGACATCCTCACCGGCACCACTGCCGCCCTGGGGATCACGGCGGCCTTGATGCACCGGATGCGAACCGGCGAGAAGAAGGGCCAGCATATCGACCTCTCGCTGCTCGATACGCAGATCTTCAACCTCTCGCACATGGCGATGGCCTATCTGGTCAGCGGCGATATCCCGCCCCGCTGCGGCAACCGCTCCTATACCGGCTGCCCGGTGCAGCCCTTCGACTGCGCCGATTTCCAGGTCGTGGTCAGCGTCGGCAACAACATCCAGTGGCAGCGCTTCTGCAAGGTCATGGAGGTTCCGCACCTGATCGAGGACCCGCGCTTCGCCTCGAACAGCCTGCGGGTGCAGAACCGCGACGCGCTGATCCCGCTGCTTGCGCCGCTGTTCCTGGCGCGCAAGGCGGAGGAATGGGTCGCGCTGCTCGACGGCGCCGGCGTGCCGGTGGGCCCGCTCTACGATCTCGCGCAGGTCTTCGAGGACGAGCAGGTGCGCCATCGCGGGGTGCTGAAGCAGATCCCGCATCCGGTGGCCGGCGAGGTGCCGACGCTCGCCAATCCGCTGGTGTTCTCGGAGACGCCGGTGCGCTATGCCAGCCCGCCGCCACAGCAGGGCGAGCATACCGCCGAGGTCCTCGGCAGCCTGCTCGGCCTCTCCGAGGCGGAGATCGGCGAGCTCGCGCGGCAAGGGGCGATCTGACATGGAGAGTGCGGTGGTGCACCCGTCCTTCAGGGGGCAGGTCGCGGTGGTGTCGGGCGGCGCCTCGGGGATCGGCTCGGCCACCGTCCGCGGCTTTGCCGAGGAGGGCGCGAAGGTCGCGATCCTCGACCGGAACGAGCGGGCGGCACAGGCCCTCGCGGCCGACCTGCGGGATCAAGGCGCCGAGATTGCCGTGATCCCGGTAGATCTCGCCCGGGTCGAGCTGCTGGCCGGGGCCATCGACGAGGCCGTGCGGTGCCTCGGCCCGATCCGGTTCCTCGTCAACTGCGCCGGCGTCAACGACGGCGGCGGTTTCCTTGAGATGACGCCCGAGGTCTGGGACCGCATCATGGCGGTCAATCTCCGGGCGGCGATGTTTCTCTCGCAGGCGGTCGCCCGGCACATGATCGCGCAGGGCACGCCCGGCCGGATCGTCAACGTCGCCTCGGGACATGCGGTGCGGGCCGGTCTGCCGGTCGCCTATTGCTGCTCGAAGGCGGGGCTTGCGCATCTCACGCGGGTCAGCGCCCGCGCGTTGGGGCCGCACGGAATCAACGTCAACACGGTCGCTCCGGGCCTCACCGACACGCCAATGATCGCGGAAGGGATGGCGCGCTATCGCCGGCAGATCGAGCAGGGCGGCGAGCTCGGCAACATGCTCAACCGGATGTCGGAGCCCGAGGACGTCGCCGACGCGATCCTGTTCCTCTGCGCGCCGGGCAGCCGGCAGATCACCGCCCAGATCGTCCATACCGGGGCCGGCTCGGTCTACTGACCGCCTGCCCGGATGCCTGCGGCTGTCCGGAGCGAAATGCGGCTTGTTCGTTTCGAATGATGGCATTAGTTTCATTAAACGAAATCTTGCGGAGACCCGAATGACGCGCGCCCTTTCCCCACTCGCCTTTCCCGGCGGACCGGAGCTGCAGAACCGGCTGGTGCTCGCGCCGCTGACCAACGGCCAGAGCCAGGAGAACGGCGAGCTTGGCGAGGACGAGCTGCGCTGGATGTCGATGCGGGCGCGCGGCGGCTACGGCATGCTGTTCACCTGCGCCTCCCACGTGCAGGAGAACGGCAAGGCCTATTCCGGCCAGCTCGGCATCTGGGCCGACCGCCACGTTCCCGGGCTCACCCGGCTGGCGCGCGCGATGAAGGCGGAGGGCGGCGTCGCCATCGCGCAGCTCCATCACGGGGGCATGCGGGCGCTGAAGGAATGGTTCGACGGCGATCTCGTCTGCGCCTCCGACAATCCGCGGACCGGGGCCCGCGCGCTGACCGCGGCGGAGGTCGCGCAGTGCATCGAGGCTTTCATCGCCGCCGCGCGCCGCGCCGAGGCCGCCGGGTTCGACGGGGTCGAGCTCCACGCCGCGCATGGCTATCTGCTGCAGGAGTTCTTCAGCCCCTCGATCAATCGGCGCACCGACCGCTATGGCGGCGATCTCCAGGCGCGCTACCGGATCCTCTTCGAGATCCTCGACGGGGTCCGCGCGAGATGCCGCCCGGGCTTCCTCGTCGGGGTACGTCTCTCGCCGGAGCGTTTCGGCATGCTCCTCTCCGAGACCCTGGAGGTCGCGGAGCGGCTGATGCGGGAAGGGTGGGTGGACTTCCTCGACATGTCGCTCTGGGATGTCTTCAAGAAGCCGGAGCAGCCGGGCTTTGGCGCCACGCCGCTCATCGTGCACTGCACGCGGCTCAACCGCGGCCGGGCGCTGCTCGGCGTTGCCGGCAAGATCTACACGCCCGAGGATGCCGAGCGGGCGCTCGGCGCCGGCGCCGACTGGGTGATGCTGGGCCGCGCGGCCATCCTCAACCACGACTTCCCGAAACGCCATGCTGCGGATCCCGGCTACCGGCCCGTGCAGATGCCGACGACCGTGCGGCACCTGCGTGGCCAGGGGCTCTCCGACCGTTTCATCGACCGGATGAAGGTGACCTGGCCGGATTTCTTCGAGCCCGAGGAGGTTGGCTGAGCCTTCCCGCAGCCGATGAAAGGAGAAGCCATGCAAGGCGCGACCGAAACAGGGAGCGGGACAGGCGATGCGGTCTCGCTGGAGATGATCGGCGAGATCGCGGTCGTCACCGTCGACAGCCCCCCCGCCAACACTTTGAGCCACTCCGTCCGCAAGGGGCTGTTCGCGTGCGTCGGCGCGGCGCTCGCGGATCAGCATGCCCTGGCGGTGGTGGTGATCTGCGCCGGGCGGACCTTCATCGCGGGCGCCGAGATCTCGGAGTTCGGCAAGCCGCGGCAACCGCCGCCGACCGCCGAGGTCGTGGCGATGATCGAGGCCGCGGGCAAGCCGGTGATCGCCGCCATCCACGGCACGGCGCTGGGCGGCGGGCTGGAATTCGCCATGGGCTGCCACTACCGCGTCGCGCTGGCCGATGCGAAGCTCGGCCTGCCGGAGATCGATCTCGGCATCCTGCCGGGCGGCGGCGGCACGCAGCGCCTGCCGCGGCTGGTGGGAGCCGAGGCCGCGCTGGAGATGATGCTCACGGGGCGCCACGTGCCCGCCGCCGAGGCCGAGGCGATGGGGCTGATCGATGCGGTCTTTGCCGGGGGCGAGCAGCGTGCGGCGGGCCTCGCCTTCGCCCGCCGGGCGATCGCGGAGGGCCTGCCGCCGCGGCCGACCCGTGCGATGGTCGAGCGGATCACGCGGGAGCCGCTGTCCGGCGAGGCCGTCGAGCGCGCCCTCGCCCGCCATGCCAGGAAGCACCGCGGGCTCGCCGGCCCGCGGCACATCGCCGACTGCGTGAAGGCCGCGATGGAGTTGCCCTTCGAGGCGGGGCTGCGCATCGAGCGCGAGCGCTTCGAGGACTGCATGAAACGGCCCGAGCGGGCCGCGCTCATGCATGCCTTCCTCGCCGAGCGGAAGGCCCGCAAGATCCCCGACATCGCGGGCATCGAGGGGCGCCCGGTCCGGCGCGCCGGCGTCATCGGCGGCGGCACCATGGGCGCGGGGATCGCGGTCTCGCTGCTGGATGCCGGGATCGCGGTGACCCTGCTCGAGACGGACGCCGCGGCGCTCGACCGGGCCCGGGGGAACATCCGCCGGATCCATGACCGCGCGATCGCCAGGGGCCGGATGACCGAGGCCGGCCGCGAGGCCCTGCTGGCGGAGCGCTGCCGCCTCACGCTCGACCATGACGCGCTGGGCGAGGCGGATCTGGTCATCGAGGCGGCCTTCGAGGACATGGCGGTCAAGAAGGCGATCTTCGCCCGGCTCGATGCGGTCGCGCGGCCCGGCGCCGTGCTGGCCACCAACACCTCCCGGCTCGATGTCGACGAGATCGCGGCGGCGACGGCCCGCCCCGAGGACGTGATCGGGATGCATTTCTTCTCGCCCGCCCATGTCATGCGGCTCGTGGAGATCGTGGTCGGCCGCCGCACCGCGCCGGAGGTGATCGCCACGGCCTTCGATCTGGCGAAGCGGCTCGGCAAGGTCGGGGTGCGCTCGGGCGTCTGCGACGGCTTCATCGGCAACCGGATGCTCTCGAAATACAAGATCGCGGCGGACCGGCTGGTGGAGGACGGCGTCTCGCCCTTCGATCTCGACCGCGCGGTGGTGGGGTTCGGCTATCCCATGGGCCCCTACCAGATGGGCGATCTGGCCGGGCTCGACATCTCCTGGGCGGCCCGCAAGCGGCAGGCCGCCACCCGCGATCCGGCCGAGCGATACGTCGCGATCGCCGACCGGATCTGCGAGCGTGGCTGGTTCGGCCAGAAAACCGGCCGGGGCTACTACATCTACGACGACGCCTCGCCGCGCGGGCGACCCAACCCCGATGTCGCGGAGATCGTGGCCCGGGAGCGCGCCGCCAAGGGCATCGTGTCGCGCAGCGTGCCGGAGGCGGAGATCGTCGAGCAGCTGATGGCGGCGCTCGTCAACGAGGGGGCGCGGATCCTCGCCGACGGCATCGCGCTCCGCCCGCTCGACATCGATGTCACGCTGATGCTGGGCTACGGCTTTCCGCGATGGCGTGGCGGGCCGATGAAGCACGCCGACATGATCGGGCTGGAGACCGTGCTGGGCACGCTCCGCCGCAATGCCGCCTCGGACCCGGCGTTCTGGCGCCCCGCGCCGCTGCTCGAGCACCTCGTCGCCGAGGGACGCCCGTTCGAGAGCCTCAACCAGTGAGCCGCGCCGCCATGCGAGAAGCCGTCATCCTTTCCACCGCCCGCACGCCGCTGACCAAGTCCCATCGCGGCGAGCTCAACATCACGCATGGCGCCACCATGGGCGGGCATGTGGTGCGGCACGCGGTCGACCGGGCGGGGCTCGACCCGGCGCTGATCGAGGACGCGATCTTCGGCTGCGCGCATCCCTATGTCGCGACCGGCGGCAACATCGCCCGGCAGAGCGTGCTGCGCGCGGGCCTGCCGGTCAGCGTGCCGGGCGGCACCGTCAACCGTGCCTGCAGCTCCGGCCTGCATGCCATCGCCTCGGCCGCGCACCGGATCATCCTCGACGACGCCACCGCGATGATCGCCGGCGGGCTCGAGTCGATCTCGCTGCGCCAGACGGATATTGACCAGAGCCTCCGCTGCGAGAGCTGGCTGCAGGAGAATATCCCCGGCCTCTACATGGCGATGATCGACACGGCCGACATCGTGGCCGAGCGCTATGGCGTGAGCCGCGAGCGGCAGGACGCCTATGCCTTGCAGAGCCAGCAGCGCACCGCGCGGGCCAAGGCGGACGGGCGCTTCGACGACGAGATCGTGCCCTTTGCCACCGAGATGGCGGTGCGCGACAGGGAGACCGGCGCGGTCTCGCGCGTCGCGGTGACCGTCGCCGAGGATCGCTGCAACCGGCCGACGACGACGCTCGAGGGGCTCGCCGCGCTCGAGCCGGTGAAGGGGCCCGGCCGGTTCGTCACCGCCGGCAATGCCAGCCAGCTCGCCGACGGCGCCTCGGCCTGCGTGCTGATGGAGGCGAAGGCGGCCGAGCGGGCAGGGCTCGAGCCGCTCGGCGCATGGCGCGGCTTCACCGTTGCCGGATGCGAGCCCGACGAGATGGGCATCGGCCCGGTCTTCGCCGTGCCGCGCCTGCTGCGCCGCTTCGGCCTGACGGTCGACGATATCGACCTCTGGGAGCTCAACGAGGCCTTTGCCAGCCAGGTGCTGCATTGCCGCGACCGGCTCGGCATCGACGACGAGCGGATGAACGTGAACGGCGGGTCGATCTCCGTCGGGCATCCCTTCGGCATGACCGGCGCGCGCCTCGCCGGGCATGTCCTGATCGAGGGGCGCCGCCGCAGGGCGAAGCATGTGGTGGTGACGATGTGCGTCGGCGGTGGCATGGGAGCGGCGGGGCTCTTCGAGGTCTACTGAGCCCGGCGCCCGCGCGATCAGGCGGAGGCCGGGGTCAGCTCGCGCTCGGTAAATCCGTTCCGCTTCGAGATGAGCTTGGCGGAGCGGATCACCTCCTCGGTGAAGAAGGCCTCGTTCACCGAGAATCGCGATTCCGGGCAGGCCAGCGAGAGCGCGAACCTGACGCTTCCATCGGGTTCGAAGATCGGCGCGGCCACCGCCGCGTTGCCGCCCGTGACCTCGAAGCTGCTCTGGGCGAAGCCCTCCTCGCGGATCCGGGCGAGCACCTCCCTGAGCTTCGCCCGTTCCACCGCGTGGCTCTGCTCGAGCCGCTCCGCGGCCTCCTCGATGAGTTCCGGCGCCTGGTAGGCGAGGATCGCCTTGCCGCTGGCGCCGAGGCCCAGCGGTGCGCGGTCGCCCTGCCGGATCACCGCCTGCAGGCGGAGCTCGGAGTCGATGGCGTAGATGCAGATCCGCTCGAATCCGTCGAGCATGTAGAGCGCGACCGATTCCTTCGTCTTGGCGGCGAGATCGTGGTTCACGTCATAGGAGATCTCGCGGATGTCGAGCGTGCTCTTCACCGCCGCGGACAGGCGCAGGATCTTGGGCGACAGGCAGTATTCGTTGTTGGTCAATCTGATGAGATAGCCCAGTTCGACCAGCGCCTTGATGATGCGGAGCGTCGTCGGGCTGGTCAGCCCGACCCGCATGGCGATCTCGTGAAGCGGCAGGCTGTGCCGATCCCCCGCGAAGGCCTCGAGGATCGAGAAGGTGCGGTTCACTGTTCTCATCTATTGCACCAAGCTGTTTTTCCGGGTGGTTTCTCAGTGTGACCGGCTGCGCCGAAGATGGCAGCCGACGCCGGATGTGCCGCGGGTTTCGGCCCTCGGGCCGCTCTTGCGGTCCGTTATAGCGCCCCGCGAGCGGTTGGTCGATGTCACTCCATGAAACTCGTTGAATACACCGACATGACTGCCGCGCCAGAGGCCGCGCTCGGATGATGGGAGCGGGAGTCGGGCGGCGGGCGGCGTGGCTGATCTCCATCCGATGGCGCCGAGGCATCGATTTCCGCGCGAGCCAGGACAGCTGTCAGGGCCCGGAGAATGTGCGGCAGATGTGCATCGCGAAGCCGTCGCGCCCCCCCGGACAGGTCGATCGCAATCAGGGTGTGGCTGTGGCAGGCCTGCTCAGGAGGGCTCCCGAGACCGGCGCTGATCGGCGACGGCGGCACCGCGCGGTTGCCGAGGTAGAACCGCCCGCATGCAGGGGACAGCCGATCATCGGGCCGTCGGCGAGGCTTTCATCCAGGCGAGCGCAGGTCAGCTCGGCGGCGAAGAACACGATTGCGGTGCCGGAGAACGCCGAGGCACGGCCCTCGGCGATCGCCCGCGGCGCATGCCGATTGCCACGGATTCGAGGCGAGCGACACAGCAACATTCGCCGCCCGTCGCCCAGCGTCATGCAATCGCGCATGCCGTCCGCGATGCGCGGGGCGCCAGCATCAGTCGCCAGAGCGAGGCTGGTCTGCCCCGAAATGCGACGGATGGCCATAGTGATTCCCGCTGTCTTCCAAACCTGCCTGCGAGGACGAGAAGCCGCGCGCGCTGGCCGAACGCCCTGCGACAGGCTTCCACACCGTGGCCAGCCTGACCGTCAACCGGCATCCAAAAGGGTCTGGGCGCGGTCCGGTACGAGCCCAAGCCTGCTACCAGGGGCAGTCCATCGCCCTAGCTTAACGCCTTCAGCCGCTGAAGGAGCCGCCATGCCCTGCCAACTTGCCCTTGTCCTCGGAGACCAGCTCGTTCCCGGACCAGTGGCGCGGCATGGCCCCATGTCACCGTCACCGCCGGCATCACGATTCGGGCCCCCGACCACTTCGGCAGCATAGCCAACTCCAAAACCAGGGCGTTCCCGACCAGCCGGTGATCTCCCCATCGGGAGGCCCCCAGGCCTCGCTGATCCACGATTGAGCTTCGGGGTATCCCCTGACCTCCCGGCGCACGCCAGGTGCCCGTTCGAGATGGATGCTACGTTGCGATCGCATTGTCGTCGGTATGGCTGAGCGCGCCGTTGTCAGGCCGAGATCTTTCGAACCGGGCCGTATTCCGGTGGCGACGCGATGGCGGATCGCCGCGGGTCATGGGGTCGGGCGCGCATCTGTCGAGATCCGTGGTGCTGGCGCCAGGAACGCGGGCGGCTTTCCAGGTCCGTTGACAGGAATCTTTCATGTTATATCATCGAACACAGAAAATTTCCGGAGCAGTGGGGTCGGCTGGCGATGTCCTGGAACGATAAGGCAAGCAATGGCGCGGGCAGGGGGGCGGACGATGAGAGCCTCGGCAGGGAGTGGCGCATCGGCGTCGATATCGGCGGCACCTTCACCGATCTGGTGGCGATCGCGGAGACCGGGGCGCTGCGCATCGCCAAGGTGCCCTCGACGCCCGACCGGCCGGAACAGGCGGTGCTCGACGGTCTCGACGCGCTTGCCGCGGCGGCCGGCGAGACCGTCGCCGGGCTGCTGGCGGGGTGCCGGCTCTTCGTGCATGGCTCGACGGTCGCCACCAACACGGTGCTGGAGCACAAGGGCGCCCGCGTCGGCCTGATCGCCACCGAGGGCTTCCGCGACAGCCTCGAGATCCGCCGGGGCATTCGCCCGGATCCCTGGCGCCACCGCGAGCCATATCCGCCGGTCCTGGTGCCGCGCCATCGCCGGTTGCCCGTCGGCGGGCGCATCGGCGCCTCGGGCGAGGAGCTCGAACCGCTCGACCGCGAGGCGCTGGACCGGCAGATCGAGCGGCTGCTGGCCGAGGATGCCGAGGTCGTCGCCGTCAGCCTGTTCAACAGCATCTTTGCGGACGGCCAGGAGCGGGCCGCGGCCGCGGCCGTGCGGGAGGCCGGGCTGCCGGTCTTCGTGTCGTCCGAGATCGCGCCGGTGCTTGGCGAGTACGAGCGGACCTCCACGGTCGCGCTCAATGCCTATGTCGGGCCGCGCACCGCGCGCTATGTCTCCGAGCTCTCGGACGCGCTCGCGGCGCGCGGGCTCGCGGTGCCGATGCTGCTCACCCAGAACAACGGCGGCATGATAACCCCGGCGCAGGTCGCGGCGCGGCCGGCCTCGCTGCTGCTCTCGGGGCCGGCAGCGGCGGTGGGCGCGCTGCGCCACCATTGCGATACCATCGGCTCGGACAATCTCATCTCGATGGAGATCGGCGGCACCAGCTGCGACGTGCTGGTGATGGCGGACGGCGAGGTGGCGCTGACCGATGCGCTCGATATCGGCGGGCATTTCCTGGCGATGCCCTCGGTCGACATCCACACCATCGGCGCCGGCGGCGGCACCATCGCGCGGGTCGATGCCGGCGGGATGCTGGCCGTGGGGCCCGAGGGCGCCGGCGCGATGCCCGGGCCGGCGGCCTATGGCCGCGGCGGGCAGGAGGCCACCGCGACCGATGCGCAGCTCGTGCTCGGGCGGCTCGCGCCCGGCCCCTATGCGGGCGGCGCGGTGAGCCTCGATGCCGATCTCGCCGAGGCGGCGATCCGCCGGTGCATCGCCGAGCCGCTCGGCATCGGTGTCGAGGCGGCGGCGCAGGGCATGATCCGGCTGCTGGAGCAGAAGCTGCTGCACGCGCTCGAGCATCTCAGCGTCGAGCAGGGGCACGATCCGCGCCGTTTCACGCTGGTCGCGGGCGGCGGCGCCGGGGCGCTGCATGGCGCGGCCGTGGCGCGGCGGCTCGGCTGCCGGCGGGTCTATGTCCCGCGTCTCGCCGGCGCGTTCTGCGCCTTCGGGATGCTGCATTCCGACATCCGTCACGACACCAGCCGGGTGCATATCAGCCCGCTCGACAGCGCCGACGGAGCGGCGATCGCGTCGCGGCTGGCCGAGATGCGGGCCGAGCTGGCCGCGGCGCTGGCCGAGGCGGGCTTTGCCGAGCCGGTCTGGCAGTATGGCTGCGACCTGCGCTACCAGGGCCAGCAATGGGACGTGACGGTGCCGCTCGGCGCCAGCTTCGATCTCGCGCGGCTGCGCGAGGGGTTCGAGCAGCGCCATCGGCAGCTCTTCGGCCATGTCCAGCCGCGCGGCACGATCGAGATCACGCGGCTGCGGCTTGCCGGGGTCGGGCCGGTGGCCGGCGCTGCGCCGGCGGGCCCCGCCCCGGCACAGGGCGATCCGGTTGCGCGGTCGCACCGGCCGGTCTGGATCGACGCGGCGCGCGGGCGCTGCATGGCGCCGATCTATGAAGGCGCCGATCTCGCCCCCGGCCATGCCATCGCCGGACCGGCCATCGTCAACGAGCAGACCACGACGGTGCTGGTCGGTGCCGGCGACCGGCTCGAGGTCGATGCCCATGGCAACTACGCGATCACTCTCGACGCGGATGCAGCGGAGGACAAACGATGACCGACACCCCGGCCGCCCCGGCGCTCGACCCCGTCGCGCTGGCGCTCCTGCAGAACCGGCTCGACCATATCGCCCGGCACATGGGCTGGGTGATGACCCGCACCGCGCGGAGCCCGATCTTCAACCAGTCGCATGACTTCTCCTGCTTCATCACCGACCGCAACGGCCAGCTGCTCTCGCAGGCCGACGGCATCCCGATTCACACCGGCGGCGGCGGCTTCTCGGTGCGGGCGCTGATCGCGGCATTCGACGGGCGCTTCCGGCCGGGCGATGCCTATCTCTCCAACGATCCCTATGTCGCCGGCGGCAACCACCTGCCGGACTGGGTGATCGCGCGGCCGGTCTTCGTCGATGGCACGCTGGTCGCCTTCGCCTGCAACCGGGCGCACCAGTCGGATATCGGCGGCGGCGCGGCCGGCACCTACAACCCGACCGCCACCGAGATCTTCCACGAGGGCATCCGGCTCCCGCCGCTCCGGCTCGTCGAAGAAGGGGTGATGCGCGACGATCTCTGGGCGCTGCTGATGGCCAACACGCGCACCCCGCAGCTGCTCGACGGCGATCTCGGCGCGATGCTCGGCTCGACCGAGATCGGTGCGCAGAAGATCGCCGAAACCATTACCGGCCTGCCGCGGGACGAGGCGACCGCCTATCTCGACGGGATGCTCGACTACGGCGAGCGGCGCTTCACCGAGGCGATCGCGGCGCTCGGCGACGGCGTCTTCGAGGCCGAGGAGCGCTTCGACAACGACTGCTTCGGCCCGGCCGACATCCGCATCCGGGTGCGCATATCGCTCGAGGGCGGCCGCGCCCGCGTGGATTTCACCGGCACCAGCCCGCAGATCCGCGGCTTCAAGAACTCCTCGCTGGCCAACACCCATTCCGGGGTCTACGCGGCCTTCGGCAGCTTTCTCGATGCCGATCTTCCGCGCAACGAGGGCAGCTTCCGCGCCATAGAGGTCATCGCGCCGGAGGGCTCGCTGCTCAATCCGCGGGCGCCTGCGCCGGTGACCATGTGCACGGTGTTCCCGGCCTACGAGATCATCCATGCCTGCTGGTGGGCGCTCGGACAGGCGGCGCCGGAGCGGGCCTGCGCCGGCTGGGGCAAGAACTCCTTCCCCAACAGCTCCGGCACGCGCGACGGCAAGACCTGGGTGATGTATCACTGGGGCGGGCTTTCGGGCGGCGGTGCGGTGGCAGGGCGCGACGGCTTCGCCCAGATCGGGCCGCTGGTCACGCTTGGCGGGCTGACGCTGCCCAATGCCGAGGTCTACGAGCAGCTCTATCCGGTGCGGGTGCTGCGCCAGGAGCTTGTCTGCGACGGCGGCGGCGCCGGCGCGTTCCGGGGCGGGACCGGGGTGCACTACGAGTGCGATGTGCTGACGGCGGCGGAATACTCGTTCCGTGCCGAGGGCACCAGCCGGCCGACCGGCCTCGGCGTCGAGGGCGGCTCCGACGGCGCCCGCGGCCGCGTTGCGCTTCGCGAAGGTGCGGAGGGCGAAGCGCGCCCGATGCCGGACTATGCGCTCTCGCGCTTCGGGCCGGCGCGGCTCTCGATGACCTCGCCCGGCGGCGGCGGCTATGGCGACCCCTTCGATCGGGCGCCGGAGGCGGTCTGCCGCGACGTCCGCGACGGCCTGGTGAGCCCGGCCGCGGCGCGCGCGGTCTATGGCGTCGCGGTTGCCGATGACGGGCGCAGCCATGACGGGGCAGAGACCGCCCGGCTGCGCACATCGCCGGGCTAGCACAGCGTCTCGTCCCGCGGGCTCGCGGCCGGCCGCAGTACAGCCGCTGCGGCATTCGCGAGGGACAGGCTGCGCGCGTCGTGCCTGCGGCGTTCTGGGGGACGCCGTGGACAGGGGCGGCGGCCTCTCGAAGAAGCCCTGTGCTTGGCGACCCCGCTCGACCGGATCGAAGCCAGGGCCGTAGGGCGGCGGAAGCGGCGCCCTGCGCCGGCCGCCCCGGTGGCCCCACCCTTGTGGCAGCCGAGGTTGACCAAGATCACGCTGTCGCCGGTGCGGAGCGTCGGCACGAGACCCTGCCGGACATCGGCGAGGAAGCTCATGCCGTCGACCGGTCCGGCGACGGCCATCGGACGTCGACCCCAGTGAGCCTCGGAGCCGCGAAGATCAGCGTGCGCCAGTGCCAGCGCGCAATCGGGAATCTCAGACACTCACCGCGCGGCGTCCGTCCGTGCAGGCGCGCCATCTAGGTGCAGGTCTCGCCTGTGGAGGCGCGCAGCCCGGGGCCCAGCCCCGGCTGCGCCTCGCACCACGCCTCGCGCGCGTAGAGGTCGGCAGGCGCCTGCTCGGCGGCATGAACCGGCCTTCCCTGCCCGCCGAGCCGGAGCCGCGGAAGCCGCGGTGCATGGTGGAGAGCGCGAGCCTCTCGCCATCCCGGGCCACGGGGCGCAGGACGATCTCGGCGAGCGTGTTGCGCATGGCATTCCAGAGCATTGCGGCGGCGGCAGGATCGAGGGCCCCGATCCGGCCCGTGCGCTTGTCGCCGCCCACCGGTCGGGGGGCGACAGGGCCTGTCTCCCCGCCAGCGCCGGTGTCATGTCACCACCGCCGCTCGGTGGTTCCGGCGGGGCACGATTGCGTCCGCGGTGCGCTGCCCGAGAGCGAGGGAAAGAGGTTCGGTCATGGAAGCCGGCCGTCTTGCCGGCCCCCATGACGGATCGCGCCTGCGCGGGAACGGGAACCCCTCCCAACGCCTCCGCGAGCTTGCGAATGCCCTAGTAGCTCGCGCTGATCCCGGCCGAGGCGCTGCCGCGCGCGGCCTCGACCGCCGAGGCCAGATCCGCCAGATAGCGCTCGCGCGCAGGCGCGTGCAGCATCGACAGCATCGCGTGCATGCCCTTGGGGCGCTGGGTCAGCCCCGGCACCCAGCCGCGCTCGGCCATGCGCTCGGCGACGGCGAAGATGTCGCCCTCTTCCCAGCCCCAGTTGAGGATGGCGAGCTCGGGCTCGGCATGCAGGGCAAGGCCGGGGATCGCCCGGATGCCCGCGGCATAGCCGTCGACCATCGCGAAGAGATCGCGTGCCACCTGCTCGTAGCCGGACCGGCCGAGATGGCGCAGCACGGCCCAGGCGCCGGCGATCGCGCCGCCGGGCCGGGTGCCGGTCATGGTGCGCGTGAGGTAGTTGCCGTTGGGCCAGTCGTCGAAGGCGAAGGCGTTGCGCTCCATGTCCTCGATCCGGCGGAAGAAGACGGTGGAGGCGGGCTTCGGCGTGAAGCCGTACTTGTGCAGGTCGGCCGAGAGCGAGGCGACCCCGGGCAGCGCGAGGTCGAACTCCGGAACCGGCCGGCCGATGGCGCGGGCGAAGGGCGTCAGGTAGCCGCCGACGCAGGCGTCCACATGCAGCCATGTCCCGGTGCTTGCGGCCAGGGCCGAGAGCGCGGCGAGCGGGTCGAAGATGCCGTGCGGAAAGCAGGGCGCCGAGCCGAGGATCAGCACGGTCTGTCCGTCGACGACCCGCGCCATCGCCTCGACATCGGCGCGCAGATCGCTGCCGAGCGGCACCCGGCGGACCTCGATGTCCATCACCTGCGCCGCCTTGTCGAAGGCCGGATGGCCGCTCGCGGGCAGCACCATGTTGAGGGCGGTCCGGCCGCCATGCCGGGCGCGGTGATGCTCCCGTGCCGCCTTGACGGCGAGGAAGATGCTCTCGCTGCCGCCGCTGGTCATGTGCCCGGCGGCGCCGTCGGGGGCGTTGAAGAGATCGAGCGCCATGGCGACGACCTCCTCCTCCATGCGCTTGAGGCTGCCGAAGGCGCGCCGCGCGCCGAGCGCGTTCTCGGAAAAGAAGCGGTTGTAGGCGTTGCGGCCGATCTCGGAGACCGTGTCGTTGGCATGGAAGACATAGAGCGGCACCCGCCCCGCGCGCCAGTCGGCATCCGCGCCCGTCGCCGTGTCGAATTCTTGCGACAGGTCCGCCCAGGACGTGCCGTGCTCAGGAAAGGCCGTCATTTCGTCTCCTTCATGCCGGCAGCAGCGGCTCAAGCGCTGTCATGCCGTCGCGCAGGTCTGCTTCGATGGCGGCTCGGAGCGCCGCCGGGTCCCGTGCCCTGGCCGCCTCGATCGCGGCGCGGTGATGGGCGAGGCCCCGCTGGCTGCGCTGATAGGCCGGGGTCAGCAGCGACAGCGAAGGGCCGACCTGCAGCCACAATGTCTCGATGATCGAGGTCAGCGTCGGGATTCCCGCGGCGCGATAGATCCCGAAATGGAAGGCCGCGTTCAGTTCGAGCGCGCGCTTGCTCTCGGCGCGGTCGACAGTCTCGCTCATCGCCGCCCAGTTCGCCTCGAGCGCGGCGACGGTCTCGTCGGTCATCTGGCCGGCGGCGATCTCGGCGGCGTGGCCCTCGAGCAGGAGGCGGATGCCCACCAGCTCGCGGTAGCGCGCGCGCGTGAGCACCGGCACGCTGACCGAGTGATTGGGCCGCAGATCGAGCGCCCGCTCGGCGGTGAGCCGGGCGAGCGCCTCGCGCGCCGGGCTGAGGCTGACCCCGAACGCCTCGGCGACGCCGCGCACCGTCACCTTCTCGCCCGGCGCGAGCTGGCCGGTCAGCAAGGCGTGCCAGAGCCGCTTGTAGGTCTGTTCCGCCAGCGTGCCGGTGCGCTCGATCGTGCCGAGGTCGGACAGTTTCGATTGCGCTCCCGCCCCCGCAGGGCCTGCGCCGCCCATGTTCACGTCGGTCTCCTCCCCGGTCGCAACGCGGCGCGCAGGCCGCGCGCCGCATTCGGTGCCGTTCAACTGTTGCCCGACCGGCGCTCAGCAACCGCTCTGTGCGGCCTGGATCCGGTCGAGCAGCGCCTGGCCGAAGAGCTCGGCGGCCTCGTCGAAGACCGGCTGCACCTTCTCACGGAACTGGGCGATGTCGGGCTCGACGATCGCCACGCCGTTCTCGGCGAGGAAGGCCCGTGCATCCCTGGTCGCCGCCTCCTCGGTGGTGCGGTTGACCTCCGCCGATTCGCTGCCGGCCTCGATCACGAGCTGCTGCAGATCCTCCGGCAGGGCCGAAAACGCCTGTTCGCTCACCAGGAAGGGCGAGAGCCCCGCCGCCGTGTTGGAGATCGTGACATGGGGCACGACCTCATACCACTTGAAGGCCTTGAGCGTGATCAGCGGATTGTCCGCACCGTCGATGACTCCCTGCTGCAGGGCATTGAACATCTCGTTGAAGCCCATCGGGACCGGGTTGGCTCCGAGCGCCTTGTAGGCGGCCTCGGCCATCTTGTCGGCCGGCACGCGGAAGACAAGCCCCGACATGTCGTCCGGCGTCTCGATCGGGCGCTCGGTGTTGAACAGCTGGCGCATCCCGAAAGTATACCAGCCGAGCACGCGCATCCCGGCACCTTCGCGCAGGCCCGCCGCCATCTCCTGGCCGACCTCGCCGTCGAGCACCTTGAAGGCACAGGACAGGCTCTTGAAGGAATAGGGCACGCCGAAGACCTCGAGCTCCTTGTAGAAGGGGCTGGCGTTGCTCGTCGAGATGATCGTCATCTCGAGCGTGCCGAGCTGCAGGTTCTTGGCCGATTCCACCTCGTCGCCAAGCTGGCCGGAGGGGAACACCGTGATCCCGATCCGCCCGTCGCTGCCTTCCTCGACGCGTTTCTTGAACGCGGCGAGCGCGACATTGTAGGGGTGCCCCTCCGGGGTCACCACCGATACGCGCCAGTTGTGGTCTGCCGCGCCAGCCCAGCCCGGGGTCGCCAGTGCCGCCATCGCGGCCAAGATCCCGAGCGCCTTTCCGGTCCACCTCATCGCCACCTCCTCTGCCTGTCGTGCTTGTTTCACTTGCCGTGGGGTCGTCCTGCGCGTCGCGGGGAAGCGCAGTCGTCAAAGAATCGATGTTGTATCATATTACATCCTTGCCTCGCCCCGCAACCGCGTCTAGCGTCGGGGCAGCAGGAACCGACCGGAGGGCGAGCAAGGATGAAGCATCTCGATCGTGCGGAGGAGTATGCGGCCGTCCTGCTGCTCTTCGTGATGACCGGGCTCGTGCTCGCCCAGGTCGGGCTGCGCTTCCTGTTCGGTCTCGGCTATGGCTGGATCGACGAGCTGGCCCGGCTCGCCTTCATCTGGCTGGTGTTCCTCGGCGCGGTGGTGGGGATGCGCCGCGGCCTGCACATCCGGGTGACGCTGTTCATCGACCTGCTGCCGCCCGCCGTTCGGCTGCCGCTGACGCTGTTCGGAGAGCTGGTGCTGGGCGCCTTCTGCCTCGTCATGGCTTGGCACGGCGTCGAGCTCGTGCTCTCGACGCTGAAGTTCAGCTTCGAGCTGCCCTCCACCGGGCTCTCGATGTTCTGGGCCTACATGATCATTCCGCTGAGCTTCGGGCTGCAGGCGCTGCGCCTCGCCCTGCGGATGGGCCGCGGCGACCGGGAGGCCGATCATGTTGGCTGACTGGCTCGCCGGAATCGACCTGACGACGCTGCTCTTCGTCGCCTTCGTGTTCCTGATGATGATCGGCGTGCCGATCGCCTATGCGCTGGGCGCGGCGACGCTGCTCGTGGTTCATGCGCAGGGGATGCCCGGCGTCTTCATGCCGCAGACGACCTACAATGCCACCGACAGCTTTCCGCTGATGGCGGTGCCGTTCTTCGTCTTTGCCGGCTATCTGATGGAGTTCGGCGGGCTGTCGCGCCGGCTGGTGAACTTCGCCGAATCGCTGATCGGGCATATCCGCGGCGGGCACGGCGCGGTGACGATCCTGGCCTGCATCTTCTTCTCGGCGATCTCCGGCTCGGGGCCGGCCACGGTGGCCGCGGTCGGCGCCATCATGATCCCGGCGATGATCCGCGCCGGCTACGGGCCGGCCTTCTCCGGCGCGGTCGCCTCGACCGGCGGCACCATCGGCATCATGATCCCGCCGAGCAACCCGATGATCATCTATGGCGTGGTCGGCAACGTCTCGATCACCGGCTTGTTCATCGCCGGGATCGTGCCCGGGCTGCTGACCGGCGCATTCCTGATCCTGGTGGTCTGGTGGCTCTGCCTGCGCCGCGGCATTCCCGGCACCGGGAAGCGGCACGGGCCGGCCGACATCTGGCGCGCCTTCGTGTCCGCCTTCTGGGCGCTGCTCGCCCCGGTCATCGTGCTCGGCGGCATCTATGCCGGGGTCTTCACGCCGACCGAGGCATCGGTCGTCGCGGTCGCCTACGGCCTCTTTGCCGGCACGGCGATCTATCGCGAGCTGAACTGGGAGCGGCTCTACCGTGCCGCGCTCTTTGCCGTGGTGGTCTGCGGCACGGTGACGATCATGGTCGGGCTCGCCGGCGCCTTCGGCCGCCTGCTCACCACCTTCCAGGTGCCGCAGCAGATCGGCGCCTTCATCCTCGATCTCTCCGGCAACTGGATCGTCGTGATGCTGGCGATTTCGGCCCTGCTGATCGTCGTCGGCACCTTCATGGAGACGCTCGCCACGATCATCATCCTGACGCCGATCCTGCTGCCGGTGGTCACCAAGCTGGGCGTCGATCCGATCCATTTCGGGATCATCCTGGTGGTTACCTCGGAGATCGGCTTCCTCACCCCGCCGCTCGGCGCCAACCTCTTCGTGGCGATGCAGATCGCGCGCACCAGCATCGAGGCGATCTCGCGCGCGGTGCTGCCGCTGATCCTCGCGCTGATCGTGCTGACCGTGGCGCTTGTGCTGCTGCCGGAGCTGAGCCTGTTCCTGCCGCGCCTGCTGCAATAGGGGCCAGAACCCCGGCCGCTGCATCCGCCCGCCCTCCCGCGCGGCCGGGCTCCGGCGGCAGATGGCGGGGATCGCCGGATCCTCCCCGGGCAGGCGCCGGTCAGCTCTTGGCCTGGGCTCCGAAGAGATCCTTGCGCAGCGTGGAGAGCGCGTCGGGGTCGATGCGGGTATGGATCACCGCCGGCCGGCCGCTCGCCAGCGCCGCCCGGAGCGCCTCCGCAAGCGCTTCCGGCGTCTCGGCGCGGAACCCGAGCGCGCCGCAGAGCCGGGCGACCTCCTCGTAGGGCGGGCTGGCGATCTCGGCGCCGAGCAGGCGGCCGCCGAAGAACTCCTGCTGATAGGCCTTCTCGGCACCCCATGCCCCGTTGTCGAGCACCACCGCGACCACGCCAAGCCCGTGGGCCACCGCGGTCGTGATCTCCGCCAGCGTGAAGCCGAAGCCGCCATCGCCGATCACGGCGAGCACCGGGCGCTCCGGCGCCGCCGCCTTGGCGCCGAGCGCCGCGGCATAGCCGAAGCCGACCAGCCCGAAGTCGAGCGGGGTCACGAGGCCCGGCGCCCGGTAGTGCGCGAGCCGGTCGGCGGCCTGCAGGCAGGCGTTCCCGGTGTCGAGCGTGACGATGGCGTCCTCGGGAAGCGCCGCGCGGATCTCGGCGAGCGCCCGGCGCGGATGCATCGGCAGCGCCGGGTCGGCGGCCTCCGCCGCGCGCTCGGCCCGAAGGCTGGCCATGTCCTCCGCGAAGCCTGCGCGCCAGGCCTGCCATCCATCGCTGGGGAGCCTCGCGCATCGCGCCGCCAGCGCCTCGGCGGTTGCCCGCGCATCGGCCTGCAGGGCGAGCTCGGCGGGGAAATGGCGCCCGGCGGCGGCGGCCTCGATCTCCACATGCACGATCCTTGCGGCCGCGGAGACATAGTCGTGGCTCAGGAAGGTCGAGTTGAAGGCGAGACGCGCGCCGAGCACCAGGAGGAGGTCGGCCTCCCGCGTCAGCCGGCTCGCCACGCGGTTGCCGCGCGGCCCGCCCTGGCCGGCGAAGAGCGGATGGCCGTGCGGCATCACGTCGGCATGGCCGGTCGAGGCGACGACCGGGATCTCCAGCGCCTCGGCAAGGCCGCGCAGCGCCGCCGTGCCGCCGGACCACTTGAAGCCGCCGCCGGCCACGATCACCGGCGCCCGTGCGCCCGCCAGCATCCCGGCGATGGCGTCGAGATCGGCCGGCGCCGGCGGGCCGGCCCGCGCGACCCGCACCGGCCCCGGCGGCGGCGCAGAGACCTGCGCCGCGAAGATGTCGCGCGGCACATGCAGCACCACCGGGCCGCGGCGCCCGCTCATGGCGAGGCGGATCGCGTCCCTCAGCATCTCGGCGAGCCGCGCCGGCTCGGTCACCAGCACCGAGCGCTTGCAGATCGGCGCGAAGAGCGCGACCTGGTCGATCTCCTGGAAGGTGTCCTTGCCGAGATCGCGCCGGCTGATCGCGCCGGCGATCACCACGAGGGGGGAATAGGCGAGATGCGCCTCGGCCACCGCGGTGGCGAGGTTGACGACGCCCGGCCCGGCCTGCGCGCCGAGCACGATGCCGGGGCCGCCGGTGATCCGCGCATGGGCATCGGCCATGTGCCCGGCGGCGCGCTCGTCGCGCGCGCCGACATAGCGGATCGCGCCGCCCCGGTGCATCGCGTCGTAGAGCTCGAGCATCGAGCCGCCGAGCAGGCCGAAGACCGTCCCGACCCCCTGATCCGCCAGCACCCTGTAGACGGCCTCGCCGCCCGTGATCAGATCCGCCATCCGAGTTCCAAACCCTCCAGAACCGCCTCCTCCGCCGTGCGCGGGGCGACACAGTCACCGATCATGTGGAGCTCGGGGCCGAGGCCCGCGAGCGCCGCGGCAAGCCCGTCTTCCGCCCGGTGCCCGAGCGACAGGACGAGCGTGTCGATGCCCTCCAGCGTCACGGCCTCGTCCGAGAGCGTGTTCTGGAGCCACACCGTGTTGCCATCGGCGCCGAACAGCCGCATGTGCGGGCGGATCTCGACGCCGAGCCGGTAGAGGCGCGCCACCATGTGGCTGCGTGCGTAGAGCTGGAGCGTCTCGCCCGCCATCTGGCCGTTGACCGCGAGCGTGACATGGCTCCCGGCCAGCGCCAGCCGCTCGGCGATGCCGATGCCGATCCAGTCGCAGCGCCAGTCCGCAACGACGACGCGGGCGCCGGTGCGGGCGCCCTCGAGCACCTGCCAGGCGGTCAGCACGTTCGGCGCGTCGAGCCCGTCGCGCGGCGGCACGAAGGGCAGCGCGCCGGTTGCGAGGATCACGGCGTCGGGCGCCTCCGCGGCCACCAGCTCCGGCGTGACGGCGGTGCGGCGGCGAACCGCGACGCCGGCCGCCGCCATCTCCCGCTCGAGATTGCCGACGATGCCGCCGAACTCGTCGCGCCCGGGCAGCCGGCCGGCGAGGAGCGCCTGCCCGCCGAGCTGCGCCGCGCCTTCGCAGAGCATCACCGCATGACCGCGCATGGCGGCCACGGCGGCCGCCTTCATGCCGGCCGGGCCGCCGCCGGCAACCAGCAGGCGCTTGCGCCGCGCGATCGCTGGAGGGGCGGCAAACGCCGTCTCGCGGCCGGTCTCCGGGTGCTGGATGCAGGAGATGCCGAGCCCCTTGTGGGCGCGGCCGATGCAGGCCTGGTTGCAGCCGATGCAGGCGCGGATGTCGTCGAGCCGGCCCGCCGCGGTCTTGCGCGGCAGTTCCGGGTCGCAGATCAGCGCCCGGGTCATGCCGCAGAGATCGGCATCGCCGCGGGCAAGGATCGCCTCGGCCACCTGGGGCTGGCCGATCCGGCCGGCCGCGATCACCGGGAGCCCGGTGGCGCGGCGGATCGCGCCGGCGAGCGGCGCGGCATAGCCCTGCTCGATGCCCATCGGCGGCGTGATGTGGACCGAGCCGCCGAGGCTCGCGGAGGTGCCCGCCGTGACGCTCAGATAGTCGAGCGCGGGGGCGAGCGCCGTGCAGGCGGCAAGCACTTCCTCCCCGGTCAGCCCGTCGGCATCGAGCTCGGCGCCGGAGATCCGCAGCCCCAGCACCCTGCCGGGGGCGGCGTTGCGGATCGCCGAGATCACCTCCCGGAGAAACAGCGTCCCTTCGCCCCAGGCATCGTCGCGGAGGTTGACCCGCGGGTTGAGAAACTGCGCCGGCAGGTAGCCGTGGCTGGCGACGATCTCGAAACCGTCGAGCCCCGCCTCGGCGAGCCGCCCGGCCGCGCGGCCGAAACCGGCGACGATGTCGCGGATCAGGGCATCCGGCATCGGCCGGGGCATGATGTGGAAACGTTCGTTCGGAACCGCCGAGGGCGCCCAGGCCGCCGGCAGCATGCCGCCCGCTGCCGCGAGGATCTCCCGCCCCGGATGGAAGAGCTGGGCGAAGAGCGCGGCGCCGTGGCGGCGGCAGGTTCCGGCGAGCCGGCGATAGGCCTCGACCGCGCCCTCGGCATCGGCGGTAAGGAGATCGCGCGAGAAGCCCGCCGTCCCGTGCACCGCGACGATCTCGGAGACGATGAGCCCGGCGCCGCCGCGCGCCCGCGCCTCGTGATAGGCAATCAGGCGCTCGCCGGGAACGCGGTCGGCGAGATAGGTGTGATGGCCGGTCGAGACGATGCGGTTTCGCAGCCAGCAATTGCCGAGGGAAAGTTCCGACAGGAGGTTCGGAAAGCCGGTCATGCCGTGCCGACCTCCTCCGGCGACAGCAGGATGGCATGGCGCGCGCGGATCGCCCGGTCCGCCTCGGCGCCGACATGCTGCGGGTGGTGCCCGGCCAGGATCTCGCGGGCGCGCTGCCGGGCCCGCGCGCGCAGGTCGAGCCCGCCCTCCGCCTCCCAGTCGCGCGGGCTGCGCCGGTCGCCGATCGCGGGGTAGACATAATCCGACTTCATGCGGGCATAGGTCTGGGGATGCGCGAGGAAATGCCCCTCGCCGCGGCAGACCTCGGCGATGGCGGCCAGCCCGAGGGTTTCCTCCGTCACCTCCACGCCCCGGATCGTGCGCAGGATCGCCCCGAGCATGTCGTTGTCGGCGACATAGCTCTCGAGCGAGACGCCGAGGAGGCTGGCCTGCATGCCGCAGGACTGGGTGATCAGGTTGGACCCGGCATGCGCCGCCAGCGCCACCGCCAGCGCCTTCTCGGCGCCGTGCTGCGCGTCCGGCACCTTGGCGTCGGTGATCCCGGCGATGGAGCTCGTCGGCAGGTCGTAGAAGCGGCCCATCTGCGCCGCGCCCGCCATCAGGATCGCCTGCTCGCCGCCGCCGCCGCACATGGCGCCGGTGCGCAGGTCCGCCACCAGCGGCTTCGGCGCGAAGATGGCGCGGGCGGCCGGATCGACGAGGCGGACGAAGACGAGCCCGGCGAGCGTCTCCGCCACCGCCTGCACCAGGGAGCCGGCGATGCTCGCAGGGCTCGTCGCGCCGGCCTGGCCCGCCGAGATGATCTGCACCGGAAAGCCCGCCAGCACCGCCGCCTCGAGGGTCGCGCAGGCCTCCGAGGCGAAGCGCATCGGCGGCACGACATGGCAGACCATCGCGGTCAGGAACGGCCGCTCGCGGAAGGCGCGCTCGCCGCCCGCGATGAGATGGCACATCTCCGCGATGGCCGGCACGTGGCCGGGCTCGGAGATCGAGACGCTCACATGCTTGGCGGTGCCGCGCAGGCATGCATAGGCGGTGTTGACATCCATCGCGAGCGGGTCCGGGGCGTCGCGTGCGACCAGCGAGCGCGAGAAGTGGTGGATGTGCTCGAGCGCATCGACCAGCCGCGCGGCGTCGTAGAGATCGCGCGTCGTCGCGTCGCGGTAGCGGCCGGTCTCGATATCGACGATCGCGGGCGAGGCGCCGCCTGAGCTCATGTGGATGCGCGCGCCGGAGAGGTCGATCTCGAGTCCGTCGCGCCGCCCGTGGAGCACGACGTCGCGCCGCGCCCCGGCGATGCAGTCCTCCACGAGGGCGCGGGGGAAGAGCAGGCGGCCATCCGCCGTCTGGCGCCCGCCGGCCGCGGTGACGCGCGCCACCATCGAGGGGATCGCCTGCGACAGGCCGAGCGTCTCGAGCAGGCTGAGCGCGCCCTCGTGCACCGCGCGCTGCTCGCCGGCGTCGAGGGGCAGGAACCGTCCGCCGGGAAGGCCCGGCCAGACTGCGCGGACCGGGGCGTCGCTGCCGCGCGCCTCCCGTCCCCGGCGCGATCGCGTCCGCTCGAGCTCCGCCATGTCCCGACTCCGAAAACCCTGTTCAACTCGTTTGACGCTAGGCTTTCGAGAAATGGGTGACAAACGAGATCGCTTCCCCCTATAGATGAATGAAATTCATCCGGAGTGACCATGCGGAGACTGCCCGCCTTTGCCGCGCTCCGCGCCTTCGAGGCCGCCGCGCGTCATGCCAGCTTCAAGGACGCGGCGGCCGAGCTTGGCCTGACGCCGACGGCGATCAGCCACCAGGTGCGCCAGCTCGAGGAAGCCTGCGGCCGCGCGTTGTTCCACCGGAAGGTGCGTCAGGTCGAGCTCACCGCGGAAGGGGCGGCGCTCGCGGAATCCGCGGGCACCGCGCTCGATGCCCTCGGCGCCGCCTGGTCGCGGCTTCTCGAGGGCGAGGACCGGGCCAACGTGACCATCGCCGCAGGGCCGATCTTCGCGACCCGCTGGCTGGTGCCGCGGCTGCCGCGCTTCTGGCAGGCACATCCGGGGATCGACCTCGTGCTGCACCATTCGCCGCTCGCGGTCTGGCGACAGGCCGCACGGTTCGACATCGCGCTGGCCTGGGGGACGGGGGACTGGCAGGGCCTCGAATGCCGTCGGCTCCTCGGGATCCGCGTCTCGCCCATGATGGCGCCCGCGCTGGCGGGGCGGCCCGGGCAGCCGGCCTCCCCGGCCGATCTGCGACACCTGCCACTCCTGCACCACCGGAGCGAATCGGCGTGGTGCGAATGGCTGGAGGCCGCGGGCGCCCCGGTTCACGGCAAGCTGGGCGGCGTGATCTTCGAGGACGCGAACGTGCTGCTTCAGGCCACGCTCGCCGGGCATGGCGTCTCGCTCGGGATCACGGATTTCGTGCGCGACGAGCTGCTCTCCGGCAGGCTGGTGCAGCCCTTCGCCCTGACGATCGAGCCGCGCAGCGCCTATCACCTGATCACGGCGCCGCGCGCGCGAAACCGGGCCGAGGTGGCGGCGACCTGCGCCTGGCTGTTGTCGGAGGCCCGCGCCGAACCGCCCGGCGCGCTCTCGCCGGCTTCGGACAGCCGGGGCTGAGCCCGGTGCCGCCCGCGCGGCCCGGCTGACCGGCCCGCGCGGCAATCCTCCGCCCCTTGCCCGGCGGTGCCGCGGCGGGCGGCGCCTAGCGCGGCGCCGCGGCGACCAGCGCCGACACCGCTTCGCTGCCGGTCAGAAGGTCGGCATATTTCTGGCCCATGTCGAACAGGTTGGCCTCGTGCGGCCCCCTGGCGCGGTCGCCGACGCAGTCCGACAGCACGACCGTGCGATAGTTGTGGCTCATCGCGTCGATCACGGTGGCGCGGACACAGCCGCTGGTGGTCGCGCCCGCCACGACGACGCCGTCCGCCCCCCGTGCCACCAGCCAGGGCGCGAGATCGGTGCCGAAGAAGGCCGATGCCTGGGTCTTGCGCAGAACGTATTCGCCGGGCCGCGGGGCGAGCCTGTCGACGACCCGGGAGGTCTCGGCGGCTTCCGTCAGGCCGCGCAGCGCCGGGACCTTCTCGCACCAGAGGCCGGCATCGGAGCCGTCATCGGCATAGACGATCCGGGTGAAGGCGATGGGCAGGCCCGCCGCCCGCGCCGCCGCCAGCACGGGAACGGTCGCTTCCACCGCCTCGGCGATGTTGCCGCCGCCGAACACCGCCGGATCGACGAAACCGTTGACGAAATCGACGATCAGCAGCGCCGGGCGCGCCGGCCAGCCGAGGCTGTGCCCGAAGCCCTGCTGGCGATAGATGTCTGCGTCGGTCATTCGGCAAACTCCCATTCAACCGGGCGCGAGCCTAGCCTTCTCCGCCTGGCACCGAAACGTCTCGATGTCGGGCGATGGTTGCCGCTGCGGCTCCGGAACCGCCTGCCGGCCGCCTCCGGTCGGGCAGGGCGGCGGCTCTCGGCGCCATGGAGGGCCGCCGCCCGAACCGCGATGCCGATGGACGGATCGACCGACCGAAGCGCCAGATCCGCGTTCGCGGCAGACATGGCCTGCGCGAGGCGGGAGCGCTCGCAGCACCCCCCATGCAGGCCGACGCCATCGCTGATGCCCTCAGAAAACCTCGATCACGTTGTGAAGATTGGCCGTGATCTCGAAGGCATTGCCGCCCCATTCCGTCCTCAGGAGCGCATCGCCCTCGATCACCTCGAAGAAGGTGGAGGAGAGCCGCTCGAAGATCTCCGCATCGGTGAGATCGCGCCCGAGCTCGCGGGACCTGCGGAGCTTGGCCGCGTCGAACACCCAGCGCAGGTTGGGCAGGCCATGGAAACGGGTGTCGCGGATCAGCTGCTGGCGGAAGCCGAAGGGGTTGGCCGCGCTGCGCGCGACGGTGGCCGGCTGCCACGACTTGATCTCGACATTGAGATTGCGGATCTCGCCCGAGGCGCCGGCCCCCTCGATCACCAGATCGACGCGCCGCGCCGGCAGCTCGCGCCCCATCGTGATGCCGACCGGCACCTCGAACCGCACCGCCCTGGGGTCGAGCCCCTTGTCCACGCAGTATTTCATCACGAAGCGCGCGCCGGACTGGTAGCTCGCCCGCCGGCTCTTCGAGAGCGCCTCCCAGGCCTGCGCCCGGGCGTTCCACTGATGGCGCTGCGCCCAGCTCAGGAGCACCTGCTCGAAGCCCGGCGCGGCGTGGAAGCGGTTGACGAAGCCCTGGAGATCCCCGCCCACGCGGCCCGAGAGGCTGCGCGCGAGCCCCGCGAGATCGTCGGGGTGGACCCCGGCCTCGGCAAGCTCCTCGATGGTGAGGCCGGCGATCCGCTCGCGCGCCGCCCGGCTGTATTTCCCGGTCCAGGGCCGGGTGTCGTCGAGCAGCGCCTGCGCCAGCCTGGCATGCGCCTTCTCGAGCGCGGCGACCTCGACCGGGGGGCGCGGATCGGGCGGCAGCGACGCCTTGCCCTTGCCGCGGGCCCTGCCCGGCGCCTTGGCGGGCGGGCGCGGCACGTCGAAATCCGCCACCCGGTTGCCGGTGAGCCGGTCTCTGGCTGGGCGCCCGGCGGGGCGGGCGCCTTCGGTGCCGCGCTTTCCGACCGGGCCGGCGAGCGGCGCCCGGCGCCGGCCGCGCACGATCTCGGTGGCGCTGTCGACCGCCTCGACGGTGGCGACGGCGCTGCGCCGGCCGACGGAACGGATCCGGGCGGCGATCTCGAGCGCCTCGTCTGCTGCCGAGGCCGCCGGCGCCGCCACCACCAGGCTGTCGCTCGGGCTCACGCCCAGTTCCTCGCCGGTGATCAGCTCGACGAGGACCTCGGTGCCCACCACCACCGTCTCGTTGATCTGCAGCGCGTTGCCGACATAGCTCTGATAGGCCGAGCGCCCGAGATAGGCCGCCGAGCCGAGCGAGATGCCATGCAGCCGGATCGTCACCGCGGTGTGCCGGGCGGCGGCCAGCGGGACCCGCGCGATCCGGGAGATCGCCGGCGCCGCCCGCACCAGGCCCGAGGTGCCCTTGTAGACCAGGCTGCGCACCGCATTGACCCCGCCCGCCGCCGGAATGACCGTGGCCGTCCCGACCAGCAGGCGCTGGCCGAAGGCTTCGTCGGAATACCAGTGCAGGATGGTGGGCGTCAGCTGGCCGTCGAGGCGCGGCAGGCCGAGCATCCAGCGGTGCTCCTGGCCGACCGTGTCGATCTCCGGGAGGCCGCGATAGGCCCCGGCCTCCGGCCGGTACTGCGCGAACGGCACCAGACGCCCGCTCTTCCGGTGCCGGCGGTAGTAGAGCTCCTGGATCTCGCCGCTGGCATAGGTCTCGTGCAGCCTCGCGGTCTTGAAGTCGATATAGCCGGTGGGAATCCTCAGCGCGGCGCCGCGCGCGTAGCGCAGGATCACCGTGCCGTCGTCCTGGTCGATCCCGGTCAGCTCGGCCTCGATGTGCTCGCCGGGGTCGCTGGTGTCGCCGTATTGCGCGATGCCGTCCTCGAAATCCCCGATCAGGTCGATCGGCTGGCGCCGCGCCCATTGCCGGAGCGCGCCGAGCTGACGGCCCGGGCGCAGCCTGGCATCGCGGTCGAGGCGCCGGCGCTCCAGCTCGATCCGGTAGTGCAGCTCCTGGCGCACCACGTCCTCGAGGAGCTCGGCCTCGGTGATCGGGCGCGGGCGCCCGCCGAGCCCTTCGAGCGCCAGCAGGTAGTGCCGGATATAGGTCCAGCGATGCGCGTCCGAGGCCCAGTGCTGCGACAGGAGCTGCGGCTGCAGCGGCCTTGCCCGGCTGACCGCGGCGCGGGCCAGGGAGGCGAGGCCGGGATCGGCCACCGCCCAGCCGGCGCGGATGTCGCGCGCCACCGGGATCGTGCGCTCCCGCGGCACGGTGAAGCGCGTGCCCCGCAGCGCCGTGTTCCGCGCGACGAGACGGACCGGCTCGGGCCCCGCGGGCCGGGCCCGGGCGCGCACCCGCTCGGTCTCGCGCAGCTCGCGCTGCCATTCGGAGAGCAGCTCGTAGACCTCGGAGAACGGCGTCTTCGGACCGACCGGCGTGCCCCGCGCCGCGGCCCATTTGCGGAAGGCCGGCTCCATCTCGGGCGTGAGCTGCGGCGGCGACGACATCCGTCAGCTGTCGTCCTCGACGAGACCGCCCGCCACGTCGCTCTCGGTCACGTCGTCCCCGACGACCACCACCTTGGCGATGTCCGGATCGAAGGCACCGCTGGAGCCCTTCAGGAGATCGCGGCGGAGGTTCTTCAGCCGCTCGGCGCGGTGCTCCTCCTGCGCCTTCAGCACGTCGATATAGCGATGCGCCTGCTTGAACGCCTCGAGCGCCGTGCCCGCGCCGCGATGGATGCCGACATAGAGGTTGTTGGAATCCACCAGGAAGCGCCGCGTGCCGTTCTTGCGGTGCAGATAGCGCCCGAAGGTCTCGGCCGGGATCGGATTGACAAGCTTGCCGTCCGGCAGCCGGCGCACGCCGGCGGCGTCGACCAGCGCCGGCGCCTCGTCCGGCAGGAGCGAGACGAGATCCTGCACCACCGCATCGCCCGGGGCCTCGTAGGCGAGGCTCGCGAGCGGCTCGCCGGCCTTGTCCTCGCGCCGGCGGATCAGCGCCTCGGCCTCGCGCAGGAAGAGACCGAGCGCCGGGTCGCGCAGCCCTTCCTCTCCGGCATAGGGCGCCCGCAGCACCTGGTCCAGCACCTCCTGGAGCGGCAGGGTCACGGTGATCGGGTCGCCGCTGTCATCCACCGCGATCTCGGCCTCGACCAGCGCGGGATCGGCCTGGCGCAGCGGAAACACGATGTAGTTGCCGCTGAAGCCGATCGGCCCGGTGGGATCGAGCAGGTCGCCGAGCGGCACGGTCACCCCGTTGGGGGCCAGGTCGGAGAAGCTCTCGGCCCCCTGGCCGGCGGCGATCAGGTTGCCCGACCACTGCACCGGCGCGGTCCGCCCCTCCTTGCGATAGCGCAGCAGCCGCTGATCGGCGTCCTCGGCCGCCCAGATCGCGCGGCAGTAGTGCAGGATGTTGTCGCGGATATGGTCGTAGAGCCGCGTCCGCCGGATCTCGCGGAGCCGGTTCGCCCGCGCGCGCTGCGCCGTCTCGCGGAGATACCGGTCGAGCTGTCGCTGCGGCTCGGAATAGATGTCGGGAATGCTGAGCCCGCCCTGGCCGGCACCGCCGCCCTGGGTGGTGAACGCGGCGAAGGAACCGTGCGCGGCATCCATCATGCGCTCATAGGGGCTCTCCGCCACCTCGGCCAGCGGATCGGTTTCCTCGGCATCGGTGATCAGCTCGTTCAGCACCGCGGAGAAGGAGGGGTCCTTGAGCGCGCGCAGCAGGATCCAGTCGTGCCGGCGCACCCAGGCGGCATTGATCTCCATCGGCGCCGGCACCCGCTCGGCCACGAAGACGACGTTGCGCACCTCGGCGAGCTGGGTGTGCACCTCGTACTGGTGCTGCAGCTTGTGGTAGTAGTAGGTCAGCGCCACCTCGTCGTTGGGGTTCCTGATCTCCGAGGCGGTCTCCTCCTCGAAGCCGGTTTCGGTCTCCGTCACGATCGAGGTCTTGGACTGGCGGCGCAGCTTGCTGGCGGTCTTCTTCATCACCTCGCTGAGGTTCGAGGCGGTGTCCTTGCTGCCGGCTTCCTGCGAGTTCTCGTAGCCGGCGGAGACCGAGGCTCCGAAGCCGAAGCCGCCATAGCTCGCCTCCGCGCTCACGTTCCAGCTCTGCGCGGCCGAGGCCTCGGCAATGATCTCGGAGCTGTCCTTGGTGGTGTCGCTCTCCTCTGTCGTGGTCTCCGACTCGCTCTCGCTCTCCACAGTCCGGGTCGTCTTGGCCTTGCGGGTGATCTTGATCGAGACCTTCTGGCTCTGGCCGGGGCCGAGCGGGATGGTGCGCACCACCTCGCCGGGCTGGATGCCGAGCGGCTTCCAGCGCTGGCGAAAGACCAGCGCGATCCCGACATTGGTGGTGTTGGCCGGGAAGATCTCGAAGGGATAGGCGAGCTGTGCGGGGCTGGCGGAGCCGTCCGGCACGCCGAAGTCCAGCGCCGCCCAGGCAAAGGCCGGCGTGGCCGAGACATGCCCGTCCGGCGATGCCATCACGCCGCCCGAGAACGCCTTGTGGATCCTGCCCGCCTCGCGCAGGAAGGTCGGCAGGACATGGTCCCAGAGGAAGCCCGGGACCTTGCCATACTGGTCCACCAGCTCCCAGATCATCCGCCGCTCGGGGCCGTAGAGCCTCTGGAGCACCTTGCGCGCGCTGTCCCGCGGGGCATTGAAGGTGGGCCGCAGATCCTGCGGAAACCGGCCGTAGCTCGTGGTCGGGATCGCCTCGTCGAAGGCGCGCAGCACCACCGCCTCGAGCGCTGTCAGAAAGCCCGCGAGATACTCCAGCGCCTCGAAGCTCGCGCCGGTGTCCTCGAGCTCGTCGAGATAGGCGCAGGCCTGCGCCGTGAGGCCGCCGAGCGCGATCGCCCGGGTATCGGCCGGTTCGAGCAGATAGCGGTAGGTCACGAAGTCCTGGTCCACCACATTGGCGATGGTGCGCTCGCTCACCGGCGCGGCGGGCCGGGTCTCCATCTGGGCCAGGAGCCCCGCGGCCAGCTGTTCGAGGGTCTCGTCGCTCATGCTTGGGCTCCCTTCATGGTCCGGCCCCCGCGGCGTGCGCGCTAGGCGCCCGGCAGCGGCGGTTCGGGGTCGTCGCGGGCATCCTCGAGGCTCAGGCGGTCCGGCACCCGGGCGAGCCGCAGCTGGAAGGCACCGCTGCGCTCGTCGATCTCCAGCAGCGCGGGCCGGCCGGAGGCGCCAGCCGGCGACCGGCGGAGCCCCGCATAGGCGAGGGGGGTCACGTCACCGCCGGCGGGGCGCAGCAGGCCGAGGGCGCCCGAGGCCGGGTCCCGCGTCACCGAGACATCCTCGCCGAGCACGCAGCCCTGCGTGCAGCCGGCCGCGATCCCGAGCGCGAACCCGCCTGCGCGTGCCGGTGCCTGTCCGCGCGCCGCCATCTCCGCAAGCGCGGCCTCGTGCCGGCGCGCATGAAAGAGGGAGTAGCGGGTGCCTCCGAGCGCCGGCGCCGGCGCCGCGGCAGCCGCCTTGTCGAGCAGGGCGAAGAGCCGGCCCGGCGCGGCGCCGTGGCGCTCGGCCGAGGAGGCCGGCCCGAAGGCGCCGAACCGATGCAGCCGCCGCGCGGAGACCGGCAGCACCATATGTTCGCGCGCGGCCGGCTCGGTCCGCACCTCGCAGCACACGCCGACCACGCGCGGGCAGGGCTGCGCCGCGGTCAGGTCCGGCGCGGTGGCGGCGAGCCAGAGATGCGCCCGCGCCACCGTTTCCGCCTCATAGCCCAGCCGGAAGCGCCCGACCCCGTCGCTGGCCGCCGAGCCGACGCGGCTGAGCTCGAAACCCTTCCACCCGGCGCCAGAAAGCTCGTCCCATTGCGACTCGTCGAGAACATGGGCCGGCACCGCCCGTTCCGGCGTGGCATAGACATGGACCGTGAGCGACGGCAGGCCGGCCTGCCCGCCCGCAAGCACGATCTGCCCGGAGACCTCGTTCATCCTGCCCCCCGCGAAATTCCGTCCGGCCCCGAGCCTAGCACATCTTTCCGTTGCGGCAGCGAGTTCGATCGCGCGGATGGCCTCCGATCCGCATGGCCGGTAGGGTGCCGCCGTTGGCGCCAGATCGCGAACCGGCCGGCCGGTCCCGATGCCATTCCGGGATATCTCCCGACCTTCCGAGAAAGGGCGAGACGGCGCCGACATTGCCGATTATCCCGTCGTTCGCCGCACCCGCAAGGATATCCGGCCCCGCGGCAATGCTCCCTTGAGCAGGCGGGACGGCATCTGTCGGGCTGCCGGCAGGATTGGCGCCCGGCGGCTCATTGGGGTCGCCACTCGTATCCGCTGCGGACGGGGAGGTGCCCATCGTTGCTCCCGGTAGGACTGCCTCCGGTTCCGCAACGAATCTGTTGAGGTCTTGATGGCGCGCGCTGTCGTTGGAACCACAGGCGCCATGCCCGCGGATCAGCCGATCGATTCCTGCCGCCAGCAATGCGGAGACCATCGTGTCGCGACGTCCAGTTCCGCGCCCGCATCAATCAGGGAAGGGATCGTCTTCTGCCCGCCCGTGCGGACAGCTTCCTGCGGGCCGCCGGTGCTTGGCGGAGCGGCAGGACGGGCGGGAGGCGTTGCCAGCAGGTCGCCGGGGAACGGGCAGGGCGAGGGCATGTATCGCAAAGACACGCAGGGGCCTTCGCTTCCGGCCGCACGATCCAGCCTGCTCTCGGGTCGGAGCGGTGCGTCTCCCGATGTGACCCGGGCAAATCGCCGGGGATCGCGATCCTCGGGACCCGCCGCGCGTGGCGGTTCCGGGGCGCCCGGCCCGATCACCCTGCGCGAGATCGTCCGCCGAGCGGCGGAGCGATCCGCCGGGGGCCGGTCAGATCGTCACGGTAAAGGCCAGGTCGAAGACCCTGTGGCCGGTCTGCACGCCATGGCGCCAGAGGAAACGCTTCCGCGCCAGGAAGGGCAGCTGCTTGATCCTCGCGAAGTCGCTGCAGAAGCGCGTGGCGGGGCTGTCCGGATCCCCCGGGAACCGCTCCAGCAGTGCGGCGGCCTGGCGCGCGCGGTCGATCACGGTCCGCTGGAGCCCCATCAGCATCTTCGGCTTGGTCACCAGCAGGCCGAACGCCCGGTTCATCGTCACCGAGCCGGGCGAGCCGAGCGCATTGCCGCCGTGCTGCCGATAGAGCACGGTTGCCCTGTCGGTCTCGACGATGTGCCCGGTGCGCCAGGCGACGGCGCCGCACCACCAGTCATGCATCATCGCGCTGTCGGGGATCGGCAGGGCCGCCGAGCGGAGCGCCGCGTTCCCGATCATCGCGCAGCCGGTGACGCAGTTCCTGATCAGCAGGCCACCGGTTCGCCCGAGCTGCGCCGAGGCGATCTGCTGGCGGGCCCAGAACGAGGGCGCGATCGGCGCGAGCGCCTCGTCCACCACCCGGAGATCGCTGTGCACGAGGAGAGGGGTCTGCGTGCCGCGTGCCCCCTCGGCCTCCTGCATCAGCGCGAGCAAATGGGAGATCTTGTCGGGCAGCCAGACATCGTCCTGGTCGCAGAACAGGAAATAGGGGGCGTCGGAGGCCGCCAGCAGCGCCGCGAAGCTGCCGGCCGCGCCGAGATTGGACCCGCCGGGATCGATCGCCAGAAACGCTTCCGGGCGCCCCGCCGCCCAGCCCTCGACGAGCTCGCGCGAGCCGTCGCTCGAGCCGTCGTCGCGCAGGATCAGCCGCCAGCGCCGATGGCTCTGGGCCGCGAGCGATTCCAGGAGCTCCGGCAGGAAGCGCGCGCCGTTATAGGTCGCGAGCAGGATGTCCACGGGCGCGTCGGATGCCGTCATTGCCGTCCGGGCGCAGATGTGCCGCCACCCATGTCGTCCCTCCCTCGCCGCGGGCGATGGCCGGACAAGACCACAGGCCGACGGCCTTCGCAAGCCATCGGGGTGCGCCTGGCTGCGGAATGCAGGCGCCGGGTCATGGGGCTGGCCTCCGCGCGCGGCGATCGGCGTGCGGTCTCTCCCGCCCCGCTCGTGAAACGGTGGTGGCGGAGGCATGCCGGTGCAGATGCCGAGGCGCCCGCCTTGCCGCGTGCCGCTCGCCCTGCGGCCGATTACCGGGCAGCGCGGGCGATCATCCGCGGTGCCTGCCGGATGCGGCGTCAGGCTTCGGCGTATCGCGCGATGGCATCGAGATAGCGACTGTGGAAGTGGCGCATGGCATGTTCGGAGAGACCGTGCGCCTCCGGGTCGGTGACATACCAGCCCCGCTCGAAGCCCATCGAGCGCATGCCGCGCTGGACGCTCTCGCAGAGGCTCCGGTCCTCCCGGCTGACGACATTGACCGACCAGTCCGACCGGGCGCGGTGGCGCTCCATCATGCCGGCATCGGTCGGCTCCGCCACGATCAGCGACAGCGTGCGGCGCTCGGTGCGGTCCGGCGTCACCGGATCGAGGCGCGAGGCGTAGAAGCCGGGCACGCCGGGGAACTGCCCGAGCACCGTGTTGGGGAACAGCCACCAGAAATGGCCCACCGTCACGTCGTGCTCGAGATCGAGCGGGAAGGCCGCGTTGTCGGCCTTCATCGCGGTCGGTGCGACCTGGAAGGTGTGGTTGGGGAAGAGCGCGAAGCGCGACCCGGAGATGCGCATCAGGTCGTCGAAGGAGCGGTGCGCCGGGCCGCAATGGTGGCATTCGAGGTAGTTGTCAAGCAGAACCTTCCAGTTGGCCTCGCAGCGATAGCTGTGGCCGAGGGCGGGCCCGTCCTCCGGCACCATCGCGGCAAGCCCCGGCACATGGGCGCGAATCTGCGCCTCCAGCCCCGGTGCATGCTCGGCGAGCGCCGGCGCCTGGCCGGAAAGGTTGACGAAGAGGAACCCCGCGAGCCGGTCGAGGCGGATCTCGGCCAGCCCGATCGCGGCGCGTGCCGGTGCCTCGGTGGTGCGCGTCCGCCGCATGCCGCGCAGGGTGCCGTCGAGGCCGAAGCTCCAGGCGTGATAGGGGCAGGTCAGCACGCGGCGGTTGCCGTCCTCGGCGACGAGGCGGTGGCCGCGATGCGGGCAGACGTTGAAGAAGGCCCGGATCGCGCCGTCATGGCCATGGACCAGCACGATGTCTTGCCCGCCGACCTCGGTGGTGAGCAGATCCCCCGGCGCCGGAAGCTGCGCCGCATGGCCGGCAAGCTGCCAGCTGTCGAGGAGGAGCCGGCGTTCGGCCTCCAGCACCGCCTCGTCGGTGTAGTATCGCGCGGGCAGCGTGCGCTGCGTGGCCTCCGGCGACAGGGGGGTGTTCATGTTGCGGCCTCTCAGCCTGCGTAGTCGCATCCCTCGTGGTCGAGGATTTCCTTGAGCTCGGTGAAATGGCGCTCGCCCTGGCCGGGATAGGATTCGAGCTCCTGCGCGGTCTTCTCGGCGATCTCGTGCGACAGCACGCGCAGCGGGCGCCCGGTCTGCAGCGCGCGGATATAGGTCTCGGCGGCGCGCTCGAAGTAGTAGAGCCGGTTGAAGGTGTCGGCGACGCTCGAGCCGATCACCAGCACGCCGTGATTGCCCATGATCATCACCTTGACCTTCGGGTCGGTGAGCAGCGCGGCGCAGCGCTTGCCCTCGTCCTCGAAGGCCAGGCCGCCATAGGCGTCGTCGACCACGTGGCGCCCGTAGAACGTGGCGCAGTTCTGGTCGATCGGCGGCAGCGAGCTGTCCTCGAGGCAGGCCAGCACGGTGGCGTGGATCGAGTGCACATGCATCACGCAGCGGGCATGCGGGCAGAGCCGGTGGATCGAGGCATGCAGGCCCCAGGCGGTCGGGTCGGGGGCGTCCGGCGCCTCCATCGCGCGCGCGTCGTTGGCGTCGAGCAGCAACAGCTCGGAAGCCTTTATCCGGCTGAAATGCCGCTGGTTCGGGTTCATCAGGAAGCGGGTGCCGTCCTCGTTGACGGCGAGGCTGAAATGGTTCGCCACCGCCTCGTGCATGTCGAGCCTGGCGGCCCAGCGGAAGGCGGCGGCCATGTCCACCCGCTCGTCCCAGTGGGTCAGGTTGGCGGTGTCTTTCGCGTCGAGCATCTCGTGTCCTCCAATCAGCCTGCCCCTTGCGTGCCATGTTGCCCGCGGACTGACAAACAATGGAATCCGCGTTATGGCATTAATCAGACTTATGCATCGGTAATGAGCACCCATGTCCGCCGACGGCCTGCCCCCGCTGACCTGGCTGCGCGCCTTCGAGGCGAGCGCACGGCACCTCTCCTTCACCCGCGCGGCGGCGGAGCTCAACCTCACCCAGTCGGCCATCAGCCAGCATGTCCGCAGCCTCGAGGCCTTCCTCGGGCACGAGCTCTTCACCCGCCGCACCCGCGCCATCGCGCTGACCGAGGCGGGGGGCAGCTACCTGCCGGTGGTGCGCGAGGCCTTCGACCTGCTGGCGGCGGGCACGCTGGCCTTCACCGGCGGCGGGCAGGGGCGCAACCTCGTGCTCCAGTGCAACATGGGCTTCTCGGTGCTGTGGCTGGCGCCGCGGCTGCACCGGCTGCATGCCCGCCACCCCTGGCTCGTGCTCAACATCGTCACGCCGATCTGGGACCCCGACCGCCATGCGGCGAAGGCCGCCGTTGAGATCCGGTTCGGCCGCGAGGCCGAGATGTCGGCCAGCGCCGAGCGGCTGTCGCAGGAGCGCTTCTACCCGGTCTGCCGCCCGGATTTCCAAGCCGGCAGGCCGGATCCCGAGACCGCCCGGCTGCTCGACTGCGCCGGGCTGACGGGCACCTGGAGCGCCTGGTTCCGCAGCCAGGGATGGCCCTTCGCCCGCGATGGCGAGGTCACGCTCACCTCCACCTTCGTGATCGCGATCCAGGCGGCGCTGCACGGCGCCGGCATGGCCATGGCGCATGACATGCTGGTGGCCGACCTCCTGCGCGAGGGCAGGCTGATTCGCCCGTTCGGGCACGCGCCGCCGATGGCGGAGGCCTATTACCTGATGCCGCCGCCGAGCCATGCCGCGACGCCGGCCTCGGTCGCCTTCGTCGAGTGGCTGCGGGAGGAGATCGCGGATCGTCTGCCGCCCTGAGCCGGCGGCGTGACAACGCGGGGGAAAGGGTGCCAGTATGCGCGCCCCTGCGCCTGACCCGGCGGGAGACGCCCGAGAGGCCAGGGATGGAAACGGTCGCGGCGGGCAGCAAGGAACCGGGGCAGAGGATTGGCAACGAAGCGACATGGCGCCCCCGTCACCCTGCGAGACGTCGCCCGCGCGGTCGGCGTCGACGTCTCCACCGTCTCGCGGGTGCTGCAGAACAAGGGCCGGGTCGCCGACGACACCCGCAAGCGGATCCTCGAGACCGCCGAGCGCCTCGGCTATCAGGGCAACCCGGTGGCGCGGGCGCTCAAGACCGCGCGCTCCTCGACCATCCTGATGGTGGTGCCGCAGATCGAGAACCCGATCTTCGCCTCCGCCATCATCGCCGCCGAGATCGAGGCCCGGCGCGCCGGCTATGCCCTGCTGGTGGCCTATGACCAGGGCGGCATGGGCAGCGAGATCATCGAGGACATCTCGCGCCACAGCATGATCGAGGGCGTGATCATCGCCAGCTTCGACGAGGACGACCCGCTCCGCCAGACGCTGGCGAGCACCAATCGCCCGCATGTCATCATCAACCGCGTGCTGGCCGGGGACCCGGACTGCATCGCCATGGACACCCGCACCGCGGCGCGGATCGGCGTCGAGCACCTGGTGCGCCTCGGCCACCGGCGGATCGGCCATCTCGCGGGCCGGCTCGGCCGCTTCAACGGCGAGGCGCGGCGGCAGGGCTGGGCCGATGCGATGGCGGCGGCGGGCCTGCCGCCTGCCGCGGAGCTGGTGGCGGAGGCGGGCTATTACCCCGACCGTGTGCCCGATGCGGTCGACCGCCTGCTGGCGGCCGGCGTCACGGCGATCCATGCCGCGACGCTGCTGACCGGGGCGGCGGCGATCGCGCGCCTGCATGTCCGCGGTGTCCGGGTGCCGGACGAGGTTTCGGTGGTGACGATGCATGACGACCTGCTGGCCCGCGTCGCCTATCCCGCGATCACCACCGTGGAGCTGCCCACCGAGGAGATGGGCCGGGCCGCGGTGCGCCGGCTGGTCGGGCTCGTCGATGCCGCGCGCGGGCGGCGCAAGGCCGAGGGAGATCCCGAAGGGACTGGCGGCGGCGTGCTGCTGCTGCCGCCGGGCCAGCTCGTCGAACGCGACTCGACCGCCGCCCCGCCTGCCTGACTGGGTGCTTGACAGCCTCCTCGCGACCTGTTTCAACGGCGTTGAGCAAACGTTTGCGCAAGCAGATGGCGCCGAGAATGGATGGGAGGAACCGCACCTTGAACGATCACGACCTCGCCGCTGAATTCGCCGGGCTGATCGGCGCGGAGCATGTCCTCACCGAGGAGGAGGCGCGCGCGGGCTATGCCCACGACCGGCTGCCCTATGCCAATTTCCGGGCGCGGGAGGGGGCGCGGGTCGGAACCCTGCCGGCGCTGGTGGTACGCCCCGCCACGGCGGAGCAGGTGGCGGCGATCGTGCGCCTCGCCGCCGAGCGGGACGCGCCGGTGATCCCCTATGGCAGCGGCTCGGGCGTGCTCGGCGGCACCATCCCGCTCGGCAACGAGCTGATGCTCGACATGCAGCGCATGGACCGGATCACGGCGATCGACACCGAGAACAACCTCGTCACCGTGCAGGCGGGGATGAATGGCGGCGCCTTCGAGGCGGCGCTCAACGAGAAGGGCTATACCGCGGGCCACCTGCCGCAGTCGCTCACCATCTCGACCACCGGCGGCTGGGCCGCCTGCCGCGGCGGCGGTCAGGAATCGAGCCGCTTCGGCAAGATCGAGAACATCGTCGTCGGCCTCAAGGCGGTGCTGCCGGACGGCCGGGTGATGGAGGTCCGGCCGCTGCCGAAGCGCGCCACCGGGCCGTCGGTGCTCGACCTCATCGTCGGCAACGAGGGCACGCTGGCGATCATCACCGAGCTGACGCTGCGGATCTGGAAGCTGCCGGAGGCCGAGGAGCGGCTGGTCTTCGCGATGCCGGCGCGCGCCGCGGCGCTGGAGCTGGCCAAGCGCATCATGCAGGCCGGGCTGCACCCGCGGATCGTGCGGCTCTACGACGAGAAGGAGACCGCCGGCCGCACCAAGGGCATCGCCGCCTTCGGGACGCGCCCGGTGATGGCCAACATCGTGATGTGCGGCGAGCCCTCCATCGCCGCGGCCGAGGCCGAGCTGGTGCGGCGCCTCGCGGCGGAGGCGGATGCCGTGGAGACCGAGACCCGGCCCTTCGACGAATGGCGCGAGAACCGCTACCACTCGATCACCAAGCAGTGGCTCGACAAGGGCTACTACAACGACACGGTCGAGGTGACCGTGAACTGGTCGCAGGCCGCGGCGCTCTACGACACCATCGCGGCGCAGGTCGCCGGGCTGCACCCGGAGGCGCATTTCAGCGCGCACTGGTCGCATGTCTATCCGGAGGGGGTCTGTCAGTACATGACCTTCCGCCTGCCGCCGATGGCGCAGTCGGAGGCGTTGCCAATCCATGCCAGGATGTGGGAGATCGCCGAGGGCGAGACGCTGGCCCATGGCGGATCCATCGCGCATCACCACGGCAGCGGCCTCTTCCGCGGCCCCTGGATGGATGGCGAGCACGGCGTCGGCATGGACCTGCTGCGCCGGATCAAGGCGGCCATCGACCCGCAGAACCTGTTCAACCCGGGCAAGCTCGGCTTCGCCCCGCGCGACGGCGCGGTGGACCCCTATCGCGACCGGAGTGCCAATGTCTGAGGATCTGCTGCTCGGGATAGACCTTGGCGCGGGCTCGCTGAAATCGACGGCGATCGCGCTCGATGGCCGGGTCGTCGCGACCGCCTCGGCGCCGGTGGAGACGCTGGTGCCCCGCCCCGGCCATAGCGAGCAGGACCCGGAGGGCTGGTGGCAGGCGGTGCTGGCCTCGCTGGCCGAGCTGCGCGGCAAGGGCATGGATGCCGACCGGATGCTTGCGGTTTCGGTGACCGCGGGGGCGCATACCCATGTGCTGGAGGATGCCTCCGGCCGCGCGCTGCGCCCGGCGATCATGTGGAACGACCAGCGCTCCGGCCCGCAGTCGGCGCGGGAGCGGGCGGCCCGCGGCGCGGAGATCCTCGCGCTTTCCGGCAACCGCATCAGCCCGACCTGGACGCTGCCGCAGCTCCTGTGGTTGCGCGACGAGGAGCCGGAGAACCACGCCCGCATCGCCCGCATCCGCCCGGCGAAGGACTGGCTGCGCCGCCGGCTCGACGGCTCGGACGCCACCGACATCACCGATGCCTGGGGGATGATGCTGGCCGATGCGCAGGGCGATGGCTGGTCGGCGGCGCTCTGCGAGATCGCCGGGATCGCGCCGGCGGTGCTGCCGCCGATCCGCGGCTCCGCCGAGGTCACCGGCGAGATCACGGCGCAGGCCGCGGCCGAGACCGGGCTGCGCGCCGGCACGCCGGTGGTCTGCGGCACCTCCGACACCAATGCCGAGACCTTCTCCGCCGGCATGACCCGCCCCGGCATCGGCGCGATCAAGCTCGCCACCGCCGGCACCGTCTCGACGCTGACGCCGGCCCCGGTGTTCTCGGAGGACGTGATCCACTACCCGCACCTCGTGGCGGGGCACGCCTATGCGATCCTCGGCACCAATTCCTGCGCCTCGGCGCATCGCTGGCTGCGGGATGCGCTGTTTGCCGGGATCGGCTTCGACGGCATGGATGCCGAGGCATGCAAGGCGCCGGCGGGGTCGGAGGGGCTGCTCTTCCACCCCTATCTCAACGGCGAGCGCAGCCCCTACTGGGACCCGGAGCTGCGGGCCTCCTTCGTCGGGCTCGGCTTCAACCACGGCGCGCCGCACATGTGCCGGGCGCTCTACGAGGGCATCGCCTTCACCCTGCGGGACTGCCTCGCGGTGCTGGAGGCCCGCGGCATGGGGTTCGACACCGCGCGGCTGGTCGGCGGCGGCACCCGCAGCGCGCTCTGGCGGCAGATCATCGCCGATGTCACCGGGCTGGTGATCGAGGTGCCGGAGCAGGGGGATGCCTCCTTCGGCGCGGCGCTGATCGCCGGCATCGGCGCCGGCGTGCTCTCCGGCACCGAGGCGGCGGCCGGGCTGATCCGGGTGGCCGAGACGCTGGAGCCCGAGCCGGGCACGGCCGAGGTCTATGCCACCGGCTTCGCCGCCTTCCGCGCGGCCAAGGAGGCGCTGACCCCGGTCAACCACGACATCGTAAGGGCGACGAGGGAGGCAGGCTGATGGCCGAGGTCAGTATCCGCAAGATGCGCAAGACCTTCGGCAAGGTCGTCGCGGTCGAGGGCGTGGACCTCGAGGTCGCCAGGGGCGAGCTGATCGTGCTGCTCGGCCCCTCGGGCTGCGGCAAGTCCACAACGCTGCGCATGGTGGCCGGGCTCGAGACGATCAGCGCCGGCGAGCTCCGTATCGGCGGGCGCGACGTCACCCGGCTCGAGCCGAAGGACCGGGACATCGCCATGGTGTTCCAGAACTACGCGCTCTACCCGCACAAGACGATCCGCGGGAACATGGCCTTCGGGCTGAAGATGCGCGGCATGGAGCCGGGCGAGATCGACCGCCGGGTGAGCGATGCGGCGGAGATGCTCGACATCACCCACCTGCTCGAGCGCAAGCCCGGCCAGCTCTCCGGCGGGCAGATGCAGCGGGTGGCGCTCGGCCGGGCGCTGGTGCGCGACCCGGCGGTGTTCCTGCTCGACGAGCCGCTCTCCAACCTCGATGCCAAGCTGCGCGCCCGGATGCGCGAGGAGATCGCGCTCCTGCAGCGGCGCATCGGCAAGGCGATGCTCTATGTCACCCACGACCAGACCGAGGCGATGACGCTGGCCGACCGCATCGTGATCATGCGCGACGGGCGGGTGCAGCAGATCGGCTCGCCGCTCGAGGTCTATGACCGCCCGGCGAACGCCTTCGTCGCGGGCTTCATCGGCTCGCCGGAGATGAACCTGGCGCCGGCGGAGATCGCCGGCGGCCGGCTGGTGCTCGGCGAGGGCGTCTCGCTGCCGGCTCCGGAGGGCGCGCGCCCGGGCCCGGTGACGGCGGGGATCCGCCCGGAGGCGCTGGCCCCGGTGCCGGCGGAGGAGGGGGCGCCCCTCCTCGTCAACGGCATCGAGCAGCTCGGTTCGCAGACGCTCTTCATCGGCGATCTCGGCGGGCATCGTGTGCGGGTGATGACCGGCCGGCGCGACGACATCCGCATCGACGACCGGATCGCGGTCGCGGCCCCGCAGGCGGCGATCCACCTGTTCGACCGCGACAGCGGCGAACGGCTCGCGGCAGCCGGAGAGGGCTGAGCGGGGCACAGGCAGACGACCGCGGCAGACGCGGCATTTGGGAGGAAGGAAAGACAATGACGGACAACAAGTTCCTGACCGGACCGATAACCCGGCGCAAGGCGCTGAAGGGCGCCGGCGGCCTCGGCCTCGGCCTCGCGCTCTCGGGCCTGGCGGCGCCCGCGGTGCATGCGGCGGGCGGTGCGCCGATCCGGTTCCTCAACTGCGAGACCGGCAAGGGCACGCTGGCCTTCTTCTCGAAGGCGGCGGCGGAATACGAGGAGAAGACCGGCCGCGAGGTGGTGGTCGACAGCGTGCCGCTCGGCGAGGCCTTCACCAAGATCACCAACGGCATCCGCTCGGGCAATCCCTATCACGTGGCCAATGTCGGCTTCATCGGCCATGTGCTGCTGCTCGCGGAGGAGGGCCAGATCGTCCCGCTCAACGAGCTGACCGACGAGTACCAGTGGGGCAACAACATCCTCTTCCCGGTGGACGGCAAGGTCTACTGGTACCCCTTCGACTACAACCTCGCGCTGATCTACTACCGCAAGGATCTCTACGAGAAGCACGGGCTCGAGGTGCCGGCCACCTGGGACGGCTTCGCCGGCAACTGCGAGGCTCTGGTGGAGGGCCGCCGCAAGGGCTGCCTGTTCCCGATCGGCTCGAACGGTGCATCCAACTGGATGTCCTTCGCCTTCATGTGGGCCGAGGGCGTGAAGATCTTCGACGATCAGTGGAACGTGGTGCTCGACAGCCCGGAGATGAAGCCGAAGGCGGCGGCCTATCTCGACTTCATGGCGCGGCTCTATCCGACCATGCCGCCGGGCTCGCTGCAGGCGAGCTATGCCGACGTGCTCTCCAACCTCGTCGCCGGCACCGTGGCGCATGGCGCCTATGCCGGGCGGGTGATCGAGTCGGCCGAGCGCGACAACCCGGCGATGGCCGAGCAGCTCGGCATCATGCCCTACATGGACAGTGCCGGCACCCGGAAGGCGGCGAGCCACGGCTATGACGGCTGGGTCGTGCTCGACACCGACAACACCGGGCCCTCGATGGAGTTCATGCGCTGGCTGACCACCGCGAAGATGGTCGACTTCCTGCACACCGCCCCGGTGCATTTCCAGCCCGCGCGCCTCGACATCTATGACGACCCGCGCTGGCGCGACAATGCGATGATCCGCAAATACGCGACCGAGATCGAGACCATGCGCGAGCTCGTCACCGACGATTCGGTGGTGGTGACCTCGATCGACACCCAGGGTCCGGTGCCGGATGTGCGCCCGGGCAAGGTCTTCGAGTCCTTCGCGATGCCGGAGATGCTGCAGGACAAGATCCTGCGCGGCACCGACTCGGCGGAAGCGGTGGAGACCACCGCCGCCCGCATCCGCGAGCTCGTCGGCTGATCCCCTCGCGGGGGGCGCAGCCCGCCCCCCGCGGCCACAGAACGGGAGACCCCCATGACCCGCTGGTTGCTGCCGGGCTTTCTCGCCGTCGGCGTCATCGCGACGCTGGTGCTGATCGTCGGCCCGGCGCTCTATGCCGTCTCGCTGAGCTTCTACGAGATCCGCTCGCTGACCTCCGCCCCGGAATGGGCGGGGCTGGCGAACTATGCCGCGGTGCTGGCCAGCGGCGAGTTCTGGAACGCGCTCTGGAACGGCATCGTCTATGCCGGGCTCGCCATCGTGCTGCAGGTGGTGCTCGGGATCGGCTTCGCGCTGCTGCTCAACCAGCCCTTCGTCGGCCGGCCGATCCTGCGCGGCATCGCCTTCCTGCCCTATCTGCTGCCCACGGTGATCGCGGTGCTCACCTTCAAGTGGATGGTCGATGGCTCGCTGGGGATCGTGACGATCCTGATGGACGATCTCGGCCTGCCGCCGATCTACTGGTTCGAGACGGAAACCGCCTCGATGGTCTCGGTGATCCTGATCTCGGTCTGGCTCTGGACGCCTTTCGTCACCACCACATTCCTGGCCGGGCTGCAGACCGTGCCGCCCCAGCTCTACGAGGCGGCGCGGGTCGACGGCGCCGGGCCGGTGCGGCGCTTCTTCCACGTCACGCTGCCCTCGCTGCGGCCGATCCTCACCGTGATCATCCTCCTGCGCGGGGTCTGGATGTTCAACAAGTTCGACGTGATCTGGCTGACCACCGGCGGCGGCCCGCTGGGCGCCACCGAGCACCTGCCGGTGCTCTCCTACCGCATGGCCTTCACGCTCTACGACATCGGCAGCGGCGCCGCGGTGGCCACCCTGTCGTTCTTCGTGCTGATGGCCGCGGTGACGCTGTATTTCCGGTTCTTTCCGATCGAGGGGGGAAAATGACCGCTCAATCCGGCTCGAGACCGCTGCCGGCGCGGATCGCCATCTATGTGGCGGCGCTGATCCTGGCGGTCTACAGCGCCTTCCCGATCTACTGGATGGTGGCATCCTCGCTGCGCCCGACGCAGGAGATGCTGGTCGACCCGACGCTGCTGCCGCGCTCGCTGACGCTCGACTACTACTACAGCCTGCTGTCGCAGACCGACTATCCGCGGCAGTTCCTCAACAGCCTGATCGTGGCGCTCACCACCGTGGCGCTGACCATGGTGCTGTCGATCATGATCGCCTATGGCGTGACGCGCCAGCGCATCCGCGGCAAGCAGATGATCATCGCGGGGATGCTCTATGCCTATATGTTCCCGCCGCTGCTGCTGGCGATCCCGCTCTATGCGATGTTCACCTCGGTCGGGCTCGACGGCACGCTGCTCTCGCTGGTGATCTCGCATCTCACCATCACCATGCCGCTCGGGGTCTGGTTCCTCTGGGGCTTCTTCAAGACCATGCCCTTCGAGCTCGAGGAGGCGGCGATGGTGGATGGCTGCACCCGGCTCGGCGCCTTCCTGCGGGTGGTGCTGCCGCTCTCGGTGCCGGGGCTGGTGACGGTGGCGATCTTCGCCTTCCTGCTGTCCTGGACCGACTACACCTTCGCCCTCGTGATGATCACCTCGGACGCGAACAAGACCGTGCCGCTCGGCCTCGCCTCGATGATCGGCGCCTTCGACCTGCGCTGGGGCGACGTGATGGCCGGCTCGACGCTGATCGCCATGCCGCTCTTCGCGGCCTTCGTGATGCTGTCGCGCTATTTCGTGCAGGGCCTGACGGCCGGTGCGGTGAAGGGATAGAGCCATGACCATGCGGATACTCGGGGCGCCGCTGCGCTATGTGCAGGGGCCGGGGGCGGTGGACCGTCTCGGGCAGGAAGTGGAGATCGCCGGCGGCGGGCCGGTCGCGGTGGTGATCGACCCGGTGGCGCGCGAGCTTGTCGGCGCGCGGGTGGCGGCGCAGCTGCCCGGCGCCCGGCTGCTCGATTTCGGCGGCGAATGCACCGGTGCGGAGATCGCGGCCCGCGCCGCGGAGCTCGGCGATGCGCGGCTGGTGCTCGGCATCGGCGGCGGCAAGGCGATCGACACGGCCAAGGGCGCCGCCATCGAGCGCGGCCTGCCGGTGGCCATCGCGCCGACCATCGCCTCCAATGACAGCCCGACCAGCCATATCGCGGTGGTCTATACCGAGGATCACGCCATCGAGGGGGTGCGCCGGATGCGCAGCAACCCGGTGCTGGTGCTGGTCGACACCGCGGTGATCGCCGGCGCGCCGCGGCGGTTCCTGGCGGCGGGGATCGGCGATGCGATGTCGAAACCGCACGAGCTGGCCGGCGCGCTGGCCGGCGGCGGGGCCAACTTCTTCGGCGGCGCGCCCACCGAACTAACCCAGGCCATCGTCGGCCGGGCTGAGGAGATCCTGCTCCGCGACGGCGAGGCGGCGATGCGCTGCGGGCCGGCGCCCGATGCCGCCTTCGAGCGGGTGGTGGAGGCGGCGATCCTGCTGAGCGGGCTGGCCTTCGAGAGCGGCGGGCTCTCCATCGCACATTCCATGACCCGCGGTTTCGCGGTGATGCCGCAGCTCGCGGGGCTCCTGCATGGCGAGATGGTGGCGCTGGGCACGCTCACGCAGCTCGCCGCGGGGCAGGGCAGCCGGGCCGAGATCGCCGCGCTGGCCGGCTTCTTACGGCGAATCGGGCTGCCGGTGAGCTTCCGCGCGCATGGCATCACCGAGACGGCCGATTTCCGCCGCATGGCCGAGCTGGCGCTCACCGCGCCCTATGCGGGGAACTATCTCCGCCCGCTGACGGCGGAGGATCTGGTGGCGGCGATGCGCTCGCTCGATGCCGGAGGAGAGGGCGATGGATGAGCGCCATGTGATCGTCACCGGCGGCGGCACCGGGATCGGCCTCGCCACCGCCTGCCTGCTGGCGGCGCGCGGCTGGCGGGTGACCGCGGCGGGGCTCGAGCGCGACGATGCCTTCCCGGAGGCCCTGCGGTTCGTCGAATGCGACGTCACCGATGCCGCGGCCCGCGCCCGGCTGCTCGGCGAGGCCGGGGCGCTCGGCGGGCTGGTCACCTGCGCCGGGGTGATCCGCTTCGCCGAGGAGTGGAAGCCCGAGGTCTTCGAGCGGGTCATGGCGGTCAACGTCACCGCGGCGATGGCGATCGCCACCGAGGCGCTGCCGGCGCTGGAGCGGGGCGGCGGCGCGGTGGTCAACATCGCCTCGATGTGGAGCTGGTTCGGCAACCCGGTCGCCCCGGCCTATGGGACCAGCAAGGGCGCGGTGGCGGCGCTTACCCGCTCGCTCGCGGTGGCCTGGGGCGGGCGCGGCGTGCGGGTCAATGCGGTGGCGCCGGGCTGGGTGGAGACGCGGATCTCCGAGGGCGCGCGCAACGACCCCGAGCGCCGGGCGCGGATCGATGCCCGGATCCCCATGGGCCGCTGGGCGCAGACCGGGGAGATCGCCAAGGCGGTGGCCTTCCTGCTGTCGGACGAGGCCTCCTATGTCCACGGCGCGATCCTGCCGGTGGATGGCGGCTACCTCGCCGCCTGACGGGGCAGGGGGACGGGGCAGGGGCGTCCGCCATGCGGTGGACGCTTCCGGTCCATGCAAAATCGCAATGGCTCGGCCGGCTGCCCTGCGGTAATCTTCGCGCCGCGGCCGGCGGCCGGAACTGCGCCGCGCGGCCGATAACTCCCGAAGGAGGGTCGGATGCGATTAAGCCGTGACGTATGCCCACGCCTTCCCCTGCCCATCCCGCTGCTGCTGGCCGCCGCGCTGGCGCCGTCCCCCGGCGCAGCCGCCGATCCCGGCGCGGACGATGCCGCCGCGCTGCTCGAACGCGGCACCTATCTGGTGACCTCGATCGTCGCCTGCGGCAACTGCCACACGCCGCAGGGGCCGGAGGGCCCGCTGCCGGGCCTCGAGCTCGCCGGCATGGAGAACTTCTTCGAGACGCCGGACTTCCTCGTCCACTCGCCCAACATCACGCAGGACCCGGAGACCGGGATCGGCGCCTGGAGCGATGCCGAGATTGCCACGGCGATTCGCGAGGGGCGCCGCCCCGACGGCACGATCATCGGCCCGCCGATGCCCATCGTGCAGTACCGGAACCTCTCCGACCGCGACGTCGCGGCGATCGTCGCCTATCTGCGAACCGTGCCGCCGGTGCGCCGGGAGATCCCGGCCTCGGACTACCGCATCCCCCTGCCGCCCGCCTATGGTCCGCCGGTGGTGACGGTGGCCGAGGTTCCGGCCGACGACCCGCTCGCCCGCGGCGCCTATCTCGCCGGGCCGGCGGGGCACTGCGTCGAGTGCCACTCGCCGATGGGGGAGAACGGCGCGCCGGATATCGAGCACCGGCTCGGCGCCGGGGGCTTCGAGTTCCCCGGCCCCTGGGGGCTGAGCGTCTCGCCCGACATCACGCCGACGGGGCTCGCCGACTATACCGATGACGAGCTCCGCCGGATGATCACCCAGGGCGTGCGGCCGGACGGCTCGGCGATGCTGCCGCCGATGCCCTTTGCCTATTATGCGCGGATGACGCCGGAGGATCTCGACGCGGTGATCCTCTATCTACGCAGCCTGCCGCCCAGCGCGGGCTGACGCCTCGCGCCCCCCCGCCCGGGGGGCGCCTCGCTCAGTCGTAGGGCTCCACCTCCGCCTCGGCGATCTCGTAGCCGATCTCGGCAAGCGCGGTGGCGGTGGCCATGGTGCCGATCACCCCGGTGACGAGGACCGCATCGAAATAGCCCTCGATCTCGAAGGGCTCGGCCGCGCGGACATAGACGATCTGGTTCGGCGGCGGCGGCGGCACGTGGATGCAGGCGCCGACATAGGGCACCAGCAGGAAGTTGGTGACCCTGGTCCCCTCGAAATCCAGCGGCACCACGAAGCCCGGAAGCCGCACCCGCTTGCCGTTGTAGGCTTCGGTGACGGCGGCATCGCGCTCCTGCTCGAAGCCGGTGGAGAGCTCGCCATGTTCGATGATCCCGCGGGCCTGGCGCAGCGCCTCGATGTCGATCCCCTGGGCCTCCGGGGGGATCAGGTCCGCCCAGTCGAGCTCGAGCGGCGTTTCGGCGGCCCGCCCCGGCAGGCCCGCCGCGGCGAGAAGCGCGGCGCTGCCGCGTATCAGGTGCCGTCTGGTGATCCGGTCCATCTGGTCCTCACTGCATCACTGTCATGCCGTCGGCGAGCGACATCCGATAGGCCCGCCAGGCCGGGATCAGCCCCGCCGCCGTGCCGGCCGCGACCACGGCGGCCAGCACGCCCAGCTCCCCCGCCCCCGGCGCCTCGATGGGAATATAGAGGCCCCAGGCGCTGTCGAGAAACGGTTGCGCGATGGCCAGCCCGCCATAGACCGTGCCGAGCCCGAGCGCCGCGCCGGCGGCGCTGATCAGGCCGGCCTCGAGCAGCAGCAGCCCCACCACGACCCGCGGCCGCGCCCCCACCGCGCGCAGGATCGCCATCTCGCGGCGCCGCTCGTTGAGCCCGGCGAGGATCATCGCCGCCATGCCGAGCAGCGCGGTCGCCACCACCATGGCGCTGACCCCGGCCAGCGCGGTCTCGGCGACGCCGACCACCGACCAGAGCTCCTGCAGCGCGACGCCGGGCAGCACCGCCAGCAGCGGCTCCTCGGGGTAGTCGTTGATCGCCCGCTGCAGGCGGAACACCCCGAGCCGCGAATCGAGGCCGACGAGCGCGGCGGTAATCGCCTGCGGCCGCAGCTCCAGCTGCCGCACCGCGTCGGGGTCGAGCCGCGCGCCCGAGGCCCGCGCGCCGCTCTGCCAGTCGATATGGATCGCCTCGATGGCGGCGAGGCTGACATGCACCGTGCGGTCCACCGGCGTGCCGGTCTTCTCGAGGATGCCGGCGACGCGGAACGGCGCGTCGTCGTGCAGGCTGAACGAGGCGAGCCCGTGCGCCACCACCAGCGGGTCGCCGAGGCGGTAGCCGAGCGCCGCCGCCACATCCGCCCCGATCACCGCGTCGAAGAGATCGTCGAAGCGCCCGCCGGCGGCGAAGGCGAGGGGCTGCCCGCCGCGATAGCGGTAGCGGGTGAAATACTCCCGCGTGGTGCCGAGCACGCGAAAGCCGCGATGGCTGTCGCCGAGCGAGAGCGGCACGATCCAGTCCACCCCCTGCATCGCCGCGATGTCCTCGTAGCTCTCCCAGGTGATGTTGTTGGTGGCATTGCCGATGCGGAACACCGAGTAGAGCAGGAGCTGCACCGGGCCCGAGCGCGCGCCGACGATGAGATCGACCCCCGAGACGGTGTCGGCGAAGCTGCTGCGGGCGCCGGTGCGGACCTTCTCCACCCCGAGGAACAGCCCGACGCTGAGCGCGGTGGCGAAGATCGTCAGCGCCACGGTGAGCCGCCGGTTGAGCAGCGAGCGGAGGGCGAGCCGCAGCAGGATCATGCCGCGGCCTCCGTGCGGGCGATCCGGTCGAGCGCCAGGCTGCGGTCGAAGCGCGCCGCGAGGCCGGCATCGTGGCTGACCATCAGGAGCGTCGCGCCGGCCGCGGCGACCTGCGCGAAGAGCAGGTCCATGAAGGCCGCCCGCGTGCCGGCATCGAGCGCCGAGGTCGGCTCGTCGGCCACCACGATCTCCGGCCCGCCGATCAGCGCGCGCGCCACCGCCACGCGCTGCTGCTGGCCGACCGAGAGCCGCGCCGCACTGGCCGCGGCGAGCGCCGCCTCCGGCAACCCGAGCGCGGCGAGCAGGCGGCGGGCCTCGGCGCGCCGGTCGGGGCCGACCCGCCGCGCCCGCTCCGGCGCGAAGGCGAGCGGCAGCAGCACGTTGTCGAGCACCGAGGCATAGGGCAGCAGGTTGAACATCTGGAAAACGATGCCGAGGCGCTCGGCCCGCATCCGGTCGCGCCGCGCGGCCGAGAGCGCCGAGAAGGGCGCGCCGGCCAGCCGGATCTCGCCGGCCTGCGGCGCCAGGATGCCGCAGATCAGCGCCAGCAGCGTCGATTTCCCGGAACCGCTGGGGCCGTGCAGGAAGACCCGCTCGCCGCGGGCGATCGCCAGTTCCCCGACGGCGAGCGCGAAACCCGCGCCCCGGCGCCCCGCCGGCCAGGCGAAGCGCAGCCCGGAGATCTCGAGCGCGGGCGGCGGGGCGGGCATGGCGGGGCCGCCGGGGCTCAGAGGATCCCGGGCAGTGTCAGCGCGGGCGCCGCGCGGCTCACTTCCGCGGCGGTGGCGCCGCCGGCGCCGACCATCTGCACCTCGAGCGTCTCTGCCCCGGGGAAGGCGTCGAAATAGGCGAAGCCGATGCGGTCGATCCGCGCCGGGTCGGCGCAGCGGAGCAGATAGGCGGCGCGGAACTCGCTGTGGCTGGCCTCGGCCGGCTCGTGCGCGTCGTGGTCCTCGCCGTCGTGGTCGTCGTCGTGGCCCGCGGAATGCGCCGCGTCGTCGCCACCATGCCCGTGCGCATGGTCGTGCGTGTCGCCATGATCGCGGTGACCGGCGTCCTCGCCGTGGTCATGGGCCTCGCCCTCGCCCTCGCCCTCGTGATGTTCGGGCGTCTCGGCGTGGTCGTCATGGTCGCCGCCATCGACGAAATGCGCCACCTGCGCCTCGACCAGCTGGCAGCCCGCCGCTTCCGGCAGCACGAAGAGAGAGAGCGGGTCGGCCAGCCGGGCTTTCGCCTCGTCCAGCGCGGCGCGGTCCGCGTCGCTTCCGGCGGCATGCTCGAAGCCGACGATGTCGGCGCCCGGCGCTTCCAGCTCCATGGCGATCGCGGTGCCGTCGAAGGCGATGTCGAGCTTGCCCTCGCCGTGCTGGTGGGCGCCGAGGCCGCGGGTCTCCTGCGCGCTCGCGGGCGCCGCGAGGGCGAGGCCGAGAAGCAGGGCTGCGGAAAGGGGGAGGGGGCGCATGGGGAGGCTCCTTCTGCAGATCAGATCCAGCGCGCTATAGCAGGAGAAGGGCTTCCGTTACAATATAACATTTGGCTTGTGGCGCGTCCGGCGCGATGCCGAATCGGTGATGCGCCGTGCTAGGTTGGCCGCGTTGGCGGGCTGGCGGCGGGAAAGGTGTCGGATGGCGCGGGAGATCACGGTCGCGGCGGTGCAGACCCGGCATGGCTGGGATGCGGAGGACAATATCCGGCGGGTGCTCGCCATGGCCGAGCGGGCGGCGGATGCCGGCGCCGGGCTGGTGCTGCCCTCGGAGCTTTTCGAGACGCCGTATTTCTGCAAGACGCCCGATCCGCGCCACCGCGCGCTGGCGCGCCCGGCCGAGGGGCACCCCGTCATCGCGCGGTTTGCCGAGTTTGCGGCGCGGCGCGGCGTGGTGGTGCCGGTCTCGTTCTACGAGCGGGCGGGCGAGGCGCTCTACAATTCCGTGGCGGTGATCGACGCCGATGGCAGCCTGCTCGGGATCTACCGCAAATGCCACATCCCGGCCTTCGAGGCCTATCACGAGGATGCCTTCTTTGCGCCGAGCCCGGAGGGGCCGAAGGTCTGGCAGACCCGGATCGGGCGGCTCGGCGTCGGCATCTGCTGGGACCAGTGGTTCCCCGAGCTGGCGCGGGCCATGGCGCTGATGGGGGCGGAGCTGATCGTCTATCCCACCGCCATCGGCAGCGAGACCTTCGATCCCGGCTGGGACAGCGCCGGGCAGTGGCAGGCGGTGATGCGGGGGCATGCCGCGGCCAATCTGGTGCCGGTGCTCGCCGCCAACCGCATCGGCCGCGAGACCGATGACGGCGTGACGCTGGAGTTCTACGGCTGCTCCTTCGCGGCGGACCACCGGGCGCGCATGGTGGCCGAGGCGCCGAGGGGCGAGGAGGCGCTGCTGCTCTCCCGCCTCGATCTCGATGCCGCGGCGCGGGACCGGAAGCAGTGGGGCACCTTCCAGACCCGCCAGCCGCAGCACTATGCCGCCGTGGTCTCGGTGCCCGCGGGCCCGCCACCCGCCGGCTGAGCGTGCCCGTCAGTCGACGAAGGCGCGCTCCACCACGAACTCGGCGGGCTTGTTGTTGGCGCCCTCGTAGAGGCCGGCCTGCTCGAGCAGCGCCTTGACGTCCTTGAGCATGGCCATCGAGCCGCAGATCATGCCGCGGTCGGTCTCGGGGTTCAGCGGCGGCACGCCGAGCTCCTCGTAGAGCCTGCCGCTGGTCATCAGGTCGGTGATCCGGCCCATCTTCGGGCCCTCCTCGCGGGTGGTGGTGGCGTAGTGCACCAGCTGGTCCGCGAACTCGCCGATCAGCTCGTCCGCCTTCAGCGCCGCCACGAGGTCGCGGCCATACTGCAGCTCGGCATCGAGCCGGCAGGTGTGGCAGAGGATGATCTGCTCGAACTTCTCATAGGTCTCGGGATCGCGAATCAGCGAGGCGAAGGGCGCGATCCCGGTGCCGGTGGAGAACATGTAGAGCCGCTTGCCCGGCAGCAGCGCGTCGTTGACCAGCGTGCCGGTGGGCTTCTTGCGCATCAGCACCGTGTCGCCGGGCTGGATCTTCTGGAGATGCTCGGTGAGCGGGCCGTCCGGCACCTTGATCGAGTAGAACTCGAGCTCCTCGTCCCAGGCCGGCGAGCAGATCGAATAGGCACGAAACACCGGCTTCACCGCGTTCGGCAGGCCGATCATCACGAACTCGCCGGAGCGGAAGCGGAAGCTCTGCGGCCGGGTCATGCGGAAGCGGAACAGCCGGTCGGTGTAGTGCTGGACCTCGGTCACGGTCTCGGCGAAGACGCCGGCGGGAATCGCGTATTCGGTGGTCGCGGTGCTGCTCGTCATGGCTCGGCGGTCTCCGGTGTCGGTCTCGTGGCAGACGGAAAGGGGCTTCCGCTCCGGGAGTGGAAGCGCGCACCCTTCCGCAATCTCGTGTGCGGTGCAAGATAGGCAAGCGGCGGCCCTGCGCCAAGGGGCAGCCTGCCCTTGCGGCAAAGGCCGGCGCTATTCGTAGGGCAGGCCGACATAGTTCTCCGCCAGCGCGGTCATCGCCGCCTCGGAGGAGAAGATGTAGTCGAGCTCGGCGCGCTGCAGGCGCTGGTCGAAGCCGCTGCTCTCGGGGAAGCGGTGCATCAGCGTCGTCATGTGCCAGGAGAAGCGCTCGGCCTTCCAGATCCGCGCCAGCGCCTTCGCGGAATAGTCCTTCAGCCCGCTCTCGTCGTCGCTCGCGAAGAACCGCGCCAGCCCGCGATGCAGGAAATGGATGTCCGAGGCCGCGAGGTTGAGCCCCTTGGCCCCGGTCGGCGGCACGATGTGCCCGGCATCGCCGGCGATGAAGAGCCGACCGTGCGAGAGCGGCTCGGCGACGAAGCTGCGCAGCGGCGCGATCGACTTCTCGATCGAGGGGCCGGTCACCAGCCGCGCCGCGGTCTCCGCCGGCAGCCGGGCCCTGAGCGCCGCCCAGAAGCGCTCGTCCGGCCAGTCCTGCACCCGGTCGGTGATCGGCACCTGGATATAGTAGCGGCTGAGCACCCGCGAGCGCATCGAGCAGAGCGCGAAACCCTCCGCGTGGTTGGCATAGATCAGCTCGTCGTTCACCGGCGGCGTGCGCGCCAGCACCCCGAGCCAGCCGAAGGGATAGACCTTCTCGTAGGTCCGCAGCACGTCCCCCGGCATGGTCTGGCGCGAGATGCCGTGGAAGCCGTCGCAGCCGGCGATGAAGGCACAGTCGAGCCGGTGCACCTCGTCGCCCCGGCGCCAGGTGACATGCGGGCCGGTGCTGTCGATGCCGTGCAGCGCGACATCCTCCACCTCGTGCAGCACCGGGGCGCCGGCGGCGTCGAGCGCGGCATAGAGGTCCTTGGTCATCTCGGTCTGGCCATAGACCGTGACATGGGCGCCGGTGAGGCGGGCGAGGTCGAGCCGGTGGCGGGCGCCGCCGAAGGCCAGCTCGACCCCGTCATGCAGCTCGCCCTCGGCCTCCATCCGCTGCGCCACGCCGGCTTGGCGCAGCATGTCGGTGGTGCCGCGCTCCAGCACCCCGGCGCGGATCCGGCCGAGCACGTGCCCGCGCGAGCGGCGCTCCAGCACCACGTTGTCGATGCCGTCGAGATGCAGCAGCCGCGACAGCAGCAGGCCGGCGGGGCCGCCGCCGATGATCGCGACCTGGGTACGAGACGGGATGGTCATGGCGCAGGCTCCTCCCTGAAACGCGTCAGCCGCCGATCAGCCGCGGCACCGCCAGCGCGATCGCCGGCACCGCGAGGATCAGCGCCACCCGGATGATCTCCGCGCCGAAGAAGGGCATCACGCCGCGGAAGGTCTCGGACATCGGGGTGCCGCGGGCGAGCGCGCTGATGATGAAGACGTTGAGCCCGACCGGCGGCGTGATCAGCCCGAGCTCCACCACCACGAGGGCGAGGATGCCGAACCAGATCTTCAGCTCCTCCGGCCCGAGCCCGTAGGCCGCGGTGGCGGCGGTGGCATAGTCGCCGCCATTGAGCTCGGCCAGCGTCGGCCAGAAGAACGGCACGATCACCAGGATCATCGCCAGGCTCTCCATCACGCAGCCGAGCAGCACCAGGATCAGCAGCATCAGGATCAGGACCGACCAGGGGTCCATGCCGCTGGTCGCCGCCCAGTCCGACAGCGCCGCAGGCAGGTTGGCCCGCGCGAAGAAGCCCTTGATGACCTCGGCCCCGAACAGGATGAAATAGATCATCCCGGCCGTCACCGCGGTGTCGAGCAGCGAGGCGCGGATCTTCGCCCAGGTCAGCCCGGCGCCAAAGAGGTTGAGCAGCAGCCCGTAGGCGAGGATCACCATCACCCCGACCGCGGCGGCCGGGGTCGGCGTGAAGAGCCCGAGCCCGAGACCGAGGATGATCGCGCCGAAGATCGTCAGCACCGGGATCAGGCGCAGCAGCGCGCGGCGGCGCTCGGCCCCCTCGATGCGCGCGGCCTGCGGCGCCAGCGACGGCTTCAGCCGCACCTGGATCGCGATCACCGCGATGAAGAACGCCACCGCCAACAGCCCCGGCAGCACCGCCGCCTGGAACATCTTCAGGATCGAGGCCTCGACGATGATCGCATAGATCACCAGCGCCACCGAGGGCGGGATCAGGATGCCCAGCGTGCCGCCCGCCGCCAGCGCGCCGGTGGCGAGCCGCGGGTCGTAGTTCAGCCGCTTGAGCTCCGGCAGCGCCACCCGGCCCATGGTCGAGGCGGTGGCGAGCGAGGAGCCGCAGACCGCGCCGAAACCGGCGCAGGCCCCGATCGCCGCGATCGCGACGCCGCCGCGCAGCCGCCCGACCAGCGCGTTGATGCCCTGGAAGAGATCGCGCGAGAGGTTGGCATGGCTCGCCAGAAACCCCATCAGCACGAACAGCGGCACCACCGAGAGGTCGTAATTCGCCATGTTCGACCAGGTCAGCGTCTTGAAGCTCTTGAGATAGGGCTCGAAGCGCAGGAACGGCGCAGCGATTGAGAGCGCGTAGTTGCCCGCGATCCCGACCCCCAGCATGGCGAGCCCCACCGGCACCCGCAGCGCCAGCAGCACGAAGAACACCGCGAGCCCCGCGAGGCCGACGAGCTCACGCTCCATGGCCGGTCTCCTCCGCGGCGGCCTCGCCGCACTGCACCGCCGCGATGGCGGCCCAGAGCGCGAGCGAGATCACGCCGGGCGCGTAGAACGGCCATTCCGGCCAGCCGAGGATGCTCGAAGCGGTGCGGTCGGCGCGGGTCTCGAGGAGCCCGATCACCATCCAGTAGCCGAGGAACAGCGCCGCCGCCGCGGTCGCCGCCAGCCAGAGCCGGTCGAGCCCGCGGCGCAGGCCGCCCGGCAGCGCGCGCACGAAGAGGTCCACCGCCACATGGCCGCGCCGGAGCTGGCAGAGCGGGAAGAACATCAGCGCCGCGGCGCTCACCATCAGCCGCACCGCGTCCTCGTAGCCCGGCAGGCCCTGGGTGCCGAGGCCGAGCCAGCTCAGCAGGAAGGCGCCGGCGTTCCAGCTCGTGACGGCGACGATGGCGAGCAGCAGCAGCCCGCCGCCGAGCGCCCACCATTCGGCGAGCCGTGCCAGTGTCCCGTGCATGGGGGCGCTCCTCTCGTGGCGGCCGGGCCGGGGTCACTCGCTCCGAGCGGCGACCGCGGCGCGGGCGGCCTCGACCAGCGCCTGCCCGTCAAAGCCCTTGTCCGCGGTCTCGGCGATCCAGCGCGCGACGATCTCGGCCCCCAGCGCGTCGAACTCCGCCTTGGCGGCCGGGTCGAGCTCGACGATCTCGCCGCCGCTGTCGCGCTGCATCGCCTTGCCGGGGGCCTCCACGGCGTCCCAGACCGCGCCCATCTCGGCGGCGATGGCGGCGTTCGAGTTGGCGTCGATCACCGCCTTCAGATCATCCGGCAGGCTCTCATAGCGCTCCTTGTTCATCGCCAGCAGGAACACCGCGGCGCCGAACCGGCTGCCATCGGCGCCCTCCACCGAATACGCGGTGATTTCGTGCAGCTTGAGCGGCGGGAAGATCTCGAAGGGCACCAGCGCGCCGTCCACCGTGCCCTTGGAGAGCGCCTGCGGCAGCGCCGGCACCGGCATGCCGACGGGCTCGGCACCCCAGGCCTCGATCATCCAGGCGCCGGTGCGCGAGGGGGTGCGCAGCTTCAGCCCCTTCACGTCGGCCACCCCGCCCACCTTCTGCGTGCGCAGATGCAGCGCGTTGCCGGCATGGACATGCACCAGCAGCGGGTGCACATCCGCGAAATCCGGCGCGATCATCTCCCAGACATCCTGGATCGCGAGATTGGTCGCGGTGGCCGAGCCGAGATGCACGGTGGGCAGCTCGAAGACCTCCGAGCGCGGGAACACGTTGGGGGTGTAGCCCGGCAGGGTCCAGACGATGTCGGCAAAGCCGTCGCGCACCTGGCGATAGAGCTCGGGCGGCTTGCCGCCCATCGCCATCGAGGGGAAGATCTCCACCGCGATGCGCCCGCCGGACTGCGCCTCGACGCGTTCCGCCCAGGGCTCGATCAGCCGGGTGTGGGCCGGCGATTTCGGCCCGAGGAAATGGTGCACGGTCAGCGTCACATCGGCGGCGGGGGCGGCGCCGGCGAGGCCGAGGGCGGTCGCCGTGGCGGCGAGCAGCGTGAGCGGTTTCATGGGGTCCTCCGGTTCTTGTCGTTGTCGTTGTGTCTCGGCGGCTCCGGAGGCGGCGCGGCGGATCTCCTGCCACTCCGGAGCCATGCATTGTCGGTGCGCCCCGCTTCGGGCGCTTCGGGCTCAGATGTCGAAGAAGACGGTCTCCCGCTCCCCTTGCAGATGCACATCGAAGCGGTAGGCGCCGGGGCCGGCCGGCTCCGCCAGCAGCGTCTCGCGGCGATGCGCCTGCTCGATCAGGCCGAGCACCGGGCAGGCCGCATTGGCCTCCGGCTCGTCGGCAAAGCAGATCCGCGTCTGCAGCCCCAGATTGATGCCCCGCGCGACGATCCACAGCGAGATGTGCGGCGCCATCGGGCGCCCGCCGGGGCCCGCGACGGCGCCGGGCTTCACCGTCTCGATGACGAAGCGGCCGGTCTCGAAATCCGAGACCACGCGGCCCCAGCCGCGGAAGCCGGGCTCGACCTCGCCGTGGCGCGGATCGGCGGGATGCGCGTGGATGCCCGCGGCATTGGCCTGCCAGGTCTCGATCAGCACGTCCTTCACCGCGGTGCCGGTTCCGTCCAGCACCCGGCCTTCGATGGAGATCCGCTCCCCGGCGGCATCCGGTCCGGCGATGTCGGCGCCGAGCTGGTTGTGGAAGATCTCGAAGCCCGCGGCGCCGGGCGCGAGGCCGATATGGACATAGGGCCCCGCGGTCTGCGAGGGCGTCTCCTTCAGGTAGTCGAGCGGCTGCGGCATCTCAGTTCCCCTCGGGGCGGTTCTCGAAGAAGGTCGAGCGGCGCCCCCTCAGCACGATGTCGAAGCGGTAGGCGAGGCTGTCGAAGGGCACCGCGGCGTTCATGTCGAGCGGCGCCACGAGGGCCTCGATGGCGGCCGGGTCGGGCAGGGTCTGCACGATCGGGCAGCGGGCGATCAGCGGGTCGCCCTCGAAATACATCTGGGTGATCAGGCGCTGGGCGAAGCCGGTGCCGAAGACCGAGATGTGGATATGCGCCGGGCGCCAGTCGTTCGCGCCATTGCGCCAGGGATAGGCGCCGGGCTTCACGGTGCGGAACGCATAGGCCCCGGTCTCGTCGGTGAGGCAGCGCCCGCAGCCGCCGAAATTCGGGTCGATCGGCGCGAGGTGGCGGTCATTGCGGTGGCGGTAGCGGCCGCCCGCATTGGCCTGCCAGACCTCGAGCAGGGTGTGCGGCACGCCGCGGCCGCGCTCGTCGACCACCCGGCCATGCACGATGATGCGCTCGCCCACCGGGTCGCCGGTGCTGGCGAAGTTGCGGATCAGGTCGTTGTCGAGCGGGCCGAGATCGCCATGGCCGAAGACCGGCCCGGTGATCTCCGACATCGTGCTGCCGAGCGACAGCAGCGGCAGCCGCGGCGAGCGCGCCACGCTGGTCTTGTAGCTCGGGCTGAGCGCCGGCGGATGGCGCCGCCGGTCCCGCATGAAGAACGCCCCGGTTTCCACCGTCATGCCCCTGCCTCCCGGTCGATGGCCGTCTCGCCCAGCGTCTCCTTGACGATCTTCAGCGCATGGTTCGCCGCCGGCACGCCGGCATAGACCGCCACATGCAGCATCGCCTCGCGGATCTCCTCCGCCGTCGCGCCGGTATTGGCGGTGGCGCGGACATGCATGGCAAACTCCTCCCAGTGGCCGAGCCCGGCCAGCAGGGCGAGCGTGATCAGCGAGCGGTCGCGATGGCTGAGCCCCTCGCGCGCCCAGACCGAGCCCCAGGCGCCCTCGGTGATGAAGGCCTGGAAGGGCGCGTCGAAGGCGGTGGTCGCGGCGCCCGCCCGGTCGACATGCGCTTCGCCGAGCACGGCGCGCCGCACCGCCATGCCCCGCTCGAGCCGGTCCTGCCCCATGCGCAAACTCTCCTTCCCGTGGTGACGTGGGGATGAGTGTGCCAGCCCGGAAATTCATGTAAATTGAAATCTTGCCGTCTCAAATTAACCGGAAGGAATGGATAAGGTGAACCGGCGGATCAAGCTGCGCCATCTGCGCTGCTTCCACGCGGTGGCCCGGCAGGGCAGCCTGGCCGGCGCCGCCGCGGCGCTGGCGCTGACCCAGCCGGCGGTGACCAAGACGCTGCAGGATCTCGAGGCGATCCTCGGCGTGCGGCTGGTGGAGCGCGGCCGCAAGGGGGCCGAGCTGACCGCCCATGGCCGGGTCTTCCTGCCCCGCGCGGCGGCCTGCCTCGGCGAGCTCGAGCGGGCGGTGACCAGCGTCTCGCGCAGCCGCGAGCGGGCGGAATGGACGGTGCGGATCGGCGCGTTGCCGACCGTGGCGGCGGGCTTCGTGCCGGTGGCGATCCGGGCGTTTCGCGCCGAGGGCGCCACCGCGCCGGTGCGGGTGGTGGCCGGGCCCAACCTGCATCTGCTCGGCGAGCTCCGCGAGGACCGGCTCGATCTGGTGGTGGGCCGGCTCGCGGCGCCCGAGGCGATGGGAGACCTCGCCTTCCTGCATCTCTATTCCGAGCCGGTGCGCCTCGTGGTGCGGGCCGGGCATCCGCTGCTGGCGCAGGTGCCGCTCGAGCCCGGCCGCATCGCCGACTATCCGGTGATCCTGCCCGATGCCGATGCGGTGATCCGGCCGAGCGTCGAGCGGCTGCTGATCGCCCATGGCATCGGCGAGCTGCCGGAGCGGATCGAGTCGGTCTCCACCAGCTTCGGCCGCGCCGTGGTGCTCGACAGCGAGGCGGTCTGGATCATCTCCGAGGGGGTGGTGGCGCGGGACCTGGCCGACGGCACCTTCGTCGCGCTCGCCATCGACACCGCCGATACCTCCGGCCCGGTGGGGCTGACCACCCGGCCCGACCTGCCGCTGCGGCCCGGCGTCGAGCTGATGATCGACGCGATCCGCCGGGTGGCGCGCCGGGGGCCGCGGGGCCGCGCGGGCCGGGGCGCGCCCGATTGAGGCTGGAAAAGCCGCCCCGATCCGGATAACGCTCGATGCCGCACCGCACACCCGCCACGAGGGGAGCCCGCCGATGCCCGAGCCGATGATCCAGACCGTGATCGCGGAGATCCGCGCCATCCTCGACGACGAGGCCGCCGAGATCACCGCCGAGACCCGGCTGATCGGCGAGGCCGGGCGGCTCGACAGCATGGGACTGGTCTCGCTCTGCATCCGGCTCGAGGAGATCGCCGAGGAGGCGGGCTTCGAGTTCGACTGGACCTCGGAGACCGCGATGTCGCAGTCGCGCAGCGTGTTCCGCAATGTCGGCAGCCTCGCCGCCGAGTTCGAGGCCCAGCGCGCCCGGGCCGCGGCGTGAGCGGATGATCGTCGTCAGCGGCGCATCGCGGGGGCTCGGCGCGGCGATCCGCGCGGGGCTGATCGCCGATGGCGAGGAGGTCGTGGGCCTCGCGCGCAGCGCCGATCCGGCGGCCGACATCCTCGCCTGCGACGTCTCCGACCACGGCGCGGTGAAGGCGGCGATGCGCGCGATCAAGGCCCGCAAGCGCCCGGTGACGGCGCTGGTCAACGCCGCCGGCATCGCCTCGATGAACCTCGTGCTGACGACGCCCGAGGCGGTGATGCGCCGGGTGGTGGAGACCAACCTCCTCGGCACCATGTTCCTCAACCAGCAGGTGGCGCCGCTGCTGATCCGCGCCGGCGGCGGCAGCATCGTCAACTTCTCCACCATCGCGGTGACGCTCGGCCTGCGCGGCGAGGCGGCCTATGTCGCCTCCAAGGCCGGGGTCGAGGGCTTCTCCCGCGCCTTCGCCCGCGAGGTGGCGGATTTCGGCGTGCGGGTGAACTGCATCGCGCCGGGGCCGATCCGCACCGATCTGCTGAAGGGCATCACCGATGCGCAGATCGCCGCGATCACCGAGCAGCAGGTGATCCGCCGCGCCCATGAGCCGGAGGAGGTGGTGGACCTCGTGCGCACGCTTCTGGCACCGGGCTCGCGCGCGATCACCGGGCAGGTGATCCATGTGGGGGGCGCGTGATGGGGGCCTTCGACGCGCTTGCCGAGCGCTGGGCGGGCATCGACGCGCCCTGCCTTGTGGGCGATGGCGAGGCGATCCGCTTCGCCGAGATCCGCGCCGCGGCGGCCGATCTCTCCGCGGTGCGCGCCGGCGACGTGGTGGCGCTGATCGGGGATTTCGACCCGGTCTCCATCGCCTCCTTCCTGCAGCTGGTCGACCGCGCCGCCATCGTCGTGCCGCTGACCGCGGAGACCCGTGCCAGCCATGACGCCTTCTTCGAGGCCGCCGGGGTGGACCTGGTGGTCGAGGGCGGCACGCTCCGCCGCCTGCGCGAGAGCCGGGACCCGCACCCGCTGCTCGCCGAGCTGCGCCGGCGCGGCCATCCCGGGCTGGTGCTGTTCTCCAGCGGCACCACCGGCGCGCCGAAGGCGATCCTGCACGACTTCTCCGCCTTCCTCGCGCGCTACCACACCCCGCGGCCGACCCTGCGCACGCTGAGCTTCCTGCTGTTCGACCATATCGGCGGGATCAACACCCTGCTGCACACGCTGTTCAATGGCGGCACGGTGATCTCGACGCGCGACCGCTCCATCGCCAACGTGCTGGAGATGCTCGCCGCGCATGCGGTGGAGCTGCTGCCCACCACGCCGACCTTCCTGCGCATGATGCTGCTCTCGGGCATGGTGCCGGAGCGGGTGCCGGACTGCCTGCGCATCGTCACCTACGGCACCGAGCGGATGGACCAGCCGACGCTCTCCGCGCTCTGCGCGGCGCTGCCGGCGGTGGATTTCCGCCAGACCTACGGGATGTCGGAGCTCGGCATCGTGCGGGTGAAGTCCGAGGCCCGCGACAGCCTCTTCATGAAGGTCGGCGGCGAGGGCATCGAGACCCGGGTCGAGGACGGCATCCTGAAGATCCGCTCGGCCAACCGGATGCTCGGCTATCTCAACGCGCCCTCGCCCTTCGACGCCGAGGGCTGGTACGACACCAGGGACCGGGTCGAGGTGAAGGGGGACCATCTCCGCATCACCGGGCGCGACAGCGACGTGATCAATGTCGGCGGGCTGAAGTTCATGGCGGCGGATGTCGAGCGCGCGGCGCTGGAGATCCCCGGCGTGCGATTCGCGAAGGCGGTGGCGCGGGCCAACCCGATCACCGGCCAGCATGTCGTGCTCGAGGTCGAGCCCGAGCGCGAGCTCGCGGCGGCCGAGGTGAAGGCGGCGCTGAAGGCCGCGCTGCCGGCGCATATGGTGCCGAGCCGCGTGCGCATCGCGAAGGTCGGCTATGGCCACCGTTTCAAGCGGCTCTGAGGCGCCCGCCACCGGGCCGATCGCCGAGGGCGACTGGCCGGGCTATGTGCGTCTCGCCGAGGCGATGTTCCCGGGAGGCTACCAGGCGCGGCGCGGCCATGCCGAGTGGCTCGCGGCCTGCCCCGGCGGCGGCGGCATCGTGCTGGCCCGCGCCGGGGGACGGGTCGTCGGCTGCCATCACCATTTCACCGGCCTCGTCGAGGCGGAGGGGGGGGCGCGCCCCGTCACCGCCTTCTACAACCTCGCGGTGGAGGCGGCGGCGCGCGGGCTCGCGGGGTTCGACCTGATCCGCCGGGGGCTGGTGGCGGGCAAGGGCGCGCGCTTCGTGCCCGGCGTCGCGGTGCCGGAGCTGATCGCGAGCTATGGCAAGCTCGGCGGTGCGGCGGTGCCGAGCCTCTGGGGGCGCCGGCTGGAGCCGCTCGGCGCGCTCGGCCGGGTGCTGCCGCGGGCGCGCGGGGTGGAGATCGCCCCGGTGGATGCCGGAACGGTCGCGGCGCTGGCGGCCTCGGCCGAGGCCCGGGCCTTCCTCGACTGGCGGCTGCGGCATCCGCTGGCGCCGCCCGCCTTCCGCGTCGAGACCGTGGCCGGCGCGGCGATCGTCAGCCTCGGGCGGCGGCGCGGCCTGCGCTTCGTGCGGGCGATCCACCGCCTCGGCGAACGCTGGCCGGACTGGGCGCGCCTCGCCCGCGCCACCGGCTCCGAGGTGGTGCTGCTCTCGGCGCTGGGCGAGGATACGCTGCCGCCGGGCTTCCGCCCCTATCCCGCGCCGCCGAGGAGCTTCCTCTTCGACCGGCGCCGCACGGTGGACCCGGCCCGCCTCACCGCCTTCCACGGCGATATCGGTTTCGACTACCGCCGCCTGCCCTGAACCCGATGTCGGGATTTGCACGGAGATTTCGGAATCCGTGTCGCCGCGCCCGCGTCCCCGGCCCATGCTGGCCGCATCAGGACATGGAGGGACCGGGCAATGGCCGAAGCCGAAGCCGCAACCAGGGCCCGCGCACGCGGCGGGCGCCGGGCGCGCCAGGCGCTGCGCAGCGCGCCGCAATTCGACATGCTGCCGGGGCTCGAGCGCAACCTGCCGCTCTGCGAGCCGATGAGCGAGGAACAGATCCGCCGGATCGACGATGCCTCGATGGCGATCCTCGAGGAGGTCGGCTGCGTCTTCCGCGACCCGATCGCGCTGGCGGACTGGCGCCGCGCCGGGGCGGATGTGCGCGGCGATCGGGTGCATCTGGACCGCGGCCTGGTGCGCGACCTGATCGCGACGATCCCCGAGCGGTTCACCTATCTGGCGCGCGACCCGGCGAAATCGGTGGCGCTCGGCGGGCGCAGCGCGATCTTCGTGCCGATGACCGGGGCACCCTATCTGCGCGATCTCGAGGACCGGCGCCGGCTGCCGACGCTCGAGGATCTCGCGATGTTCCACAAGCTCGCGCACATGGCGCCGGCGCTGCATTCCTCGGCGCATCACATCGTCGAGCCGATGGACATCCCGGTCAGCCATCGCCACCTGCACATCACCTATTCCTCGATCCGGCACTCCGACAAGACCTTCATGGGCATGACCACCAGCCCGAAGAATGCCGAGGACGTGCTCGACATGGCGGCGATCCTGTTCGGCGCCGACACGCTGGAGCGCCAGCCGGTGATCACCGGCAACTGCAACGGCAACTCGCCGCTGGTCTGGGACGAGACCATGCTCGGCGCCATGCGCGCCTTCTGCCGGCGCAACCAGCCGGTGCTGTGCTCGCCCTTCGTGCTCGGCGGCGCCAACACGCCGGCCTCGATGGTGCCGACGGTGGTGCAGCTCAATGCCGAGGCGCTGGCCGGGCTGGCCTATACCCAGGTGATCCGCAAGGGCTGCCCGGCGGTCTACGGGCACTACCTCGCCACCGTCTCGATGGCCTCCGGCGCGCCGATGGCCGGAACGCCGGAGATCTCCCTGATGAACTTCATGATCGGGCAGATGGCGCGGTTCTACGGCGTGCCCTGGCGGACCTCGAACACCCTCGGCGGCGCCAAGGTGCTGGATGCCCAGGCCGGCTACGAGAGCGCCGCGACGCTCTCGGCGGTGCTGCATGCCGGGGCCAACTACATCTGGCATTCGGCGGGCTGGAACGAGGCCGGGATGCACTGCTCGGTGGCCAAGTTCATGGTGGATGCCGAGCAATGCGCGATGGGCCACCGGATGGCCTCGGGCCTGCGCTGGGACGATTTCGACGAGGCGCTGGCGGCGGTGCGCGATGTTGGCCCCGGCGGGCACTATCTCGGCCACCCGCACACCCAGGCGAATTTCCAGCGCGCCTTCTTCATGCCGAAGCTCTTCGACAACAACGCCGTCGAGCAGTGGCAGGCGGAGGGCGCCATCGAGACCCCGGAGCGGGCGCTCAGGCTGGCGCGCAAATGGCTGGGGGACTACGAGGCCCCACCGCTCGACGAGGCCATCGACGAGGCGCTGAAGGACTACATCGCCCGCCGCTCGCGCGAGATCCCGGCGGTGGACGAGCTCAACCAGCAGCACTGAGCGCGGCGGCGCCCCGGGCCTCTCCCCGGGGCGCCCGCCTCACATCGCCTCACATCGTCTCGCCGAGCGCGTCGGCCACGGTGAAGATGTCCTTGTCGCCGCGGCCGCACATGTTCATCACCAGGAGCGTGTCCTTCGAGAGCGTCGGCGCCAGCTTGGCGACATGGGCCAGCGCATGGGCAGGCTCGAGCGCCGGGATGATCCCCTCGGTGCGGCAGGAGAGCTTGAACGCCTCCAGCGCCTCGGCATCGGTCACCGAGACGTATTCCACCCGCTCCATGTCGTGCAGCCAGGCATGTTCCGGCCCGATGCCGGGATAGTCGAGCCCGGCGGAGATCGAGTGGCCCTCGAGGATCTGCCCGTCGGCATCCTGCAGCAGATAGGTCCGGTTGCCGTGCAGCACCCCCGGCCGGCCGCCGGTCAGCGAGGCGGCGTGCTCGTTGCGCTCGTCCACCCCGTGGCCGCCGGCCTCGACGCCGACGATGCGCACCTCCTTGTCGTCGAGGAAGGGGTGGAACAGCCCCATGGCGTTGGAGCCGCCGCCGATGCAGGCGACCAGCACGTCCGGCAGCCGGCCCTCGGCGGCCATCATCTGCTCGCGGGTCTCCTTGCCGATGATCGACTGGAAGTCGCGCACCATCGCCGGATAGGGGTGCGGCCCCGCCACCGTGCCGATGCAGTAGAAGGTCTCCGAGACATTGGTCACCCAGTCGCGCAGCGCCTCGTTCATCGCGTCCTTCAGCGTGGCGCGGCCGGAGGTCACCGGCACCACCTCGGCGCCCAGCAGGCGCATGCGGAAGACATTGGGCTTCTGCCGCTCGACATCGGTGGCGCCCATGAACACGACGCATTTCAGCCCGAAGCGGGCGCAGACGGTGGCGGTCGCCACCCCGTGCTGGCCGGCGCCGGTCTCGGCGATGATCCGGGTCTTGCCCATGCGGCGGGCGAGCAGGATCTGGCCCAGCACGTTGTTGATCTTGTGCGCGCCGGTGTGGTTCAGCTCGTCGCGCTTCAGGTAGATCTTCGCCCCGCCCAGCTCCTCGGTCAGCCGCGGCGCGAAATAGAGCGGGCTCGGCCGGCCGACATAATGCTTCCAGAGATCGTCCATCTCGGCCCAGAAGGCGGCGTCCTCCCTGGCGCGGTCATACTCGGCCTCGAGCTCGAGGATCAGCGGCATCAGCGTCTCGGCGACGAAGCGCCCGCCATAGATGCCGAAGCGGCCCTGCTCGTCGGGTCCGTTGCGGAAGCTGTTCGGTGCGGTCTCGTTCATGTCTGTCTCCTGGCGTTCCCCATCGGAAATAGCGCGGGACGGCGCGCACGTCGATGGGCATGGGGTGGACCTTTGGCCTCTGCGCGGTATGTCTTTCCGGAAGACTGACCGAGCCGCAGCAACAGGAGGAGCGCATGGCGACCACCAGAGGCAGGGCATCCGAGGACAAGGCCGAGGACGGCCCGGGGCTCGAGGAGCTGAAGGCGCAGATCGAGGCGCTGCGCAAGGATGTCGAGGGGCTGGCCGAGATCGCCCGCGATGCGGCCTCGGCGCAGGGCCGGCGCGGCGCGGCCGCGGCGCGCGACAGGGTCGAGGAGCTCTCGGAGAGCGCCAGGGAGGCGTATCGCGCGGCGCGCGACGATCTCGGCCAGCGCGGCGAGGCGGCGATCGACGAGACCCAGGAGATGATCCGCCGCAACCCGCTGGCGGCGATCGGGATCGCGCTGGCCGCAGGCTGGCTCATCGGCAAGCTGTCCTCGCGATGAGGCGGAGCGCCGCCCTCGCCGCCGATCTGGCGCGTCAGGCCGAATACCGCGCCCGGCTGCGCGCCGAGCACGGGCTGCAGCGCTGGGCGCTGGCGGCGACGGCCGGGGTGCTGGCCTTCGGCGCGCTGGTCTTCGCCTCGGTGGGGCTGGTGCTGCTGCTCGGCCCGGTGATGGGCGTCGGGCTGGCGGCGCTGCTGGTGGCGGTGCTCTGGCTGCTGGCCGCGGTCGGGGTGCTGATCGCGCTCCTGCAGGCCTGGCGGCGCAAGGAGCCCTCGATGCTGCCCGACGATGCGCCGGACCGGATCGTGACCGCCCTCGGCGCCGATCTCGGGGCCAATGCCCCGCTGGTCACGCTGGCCGCCTTCGTCGCCGGGATCCTGGCCGGCCGGCAGCGCTGAGCGCCCGCCGGCCACGGGCAGGGCGCGCGGCCACGGGCAGCGCGCTCAGAGGCTGAGTTTCATCCCCTGATGCGTCGCCTCGAAGCCGAGCCGCTCGTAGAAGCGGTGGGCGTCGGCGCGGCGCAGGTCGGTGGTGAGCTGCACCAGCCCGCAGCCGGCCTCGCGGGCGCGGCCGATGGCCGCCTGCATCAGCGCCTCGCCGACGCGCTGCCCGCGCGCCGCGGCGGCGACGCGCACCCCCTCGATCTGCGCCCGCGTCAGGCCGCGCCGCGACAGGCCGGGGATCAGCGTGACCTGCAGGCAGCCGATCAGCGCGCCGTCGCGCTCCGCCACGAGATAGACATTGCCCGGCATCGCCTGCATCGCCGCGAAGGCCCGGGCATAGGCCGGGTCTCCCGGCGCCTCGCGGCCCCTGCCCAGCCCGTCATCGGCGAGCAGCGCCACGATCGCCGGAACATCGGCCGCAACCGCCTCGCGAATCCTCATGGTCGCTCCTCCGCCAAGAACCGCGCGATCGCCGCCGCCAGCCGCGGCCAGGCCGGCTCGCTCTCCAGCACCACGTGGTTGGGGCTGTCGAGCGCCAGGAAGCGCGCCCCGGGGATCGCCGCGGCAAGCCGGCGTCCGGCCTCGAAGGGCACGATCTGATCGCCCCGGCAATGCGTCACCAGCACCGGCAGGTCGAGCCGCGGCAGCGAGTCGCGCACGTCGATGTCGCCGAAGGCATCGAGGATCCGCCGCGCGGCTTCCGGCGTGGCGGAGATCTGCTGCAGCCGGTTGAACCAGCCATGCAGCGCCGCGTCGCCCTCGGGGAAGAACAGCGAGGAATAGAGCTGGCGCCAGGCCGGCAGCTCGGAGCCCCAGCCCACCGTCACGAGATCGAGCAGCGCCTCGCGCTGCGCCGCCCAGTCGGTCTCGCCGATCCGCCGCCAGCCCGCCGCATAGCCGCCATGGAGCACCATGCGGCTCACCCGCTCCGGGTGCCGGCGGGCATATTCGATGGCGATCGCCGCGCCCTGGCTGATGCCGAGCAGCGCCACCCGGTCGAGGCCCAGCCCGTCGATCACCGTCTCGAGATCGGAGACGAAGGCCTCGAAGGTGATCGCCTCCGCCCCGCGGTCCGACAGGCCGTTGCCGCGCTGGTCGTAGCGGACATAGCGGTTCCGCGCCGCGAGCGCCGCCACCCAGTGCCGCCAGACCGGGCTCTCGAGGTCGTGCTCGAGATGGGTGAGGAAGGACGTGGTCTTGACGATCACCGGCCCCTCGCCGAGCGAGGCATGGGCCAGATGCACCCCGTCCGGCGCGGCGAGATAGCGGATCTCGGCCGGTGTGGCGGGGGCGGCCGGTGCGGCGGCGGCAGCCGCAGGGGGCAGGCCTCCGGCCGCCTCCACCTGCCCGAGAAAGCGGAAGCCCCGGCGCGGCACGGTGCGGATGATCCGCTGCGCGCGGCCGTCGTCGCCGAGGGCGGTGCGGGCGGCGTTGATGCGCGAGGCGATCGCCGCATCCGAGACGATGCGCCCGCGCCAGACCGCCTCGATCAGCTCGTCGCGGGAGATCAGGCGGTCCGGGTTCGCGGCAAGGAAGCGGATCAGCGTGAAGACCTGCGGCTCCACCGGCACCACGCCGTCGGGGCCGAGCAGCTCGCCGGTGCCCGGGCAGAGGCGATATCCTTCGAAACGGAGCTCGTCGGGGTCTCCGGTCATCGCGCGCCACCTGCCGGAAGGGAAATCTCAAGGAAAACACAAGCGGATCCGAAGCGAAGGGTCAAGCGGGCCGGCGCCGGCGGCGGTAGCTCTCGGGGGCAGGGAGCACGGTGCTCCCGCCAGAGAGAGGAGAGCCGAGATGACCGAGATCCAGACCCGCCCCGCCCGGACTGCCGAGATCGCCGGGACGCCGGAGAGTTTCTTCCTTGCCGATGGCCGGATCGACTATCCCCGCGCGCTGGCCGCCGGGCGGCGCTGCCGCTCCGCCGCGGTCTGCGCCGCCGGGGCCGGGGCGGTCCGGGGAGCCCGGCAGGCCGCCGACGCCGCGGCATCGCAGGGTGCCGAGACCGGCCGGAGCCTGCTCGGCCGGCTCGCCCGGTTCTGGCTGTCGCCCAGCCCCGTCATCCGGTGAGCGGGCCCGAGGCGGCATCGTCGGGCCCGGCCCGGCGCGCGCCTCCGGCCGAGGCCCGGTCGCAGCAACCGGTCAGCAGCAGGTCGGCCGCCGCCACGATGGTGAACATGCCGATGGCAAGATAGGGCAGCAGGTGCTTCTCGAACTCGAAATACCCGTCGGCGACCACGATGAACACCGGCGAGACGATCAGCGGCAGCAGCAGCGCCGCCGGCACCGCCCGGCGCGCCGCCGCCGCCGCCACGAAGAGCCCCACCCCGAGGCTCAGCACATGGCCGAGCCGGGCCAGCAGCCAGGCCCAGACCTCGGCCAGCGGCCCGGGATAGAGATAGTGCAGCCGGTAGTCCGCCCGCAGCGCGGTCAGCCAGCTCTCGCGGGCCACCGCCAGCGCCAGCGCGGGATCGCGCAGCAGCGTGCCGAGATAGGCCGGCAGCCGCCCGTGCACGGCCAGCGCGCGCTGCTCCTCGCGCGGCAGGGCGGTCATCTCGGGCCAGTAGGGGCTGCCCCAGTGATGCGCCACGCTCTCGGGCAGGCCGGTATCGGCGAATCCGGTGCGGCCGAGGCGGTCCTGCTGCACGCCGCGGCGGGCGAGGAAATCCCGCTCCGGCCAGGTCGAGACCGCGGCCGAGGACAGCGCCAGCCCGTCGAACACGCGGTTGTAGGCGTTCGGCACGCCATAGCGGATCTGGTTGCGCATGACGCCGAGCCCGACCACCACGACGAGAAAGCCGAGCATCAGCACCCGCGCCCGCGGCGGCTCGCGCCACAGCACCAGCGCCACCGGCAGCAGCATCAGCACCATCGAGGGCTTGGCATAGATCAGCAGCGTCGTCGCCAGCACCAGCCAGATCGGCGGGATGCGGCGCCGCACGGTCCCGAGCAGCAGCGCCGTCCAGCCCGGAGCCAGCGCCAGCACCGCCGCCTCCTCGAAGGGCGAGTTGAAATAGCCGACCAGCACCGGGCAGAGCAGGATCGCCGCGATCGCCACCGCGGCGGCGAGCTTGCCGCCGCGGCTCGGCAGCGCCCGCATCAGCAGCAGCACGCCGCCGAGGAACAGCGCGAGATAGGCCGCGGTCAGCCAGGCGATGTCGAATCGCGCCGCGCCGAGGGCCTTCGCCGCCAGCGCCGCGCCCTGGGCGATCAGCGCCGAGAAGCTGTCCGGTACCAGCCGGCGGAGCTCGTTCTCGCCGATCTCCGCCATCGGATAGGTGCGGCCCGGCGCCGGGTCCCCGATGCTCGCGGCACGCGGGACGAAGGCCTTGTCGAGCACGCGGTAGCCGTCGCCGTTGTCGGCGAGGCCGATCCCCTGCCCCTCGATCAGCAGCAGCGCGCCGCACCAGCCGAGCAGCAGGAGCAGGCCGGCGATCGCAGCGCGCCGCAGCAGGCTTGCATCTCCCGCGCTCACCCGCGTCGCCCGTGCCCGTGTCGCGGCCCCTGCCCGGAATCGTGGCCGGAATCGTCTCCGGCATCACGGCCGGGCGCCGGCCCGCGCAGGTTTGCCGGGGCACCGGCGCGGCCCGCCGCGGCCAGGAAGGCGCGGATCCTGTCCGGGTCCTTCACGCCGGGGGCGCTCTCGACGCCGGAGGAGACGTCGAGCTGCGCCGCCCCGGTCACCGCCACCGCCTCGGAGACGTTCTCCGGGGTCAGCCCGCCGGCCAGCATCCAGGGCCGCGGCCAGCGCCGCCCGGCGAGCAGCCGCCAGTCGACAGCGAGCGCATTGCCGCCGGGGCGGGTCGCGCCCTTCGGCGGCTTGGCATCGATCAGCAGCTGGTCGGCCACCGGGGCATAGCGCGCCACCGCCTCGAGATCCGCCGCCTCGCGGACGCCGATCGCCTTCATTGCCGGCAGCCCGGTGCGCGCCCGGATCGCGGCGACCCGGTCCGGCGGCTCCTGCCCGTGCAGCTGCACCATGTCGATCGGCAGCCCGGCGAGCAGCTCGACCAGCGCATCGTCCGGGTCCACCGCCAGCGCCACCTTGACGACGCCCGGCGGCGCCGCGAGGGCCAGCGCGCGCACCGCCTCGGCGCCGAGACTGCGCGGGCTCGGCGGGAACATCACGAAGCCCAGATAGGCCGCCCCCGCATCGGCCGCCGCGGCCACCGCGGCCGGGTCCATCAGCCCGCAGATCTTCACGCGCACCGCAGCGCCTCCCCGCCGTCCGTCCATCGGAAATCCGCCCCGCTCGGCGCCCGGCCCGGGCGCCCCGTTCACCCCGGACGCCGGCGCCGCGCCGGCAGCGCGGGCATCTCGTCCTCGCCCTCGCCGAGCCGCAGCGAGAGCCGCTTGATCTCCTTGCGCAGGCGCCAGACCTCCTCGGTCTTCTCTTCCACCTGCCGGCGATGCTTGGCCTCGCGCACCCATTCCATCACCTGGCCCACCACGATGCCCACCAGCACCGCCGCGAAGATCACCGCCGCCAGCGGCACCCCGCGCAGCTCGGCCTCCGGCAGGCCGAGTCCCTGCGGCAGAAGGAATACATCGACAGGGGCCCGGTTGGCCACACCCACGACCACGAGCCCGAGCCCGAGCACGCTCAGCACGCCAAGCCTGACTATCCGCATCGGCAGCCTCCGCCCGGAGGGGCCGCAGCCCCCAGGGTCAATCCGAGTTCATGCGCTCGCGCAGTTCCTTGCCGGCCTTGAAGAAGGGCACGGTCTTCTCCGGCACCTCCACCGCCTCGCCGGTGCGCGGGTTGCGCCCGGTGCGGGCGTCGCGATTCTTGACCGAGAAGGCGCCGAAGCCGCGCAGCTCGACCCGGTCGCCGCGGGCCAGGGCCTCGGTGATCTCGTCGAACACCGTGGAGACGATGCGCTCGACATCGCGCAGATAGAGATGCGGGTTGTCCTCCGCGATCTGCTGGACCAGCTCGGATTTGATCATGCGACCCCCCCGTTACACGGCAAGACCCTGTAGGTTCAGGGTTTTTACATTCGGCCAAGGGTTGCACGCGATCTCCCCTGCGTCAACGGCAATGCCGCTCGACTGCATGCGGGCGGCATCAGCCGGTCCAGATCGCGAGCAGCTGCGGCCCGGGCGCGAACTGCACCGGCGCGGCCGGCAGCCAGGCGCGCATCCGCTCCTCGATATCGCCGAAGGGGAAGGGCAGGTCGGTCTTGTCCCAGCGATAGTCGCGCTGGCGCAGCTCGGCGGAGATGTCGTGCGTCTCGGCCAGCCAGTCCCGCGCCGCGCTCTCGTCGCCGAGCGCATCCACCAGCCCCAGCGCCGCGGCCTGGGCGCCGGAGAAGACCCGCCCGTCGGCGACCTCGGCGAGCCGCGGCCCCTCGAGCCCGCGGCGCTCCGAGACCAGCCCGGTGAACCAGCCATAGGCGTCGAGCACCAGCGCCTCCATGGCGGCGATCTGCTCCGGCGTGTGCGGGCTCACCGGGTTGGGCGCGGCCTTCAGCGGGCTCGACTTGATCTCGGTGAAGGAGACGCCGAGGCGCTCCAGCAGCCGGGTCGCGTCGGGCACCGAGCTGACCACGCCGATCGAGCCGGTGATGGTGTTGCGCCGGGCGAAGATCCGGTCCGCGCCCATTGCGGCGACATAGCCGCCGGAGGCCGCCACCTCGCCGAGCACCGCCACCACCGGCTTCTCCGCGGCGACGGCGCGCAGCCCGTCGAACAGCGCCTCGGAGCCCACCACGGTGCCGCCGGGGCTGGAGATCGAGACGATCAGCGCCTTCACGTCGTCGTCCTCGGCGATGCGCTTCAGCGCCGCCTGCCGGTCGCGGTCGGAAACGATCACGCCGTTGATCTCGATCCGCGCGACATGCGCGCCGCCGCCCTTCGCCGCGCGCCAGGGCACCAGCGCCACCACCACCGCGAGGATGGCGAGAATCGCGAGGATGCGCCAGAAGGCGAGGCGCTTGCGCAGGCGGCGGCGTTCGATGATGGCATCGGCAGTGGCGGGCATGGGCTGTCTCCGGTTCCCGATCCGTGTGCAAAGGGGTAGGGCGGCGCGGCCCGTCTGGCAAGGGCGGAGCGGGCGGTTGGCCGCGCGCCGGCCCGGCCCGGCGCGCCCTGCCGCCGAGGAGCGCCGCATTGTTGGAGAGCGCCGCCAGGGGCCCGGCGAGGCGCAGGGTGCCGGCCATTGCGACGGCAGCCGCGACCGGCGGAGCCTCCCGGCGCGATGCGCCCGCGGCGGCATCGCGATCCGCGACTCGGTGGTGGCCCCGCCCTTCTCCCGGTCGTTCAGGCCGGCGGTTCCACCAGCCTCGACACGGGTGCCCGCGCCGATCCGGTGAACGCCGCGCGGGCCGGTAGCCATTCCCCGGGGGATGGCCCCACCCTTCGCCGTCGCCCTCCTGGTCGTTCAGGCCGGCGGTTCCACATGCCTCAATCCGGGGGGCTGCGCCGGTGCGGTGATTGCCGCGCGGGCCGGAAGCCAATCGCCGGGCGATGCCTTCGGTAAGCGGCCGGGCAAGGCACGGGATGCCTTCGGGACGGACTTCCGCCGCAGGGCGCGAGGGGAGCCGGACGCTTCCGGCTGCGCGACCGGATGCAGGCCCGCAAGCTCTCGGCGGCGCGCCGGCCGAACGGCGCCGCCGCGCGCCTGGCCGAGCCGTCGGCGCAGGGCCCGTGCGCGGCCGTGAAAGGCGCGCCGGGCGACCGGCCGATTGCCGGCGGCGGCGGTGCCAGAACGCGAGAAGGGCGCGGGGGTGGCCCCGCGCCCTTCGGTTCCGCTGGCGATGCGGGCGAGGATTACTCGCCGCGATCCTTCAGCGCGGCGCCGAGGATATCGCCGAGCGAGGCGCCCGAATCGGAGGAGCCGTACTGCTGCACCGCCTCCTTCTCGTCGTCGATCTCGCGCGCCTTGATCGAGAGCGAGATGCGCCGCTGCGCCTTGTCGAGATTGGTGATCTTGGCGTCGATGCGGTCGCCCACCGAGAAGCGGTCCGGCCGCTGCTCGGCGCGGTCGCGCGACAGGTCGGAGCGGCGGATGAAGGCCTTCATGCCGTCATGCTCGACCTCGATGCCGCCATCCTCGATCGCCGTCACGATCACGGTCACCACCGAGCCGCGCTTGACGCCCTTGGTGGCCTCCTGGAACGGATCGCCGCCGAGCTGCTTCACGCCGAGCGAGATGCGCTCCTTCTCGGTATCGACATCGAGCACCACGGCACGGACGAGATCGCCCTTCTTGTACTCGGCCATCGCCTCCTCGCCGGAGCGGTTCCAGTCGAGGTCCGAGAGGTGCACCATGCCGTCGATATCGCCGTCGAGACCGATGAACAGGCCGAACTCGGTGATGTTCTTGACCTCGCCCTCGACCTCGGAGCCCGCCGGGTTGTTCTCGAGGAACGCCTCCCAGGGGTTCTGCAGGCACTGCTTGAGGCCGAGCGAGACGCGGCGCTTGGAGGGATCGACATCCAGGACCATGACCTCGACCTCCTGGGAGGTGGAGACGATCTTGCCGGGATGCACGTTCTTCTTGGTCCAGGACATCTCGGAGACGTGCACCAGGCCCTCGACACCGGCCTCCAGCTCCACGAAGGCGCCGTAGTCGGTGATGTTGGTGACGCGGCCGGTCCATTTCGAGCCGATCGGGTACTTGGTCTCGACCGAATCCCAGGGATCCGCCATCAGCTGCTTCATGCCGAGGCTGATGCGCTGGGTCTCCTTGTTGACCTTGATGACCTGCACCTTGAGGGTCTCGCCGATGGAGACGATCTCGGAGGGGTGGTTGACGCGGCGCCAGGCCATGTCGGTCACGTGCAGCAGGCCGTCGACGCCGCCGAGATCCACGAAGGCACCGTAGTCGGTGACGTTCTTGACCACGCCGTCGACCACATCGCCCTCTTTCAGCTTGGCGACGATCTCGGCGCGCTGCTCGGCGCGGCTCTCCTCGAGCACGGCGCGGCGCGACACGACGATGTTGCCGCGGCGGCGGTCCATCTTGAGGATCTGGAAGGGCTGCGGAACGCCCATCAGCGGGCCAACGTCGCGCACCGGGCGCACGTCGATCTGGCTGCCGGGCAGGAAGGCCACGGCGCCGCCGAGATCGACGGTGAAGCCGCCCTTGACGCGGCCGAAGATCGCGCCCTCGACGCGCTCGCCCTTGTCGTTGGCGGCCTCGAGACGGTCCCAGGCCTCCTCGCGGCGGGCCTTCTCGCGGCTGATCGCGGCCTCGCCGCGCGCGTTCTCGACGCGCTCCAGGAACACCTCGACGGTGTCTCCCGGCTTGAGCTCGGCCGGCTTGCCGTGCGCGCTGAATTCCTTGAGGTCGACCCGACCCTCGGCCTTGAAGCCGACATCGATGACCGCCTGACCGTTCTCGATCGCGATCACCGTCCCCTTGACGACCGAGCCTTCGTCCGGGGTCTCCTTCTCGAGGCTTTCGTTCAGCAGGGCCTCGAATTCGTCCATAGTGGCAGTTGACGCCATGTGCGTTAGGTCTCCTGAATAGATTTACCGGCCGGCCGGTTGGTTCCGGCGGTCTTTCCTGATCCTGGGTCGGGAGCGGCACGAACACGCCGGCATGCGAGCCCTCAGCGGACCCGCGCCAGCGCCTGCTCGATGATGTCGACCGCACGTTCGACGGCCTGCTCTATAGTCAAATCGGTGGTATCTATCAAGTGTGCATCGACCGGTTTCGTCAGCGGCGCATCGGCGCGGGAGGCGTCGCGGCTGTCGCGCTCCTCGATTTCGCGGCGCACCGCATCGAGGCTGCCGGCGGCGCCGCCGGCGGCCATTTCCTCGTGCCGGCGCCGCGCCCGGGCGTCGAGGCTGGCGTCGAGATAGAGCTTGACCTCGGCCTGCGGGCAGATCACCGAGCCGATGTCGCGCCCGTCGAGCACCGCGCCGCCCTCGCGCCGGGCGAAATCGCGCTGGAACGCCACCAGCGCCTTGCGCACCCCGGCCATGGCGGCGACCTTGGAGGCCGCCCGCGAGGCCAGCGCGCCGCGCAGGTCGTCGCGCGCGAGGTCCGGCGGCGTCAGCTCGCGCGCCACCAGCTCGGCCAGCCCCTCGTCGAGCGTGCCGCGGCCCTGGTCGAGCGCCTTGCGCCCCACCGCGCGGTAGAGCAGCCCGGTGTCGAGATGGGCGAAGCCGAAGCGTGCCGCCACCGCCTTCGCCAGCGTGCCCTTGCCGGCCCCTGCCGGTCCGTCGATCGCCACCGTGAACTGCACGCCCGTCCCCGTCCCGTGTTTCCCCGCGGGGCAGGGTTAGGCCATAGGCCGGACGGAGACAAGCGCTCGCGGGCGGCGCTCAGCGCATCGCCCGCAGGCCGCGGGGGCGCGGCGGCGGCGGCTCCGGCGCGGCGAGATGCCGGGCGATCTCGCGCAGGCGCGGGGCGAGATCCTCGCGGTGGTCGATCTCCACCAGCGCCAGCCCGGCGCGGCGGCAGGCAGTGCGCTTGATGCGGTCGCGGCTCGCATGGCCGTTGCCGCGGTGGCCGGCGCCGTGGAACTCCACCGCCACCAGCGGCCGGCCGGCGGCGTCGACCACGAGAAAATCGAAGCGCTTGGCGGCGATGCTGCGGAAGGCGGCGAGCGATGCCGGGGCCGGGCCATCGGTGCCGAACACCGCGCCGAGCGCCACCTGCGCATGCAGGCTGGCGCCGCGCCCGGCCGCCCCGGTCTCCTCCAGCAGCCGCAGCAGGTCGCCGCGCAGCCGCCCCTCGGAGCGGTTCCAGATCGGTGCCGGGGTGACCGTGACGGCCGGGTCGGCGATGGGCTCGGCCGGGCGCCGCGCGGCCCGCAGCAGCCGCACCGCGGCGAGCGCGGCGGCGGCGAGGAGCAGCGGCCAGAGCAGGCCCTGCAGCCCCGCCAGCAGGTCGGGAACCGCGTCGATGCCGGTCATGCCCGAATCGCTCCGGCCAGCCCGAGGGCGGCGCCGGTCAGCCGGCCGGCTGGATGCGCGCGCCGAGCCCGGCCATCAGGGTGCGGAAATCGGGGAAGGAGGTGGCGATCGGCCGGGCGTCGTCGACCGTCACCGGGGCCCTGGCGCCGAGCCCCATCACCAGGAAGGCCATGGCGATGCGGTGGTCGAGATGGGTCGCGACCAGCCCGCCGCCGGGCACCGAGCCCGGGCCGCGGCCGTGCACGGTCATGCCGTCCTCGTGCTCATCGACCGCGACGCCGTTGGCGCGCAGCCCGGCCACCGTGGCGGCGATGCGGTCGCTCTCCTTGACGCGCAGCTCCGCGATGCCGCGCATCACCGTCGGCCCCTCGGCGGAGGCGGCGAGGCAGGCCAGCATCGGGTATTCGTCGATCATCGAGGGCGCGCGCTCGGGCGGCACCTCGACGCCGGCCAGCGCGGAGAAGCGGACGCGCAGGTCCGCCACCGGCTCGCCGCCCTCCTCGCGCGGGTTCTCGTGGGCGATCTCCGCGCCCATCTCGGCCAGCGTGGTGTAGAAGCCGGCCCGCGTCGGGTTGAGGCAGATGCCCGGCACCAGCACCTCGGCGCCCTCGGAGACCAGCGCCGCGGCCACCGGGAAGGCGGCCGAGGAGGGGTCGCGCGGCACCGCCACGGTCAGCGGGCGCAGCTCGGGCCGGCCGGTCAGCGCAATGGCATGGCCCTCCGGCGTCTCGCTCACCGAGACCTCGGCGCCGGCCGCCATCAGCATCCGCTCGGTATGGTCGCGGGTCGCCTCGCGCTCGATCACCACGGTCTCGCCGGGGGCGTTGAGCCCGGCCAGCAGCACCGCCGACTTCACCTGCGCCGAGGCCATCGGCGTCGCGTAGCGCACCGGCACCGGCGCCTCGGCGCCGACCAGCGTCAGCGGCAGCAGCCCGCCGCGGCGCCCCACCGCCCGCGCGCCGAACAGCGCCAGCGGGTCGAGCACGCGGCCCATCGGCCGGTGCCGCAGCGAGCCGTCGCCGGTGAAGGTGGCGGAGATCGGGCAGGTCGCCATCATCCCCATGATCAGCCGCACCCCGGTGCCGGAATTGCCGCAGTCGATCACGTCCGCGGGCTCGGCCAGCGCGCCGGTGCCGACCCCCTGCACGCGCCAGGCGCCGGGCCCGTCGCGGGTGACGGCGGCGCCGAAGGCGCGCATCGCGCGGGCGGTGTCGAGCACGTCCTCGCCTTCCAGGAGGCCGGTGATCCGGGTCTCGCCCACCGCCAGGGTGCCGAAGATCAGCGCCCGGTGCGAGACCGACTTGTCGCCGGGGATCGTCGCGGTGCCGGAGAGCCCGGGCGAGGCATGGGCGGCCAGACGCAGCGGGGCGTCCTCGCCGCGCGGCTCGTCGGCGGGCGCCGCCGTCATGTCGGTGGTGGATGAAGGCATCGGCACGTCTCCCGCTCGCTTGCGCGGGGATATAGCGCCGGGTGGGGCCGCAGGTCCAGTCCGGTGAGCTCGCCGGCCCGGCAAGATACCGGGCCGGCACGACGCTGGCACATGCGCCACCCATGCACGCAAGGCTACCCCCGCACACATATGCAAGCGCCCTCGCTCACCGCAGAGATCCCGCCGCATGCGACGGCCGGCAGCTCGGCCGTCTTGCGGGACCCCTGCGGCCCCACGCAAGATGTCTGCCAGCCGATCGCGGCCTGCGTGAGGCCGGCTCTGCCTTGGTTTCGCCCAATGTTGGGAGGTCTCGCCCAGCTTGGCCCGGAATCGGGCAGGATGCCGGGGGCCCGGCCCGTGCCCGAACCCTGGTCAGACGGTGCCGCGCCCGGCCCCCGCGCCAGGCTCCAGCGCGAGCCCCCGTGCCGCGAGCGCCAGGCCGCCGAGGCAGGCCAGCCCGGCCAGCGCATAGGCCGAGAGCAGCGCGGCGATCTCGCTGTGGCTCATCGCGGCGCCGCCCGGCGCGGCCTCGGCGGCGAGCAGCAGCGTCGCCGCGAACAGCAGCCGCCCGAAGAAGCTCTGGATCGAGAGATAGCTCGCCCGGCCGGCATCGCCGAGCAGCGGCTGGATGCGCGCCAGCACGAAGGGGCGGGACAGCGCGTCCGGCACCATGCGCAGCAGCAGCAGCCCGATGGCCAGCGCCGAATCGGTCAGCGCCATGAGCCCCGAGAGCGCGATCTGGAGCGCGAAGGCCGCCAGCAGGATCGCCGCCAGCCCGAAGCGCCGCCTGAGCCCCGGCGCCGCCAGCGAGGCCGCCAGCGAGACCGCCATCATCGCCGCCGTGACCGCACCGCTGACCAGCGGCGCCGCGCTCGCCAGCCCGAGCCCGGCCAGCGCGTCGAGGATGAAGGGCTGGCCGAAGACGAAGGGCACATGGCTCATCACGTACATCAGCACGCTCAGCGCCATCAGCCAGCGCAGCACCGGCTGCCCGAAGGCGGCGCGCAGCCCGGCGCGGTGCAGCAGCTCGGCCCCCTGCGGCGTGGCGGAGGGCAGGCGCTCGTGCGGCGGCTCGGCGAAGCGCAGCGCGATCGCCAGCGACGCCGCGAAGGCCAGCGCCCCGGCGAGGAACGGCAGCACCGCGTGCCCCGCCGCCATCGCGCCGCCGGTCAGCGCCGAGACCGCCAGCGCCGCGAAGGAGGCCCGCCAGGCGCGCAGCTCGTGGCGCTCGATCTCCTCGCCCCGGCCCTCCGCCGCCAGCGATTCGTAGAGCAGCGCGCTGTCGGTGCCCGAGGCGAAGGCCATGCCGGCGCCGATCAGCACCTGCCCGGCCGCCAGCGCCCAGAAGCCGGTGCCGGCCGCGAGCAGCAGCGCCCCGGCGAGGCTCGCCGCGGCGGAGGCGATCAGCGTGCGCCGGCGGCCGATCCGGTCCGACATCCAGCCCGAGGGCACCTCGAGCGCCGTGGTCGCGACATCGTAGACCGCGGCGAGCAGGATCGCCTCGGCGGGCGACAGCCGGCCCTGGAAATAGAGGAACCACACCGCCTGCCAGAACAGCAGGTTCTGCGCCGCCCGGAACCAGGGATAGAGCTCAATGTTGCGGGCGGTGCCGGGGGCCTGCACGGGCTCAGCGCCGGCGGAAGGTCAGGTAGTGCGGCCGCCGCCCCTCGCGCAGCGCCTTGCCCTCGTAGCGGGTGCCGGGCCAGTCCTCCCAGGGCTCGCGCCAGTCGGCGGGGCGCCCGGCGGTCCACTCGAATTCGGGATGCCGGCGCACCTGCTCGAGGCTGTGCCGGACATAGTCCTCGATATCGGTCGCCACCCGCAGCACCGCGCCGGGCGCCATCGCGCGGGCGAGCTGGTCGAGATTGTCCTGGCTGACGAAGCGCCGCTTCCAGTGCCGCTTCTTCGGCCAGGGGTCGGGATAGAGCAGGAAGGCGCGCTGCACCGAGCCCGCCGGCAGCACGTCGAGCAGGTCGCGCGCATCGCCGGGATGGATCGCGAGGTTCGAGACCCCGGCCGCCTCCACCGCCGAGAGCAGCATCGCCACGCCGTTGATGAAGGGCTCGCAGCCGATGATTCCGACATCCGGGTTGCCGCTCGCCTGGTGGATCATGTGCTCGCCGCCGCCGAAGCCGATCTCCAGCCAGACCGCGCGCTTGCCGGGAAACAGCGCCGCCAGGTCCATCGGGTCGCGTGCCGGGTTCTCCTCCCACGAGACGCCGGGCGGCGCGAGATCCTCGAGCCGGGTCTCCAGCAGCGCCTGCTGGCCCTTGCGCAGCTTCTTGCCGTGGCGCCGGCCGTGGAAGTTGCGCCAGGGGCGCGCGCCGGGGGCCGGAGGGGCGTCGGGGGTGTCGTCGGTGTCGCTCATGGCCGCCCTCTAGCGCGGGCGGCGCCGGCGCGAAACCCCCCGGGGCAGCCGGGCCGGGTTTGACCGAGGTCAGCGCGGCCGCCGGCGGCGCCGGCTAGGCTCGCGGACGATCTGATCGGAGCATGCCCATGACCCAGCGCATCTGCCTTCTGCTCGGCCACCCGGACGGGCAATCGGAGCATTTCTGCCACGCCCTCGCCGCGGCCTATGCGCGGGGTGCCGAAGCGGCGGGCCACCGGGTCGCGCGGCTGGACCTCGCCGCGCTGCAGCCCGAACCGCTGGGCTCGGCGGCGGAGTTCGAGACCGCGCCGGCCGGGCCGATGGCCGAGGCCCGCGCCGCGCTGGCGGATGCGACGCATCTGGTGGAGATCTTCCCGCTCTGGCTCGGCGGCATGCCGGCGCGGCTGAAGGCCTTCTTCGAGCAGCTCGCGCGGGCCGGCTTCGCCCTCGGCATCAGTGAGCGCGGCTGGCCGGAGGGCCGGCTGAAGGGCCGCTCGGCGCGGGTGGTGGTGACCATGGGGATGCCGGCGCTGGCCTACCGGATCTGGTTCCTCAACGCCGGCGTCGGGGTGCTGAAGCGGATGATCCTCGGCATGGCCGGCATCGCCCCGGTGCGCCAGACGACGATCGGCGGGGTCGAGGCGATGTCCGATGCCGCACGGGCGCGCTGGCTGGCGCGCGTCGAGGCGCTGGGCCGGGCGGCGCGCTAGGGCGCCGGGACTGCCGCGGGACGTTTCCGCGCCGGGCGAACCCCTGTTCCGCCCGGAGGTTCCCCCGGCAGCGCCGTGCGGAAGCGCCGCGGGGAAGGTTCGCTGCGAACATTCCGGCAGGGGTTCGGTCCGGGCACGGAAAAGGGGCGCCGGAACGCCCCTTCACCCGTGCCGGTCCGGCTGGCTCAGACCGCCGCCTTCAGCGCCTCGGCGAGATCGGTGCGCTCCCAGGCGAAGCCGCCATCGGCCTCCGGCGCGCGGCCGAAATGGCCATAGGCGGCGGTGCGCTGGTAGATCGGCCGGTTCAGCCCGAGATGCGTGCGGATGCCGCGCGGCGTCAGGCTCATGCTCTCGCGGATCGCCTTCTCGATCTTCGCCGGATCGACCTCGGCGGTGCCGTTGGTGTCGACATAGACCGCGAGCGGCTCGGCAACGCCGATGGCATAGGAGAGCTGGATCAGGCAGCGCTTGGCGAGCCCCGCCGCCACCACGTTCTTGGCCAGGTAGCGCGCGGCATAGGCGGCCGAGCGGTCGACCTTGGTCGGGTCCTTGCCGCTGAACGCGCCGCCGCCATGCGGCGCGGCGCCGCCATAGGTATCGACGATGATCTTGCGCCCGGTGAGCCCGGCGTCGCCGTCCGGCCCGCCGATCACGAAGCGCCCGGTCGGGTTCACGTGCCAGACGGTGCGCGCGTCGATGAAGCCCTCGGGCAGCGCCGCCTGCACGAAGGGGGTGACGATCTCGCGCACAGCGTCGGAGGTCAGCTCGGCCCCGGCGGCATCGCGCGCGGTGTGCTGGGTCGAGACCACGATGGTGTCGGCGCGCACCGGCACGCCGCCGCGGTACTCCATGGTGACCTGGCTCTTGGCATCGGGCTGCAGCAGCGGCGCGGCGCCGGAATGCCTGGCCTCGGCCATCAGCCGCAGGATGCGGTGGGCATAGAGGATCGGCGCCGGCATCAGCTCCGGGGTCTCGTCGGTGGCATAGCCGAACATGATGCCCTGGTCGCCGGCGCCCTCGTCCTTGTTCTCGGCGGCATCGACGCCCTGGGCGATGTCGGCGGACTGCTCGTGGATGTAGCTGTCGATCGAGCAGGTGCGGAAGTGGAAGCCCTTCTGCGCATAGCCGATCTTGCGGATCGTGTCGCGCGCCACGGCGCAGATCTCCTCGGGCGTCACCGCGCTGTCCTCGGAGATCTTCACCTCGCCCATCAGCACCACCTTGTTGGTGGTGGCAGCGGTCTCGATGGCGGTGCGCGCCTCGGGCTCGCGGGCGAGGATGTAGTCGACCACCGCGTCGGAGATCTGGTCGCAGACCTTGTCGGGATGGCCCTCGGAAACCGACTCGGAGGTGAAGAGGTAATTCTCGAGGCTCATGGGTCCGCTCCCTTTTCCAGACGGATGCGCGGAGGTCTGTGGCACGCGCTCTAGCGCCTGGTCAAGCGCCAGCCGGCGAAGCCGCACCAGATCAGCGACAGCAGCAGGAGCGCCGGCGCATCGCCGGTGCGGGCATAGAGCGTCGGCGGCGCCGGCTGCGGCAGGCGGGCATCGAGATACCCGTCGGTGCCGAGGGGCAGCGATGCCAGCACCCGGCCATGCGGGTCGATCACCGCGGAGATGCCGGTATTGGCGGCGCGCACCACCGGCAGGCCCTGCTCGATGGCGCGGATCCGGGCCTGCGCCAGATGCTGCTGCGGGCCGGCGAAGCTGCCGAACCAGGCGTCGTTGGTCAGGTGCAGGATCCAGCCCGGGCGCGGGCCCTCGGGGACGATCCCGTCGGCGAAGATCATCTCGTAGCAGATCGCCGGGGCGAAGGCCGGCAGGCCCGGCAGGTCGAGCACCCGTGGCCCCGGGCCCGGCACGAAGCCGGCGCCGCCCATGCCGGCGATGGCGTCGAGGCCGAGGCGCTCGAGCAGCCAGCGGAACGGCACGTATTCGCCCCAGGGCACCAGGTGGTGCTTGTCGTAGCGCGCGGCGATCGCGCCCTGCGGCGTCACCATCATCAGCGAGTTCGACCAGCGCCGCTCGCCGCTCTCGGTCCAGTCGTAGAACATCGCGCCGGTGATCAGCGGCGCGCCGCCGGCGGAGGCGGCGATCCCGGCCACCGCGGCCGGCGCGTCCTGCGGCAGGAAGGTGATCGCGGTCTCCGGCCAGATCACCGCGGCGGGCGGGCCGAGCGGCCCCGGCGCGGCCCCGGAATGGGCGCGCAGGCGGGCGGCGAAGATCTCGCGGTGGCCGGCCTTCCACTTGAGGTGCTGCACCGCGTTGGGCTGCACGATGCGCAGCACCGGCCCGGGCGGGCCGGCCGGCGGCACCGGCGCCGCGAGGCGGGTCATGCCACCGGCCCAGAGCGCGCCGAGGGCGACCAGCGCCGCCCAGCCGGCGATCCGCCGCGGCCCGGCCACCCCCGGCAGGGCGGCCAGCACCAGCGTCAGAAGGGTCATGCCGAAGGGCCCGGCCCAGGCGGCGGCCTGCATCACCGGGGTCTCGACCCAGGCATAGCCCGGCAGGCCCCAGGGCAGCCCGGTGAACAGCGTCGCCCGGGCGGTCTCGGCGGCGGCGATGGCGGCGGCGAGCAGCAGCGCCCGGCTCCAGTGCCCCGCCGGCCAGAGCCGCCGGGCCAGCCAGAACGCGGCGCCCCAGAACAGGCCGAGCGCCGCCGGCAGCAGGGTGATCGCGAAGGGCAGCATCCAGAGGAAGCGCTCGGCATCCACCAGGAAGGAATGGCCGATCCAGTGCAGGCCGGTGAGCAGCATGCCGAAGCCGGCGCACCAGCCGGTGAGGAAGGCGGCGCGCGGCGTCGGCGCCGCATCGGTCAGCCAGACCAGCGCCGGCAGCGCGACGAACAGCGCCAGCGGCAGCGAGATCGGCGGCTGGCCGAGGGTGATCGCGGCGCCGGCGGCAATCGCCATCAGCGCGCGCAGCACCCGGCCGCGGCGCGCCATCCAGGCGGCCGGACCGGCCCCGGCCCCGCCGCCGGGGGGCGGCGCGATATGGTCGGCGGCAGCGCCGGTCATGCGCGGGGGCTCGGCCCTATTCCGCGGCCTGCCGCGCCGGCGGGCGGGTGGCCTGGGGCAGCGCATCGCGGAGCGTCAGCCGCATCCGGCGGATGCGGCGGGGGTCGGCGTCGATCACCTCGAACTCGTGGCCCATCGGATGCGCGATCACCTCGCCGCGGGTCGGCACCCGGCCGGTGAGCATGAAGACCAGCCCGCCCAGCGTGTCGACCTCCTCCTCCCAGTCCTCGGGCAGCAGCTCGACCCCCTCGGCCTGGCAGAACTCCTGGATGTCGGCGCGGGCGTTCACCTGGTAGACCCCCGGCGCCTCGCTGCGCCAGAGCGCGTGCTCCTCGGTGTCGTGCTCGTCCTCGATGTCGCCGACGATCTGCTCGACCAGATCCTCGATGGTCACCAGCCCGTCGACCCCGCCGAACTCGTCGATCACCAGCGCCATGTGCACCCGGCTGGCCTGCATCCGCTGCATCAGCGCGGCGATCCGCATCGAGGGCGGCACGAAGAGCGCCTGGCGCAGATGCTCGCGCAGGTCGAACTCGCCGTTCTGGTTGGTGCAGCCGACGCCGTAGGTCAGCGCCAGATCCTTGAGGTGGACGAAGCCGAGCGGGTCGTCCAGCGTCTCCTGGTAGACCGGCACGCGCGACAGCGAGCCGCGCGAGAGCGCCGCCATCACATCGTCGAGCGTGGCATCCACCGGCACGGCGACGATGTCGGCCCGCGGCGTCATCACGTCCTCGACGCGCAGCTCGCGCAGGCGGATGATGTTCATCACCATGGCAAGCTCGGCCGGGCTCGAGGCCTCGAAGGCCGGTCCGAGCGCGTCGTCCGACTCCCAGCCGTTCTCGCCCTGATCGGGCGGGCGGCCGAGGCCCGTGGCACGCTTCAGCAGCGTCTTGATCAGCGATGTCCGGCGACGCGGTTGCGGGGTCTTGCCCGACGAACCGTCCTCGCCATCGGACCCGGCGTCCTGCCCGGGCTCCTGCCCCCCCTCGGGGGGCGTGGGACTGTGACTGGCGTCCATGCCTACTCTTCCGGGAGCGGCCGCGCCGCCCCCCTCTCTCCGTATGGATCGGGGAGCCCCGCACGCGCCATCGCGTTGCGCTCGAGCCCCTCCATCCGCTCAGCGTCCTGCGCCGTCTGGTGATCATAACCCAGAAGATGCAGGCACCCATGTAAGATCAGGTGCAAGACCCGTTCTTTCAAGGGAATTGCGTGCTCCTCGGCAATCTCCCGGATGGTCTCGAGGGCAATCGCGACGTCACCGAGGGGCGTTCGTGGCCCCGGCGCCTCAGGTAAGGCGTCGAATGCGGGCCATGAGAGCACATCCGTCGGCCGGTCCTTGCCGCGGAACGCGGCGTTCAGCGCGGCGATTCGCGCGTCCGAGCAGGCCAGCAGCGCGATCTGCCAGCGGCCGGGGTCCTGCCCGGTCTCGCGCAGCGCCAGCTCGGCGGCCTGCGCCGCGATCCCGGCCAGCTCCGGCAGCGCCGCCTCCCAGGCTGGCTCCTCGACCAGGAGCTCGACCAGCGGCTCGTCCGCGTCCCCGGCCGCCGGATCCGGCCCCAGTTCCGGCCTCGGTTCCGGGGGCCCGGTTTCAGCCGGCGCGGTCATAGGCTTCGATGATGCGCGCGACCAGCGGGTGGCGCACCACGTCGCTCGAGGTGAAGCGCACCATGCCGATCCCCTTCACCCCCTCGAGGATCGAGAGCGCCTGAACGAGGCCCGAGGTCACCCCGCGCGGCAGGTCGATCTGGCTCGGATCGCCGGTCACCGCCATGTGGCTGCCCTCGCCCATCCGGGTCAGGAACATCTTCATCTGCATCTCGGTGGTGTTCTGCGCCTCGTCGAGCACCACGAAGGCATTGGCCAGCGTGCGCCCGCGCATGAAGGCGAGCGGCGCGATCTCGATCTTGCCCTCCTCCATCAGCTTGGCGATCTGCTTGCCCGGCAGCATGTCCTGCAGCGCGTCGTAGAGCGGGCGCATGTAGGGGTCCATCTTCTCCTTCTCGGTGCCGGGCAGGAAGCCGAGCCGCTCGCCCGCCTCCACCGCCGGGCGCGAGAGGACGATCCGCTCGACCTGCCCCTCGTTGTACATCGAGACCGCGGCCGCCACCGCGAGATAGGTCTTGCCGGTGCCGGCCGGGCCGATGCCGAACACCAGCTCGCGGCTGAACAGCGCCGCGACATAGGCGCGCTGCGCCGGGGTGCGCGGCTCGATCACCTTCTTGCGGGTGCGGATCTCGAGCCGGCCGTCGGGGAACATGTCGAGCTGGCGCGCCGTCTCCGGGCGCTCTTCGGGCTCCGGTACCTCGCCCATGCGGATCGCCGCCGAGACATCGCCCGGCTCCACCGCGCGGCCCTGCTCGAGCCGGCGATAGAGCGCCCCGAGCGCCTCCGCCGCCTGCGCGCGGCTGTCGTCCGGCCCGTGCAGCGCCAGCTGGTTGCCGCGCCGCAGGATGACGATGTCGAAGCCTTCCTCGATGGCCGCGAGGTTGCGGTCGAACTGCCCGCAGAGATCGATCAGCAGCCGGTTGTCGGCAAATTCCACGACGGTTTCCACCGCTTCGCCCGCGGCGGTGCCGGGCGGCGTCTCGATCACGCGCACCAAGAACGGTCCCCCGTGCGGCGGCGAAACGGGGCGGGGCAGAGGGGTTGGCTCAGGCGCAACCGGCGTCTCCGGATACTGGCAGTCACCCCCCGAATCTGCGGCAGCCGGCGCCGGAGCGCAAGCGCTTTTCGCATCCGCGGCGAGCGCGGGCGGGCATGACGGGGGCGCGGCACGGGCATGACGGGGGCAGGACGGGCCCCGGCGCTACTTGATCAGCGGCAGCAGCGCCTTGAAGGCCGGGGTGCCGGCCTGGCCGAGCCATTCGAAGACCACCATCTCGGTGGTCACGATGCCGGCGCCGGCGGCCTGCAGCCGGTCGAGGCAGGCCTGCTCGCTGGCCAGGGTGCGCGAGGCGGTGGCGTCGGTCACCACGAAGACCTCGTGGCCCGCCTGCATCAGCTGCGCCGCGGTCTGCATCACGCAGATATGCGCCTCCATGCCGGCGATCACCGCCTGGCGGCGCCCGGTGGCGGCGAAGGCGGCGGCGAAGGCCGGCTCGTTCATGCTGGAGAAATGCAGCTTCTCGATCACCTGCGCCTTGGCCGCCGCCACCGCCGGGCCGAGCTCCGGCACCGTGCGCCCGAGGCCCCTGGGATACTGCTCCGTCACCAGCGCCGGCACGCCGAGCTCGGCCGCCGCGGTCAGCAGGATGCGGGCGTTCTTCACCGTCTCCGCCGGCGCCTGCATGGCCGCCGCGAGGCGCTGCTGGATGTCGATGACGATCAGGCAGGAGGTGTCGGCTTCGATCAGCATGGCGCGCGGCTCCTTTTGGACTCTGGTATACCAGCAGCGCGGCGCGGTTCCAAGCCCCGTCCCGTGTCAGAGATCCAGCCGCCAGAACACCGGCCGCCCGCCCGCCCGCAGCCGCTTCAGCGCGCCCTCGCGCCGCGCGAGGAGCCGCGGCACCGCGCGCACCGGCCGGAAGCGGAAGCGCTTCGGCAGCCGCGTGTAGAGCGAGGCCGGCGGCAGCACCCCGCGGATGCGCTTGAGCAGGCGCCCGGTCTCCGGGCGGTGCAGCCAGACCCGCCGCGCCCCGAGCTCGCGCCGCGCGAAGATCAGCACCGCCAGCATCAGCGCCCGGTCCCAGTCGCGGGCATAGGGCCGCAGCACCGTCCGCTCATAGGCGCGCAGCGCGGCAAGCTCGCGCCCGGCCGGCGCCACCAGCGCGAGACGGGCGATCCGCGCCGCCACCATGCGGAACCAGTCGGATTGCAGCTCCTCGATCAGCACCTCGTCGCCCCAGGGGTCGAGATCGAGCCGTGCCCAGGCCATGGTGATCGGCCCGCTGCGCCGCACCGGGTGGTGCCCGACCTCGAGCAGCTTGCGCAGGCCCGGTGTCACCCGGCGCGCGAAATCGGCCTGGTGCGTCTGCGGAAAGTTGAGCTGCAGCACGAGGTTGCCGCCGGGGCGGGAGAGCTGCAGCGCATGCCAGGAGTGGTCGCCGAGATCCGGCCCCCATTGCGTGAAGCTGATCGAGCAGGCGCGCCATTCGGCCGCGGCGGCGAGGCGCGCGGCATGGGCCGCGGCCGCGGTCGCCGGGGCGGGGGCATCGGCGGCCAGTGCCGCCTCGGGCTCGGCCAGCGGCGCAAGATCACCGGGCCGCAGACAGCCATCGCCGCAGCCGGCCACGAGGCGGGAGACCAGCGGACGGTCGAGCAGGGCGGCATGTTCCGAGCGGCGCAGGCTGGCGAGCCGTGCCGGCGCGTCGAGCCGGCGGGCGAGGAGCCAGGGCGATTCGCGGTCCTCGAAATAGACGAAGCCTTCGTCGTCGGGCAGGAGGGCGAGCAGTTCGCGGAGGTCGGGGGGATGCATGGCGGCGGTCCGGGGCGGGCAGGGGCGCGCCCTGGCCGCGCGGCCGGGCGTCAGGTCGGGGCGTCAGGCGGGCGGGCGGCGGGCGGATGCATCGGGGCTCCATGATGGCGGGCGGTCATGCCGACCGGCTGCGCCCCGCAATGGCGGGGGCAGGCCGGGTTTCGCATCGGTGCGGGACGGCGGCGGCGGCCGGCCTCAGGCGCGGCGGCCGGCCAGCGAGTTGGGCCCGGCGCCGGTGATCTCGACCTCGAGGATCTGCCCGGTCTCCTCCGCCGCCGCCTCGAGATGCACCGCCTGCAGATAGGGCGAGCGGCCGACCATCTGCCCGGCATGGCGGCCGGGCTTCTCCACCAGCACCGGCAGGCGGCGGCCGAGCTGCGCCGCGTTGAAGGCCGCCTGCTGCTCGGAGAGCAGCGCCTGCAGCCGGGCCAGCCGGTCGGCCTTCTCGTCCTCCGGCACCTGCTCGGCGCCGGCCGCCGGGGTGCCGGGGCGCGGCGAATACTTGAAGGAATAGGCCTGCGCATAGCCGGTCTCGCGCACCAGCGCGAGCGTCTCCCGGAAATCCGCCTCGGTCTCGCCCGGGAAGCCGACGATGAAATCGCCGGAGAGCGCGATGTCGGGCCGGGCCGCGCGGATGCGCTCGATCAGCCGCAGATAGCCGGCCGCGCTGTGCTTGCGGTTCATCGCCTTCAGCACCCGGTCCGAGCCCGCCTGCACCGGCAGATGCAGATAGGGCATGAGCTGGCCGATCTCGCGATGCGCGGCGATCAGGTCGTCGTCCATGTCGTTGGGATGCGAAGTGGTGTAGCGGATCCGTGCCAGCCCCTCGATCCCGGCGAAGGCGCGAATCAGCCGCCCAAGGCCCCATTCCGTGCCGTCCGGCCCGGCGCCGTGGAAGGCGTTGACGTTCTGCCCGAGCAGCGTGATCTCCACCACCCCGCGGGCGACCAGATCGCGCGCCTCGCGCAGCAGCCGCTCGACCGGGCGGGAGACCTCGGCGCCGCGGGTATAGGGCACCACGCAGAAGGCGCAGAACTTGTCGCAGCCCTCCTGCACGGTGAGGAAGGCCGCCGGCGCGCGCCGGGTCTTCGGCGCCGCCGGCAGGTGGTCGAACTTGTCCTCCTCGGGGAACTCGGTGTCGAGCTGGGCGCGGCCGGTGCGGCGCGCCGCCTCCGCCAGCTTCGGCAGCCGGTGATAGGCCTGCGGGCCGACCACCACGTCCACCGCCGGCGCGCGCGCCAGCATCTCCGCCCCCTCGGCCTGGGCGACGCAGCCGGCCACCGCGATCTGCACGCCGGCGCGGGCCTTCAGCGCCTTCAGCCGGCCGAGCTCGGAATAGACCTTCTCCGCCGCCTTCTCGCGGATGTGACAGGTGTTGAGCAGGATGAGATCGGCGTCCTCGGGGGTCTCGGTGGTGGCATAGCCCTCGGCCGCCAACGCCGACTCCATGCGCTCGCTGTCATAGACGTTCATCTGACAGCCATAGGTCTTTACATAGAGTTTACGTGTCATCGCGCGGGGGGCCTCCCGAAACGCCGAGCGGCGGGCCACCGGGGCCCGCCTCTCGCAGCTGCTCTTGCTGTTCGTGCTCGTGATACCGCGCCCGTGCCGCCGCCGGCAAGGCGGGCGCGGCCGCCGCGGCTCAGGCCGATTTCGGCTTGCGCCCGAGGCCGATCTTCTTGGCGAGGTCCTTGCGCGTCTTGGAGTAGTTGGGCGCGACCATCGGATAGTCGTGCGGCAGGCCCCATTTCGCGCGGTATTCCTCCGGCGTCATGCCATAGGCGGTGGAGAGGTGACGCTTGAGCATCTTGAGCTTCTTGCCGTCCTCGAGGCAGATCAGGAAGTCGTCATTGATCGATTTCTTGATCGGCACGGCGGGTTTCTGCTCGGGCTCCGGCTCCGCCGGGGTGCCGTCCAGCCCCGAGAGGGTGTGGAACACGGTCTCGATCAGCTGCGGCAGATCGGTGTTCGCGACGGCGTTGTTGGAGACATGCGCCGCGACAATCTGAGATGTCAGCGACAGAAGGGTGCCGTGCTCGTTGTTCTGTTCGGTCATGTCTAGGTCTCCGGATTGCGGCTGTCCGGAGCTTTTCGGGGCATTCCCGCCGTGCGGCAGTCCGTCCATCTAAAAGCTCCCAGGTGTTTCGCGTGTGTTGCCTCGATCACGCTACCTATAAGCTCTCGACACAGTAATTTCAAATGCCCCGGGGTAAAAAACTTGGGGATTTTTTGCCGGGAAGCCGGATTTGTTCGGAGACGGGTCAGGACCAGGGGCGCACGGCGCCGGCGAGATGCGCCAGGCCGTCGGGTCGCAGCGCGCGCGCCAGGACCCGCGCCGGGTTGACCGGCCGCGGGAAATCGAGCGCCTCGGCGGCCGCCCGGGTGAAGCCGAAGCGGCGGTAATAGGGCTCGTCGCCGACCAGGATCACCGCCGGCCAGCCGGACTCGGCGGCGCGTTCCAGCGTCTCGCCGATCAGCGCCGCGCCGATGCCCTCGCCCTGGCGAATCGGGTGCACCGCGACCGGGCCGAGCAGCAGCGCCGGATCGCCGGCCGCGCCCACCCGCACCGGCCAGAAGCGGATCGCGCCGACCAGCGCGTCGTAGTCGTCGCGGGCGATCATCGAGAGCCCGGCCACCGGCGGCACGCCCTGGCGCAGCTGGTAGGAGGAAAGCAGCTCCCGCCCCGGCGCGAAGGCGAGATCGAGCAGCCCCTCGACCTCGGGCAGGTCGGTTTCGGTCTCGGGCAGGAAACGCAGCATGGGCAGCAACCGGAGGATGGCGAGGGGCGTCGGTTCGGGGCGGGGCGTGGTTTGCAAGCGGCGCGGGCCGCGATAGATGTCGGGCGGCGTTAACACAGGAGGCGCGCGATGTTCTACCGTCCCGAAGCCGGCCACGGCCTGCCGCATGATCCCTTCAAGGCGCTGGTGGCGCCGCGGCCGATCGGCTGGATCTCCACGCGCGACGCCGAGGGGCGGGCCAATCTCGCGCCCTACAGCTTCTTCAATGGCTGCGGCGACAACCCGCCGATGGTGATGTTCGCGCAGACCGGGCGCAAGAGCCGGGCCGAGCCGGTGAAGGACAGCATCGCCAATATCCGCGCCACCGGGGAGTTCGCCTGCAACATCGTCGGCGCGGCGCTGGCCGAGGCGATGAACGCGAGCTCCGGCGTGCACCCCGCCGAGACCGACGAGTTCGAGGTGGCCGGGCTGACCGCGGTGCCCTGCGAGGCGATCGCGCCGCCGCGGGTGGCCGAGGCGCCGGCGGTGCTCGAATGCCGCCTGGTGCGGGTGATCGACGACCTGCCGACCTGGAAGCCCCATGCCGCCAACATCATGGTGATCGGCGAGGTGGTGGGCGTGCATATCCGCGACGAGGTGCTGGTGGAGGGCCGGGTCGATGTGCTGAGGTTCCGCCCCGTGGCCCGGATGGGCTACATGGACTACACCACCGTGGAGGCGGGCTGGGAGATGCTGCGCCCGGGCTGAACCGGCGCGGGCCCGCCGCCTCCCCCGCCCGCCCACCCGGAGCCGGCGGGCCCGCGCGCGCCGGGGGCCCGGCCGGCGGACCGGGCGGCGGACCGGGCGGCGTGCAGCGATGCGAGGGAGCGAGCGATGGCGGAGACGGATGGCACCGCGCCTGCGATGATCGGGGTGATCGGCGGCAGCGGGCTCTATGCGCTGGAGGGGCTCGAGGAGGCCCGCTGGCAGGCGGTGGAGACCCCCTGGGGCGCGCCCTCGGACGAGATCCTGACCGGGCGGCTCGGCGGCGTGCCGGTCGCCTTCCTGCCGCGCCACGGCCGCGGCCACCGGCTGCCGCCCTCCGACATTCCCTACCGCGCCAACATCGACGCGCTGAAGCGCCTCGGGGTTACCGACATCCTCTCGGTCTCCGCCTGCGGCTCGTTCCGCGAGGAGATGGCGCCCGGCGATTTCGTGCTGGCCGACCAGTTCATCGACCGCACCGTGGCGCGGGCCAAGAGCTTCTTCGGCCCCGGGCTGGTGGCGCATGTCAGCCTTGCCGAGCCGGTCTGCGGGCGGCTGCGCGCGGCGCTCGGGGCGGCCGCCGCGCCGCTCGAGCTGCGGGTGCATCCGGGCGGGACCTATCTCGCCATGGAGGGGCCGCAGTTCTCCACCCTCGCCGAGAGCCGGATGTATCGCGAGAGCTGGGGCTGCGACGTGATCGGCATGACCAACATGCCCGAGGCCAAGCTCGCCCGCGAGGCCGAGCTCTGCTACGCCACCGTCGCCATGGTCACCGACTATGACAGCTGGCACCCCGATCATGGCGAGGTCGACATCCAGGCCATCCTCGCCACCATGCACGCCAACGTGGCCAAGGCGCGGGCGCTGCTGGCGGCGGTGATCCCGGCCATGGGGGCGGCGCGGGCGCCCTGCTGCCACGGCTGCGACCGGGCGCTGGAATTCGCGCTGATCACCGCGCCGGAGGCGCGCGACCCGGCGCTGCTGGCCAGGCTCGACGCGGTGGCCGGCCGGGTGCTCGGCCGGGGGCCGGGCGCCTGAGCGGGCCGCACCGCGCCGCGCCTCCCTCCCGCCGCGCGGGGATTTGGCGGCGGCGCCAACTCGCGCTAGTCTCTCGCGGTGACCGAAGCCAGCCGGAGGCTCCCATGCGCCGCGTCGCCGTCCTTCGCCGTCTTGCCGTGGCCCTGCTCGCGCTCGGCGCCGCGCTGCTCGCGCCGGCCGCCCTGGCCAGCCCCTGCCAGAGCTATGTCGAGGGCGTGCCGGGCATCCGCTATGCCGCGCTCGGGCCGGTCACCCGGCTGGCGGCGGCGGAGCCCGAGGTGACGATCCGCTATGTCGGGCATTCCACCTTCCGCATCGAGACGCCGGCCGGGGCCTCGGTGGCGACCGACTATTTCGGCTCCGACGGGCCCGGCGGGCCGCCGCTCGCGGTCACCATGAACCATGCCCACACGACGCATTACACCGACTACCCCTCGCCCGAGATCCGCCACGTGCTGCGCGGCTGGAACCCCGAGGGCGGCCCGGCGATCCACGATCTCGAGCTGCGCGACATGCGCATCCGCAACCTGCCCACCGATATCCGCAGCTGGGGCGAGACCGGGCGCGACGGCAACTCGATCTTCGTGTTCGAGATCGGCAGCCTCTGCATCGCCCATCTCGGCCATCTGCACCATGCGCTGACCGACAACCACTATGCCGTGCTCGGCCGCATGGACGTGCTGATGGTGCCGGTGGACGGCAGCTTCACCATGGAGGTGGCGGAGATGGTGGCGATCGCCAAGCGGCTGCGCTCCTCGATCGTGCTGCCGATGCATTTCTTCGGCCGGGCCTCGCTCGAGCGCTTCCTCTCGGCGATGTCGGAGGAGTTCGCCATCGATCTCTCGGCCCCCGCGGTGCTGCGCGTGGCGGCCGACCGGCTGCCCGCCCGGCCCACCGTGATCGTGATGCAGCCGGATTACGGCCGGCCCTGAGCGCCCCTGACCGGCACGGCGATTGACAGCGGCGCCCGGCCGCGCTCGGCTGGGCGCGCGGCGCAGCGCCGTGCGGAGAGGGGGGGAGCCCATGTTCACGCTTGCCGAGCTCGAGGCCGCGGCCGGCCTCGTCCATGCCCGGATGCCGCCGACGCCGGCCCATGCCTGGCCGCTGCTGGCCGGGCGCACCGGCGCCGAGGTCTGGATCAAGCACGAGAACCACACCCCGACCGGCGCCTTCAAGCTGCGCGGCGGGCTGGTCTATCTCGACGAGCTGGCCCGCGCCGAGCCCGGCTGCCCGGGGCTGGTGACGGCGACCCGCGGCAATCACGGCCAGTCGATCCCCTTCGCGGCGCGGGCGCACGGGCTGCCGGTGACGGTCTATGTCCCGGAGGGCAACGCGACCGACAAGAACCGCGCGATGCAGGCCTGGGGCGCGCGGCTCGTGGTGGAGGGGCACGATTTCGAGGCGGCGCGGCTCGCCTCGGTCGCCCATGCCGAGGCGGCGGGGCTGCATCTCGTGCCGTCCTATCACCCGCTGCTGGTGCGCGGCGTGGCAACCTATGCGCTGGAGCTCTTTCGCGACGTGCCGGATCTCGACGCGGTCTATGTGCCGATCGGGCTCGGCTCCGGCATCTCCGGGCTGATCCGCACGCGCGACCTGCTGGGGCTGAAGACCGAGATCGTCGGCGTGGTGGCGGCCGGGGCGGATGCCTATGCCCGCGCCTTCGAGGCCGGCCGGCCGGTCGCCACCGAGCGCGCGGTCAGCTTCGCCGACGGCATGGCCTGCCGGGTGCCGGTGCCGGAGGCGGTGGCGGTGATCTGCCGCGGCGCGGCGCGGGTGCTGCGGCTCTCCGAGCCGGAGCTCGCGGCGGCGGTGCGCATGCTCTTCGCCGACACCCACAACGTTGCCGAGGGGGCCGGCGCGGCGGCCTTCGCCGGGCTCTGGCAGGAGCGCGAGCGGATGGCCGGCAAGCGCGTCGCGGCGATCCTCTGCGGCGGCAACATCGACGCCGCCTGGTTCGCCGAGATCCTATCGGGCGGCGTGCCGGTGCCCGCCTGACGCGCCGGCACGCCGGCAGGGCGCGGCAGCCGCATCCTCGGCCGTGGGTTCGGCGCAACAGGTGCGCCGGGGCTGCCGGCCGGGCTTCCGGATCGCTGTCGTCTACAGGATTTGTTCACCTTTCGGGCGGTAGGGTCGGGCAAACCCATCGGAGCACCGACATGACCTTGCCGACCGCCCGCCGCCCGTGCCCGCGCCGCCTGCCTGCCGGCCGGAGCCCGCCGCATCGCGGCCCGCGCTCCGGGCGCCCCGGGCGGCCCGATCGCCCGGCGACCATCGCCCGCCATGCCGGACCGCGCTCCGCCCCGGTCCGTTTCCGCTAGCCCGCCCGGCCGATACCGGGCCGCCCGCCAGATCTCCGAGCAGCGTGACCTGCCCGGAGCCTTCCGCCACCGCGGCAGGCACCGGAAAGGACAGGATGAACGCCGCCGCCACCCGCCTTCTCGAATCCGAGCTTGCCGCCGCGGGCCTGCTTGCCGGCCCGGCCGACGGCCGGCGCGACCGCACCACCGATGCCGCCGCCGGCGCCTTTCTCGCCGGCGCCCGGGCGATGCTGCCGGCCGGCTGGCAGCGCTGGTCCGGCCGCCGCCGCGCTGTCGCCGCGCTGCAGCTCGTCGCCCGCGGCGCCGGGCTCGCGCCCGGTCGGATCGACGGGCTCTGGGGCCCGCTGACCGAGGAGGCCGTGGCCGGGCTGGCCGAGCTCCGCGCCACCGGCCGCAGTCCCCGGCCCTGGCGCGATGCCCTCGCCGCCGCGCCGGCCAACCCCAACGGCTGGCCGCTGCAGACCGAGGCCGCGATGACCGCCGTCTATGGCCCGCCCGGGCAGCCGGAGGGCCGCACCCCGCCGCTGGTGCCGGTCGAATGCCCCTGGGAGCTGCGCCTCGCCTGGGACCTGCGCCAGACCACCCGGCGCATCCACGCGCATGCCGGCGTCGCCGAAAGCCTCGCCCGCGTGCTCGCCCGGGTGCGGCAGGACTATCTCGCGCCGGAGCTCCGCCGCCTGCGGCTGGACCGCTATGGCGGCTGCTACAACCCGCGCCGGATGCGCGGCGGCAGCCGCTGGTCGACCCATGCCTGGGGCATCGCGCTCGACTTCGACCCGGAGCGCAACCGCCTGCGCTGGGGCCGCGACCGCGCCGCCCTGGCCGGCCCGGCCTATGACGCCTGGTGGGCGGCCTGGGAGGCGGAGGGCTGGGTCGGCCTCGGCCGCGCGCGCAATTTCGACTGGATGCATGTGCAGGCCGCCCGCCTGCCCTGAGCCGCGCCGCGCCGCGCTTGCCATCCCCGGCCGCGGGGTTAGGATCGCGCCGCCCGGCATCGGCCGGGCCGCGCCCGAGGAGAGCCCATGCCCGCATCCGAGACCCTGCCCGAGCCCGCCCCGCCGGAAGAGCCGCAGCTGAGCAGCTTCATCCGCACGATCCCGGATTTCCCGGTTCCGGGCATCCAGTTCCGCGACGTCACCACGCTGTTCCAGGACGCCCGGGCCTTCCGCCGGGCGGTGGACGGGCTCTCCGCGCCGTTCGCCGATCGCGGGCTCGAGGTGATCGCGGCGATGGATGCGCGCGGCTTCATCCTCGGCGGTGCGATGGCCTATGCGCTCGGCCTGCCCTTCGTGCCGATCCGCAAGAAGGGCAAGCTGCCGGGCACGACGCTGATGGAATCCTACACGCTGGAATACGGCGAGGCCTCGGTGGAGATCCACGAGGACGCCTTCGCCGCCGGCGCCCGGGTGCTGCTGATCGACGACCTGATCGCCACCGGCGGCACCGCGATCGCCGGGGTCAGGCTGATCGAACGGCTCGGCGGCGAGCTGGTGGCGGCGGGCTTCGTGGTCGACCTCCCCGATCTCGGCGGGCGCCGCAAGCTCGAGGCGATGGGTGTCGAGACCCATGTGCTGATGGCGTTCGACGGCGAATGAGCGCGCCCGCCACCGGCCCCTCCGCCGCAGATGTCATCGCCGGCCGGCTCTTCGATGCCGGGGTGCGCCAGGCCTTCGGCATTCCCGGCGGCGAGGTGCTGACGCTGGTCGATGCGCTGGAGCGGGCCGGCATCCGCTTCCGCCTCGCCAAGCACGAGAACGCCGCCGGCTTCATGGCCGAGGGCGCCTGGCACGCCACCGGCGCCCCGGCCGTGCTGGTGGCCACCGTCGGGCCGGGGCTGGCCAATGCCTTCAACGTCGCCGCCAATGCCGAGCAGGACCGGGTGCCGCTGATCCTGCTCTCGGGCATGATCGACCCGGCCGAGGCGCTCACCTTCACGCACCAGGTGTTCGACCATGCCGCGGTGTTCCGCACCGTCTGCAAGGCCAGCTTCCGCGCCGAGCAGGGCGCGGTGGACGCGATGATGGACAAGGCGATCGGCCTCGCCATGGCGCCGCGCAAGGGGCCGGTGCATATCGACCTGCCGGTGGCGCTGGCCGGCGCCGCACAGCCCGCCCCGCGCGACCGGCGCCGCCCGCCCGCGCTGCCCGCGGCGCCGGCCGGGCCGGCGCTGGAGACCGCGCGGGCGCGCTTTGCCGCGAGCCGCCGCCCGGTGATCATGGCCGGGCTCGACATCCTCGAGGAGCCGGACGGCCCGGCCCGGCTGCGCGCCGTGGCGGAGCGCCACGCGATCCCCGTCGTCACCACCTACAAGGCCAAGGGCATCCTGCCGGAGGACCATCCGCTGGCCCTCGGCGGCCACGGGCTCAGCCCGAAATCCGATGCGGCGGTGCTGCCGGTCTTCGCCGAGGCGGACCTGGTGATCGCCGCCGGCTACGACCCGATCGAGATGCGCATCGGCTGGCGCGACCCCTGGGACCCGGCGAAGGCGATCGAGTTCGCCCATGCGCCGAACACCCACGACATGCATCACGCCGCGCTCTCCTGGGTCTGCGGCGTCGCCGAGGGGCTGGAGGCGCTGACCGCGGATGCCGCGCCGAAACCGGGCTGGGACCATGCCCGGCACCGCGAGGCGCTGGCGGCGGCCTTCGCGCCCGGCGATGCCTGGGGGGCGGACCGGGCCATCGCCGAGCTGCTGGCGGCGCTGCCGCCGGAGGCCGTCACCACCGCCGATTCGGGCGCGCACCGGATCCTGCTCAGCCAGCAGCCCTATGCGCGGCGGCCGCGGGCGCTGCTGCAGTCCACCGGGCTCTGCACCATGGGCTGCGCGCTGCCGCTGGCGCTCGGGCACCGGCTCGCCGACCCGGCGCGCCCGGCGGTGGCCTTCATGGGCGATGCCGGGCTCGAGATGGTGCTGGGCGAGCTGGCGACCCTGCGCGACAGCGGCGCGCCGGTGGTGGTGGTGGTGCTGGCCGACCGCAGCCTCGCGCTGATCGAGCTGAAGCAGCGGCGCATGGGGCTGCAGAACGCCGGGGTGGATTTCGCGGCGACCGACTTCGCGGGCCTCGCCGAGCTCTTCGGCGGGCGGGGCGTGCGGGTCTCGGCGCCCGGCGAGGCCGGGCCGGCGATGGCGGCGGCGCTGGAGGCCGAACGCTTCACGCTGATCGAGGTGGCGCTGCCGCGGCGCGCCTATGACGGGCTGTTCTGAGCGGCGGCAGGCCGGGGCCGCCGCCGCCCCCACCCCTGAGATGTCGCGGCGGCTGCGGCGGCATCGCGGCCCACCCATGGTCGGCGGCGGGGGCCCGGCTCAGAGGATCAGCGTCGCGCGGAAATCGTTGACATTGGTCAGCGTCGGCCCGGTGATCACCTGGTCGCCCAGCGCCTCGAAGAAGCTGTGCGCGTCGTTCTCGCCGAGCATGGCGAAGGCGTCGAGCCCGGCGGCGCGGGCCCGTGCCAGGGTGTCCGGCCCGATCACCGCGCCGGCGACCTCCTCGGCGCCGTCGACCCCGTCGGTGTCGCCGGCCAGCGCATGCACCGCCGCGCCCTCCAGCGCCAGCGCATGCGCCAGCAGGTATTCGACGTTGCGCCCGCCCCGGCCATGGCCGCGCAGGGTCACCGTGGTCTCGCCGCCGGAGAGCAGCACGCAGGGCGCCCTTGCCGGCTGGCCGCGCCGCAGCACCTGCTGCGCGATGCCCGCCAGCACCCGGCCGACCTCGCGCGCCTCGCCCTCGAGGCTGTCGCCGAGGATCAGCGGCGTCACCCCGGCCGCGCGCGCCGCCTCCGCCGCCGCCTCGAGCGAGCGCTGCGGCGCCGCGATGATGCGGTTCTCGGCCCGCGCGAGGCGCGGATCCTCCGGCGCCGGGCAGCCTGCCCCGGCCGCCAGGTGCCGTGCCACCGAGGCCGGCGGCTCGACGCCGTAGCGCGCCAGGATCGCCGCGGCATCCGCCGGCGTCGAGCGCTCGCCCACCGTGGGGCCGGAGGCGATCACCTCGGGCGCGTCGCCGGGCACGTCGGAGATCAGCAGCGCCAGCACCCGCGCCGGATGCGCCGCCGCCGCCAGCCGCCCGCCCTTCACCCGCGAGAGATGCTTGCGCACGCAGTTCATCTCGCCGATCGCCGCGCCGCAGGCCAGCAGCATCCGGTTCACCGCCTGCTTCTCGGCGAAGCTGATGCCCTCGGCCGGCAGGGTCAGCAGCGCCGAGCCGCCGCCCGAGACCAGCGCGATGACGAGATCGTCCGCGGTGAGGCCCGAGACCGCGCCGAGCACGCGCTCGGTGGCGGCCAGCCCGGCATCGTCGGGCACCGGATGCGCGGCCTCGAGGATCTCGATCCGCCGGCAGGGGCGGGCATGGCCGTAGCGGGTGACCACCACGCCCTCGAGCGGGCCCGGCCAGGACGCCTCCAGCGCCTCGGCCATGCGGGCCGAGGCCTTGCCGGCGCCGACCACCACGGTGCGGCCCTTCGGCGGCTCCGGCAGGTGCCCGGCGACCACCTTCATCGGGTCGGCCGCGGCGACGGCGGCGTCGAAGAGCGAGATCAGGAATGCGCGCGGATCGGTCATGGGCCCTTTTTGTCGTCTGCGTGGTCCGGTGTCCATGGCGTCTCGCCGCGAAACTGCACGCGCGGGCGCACCGGCCGGCCCTCGCGCCAGGCGACGAACATGCCGGCGCCGACGATCAGCGCCATGCCGGCGAGGCTGAGCGGGTCCGGCACCGCGCCCCAGATCGCCAGGTCCAGCGCCCCCATCATCGGCAGATAGGCGTATTCGAAGGGCGCGATGCGGCTCGCCTCCGCCGCCTTGTAGGCCGCCAGCGAGGCCAGCATGCCGACGAGATGGGTCACCGCCGTGGCCAGCAGCAGCACCAGCGCCAGCCCGCCGAGCGGCAGCCAGCCCTCGAGCAGGAACGGCCAGGCGGCGCGGCTCTCCGGCGCCAGCCCGAGCAGCGGCACCGCGAGGATGCCGAGCCCGCCGAGCCCGGTATAGAGCAGGTTGTGCGTGAAGGTCAGCGCGAAGCTCGGCTGGTCGCGGCAGCGCCAGCGCGTCATCACCACCGCCAGCGCATAGCAGGTCGCCGCCCCCACCGGCAGCAGCGCCGCCGCGCGAAACCCCTCCATGCCGGGGCGCACGATCATCAGGACGCCGAGGAACCCCGCGATCACCGCCGCCACCCGGCGCGGCCCGATCGGCTCGCCGAGCAGCAGCGCCGCGAGGAGCGTGATCAGCAGCGGGCCGACATAGAACGCCGCCCCCGCCTCGGCCAGCGGCAGGAAGGGCAGCGAGCTGTAGAACATCAGATAGGCGCCGGTCATCACCAGGGCGCGCAGCAGCGGCCAGCGCCAGCGCGTCGGGATCAGCTCGTGCCGGCGGCCGAGGAGGTGCACCACCACGACCAGCAGGCCGAGCACCGCGGCCGAGCGGATCAGCTGCATCTGCCAGATCGAGATCGAGCCGGCGACCAGCTTCACCGTCACGTCCTGCAACGCGAAGCCGGTCATGGCGATCAGGATCAGCGGCGTCGCGCCGAGGCGCAACGCGATCTGGCCGCCGGCACGGGCGGCGGCGGCGGGCGGCTGTCGGGGCGCATCCATGGTGCGATCCTGACCGGGCCGCGCCGTCCGGTCTCACAGGAAAACGGCAGCCGGTGTCGCTTCCATGCGCCGCGCCGGCGCCGGCCTCAGCGCACCTTCAGATCCGAGGCGCGGCAGGCCACGGTGGCGCCGTCGACCGTGAGGCTCGCCTCGCTGCCCTGGCCGCGCAGCTCGACCCGATCGGTGGCATAGCGGAAGCCGCTCGCCACCTTGCGCTCGGGCAGCAGCAGCGCCGCCGGGCCGAGCCCGATCACCGTGGCGATGCGGCTGACCGGGTTGAAGGCCACCGTGATCCCCACATTCTGCTCGCAGGCATAGACGGTCTCGCGGGTCGTGTCCGGGTCGTCGCCCGAGCAGCCCGCGAGCCCCATCACCGCCGTCATCAGCCCCGCGCCAGCCCGCACGCACGCACCGCCCCGCATCCGATCCCCTCCCTCAGATGTCCAGATTCTCGACCGAGCGGGCATTGTCCTGGATGAACTGCCGCCTCGGCTCCACCACGTCCCCCATCAGCCGGGTGAAGATCTCGTCCGCCTCGGTCGATTCGTCGATGCGCACCTGCAGCAGCGTGCGCGCCTCGGGATCGAGCGTGGTCTCCCAGAGCTGGTCGGCGTTCATCTCGCCGAGGCCCTTGTAGCGCTGCAGGCTCACGCCCTTCTCGCCCTCGGCCATCACCGCGTCGAGCAGCTCCGAGGGGGTGCGGATCGGGATCGAGCGCTCCTTGCGGATCAGCTCCGCCGGGCGGTCGTAGATCTCGCGCAGGTCATGCCCGAGCTGGCCGAGATTGCGCGCCTCGGCCGAGGCCAGCGCGCCGGCGTCGATGGTGCGCACCTCGGTGACGCCGCGCACCGTGCGCTCGAAGCGGAAGCCGCCATCCTCGGTGAGCGAGCCCTGCCAGCCGCGCTCGGTCTCCGGCGCGAGCTGGTCGAGCCGGCGGGCGATCGCCCCGGCGGTCTCCTGCGCGGCGCCGGGCTGGTCGAGCAGGTCGGGATTGAGCGCGCCCTCCACCGCCGCCTGCTCGAGCAGGAAGCGCGGGATCGTGGTCGGGAACAGCGAGAGGATCTGGCGCAGCCGGCGCGCCTGGCTGACCAGCCGCAGCAGGTCCTGCGCGGCGATCTCGGTGCCCTCGGCGAGGCGCAGCGTCGCCCCGTCGATGCCCTCGGAGATCAGGTAGTCCTCCTTGTCGCGCTCGTCCTTGCAGTAGCGCACCGACTTGCCGCGGGTCACCTTGTAGAGCGGCGGCTGGGCGATGTAGAGGTGGCCGCCCTCGATCAGCTCCGGCATCTGCCGGTAGAAGAAGGTCAGCAGCAGCGTGCGGATATGCGCGCCATCGACGTCGGCATCGGTCATCAGCACGATCTTGTGGTAGCGCAGCTTGCTGATGTCGAACTCGTCGCGGCCGATGCCGGTGCCGAGCGCCATCACCAGGTTGCCAATCTCCTGGCTGGAGAGCATCCGGTCGAAGCGCGCGCGCTCGACATTGAGGATCTTGCCGCGCAGCGGCAGCACCGCCTGGATGTGCCGGTTGCGCCCCTGCACCGCCGAGCCGCCGGCCGAATCGCCCTCCACCAGGAAGAGCTCGCTCTTGGTCGCGTCCTTCTCCGAGCAGTCCTTCAGCTTGCCGGAGAGGAAGTTGACGTTCATCGCGCTCTTGCGGGTCATCTCCCGGGCCTTGCGCGCGGCCTCGCGGGCCTGCGCCGCCTCGACCACCTTGGAGACCACCAGGCGCTCCTCCGCCGGATGCTCCTCGAACCATTGCGCGAGCATCTCGTTCATCAGCGATTCGACCGCCGGGCGGACCTCGGAGGAGACCAGCTTGTCCTTGGTCTGGCTGGAGAATTTCGGGTCCGGCACCTTCACGGAGAGGACGCAGGTCAGCCCCTCGCGGGCATCGTCGCCGGTCAGGTTCACCTTCTCCTTCTTGGCGATGCCGTTGGCGGTGGCGGCGGCGTTGATGGTGCGCGTGAGCGCCCCCCGGAAGCCGGCGAGATGGGTGCCGCCGTCGCGCTGCGGGATGTTGTTGGTGAACACCAGCATCTGCTCGTGATAGCTGTCGTTCCACCAGAGCGCGGCCTCGATCTGGATGCCGTCGCGCTCGCCCCGCACCGCGATCGGCTGGGGGATCAGCGCGGTCTTGGAGCGGTCGAGCCAGCGCACGAAGGCCTCCACCCCGCCCTCGTAGTGGAGCTCGTGCTCGATCCGCTCGGCATGGCGCTCGTCGATCAGGATGATGCGCACGCCGGAATTGAGGAAGGCCAGCTCGCGCAGCCGGTGCTCCAGCGTCTTGTACTGGTAGTCGGTGTTGGAGAAGGTCTCGAGCGAGGCGAGGAAGCGCACCTCGGTGCCGGTCTCGTCGGTCTCGCCGGTGACCCGCAGCGGCTCGGCGGTGTAGCCGCCCTCGAAGCGGCACTTGTGCACCTTGCCGCCGCGCCAGATCGTCAGCTCCAGCCAGTCCGACAGCGCGTTGACCACCGAGACGCCGACGCCGTGCAGCCCGCCCGAGACCTTGTAGGAGTTCTGGTCGAACTTTCCGCCGGCATGCAGCTGGGTCATGATCACCTCGGCCGCCGACATGCCCTCCTCGTGCATCTCGGTGGGGATGCCGCGGCCGTTGTCGCGCACGCTCACCGAGCCGTCGGCATGCAGCGCCACGCGCACATAGTCGGCATGGCCGGCCAGCGCCTCGTCGATGGCGTTGTCCACCACCTCGTAGACCATGTGATGCAGGCCGGAGCCGTCATCGGTGTCGCCGATATACATGCCCGGCCGCTTGCGCACCGCGTCGAGCCCCTTCAGCACCTTGATGCTGTCGGCATCATAGGCGACCGGCTGCGCCGGCTCGGGCATCGGGGTGTTGTCGTCGTCGCTCATCGGCGTGTTCCTCGGATCGGGCCGCGAGATGCGGGAGAAGATGGGGGCACCGTCTGGCGGGCTCGGCTGCGTCTCAGCCGGCCGGGGCGAGCTGCGATCGCCCGCCGCTCTCGGAGACGGCGAAGCGCCGGGCGCCGGCCGGCAGCCCCGCGAAGAGCTCGGCGCCGGTGCCGGTCATGAAGGCCTGCGCGCCGAGCGCCTCGATCTCGGCATAGAGCGCCGTGCGCCGGTCGGCATCGAGATGGGCCGCCACCTCGTCGAGCAGCAGGATCGGCGCCGCCCCGGTGGCGCTGGCCAGCGCCCGGGCATTGGCGAGGCAGAGCGAGATCAGCAGCGCCTTCTGCTCCCCGGTGGAGCAGGCGCGCGCCGGCATCGCCTTGGCGGCATAGACCGCGTCGAGATCGCTGCGATGCGGCCCGGCAAGGGTGCGCCCGGCCGCGGCATCCTGCGCCCGGCCATCGGCAAGCCGCCGGGCGAGCCCGGCAGCCTCCACGGGCTCCAGCGAATCGAGATCCTCCTCCGCGCGAATCGCGCGGGCAAAAGCGGCTTCCATGTCGCCGAGAATAGCCATCTCGGCGGCGGGAAACAACGTCGCAGCCGCGTCCTGCGCCGCCGTGACCGCGGCCAGCGCCGCGGCGCGGGCGCGGGCGATGCGCGCACCCAGCCGGGCCATCTGTGCCTCCAGCGCGTCGAGCCAGCCGCCGCCGGCGGCGCCCTCCTTCAGGAGCCGGTTGCGCTCGCGCATCGCGCGCTCGTAATCCGCCGAGGTGCTGCCGTGATCGGGGGCGAAGCCGAGGGTCAGCCGGTCGAGGAAGCGGCGCCGCTCGCCCGCCGCCTCGGTCCAGAGCCGGTCCATCGCCGGGGTCAGCCAGATCTGCCGGATGCGGGCGCCGAGCGCCGACTGGCTGGCCGGCTTGCCGTCGATCTCCACCGCGCGCCGCGCGCTGCCGGCCTCGACCCCGGTCACCACCTCGGTCGGGCCCTCCGGGGTCAGCAGCTCCGCCCGCACCCGCCAGCCGATGCCGGCCGGATGCGCGCCGAGCTCCTCGACCCCGGCGCGGCGCAGCCCGCGCCCCGCCACCAGCATCGAGACCGCCTCGAGGAGATTGGTCTTGCCGGCGCCGTTCGGCCCGAAGAGCGCCACGCTGGCGCCCCCGGTCTCCAGATCCAGCGAAGCATAGGAGCGGAACTGCCCGAGCCGCAGCCGCTCCAGGCAGAGCCGGCTCACACCCGCATCGGCATCACGACATAGATCGCCGAGCGGTCGTCGCCCTCCGAGACCACCGTGGGCGAGCCCGGGTCGGAGAAGGCGAAGACCGCGTTCTCGCGCTCGATCTGCCCGGCGATCTCGAGGAGGTAGCGCGCGTTGAAGCCGATCTCCATCGGCTCGAACGGATAGGCCACCTCGACCTCCTCGGAGGCGGAGCCGGCATCCGGCGCGTTGACCGAGAGCACCAGCCGGTCCTCGTCGAGCGCCAGCTTCACCGTGCGCGAGCGCTCCTGGCTCACCGTCGCGACGCGGTCCACCGCCTTGTAGAAGGCCTGCGCCTCGACCTCCATGCGCTTGTCGTTCTCGGCCGGGATCACCCGGGCATAGTCGGGGAAGGCGCCGTCGATCACCTTGGAGGTGAGCACCAGCCCGTCCACCGCGAAGCGGATCTTGGTCTCGGAGACCGAGACCGCCACCGCCGCGTCGTCGTCGTCGAGCATCTTGCGCAGCTCGCCCACGGTCTTGCGCGGCACGATCACGCCGGGCGCGCCGTCGGCGCCCTCGGGCAGCTCGCCGTCGATCCGGGCCAGCCGGTGCCCGTCGGTCGCCACCGCGCGCAGGTGCTTGCCGTCGCGGTCCTCGGCCACGTGCAGGAAGACGCCGTTGAGGTAGTAGCGCGTCTCCTCGGTGGAGACGGCGAATTTCGACTTGTCGAAGAGCCGGCGCAGCAGCGGCGCCGCGGCGGTGTAGTCGCAGGCGAATTCCGCGGAGGCCATCATCGGGAAGTCCTCCTTGGGCAGCGTCGCGAGCTGGAAGCGCGAGCGCCCGGCGGAGACCTCGAGCCGGCCGGTATCGGGCTCGGCGGTCAGCGTCAGCTCGGCGCCGTCCGGCAGCTTGCGGACGATCTCGTGCAGCAGATGCGCGGCCACCGTGGTGGCGCCGGGGCGGTCGATCTCGCCGGCGATCTTCTCGACGATCTCGATGTCGAGATCGGTGGCGCGCAGGCTGAGGCTGTCGTCGCGCGCATCGAGCAGCACATTGGCGAGGATCGGGATGGTGTTCTTGCGCTCGACCACGCCCTGGGCGCGGCTCATCGCCTTCAGGAGGGCGGCGCGATCGATGCGGAGTTTCATGGGCTCTGGTCCTGGTCTCGGAAGCTGTGGCGCAGCGCGCGCGCCGGGCGACCGAGCCTATCGAAAAGCGCCCCGCGCGCAATCCCCGGAAGCCGGGATTTCGCCGCGGAGGGGGCGGCGCCTAGCCGCCGGCGTCGTGCAGCACCGCATCGACCTCGATCTCGACGAGCCAGTCCGGGTTCACGAAGCGGCTCACCGCCATGATGGTGTCCACCGGCTTGGCCTCGCGGCAGAAGCGGGCGCGCACCGCGACCACGGCCTTCCAGTCCTCGATATCGGTGAGAATCAGCCGGGTGCGCACCACGTGGCGCCAGCCGGCCCCGGCCCGGGCCAGCGCCTCGCCGGCGATCTCGAAGCAGCGCTCGGCCTGCGCCGCGGCATCGCCGATGCCCACCGTGCGGCCGTCGGCATCCACCGGGGCGGTGCCGCCGACCGAGATCCAGGGCCCGACCCGGACCGCCCGCGCGAAGCCGACGATATCCTCCATCGGATTGCCGTTGAGCACGAGGCTGCGCTGCATCGGCCGCTCCGACGGAGCGCCGCTCATGCCTCGAGCATCCGGCGCAGCAGCTCGATATCCTCGGCGAGCTGCGGGTCGGTGGCCTTCAGCTCCTCGATCTTCTTCACCGCGTGGATCACCGTGGTGTGGTCGCGTCCGCCGAAGCCGCGCCCGATCTCCGGCAGCGACTTGGTGGTGAGCTGCTTGGCGAGGAACATCGCCACCTGCCGCGGCCGGGCCACCGCGCGGGCGCGGCGGGCCGAGACGATGTCGGACATGCGCAGGCGGTAATGGTCGCAGACCTTGCGCTTGATGTCGTCGATCGAGACCTTGCGCTCGGCGCTGCGCAGCAGGTCGGAGAGGCATTCCTGCGTCATGTCGAGATCGATGCGCCGGCCGACCAGCTGGGCGAAGGCGAACAGCCTGGTCAGCGCGCCCTCGAGCACCCGCACGTTGGAGCTGATCCGGTGCGCGAGGAACTCCAGCACCTTCGGGTCGAGCACCACGTCCGGCGCGCCGGCCAGCATCGCATCCGCCTTGGTCTGCAGGATGCCGAGGCGCAGCTCGTAGTTGGTCGGGTGGATATCGACCACCAGGCCCCATTGCAGGCGCGACTTGATGCGGTCCTCCATCCCGTCCATCAGGTCGGGCGAGCGGTCGCCGGAGATCACGATCTGCTTCTTCTGGTCGATCAGCGCGTTGAAGGTGTGGAAGAATTCCTCCTGCGTGCTGTCCTTGCCGCAGATGAACTGCACGTCATCGACCATCAGCACGTCGACCGAGCGGAACTGCTGCTTGAAGGTCATGGTGTCGCGGAAGCGCAGCGCCTGCACGAATCGGTACATGAACTGCTCGGCCGAGAGATAGAGCACCCGCGCCGAGGGCCGGGTCTCGGCGAGATGATGGCCGATGGCGTGCATCAGGTGGGTCTTGCCGAGGCCGACCCCGCCATAGAGGAACACCGGGTTGAAGCTCGCATCGCAGGTCTCGGCGACCCGGCGCGCGGCGGCATGGGCCAGCTCGTTCGGCTTGCCGACGACAAAGCGGTCGAAGGTGAAGCGCGGGTCGAGCGGGGCCGATTCGAGCGCCTCGCCCGGCGCCGCCGGCAGCGGCACCGCCACCGGCCCCGGCTGCCGCGCCTGCGGCTCCGGCTGCGCCGGGGTCGCCGCCGGCATCGCGGTCACGGTGGCCGTCGGCATGTCGCCGGTGGCCACGATCACGTCGATGCGGCGGATGCCGGGCATCAGCGCCTGCAGGCTGCGCAGCAGGTGCAGCCCGTAGTTGCGCTCGATCCAGTCCGCCATGAAATGGGTCGGCGCGGCGACGATGGCGAGATCGCTTTCGACGGCCTTGAGCTTCACCGGGCGAATCCACTGCTCCACACAGTCGCGCCCGAGATTCTGGGACGAGCTGGCAAGCACCGCCTCCCACACCCGGCCGAGATCCTTCGGCGTCTGATCCTTCGTCACCTGCAGTCCGTCCCTCATCAGTCGGCCTTTCTGTCTCCGGATGCGCGGCATCGGGCGAGCTTCCGCCAGCGGCGCCGGCACATCTCCCCCCGGCGCGGCCATCCGTTCCCCATTCGGCCCCAGACTTCTGTCTGCGATCCTCAGCTCTGCGCCCAGGGCAGCCCCCGGGCCTTCCAGCCGCCGGCGCGTCCGCGCCGGCCCTCGGCATCGAGATCGCCTTCGAATCCCTCCGCCACGTTCGTGCAATGCACCCCCCGGCCCTCGGCCTCGAAGGCCGCCGCCACCGCCTGCGCCGCATGCATCGAGCGCCCGCCGGAGCGGCAGATGAACAGGATCCGCGCCGGGGTCTCCTCCCCGATCAGCTCGCGCAGCCGCGGCAGGAAGCCCGGATTCGGGCTCATCACCGGGAACTGCGCCCATTCCACCAGCCAGAGCGGCCGGTCGATTCCGCCGAGATCCGGCAGGCCGACGAAGGTCCATTCCGCGCGTGTCCGGACATCGACGAGCACCGTTCCGGGCGTCTCGCGCAGGATGTCGTAAGCGACAGAAGGATCGACGGCGTCGACCCGGGACACCGGTTGGGACATGGCGTGGTCCTCTCCCTGAGGGGGCAGTCTTTTGCGTTTCCTCTGCCTACCGGCGACGCCAGATTCGAGGCAATCCTTTTCCGGGTCGACTCGAAATAAAATCAAATTGCGAAACAAATTCAGCAAGTTAACGGCGCGGGGCCCGGCGGCATCTATATTGCCAGAGTCGTGCGCACGACTGTGCTCGCCCAGCTCTGTTCGAGTCTGGACTTTCCGGGGCCTTGCCCTGTTCGCAACAATATTGGTGGGCCGTCTCGCTGCGGAGACTATAGACGAGCCCCCGCGAAGCGCTCAACAGGGGGAAAGCGCGAACATCACAGTCCGACGAAGTTTCGATGACACGAGCGCAAGAGCAATCGCACGCAGCCCGGTTGAGCTGCGTGCGTGTCTTGCAACGTTCAGGCGAATTGGCGGGGCGACGGATCGCCCCCCGGGCGTCAGCCCGCCATGGCCTTGATGCGGTGGTGCAGGCGCGAGATCTTCCGGCTCGCGGTGTTCTTGTGCAGAACGCCCTTGTTGGCCCCGCGCACGATCTCCGGCTGCGCGGCCTTCAGGGCGGCCAGCGCCGTTTCCTGGCTGCCACCGGAGATGGCCTCCTCGACCTTGCGCAGGAAGGTCCGGATGCGCGACTTGCGCGCCTTGTTCACGGCGGTCCGGCGCTCGATCTGCCTGATCCGCTTGCGGGCTTGTGGCGAATTGGCCATGCTCGGGTCTCGTCTCCACTCTTGCGATGAGGGCGCATCAGCTACCTCAAGATCCGCCCCGCGTCAACGCCTTCCGGCAAAACGGGGCGACGGTAGGGGGCGCGGCACTGCGCGCGCACCCCCGGGAATCACGTCATTCGCCGCGGAACTTGGCGCTGCGCTTCTCGATGAAGGCGTCCATGCCCTCGCCCTGGTCGGCGGTGGCGAACAGCGCGTGGAACATCCGCCGCTCGAACAAGAGGCCCTCGGCCAGCGTGGTCTCGTAGCTGCGGTTCACCGCCTCCTTGGTGGCCATCACCGCCAGCGGCGCCTTGTCGGCGATCTTGGCGGCCACCGAGACCGCCTCGTCGATCAGCTTGTCGGCGGGAATCACCCGGCTCACGAGGCCGGAGCGCTCGGCCTCCTCGGCATCCATGAAGCGGCCGGTGAGGTTCATCTCCATCGCCTTCGACTTGCCGACGAATCGGGTCAGCCGCTGCGACCCGCCGAGCCCGGGCATCACCCCGAGATTGATCTCCGGCTGGCCGAACTTGGCGGTGTCGGCCGCCAGGATGAAGTCGCACATCATCGCCAGCTCGCAGCCGCCGCCCAGCGCATAGCCCGCGACCGCCGCGATGATCGGCTTGCGCACGCGCAGCATGGCGTTGTGCTCAGGCGTGAACAGGTCGTCGCGGAAGGTGTCCACGAAGCTCTTCGGGCGCATCTCCTTGATGTCGGCCCCGGCGGCGAAGGCCTTCTCGGAGCCGGTGATCACCATGGCGCCGATCGTCTCGTCGGCATCGAACTTCGCCAAGGCCTCGACGAGCTCGCGCAGCAGCTCGGCGTTCAGCGCGTTCATCGCCTGCGGCCGGTGGAGCGTTACCAGCCCCACATGGTCGCGTGTATCGACTTGAATGCATTTGTAGCCCATCGGCTGTCCCTCTTGGCTCGCGCGGTTCGTTCCGCGCCGGTCGGTCCCCGAACCCTAGCGATCGAGCGGGCCGCGTCGAGTCCCGCGGGTCCGGCGCGGCGTCCCGGTTCGGGGCGGATGGCCGGGGGCGGCAGATGCGCCGCGCTCCCGGCCGGAAGGCGCGCCTCATAGAGCAAAGCGCGGCCCGCGCCCAGCCCGGCAGGCCCGCGCCGCGCGCAAGGCTCCCTTGACGTTCGCGCAATCTCGCCCGGTCAGGCCGGCGGATTCGGTACGAGTTCGGCTTCCGGCGCCGGCTCGGCTTCCGGCGCCGGCCCGGCCGCCCCGTCAGCCTCCGGCTCGGGAGCGGGCGCCGCCGCCGGCTCGGGCCTTGGCGCCGCCGGTTGCGCCCCGGCCTGCGGCTTCGGCTCCGCCTCGGGGGCAGGATCGGCCAACGCTTCGGGCTCTGCCTCAGGCGCGGGCCCAGCCCCCGCCTCAGGCTCCGGTTCCGCACCGGGCGCCGGTCCAGCCTCCGCCGCAGGCTCCGGCGCCGACTCGGGCGGCGGTCCGGGCTCAGATTCCGCCTCAGGTGTAGGTCCGGCCTCCGCCCCGACCACCGGAACCGGTTCTGCCTCAGGTGCCTGTCCGGCCTCTGCCTCCACCTCCGGCGCCGGGGCAGCCGCGGGCGCCGGCCCGGCCTCGGGCTCCGGGTCAGCCTCAGGCGTCGGTCCGGCTTCACCCCCGGCCTCGGGCTCCGGGGCCGCCGCGGGCTCCGGTTCGGCCTCTGCCTCCGGCGTCGTTCCGGCCTCTGCGGCCGCCTTCACGTCGGGCTCCGGGGTGGCCGCGGCGGCGGGGCCAGCCGGCCCGGGCTCCGGTCCGGCCTCGGTCTCTGGCTCCGGTCCGGCCTCGGCGCCGGTCTCGACCTCCAGCTCGGGTTTGGGCGCGGGTTCGGGCAGGGGGCAGCCTTCGCGCGCCGCCTTCAGCGCGCGTTTCAGGCCGCCCGATTCGAACCGGTCGAACAGGATCACCCCGTCGGCGGTCACCGAGGCGAGGTAGAAATGCGGCGCGCGCACCAGCTCGCCGGCGATCTCCGGATGGTCCGCGGCATCCTTCGGGGCGGCGATGCTGTCGGCATGGCGGGCGAACGCGAACTTCACCGGTTTCCGCCCGGCGAAGAGGGCGATCTCCTCGAGCCGGTCGATCGCCATCCCGGCGTCGAAACGGTGGATGTCGCCGAGCGTCTCGTCCGGCGTGATCGCGTAGGAGACCTGCGTACGGGCGAAGGGCAGCGCCTCCGGCTCCAGCGCGCGGCCGTCCTTCTGGTAGCTCGCGGCATGCGCCTCGGTGCGCACCGTGCAGTCGACCCGGTCGCCGAAATCGACGCGGTAGAGCCGCCATTTCGCGAAGCTCCCGAGCGCCGCCACGCTGGCGCCGGGGGCGAAGCCGCGGGCGCTCGCGGGGGCCGGTTCCTCCGGGGCCGGGGCCTCCGCCACGGGGGCCGGAAGCGGCTGGCAGGCGGCCAGCATCGCGGCGAGGGAGAGGGGCACAAGGGCACGCGCCATGGGGCAGGGCTCCCGGACGGCTGGACGGCTGAAACGCAGCGCCTCAGCCTATCAGCGCTGGCAGCGCGAGCAATAGAAGCTGGAGCGCCCGGACTGCACGATGCGCAGCACCCGCGCGCCCTTACCGCCACAGGGGCAGGGCTCGCCCTCGCGGCCATAGACCCGGAAGCTGTGCTGGAAATAGCCGAGCTCGCCATCGGCGCGGCGATAGTCCCGCAGCGAGGAGCCGCCGGCGGCGATGGCATCGGTGAGCGTCGCCCGGATCTCCGCCGCCAGCCGCTCGATCCGCGCCCGCCCGATCGTGCCGGCCATGCGCCGCGGGTGGATGCCGGCCCGGTTCAGCGCCTCGCAGACATAGATGTTGCCGAGCCCGGCCACCACGCGCTGGTCGAGCAGCGCCGCCTTGATCGGGGTCTGCCGCCCGGCCAGCGCCGCCGCCAGCACCGCGCCGCTGAAGGCATTGCCGAGCGGCTCCGGCCCGAGCCCGGCGAGCAGGCGATGGGCCTCGAGCGCCTCGGTGGGCCAGAGATCCATGGCGCCGAAGCGCCGCGCGTCGTTGTAGACGATCCAGGTGCCGGCGGCGGTGAGCAGGCTGACATGGTCATGCGCGCCGCTGCCCGGCCCGCCATGCGCGAAGCGGCCGAGGGTCTGCGCCCCGGCGCCGGCCGGCTCCAGCTCCGGCTGCGGCTGCGGCTCCGGCGCCAGCACCGAGATCCGCCCGGACATGCCGAGATGCACCAGCCAGCTCTCGCCGCCGTCGAGATCCGCGATCAGGTATTTCGAGCGCCGGCGCAGCCGCTCGACCCGGCGCCCGGTCAGCCGCTCGGCGAATCGCTCGGGCAGCGGCCAGCGCAGATCGGCCCGGCGCTGCACCGCCTCGGCGATGCGCTGGCCGACCAGCACCGGCTCGAGCCCGCGCCGGACGGTCTCGACCTCGGGAAGCTCGGGCACCCGGCGGCGCTCAGTTCGGCGCGCAGGCGGCGGGGTCTGCGGCGGCGCCCGGCCGGCCGCCGGCCTCGGGGCGCCGCCCGGCGCCCGGCGCGCGCACGAGCGAGAGCAGCGTCATCGGCCCCCAGAGCGCGGCCCGCGCCACCGGGTTGGCCTCGATCGCCGCCTTGGTCTTCTCGAATCGCATCACGCCCTCGATGCGCCGGTCGAGAAAGGCCCAGGTGTCGGCCGCGCCCTGGCTCTCGTCGCCGAGCCAGAACAGCACGGTGGCGGAGTAGATCGAGGCGAGGATGCCGCGCTTGGTGTACCAGTTGTAGTCGGTCGCGGTGTCGCCGCAGGCGTTCCAGATGATGTCCGCGGTGCGCCAGATCGCCCGCGCGCCGTCGGCGGCATGGATCGGCAGCGCCAGCAGCGTGGCGCCGCGGCGCACCGCCTCGCGGTGCTCGGCCACCAGCTCGATGCGCCGGCGCACCGCATGGGCGATGCGCTCGCGGATCTTCAGCCGGCCGAAGTCCTCGCCGGAAAGCTCGGCGGCAAGGCGGGCATCCATCATGTCGTGGAAGCCGACGGCCATGTCGACGCCGCCGCGGGGAAACGCCAGCCGCGCCATCTCGGGCTCGATCCCGGTCTCGGCGATGGCGAGCTTCAGGCTCGCCTCCGACCAGCCGTCGAAGGGCACATGGGGCAGCGCCGCCTCGATCAGCCGCGCCCGCGCCGTGCCGATGCTGTCGCCGCCCGCCGCCTCGCTCTCCGGGGTGTGTGTCGTTTGCATGACGTCTCCCTCTCGCATCGCGACTGGCTGTGGACAGACCCGCTTCGCTCCCGTATATAGCACGCCAATCCAATCCGACATCCCCGGTATGAAAGGTGGAGGCCCTGTGCAGGTCCAAGTTCGCGATAACAATGTCGATCAGGCGCTCCGCGCGCTGAAGAAGAAACTGCAGCGCGAGGGCGTGTTTCGTGAGATGAAACTGCGCCAGCACTACGAGAAGCCCTCGGTGAAGCGGGCCCGCGAGAAGGCCGAGGCGATCCGCCGCGCGCGCAAGCTGGCTCGCAAGAAGGCCCAGCGCGAAGGCCTCCTCTGACACCTCCCTCGCCGCGACCCCTTCCGCTCTTCCGCTTGCGCCGCCTCTGCGCGGTGTCGCTCCCAGCAAGGAAGCCGCAATGGTGATGCTGCCGGATGCGCGCGGACCGGAGGGGCTGCGGATCTATGCCATCGGCGACATCCACGGCTGTCTCGACGCTCTGGTCGAGATGGCGCGGCGGGTGGATGACGACCTGTCGGCCCGCCCGGTGGCCGACTGGCGCGTCGTGCTCTTGGGCGACTATGTCGACCGCGGGCCCGACAGTGCCGGGGTGCTGGCCTGGCTCGCCGGGCGGGCCGGCGACAGCCGCCAGATCAACCTGCTCGGCAATCACGACGCGATGCTGCGCGATTTCCTCGCCGATGCCGAGACGCCGCGTTTCGGCACCTGGCTGGCCAATGGCGGGGTGGCGACGGTGCAGTCCTACCGCATCGGGCCGGAAGGCTTCGCCAATCTCGACAATGCCTATGGCCGCGAGAGCCTGCGCCAGATGCTCGAGGCGGCGATTCCCGCGGAACAGCACGCGCTGCTCGGGTCCCTCGTGCTCTCGGTGCGGTTCGGGGATTTCCTCTTCGTCCATGCCGGCATCCGCCCCGGCATCGCCTTCGAGGCGCAATCGGCGGAGGACCTGGTCTGGATCCGCGAGCCCTTCCTCGGCACCGCCGGCGATCTCGGCAGCGTGGTGGTGCACGGGCATACCCCGGTCGGCGAGCTCGAGCTGCATCCCAACCGCATCGCGGTCGATACCGGCGCGGTGTTCGGCGGCACGCTCTCCTGCCTGGTGATCGAGGAAGACCGGCTCGGGCTGCTCGACACCGGCGGCCATCGTCCGCTCGCCCCCTGACGTCTGCGTTCGCTGCAATCCTGCCTGCCCCGGCGGCCCCCTTGCGGCGCCGGCCGTGAACGCTCATCCTTTTGTCACACGACATCCGATTTCATGGCAGAGAGGCACTGATGCGGCGGATTGGCGCTCTGGTCTTCGAGGGGTTCGAATTGCTGGACCTGTTCGGCCCGCTCGAGATGTTCGGCATACATGACGAGGACTTTGCCCCGGTGATCATCGCCGAGGGCGCCGGCCCGGTCGCCAGCGCGCAGGGGCCGCGGGTGGCGGTGGATGCCCGGCTCGACGCGCCGCCGCCCTTCGAGATCCTGCTGGTGCCCGGCGGGCGCGGCGTGCGGCGCGAGGTCGGCAATGCCCGGCTTACCGGCTGGGTCGCCGAGGCGGCGAAGCGGGCCGAGATGGTGCTCAGCGTCTGCACCGGCGCGGCGCTGCTGGCCCGGGCCGGGGTGCTCGACGGGCGCCGCGCCACCACCAACAAGCGCGCCTTCGACTGGGTCGTCCGCCAGGGGCCGAAGGTCGACTGGCAGCGCCGCGCGCGCTGGGTCGAGGACGGGCACGTGATCACCGCCTCCGGCGTCTCGGCGGGCATGGACATGAGCCTCGCGGCGATCGGCCGGCTGCTCGGCAAGGAGGCGGCGCGGGATGCCGCGCGGCAGGCCGAGTATCTCCCCCATTGCAGCCCCGAGGACGATCCCTTTGCCCGCGCCGAGCCGGCGGCGCTGCGCGGCTGAGGCCGCGGCCGGCACCCTGCCGGCCCTGCCCAACGGAACCGTGATCGCGCAGGCGCTTGCGAAATCCGTCTCGATCCGCCTCTCTCTGCCCCTGCGCCGTTGCGGCGCGTCACCTGGCGGAGCAGGCAGGATGCCGGACCGGATCCCCACCACACCGAGACCCCGCGGCCTTCCGGGGCGGCTCGCGGCCGGGCTGCTGGCGGCGGCGCTCGGCCTCGCCCTCTCCGCGGCACCGGCGGCGGCCTGCGGCGGGCCGGAGGTGCGCTGCGCCGTCGCCGGCGGGGAATATCTCCTGCTGATGCCCGAGGGGGCGGCCGGCCCGGTGCCGGCGCTGCTCTTCCTGCATGGCTGGGGCAGCAGCCCGGAGGGCGCGCTCCGGCGGCTCTCGGGCGGCTTTCGCGCGGCGGCCGAGGCCGGCATGGCGGTGATCCTGCCGGAGGGCGTGCCGCGCGCCGGGCGCCGGCCGAAGGACTGGGCGGTGCGCGACGGCCGGCCCCATCCACGCGACGATTTCGCCTTTCTCGACACGGTGATGGCCGATGCCGCCCGGCGCGGCGTGGCGCGCGGGCAGGTGCTGCTCTCCGGCTTCTCGCGCGGCGGCTCCTTCGTCTGGGACATCGCCTGCGCCCGGCCCGGCTTCGCCGCCGCCTATGCCCCGCTCGCCGGCGCCTTCTGGGAGCCGCTGCCGGGCGGCTGCGCCGGGCCGGTGGCGCTGCACCACACCCATGGCTGGACCGACCGTGTGGTGCCGCTCGAGGGCCGCTCGTTCCGCGGCGGCGCGGTGGTGCAGGGGGATGTCTTCGCCAGCCTCAAGCTGATGCGCGAGACGCTCGGCTGCGCCGGCCGCCAGCCCGAGGAGGCCGGCACCGGAGGCCGCTGGCAGCGGCGCTGGCTGGCCTGCCGCAACGGCCGGCTCGAGCTCTGGCTGCACCCGGGCGGGCACGGCGCGCCGCCGGGCTGGATGGAGACGGTGATCGGCTGGTTCCAGGGCCTGCGCCGGGCCTCGGCCGAGTGAGCCGCCGCGCCTCCCGTGGCCGGTGGGGGAGCGTGACGGCGCGGCCCGGCGCCCCGGTTGCCGGGGCGGGCGGGGCCGCGGGAGGCGCGGCTTGCGGCGCCGGGCCGCACGCGCGGCCGCCGGCTCAGAGCCAGCGGCGGACGCGGGCGCGATAGGCCGCGAAGCCGGCGCCGAAGCGGGCCGCGAGACGGGCCTCCTCGGGCCGGATGAAGCGCGCCTCGAGCACCAGCGCCAGCGGCCAGGCCAGCAGCACCCCGTGCGGCGAGCCGAGCGCCAGTGACCAGCCCGCCAGCACCGCCAGATCGGCGAGATAGATCGGGTTGCGGCTCAGCCGGAAGGGGCCGCTGGCGACCAGCGCATCCGGCATAGCATGGGGCATCACCGTGGTGCCCCGCCGGCGCATCTCGAGCGCCGCCCAGACCGCCAGCGCCAGCCCCGCCGCGACCAGCGCGACGCCGGGCCAGACCGCCCAGCCCCCGAGCGGCGCCGAGAGCCGCGCGACGCCCCAGGCCGCGGCCATGAAGCCGAGCAGCCAGACCGGCGGCAGGTCGAGCGCCGCGGCCAGCCGCCCGGCCGCGCTCGCGGGCGCCTTCCCCGGCGCGCTCACCGGCCCGCACCGGGGACGGGCAGGTTGTCGATCAGCCGCGCCCGGCCGAGATGCGCCGCGCCGAAGATCCGCGCCGGGCGCGCCGGCGGGGCGCTCTGCACCGGGGCGAGGCTGTCCGCCTCCCGGCAGTCGACATAGTCGACCGCGCGGAACCCCGCCGCCTGCAGCGCGGCGGCGGCGTCGGCACAGGCCTCGGCCGGCGCCCGGCCACCGGCGATCTCCGCCGCCGCCGCCGTCAGCGCCCGGGCGAGCGCCGGGGCGACCGCGCGCTCCTCCGCCGTCAGGTAGCGGTTGCGCGAGGACATCGCGAGCCCGTCCGCCTCGCGCAGGATCGGCGCGCCGAGGATCTCGGTGGGGATGTCGAGGTCGCGCGCCAGCCGCCGGATCACCGCGAGCTGCTGCCAGTCCTTCTCGCCGAACACCGCGGCATCCGCCTCGGCCTGGTTCAGCAGCTTGGTGACGACCTGCGCCACGCCGTCGAAATGGCCGGGCCGGGCGGCGCCGCAGAGGCAGTCGGTCAGCCCGGAGACGCGGACCTCGGTGGCAAAGCCCGGCGGATACATCTCCTCGACCGGCGGCGCGAACAGCAGCGACGCCCCGGCCCGGGCCAGCAGCGCGCCGTCGCGGGCCTCGTCGCGCGGATAGGTGGAGAAATCCTCGCCGGCGCCGAACTGGGTGGGGTTGACGAAGATCGTCGCCACCACCCGGTCGGTCGCCTCGAGGGCGCGCGCGACGAGGCTGAGATGCCCCTCGTGCAGCGCCCCCATGGTCGGGGTGAGGCCGACGCGCAGGCCCTCGGCCTTCCAGCCCCGCACCCGGGCGCGGAGATCGCCGACCCGGCGGACCGTCTCGATCGCCCCCGCCATCGCCCCGGCCATCGCCCGCCTCCTCAGAGCCCGGCCGGCTGGCCGACCACCACCACCGAGAGCGCCTCGGGCTTCAGCAGCCGCGCCGCCACCCGGTTGACGTCCTCGAGCGTCACCGCCTCGATCAGCGCGTTGCGCCGGTTCACGTAGTCGATGCCGAGATCGTGCTCCTGCACGAAGACGAGGAAGCGGGCGATCTTGGCGTTGCTGTCGAAGCGCAGCGGGAAGGAGCCGGTGAGATAGGTCTTGGCGGCGGCGAGATCCTCGGCGGTGACGCCCTCCGCGGCCATGCGGGCCCATTCGGCGCGGATCACGTCGAGGCTCTCGGCCATCCGGGCATTCGCGGTCTGCACCCCGCCGAGATAGAGCGGCGCGCCCTTGCGCAGGCTGAAATAGGAATAGACCCCATAGGCCAGCCCGCGCTTCTCGCGCACCTCCTCCATCAGCCGCGAGGACAGCCCGCCGCCGCCGAGGATGTAGTTCATCACGAAGGCGGCGTAGAAATCCGGGTCCTCGCGCGGCAGCCCGGCATGGCCGAAGATCGCGGCGGATTGCGGCACCGGCAGCTCCACGACCTCGAGCCCCGGCGGCGGCGGTGCGGTCGGCGCCACGGCGGGCACCGGCTCGCCCTCGGGCAGCGCGCCGAGCAGGATGTCGACGAGGCGCCCGGCGCGCTCGGCATCCACCGCGCCGACCACCGCGACCAGCGCATTGGCCCGGGTCAGCAGGCGCCGATGCGCCGCCGCCAGCTCCTCGCGGGTGATCGCCGAGACGCTCTCGATGGTGCCGTCCGCCGGGCGGCCATAGGGGTGATCCGGGAAGGCGCGGGCCAGCCAGGCCTTGCTCGCGACATCGTTGGGCCGGCTCTCCTGCTCGGCCAGCATCGAGAGGAACTGCGCGCGGATGCGCTCCACCGCCTCGGCGTCGAAGCGCGGCACGGCGAGGGCCTCGGCCACCAGCGCGGCGCTGGCCTCGGCCTCCTCGGCGAGCATCTGCACGCCGACCTCGATGCTGTCGGAATCGGCCTTGGCGCCGAAACGCACGGCCAGTTCGTCGCGCGCCTTGGCGAAGGCCACCGCGTCGCGCTCGCCGGCGCCCTCGTCGAGCAGCGTGGTCATCATGCGGGCGAGGCCCGGCCGGTCCGCCGGGTCGAGCCGGGCGCCGCCGCGGAAGGTGACCTCCATCGAGACGATCGGGATCGAGGGCTCCTCGACCAGCCAGAAGGCGATGCCGCCGGGGCTCTCATGCGCCGCGACATCCACCGCGCGGGCGGGCAGCAGGCTGCCGGCGACCAGCGCCGCGGCGCCGAGGAAGGTGGCGAGTGTCCGGTGCAGCATCAGCCCTGCTCCTCTTCCGCGGTCTGCCTGACGAGCCAGCCGGTGGCCGAGGCCTCCGGCTGGAGAAGATGGGCGGCCTCGCGCACCTCCTCGGCGGTGATCGACTGCAGCACCGCGGGCCATTCGGCGATCTCCGCGAGGCTGAGCCCGGCGGCCAGCCCGGCCCCGTAGCGCCGCGCCAGCGACTGCTGGTCATCCAGCGCGTAAATGTCGCTCGCATGCATCTTGCGCTTGATCCGGGAAAGCTCGTCCTCGGTCGGGCCGCCCTCGCGGACCTCCTCCAGCACCCGCTCGAGCCCGGCCTCGACCTCGGCGAGGCCCACGCCCTCGGCCGGCACCGCATAGATCGTGAAGCCGGTCGCGTCGCGCTGGCCGGAATAGTAGTAGGCGCCGGTGTCGATGGCGGACTTGTCGCCCTGCTCCATCGCCTGGGCGAAGCGCGAGGTGATGCCGGCGCCGAGCACCTGGCTCAGGATCTCCAGCGCCGCCGCGGTGCGGGTGTCGCCGGTGCCGCGGCTCGGCACCAGATAGCGCCGCAGCACATAGGGCTGGCGCACCTTCTCGTCGGCCAGGGTCAGGCGCCGCGGCGCCATCGCCGGCGGCTCGGCCGGCCGCGCCGCCGGGGGCTGGCCGGAGGGCTCGAGCGGGCCGTAATGGATCGTCGCCAGCCGCTCGACCTCCTCCGGCGTCACGTCGCCGGCGACCACCAGGATCGCGTTGTCCGGCGCGTAGTAGCGCCGGTAATAGGCCAGCGCGTCGTCGCGGTTCAGGGTCTCGATCTCGTGGCGCCAGCCGATCACCGGCAGGTTGTAGGGGTGGTTGAGATAGAGCATCGCGCCGAGCTGCTCGTTCAGCAGGCTCTGCGGGTTGTTGTCGGTGCGCTGGCTGCGCTCCTCCAGCACCACCGCGCGCTCGGTGATCGCGATCTCCTCGGAGAACTCGAGGTCGCGCATCCGGTCCGCCTCCATGCGCATCACGAGATCCAGCCGGTCGGCGGCGATGCGCTGGAAATAGGCGGTGTAGTCGGGCCCGGTGAAGGCGTTGTCGGAGCCGCCATTGGCCGCGATGATCTTCGAGAAGGCGCCCTCGGGGATCTCGTCGGTGCCCTTGAACATCAGGTGCTCGAGGTAATGCGCGATGCCGGACTTGCCCGGCGGGCTGTCGGCACCGCCCATCGGATACCAGACCATATGGGTCACGACGGGGGCGCGGTGGTCCTCGATCACCACGGCGCGCATGCCGTTCCCGAGGATGAAGCTGGAAACCGCGGGGCCGGGTGCGGGCGCCGTGGCCGCAGGCTCAGGCGCGGGCGCCTCGGCCCGGGCCGGCGCAGGCGCGCCGAACGCAGCGAGGGCCAGGAACCCGGCAAGCCCGAGCAGGGCCGGATGGGCGGAGAGGGTCGGTCGCATGGGATCTCCTCAAGACTGTCTGACCGGGAGATAGGCCGTTTGGGCCGCCGCTGCCAGCGCCGGCGCCGCTGTCGTCACGCGCCCGCGACGGCGGTCAGTCGAGGAAGCCGACGCTGCCGATCGGAATGCCGGTGGCCGCGTCGGCGTTGATCGCGTCGCGCGGGATATCACCCTCGAAGCGCGGGGTTCGCGGCGGCGGCGCGGCGGCGGCGGCGGCCTCCTCGGCGGCCTGCTCGGCCTCCTCGGCGGCGACCAGCGCCTCGATCTGCAGCGCCCGGCGGTCGACCGGCGCGGGCACACCGGTCGCCTGCAGCCGCTGCGATTCGGCGACCGGGTCGAGCAGCACCTCGGGGTCGATCGCATCGTCGCCGGAGAACAGCTCGAAGATCGTCGGCACCTCGTAGGGCTGGTTCGCCTCCAGCGCCTCGTTCTCGGCCTGGATCTCGAGCCGGACCGCCGGCGACACGGCGCTGGCATCGGCCGCGGCCAGCAGCGCCGCCTCGCCGCGGCTCACGGTCACCCGCTGCGGCGCCGAGGGCGGCACCGCGCCGCCGGTCAGCACCGTCGCCGCATCGGCGCGCGGATCGGGGTCGAGCGGCGAGGGCCGGCCCGGATCGGGCGGCGGCAGGGTGGAATTGCCGAGCCCCGGCGGCATCTGCAGCCTGTCGCGCACCACCACGGCGAACTCGTCCGGCCCCGGTTTCTTCTGCGACAGCGCCTGGAGCGGGTTGCCGATGCTGCTGCATCCGGCCAGGGCCAGCGGGATCAGCGCTGCGGCGACGATGTGCCCGGTCCTCGGTGCCCGCATGGCGTACAGTCCTCCTAAGCTTCACTGCCCGGAATACTGCCCGCGGCGTCTGCGTGCAACAGCCGCGCTTGCCGGCTCACGCCTTCCAGGCGATGACCACGGCGCCGAGGAAGATCGCGACATCGGCAATGTTGAAGGCGAAGGGGTTCTGGATGCCGCAGCAGCTCATGTTGAGGAAGTCGGCGACGGCGCCATACTGCACCCGGTCCCAGGCGTTGCCGAGCGCGCCGCCGGCCACCAGCGCGGCCCCGGCGGCCAGCGCCGGCGTGCCGCGCCGCGCGGCCCAGAGCACCAGCGCGAGGCTGATCGCGGCGGCCACGGCGACCAGCACCCAGCGCATGTCGGCCGAGCCCAGCAGGCCGAAATTCACCCCCGGGTTCCAGGCCATCAGGAAGACGAGATAGGGCGGCGCCACCTCCAGCCGCCCGACGCTCTGCAGGTCGAGCACCTCGAGCACCCAGAGCTTGCTCAGCCGGTCGAGCAGCAGCACGCAGAGCGCCACCACGCCGATCAGCCGCCAGACCGGGCGGCGTGCCGCGCCGGCCGCTCTCGCACCGGTCATGCCGGGGCTCCTTCCGGGAGATCAGCGGGCGCCGAAGCCGCGGGAGAACACGTCGACCTGCCGCGACTCGCGGCTGGCCCGGAGCGTGCAGTCGAAATAGAGCGCGGCGGCGAGGCGGTCCTCATAGACGAACACCCGCCAGTCGGGATGCGACGGGTCGAGCACCCGCTGGCCGCGATAGCCGGTGCGGTCGAGCCGCCAGAGCACCGCGCGCATCTCCTCGCAGGAGAGCCCGGCAAGCTCGGGCATCTCGACCCGGACGCCCGCCTCGGTGACATGCAGCCGCGCCGGCGGATCGATCATGTCCACCGTCGGCGGGTTCACATCCGCCAGGCCGGAGCCTGCGACGACCAGAATCACCCCGAACACCGTCGACCGTCCCAACATCAAGCAACACCCACTCCAGTTCTCCCACGAGGGGACAGATTGCCCAACTTTCGGTCAAAATTAGGGCAAGGGCGGGAAATGTCATTCCCGCCGGAGTGGAATCTTCACGCGCGCGCTGTTTCACCGCAGGACCGGCCGGCATGTCACCGTCCGCCGGCCCCGATCACGCTGTCGCAGCGCCCGCAGAGGCCGGGGCGGGCGTGCCGGCCGACATCGGGCAGCACACGCCAGCAGCGGGCGCATTTCTCCCCCTCGGCGCGGTGGAAGACCACCCCGAGCCGCTCGTCCTCGAGCCGGAACGCCTCCGCCGGCACGTCGTGCTCGGCGATGCTCAGCCCGGAGGTGATGCAGAGCTCGGCCATGTCGATGCCCTGCAGCGCCGCCGCGGTCTCCGGATCGGCGACATAGAGCGTCGGCGCGGCCTCCAGCGAGGCGCCAATGGTCTTCTCCCGCCGCGGGCCCTCGAGCGCGCCGTTGACCACCCGCCGGGCGGCGCGGATGCGCTCCCAGCGCGCCGCCAGGGCGGCATCGCGCCAGGCGGCCGGGGTCTCGGGGAAATCGTGCAGATGCACCGAATCCTCGCCCTCCCCGGCGGCGTCGAAGCGGCTGAGCCAGACCTCCTCCATGGTGAAGACCAGCACCGGCGCGAGCCAGCGCACGAGGCGGTGGAACAGCAGGTCGAGCACCGTGCGGCAGGCCCGGCGGCGCAGGCTGTCCGGCGCGTCGCAATAGAGCGCGTCCTTGCGGATGTCGAAATAGAAGGCCGAGAGATCGCCGGTGGCGAAGGTGAAGAGCGACTGCATCACGCCCTGGAAATCATGGCCCTCGTAGCCCTTGCGGACCCGCTCGTCGAGCTCGGCGAGCCGGTGCAGCACCCAGCGTTCGAGCTCCGGCATCTCCGCCGGCTCGACCCGCTCGGCCTCGTCGAACCCGGCCAGCGCGCCGAGCAGGAAGCGCAGCGTGTTGCGCAGCCGGCGGTAGCTGTCGGCGGTGCCCTTCAGGATCTCCGGCCCGATGCGCATGTCGGCGGTGTAGTCGCACTGCGCCACCCAGAGCCGCAGGATATCGGCGCCATACTGCTTGATGACGTCCTGCGGCGCGACCCCGGTCCCGAGGGACTTGGACATCTTCTGGCCCTTCTCGTCCAGCGTGAAGCCATGGGTGACCACCGCCTTGTAGGGCGCCCGGCCGCGGGTGCCGCAGCCCTGCAGCAGCGAGGAGTGGAACCAGCCGCGGTGCTGGTCGGTGCCCTCGAGATAGACATCGGCGATGGCGTCCGCCGGGCCGTCGGCGCGGTCGCGCAGCACGAAGGCATGGGTCGAGCCGCTGTCGAACCAGACGTCGAGGATGTCGGTCACCATCTCCCACTGCCCGGCATCCGGCACGCCGGCGAGGAAGCGCTCCCTCGCGCCCTCGGCGAACCAGGCATCGGCGCCTTCGGTGCGGAACGCCTCGACGATGCGCGCGTTGACCGCCGCGTCCTGCAGCAGCTCGACCCGGCCCTCCGGCGTGGTGCGGCAGAAGCAGGCGAGCGGCACGCCCCAGGCGCGCTGGCGCGAGAGCACCCAGTCCGGCCGGTTCTCGATCATCGAGCGCAGCCGGTTCTGCCCGGTCTTCGGATACCAGGCGACCAGCTCGTTGATCGATTTGAGCGCGCGCTCGCGGATGGTCTGCCCGTGCGCGCCCATGCCGTCGTCGAGCGGCTTGTCGATGGCGACGAACCATTGCGGGCGGTTGAGCCGGATCACCGGCGCCTTGGAGCGCCAGGAATGCGCGTCGGAGATCGTCTGGCGCCGGGTGGCGGCCAGCGCGCCGATCTCCCTGAGCTTCTCCACCACCACCTTGTTGGCGGTGCCCTCGCGGCCCTTGCGGTCGAGGATGAAGTTGCCGGCGAAGAACGGCACATGCTCCAGGAACTCGCCCGCCGGCCCGATATTGTGGGTGATGCGGTCGAGCAGGCCCTTCTGGCGGAACAGCTCGTAATCGTCCTCGCCATGCGAGGGCGCGCAATGCACGAAGCCCGAGCCGGTGTCATCGGTGACGAAATCGGCGGCCATCACCGGCACATCATAGCCCCAGAACCCGTCCGCCGCGGCCAGCGGATGCGCGCAGGTGAGCCCGGCGAGCTCCTCGGCGCCGACCTGGCGGACGCGCTTGTAGCTGCCCGGCTCCAGCCGCGCCCGGCCGAGGATGTCCGCCGCCAGCGCATCGGCCATGACGAGCTTCTCCCCGGCAGTCACCCAGTTGCCCTCGGGCGCCTCGGTGACCTCGTAGAGCCCGTAGGCGATCTCCGCGCCGAAGGCGATGCCGCGGTTCGACGGGATGGTCCAGGGCGTGGTGGTCCAGATCACCACCGCCGCATCGAGGAGATCACTGCCGGGTGCTCCACCGGTGGCGATGTTGCTTGCGGCCATCCTGACCGGGAACTTCACCCAGATCGTGTCGATCTGACGGTCGTGATACTCGATCTCGGCCTCGGCCAGCGCGGTCTTCTCCATGGGCGACCACATCACCGGCTTGGAGCCCTGGTAGACCGTGCCGTTCATCACGAACTTGTGGAACTCCTCGGCGATCACCGCCTCGGCGTCGAAGGCCATGGTGAGATAGGGGTCTTCCCAGTTGCCGATCACGCCGAGGCGCTTGAACTCGGCGCGCTGCACGTCGATCCACTCGTCGGCGAACCTGCGGCACTCGGCGCGCAGCTCGTTGACCGGCACCGCGTCCTTCGACTTGCCCTTCTTGCGGTACTGCTCCTCGATCTTCCACTCGATCGGCAGGCCGTGGCAGTCCCAGCCCGGCACGTAGCGGCTGTCGTAGCCGCGCATCTGCGCCGAGCGGACGACGAAATCCTTCAGGATCTTGTTCAGCGCATGGCCGATATGGAGATGCCCGTTGGCATAGGGCGGGCCGTCATGCAGCACGAAGACCGGGCGCTCGCCGGCGCTCTCGCGCAGCCGCGTGTAGACGGCGAGCTTCTCCCAGCGGGCGAGCCAGTCGGGCTCGCGCTTGGGCAGGCCGGCCCGCATCGGGAAATCGGTTTCCGGCAGGAACAGCGTGTCGCGGTAGTCCGTGCCCTCGGGGGCGGCGGGGGTGGTCGGATCGGTGGTGTCGGCGCACATGGGGGGCTGCCTCGCTATGGCTCGTCAGGGTCAGGAGAGGGACGCGCGGCGGTCGCGCACAAGCCCGGCCCGCCCCGATCAGGATCGGCGACGGACCGGGCCGCTAATTCGAGCAATGATGCGCTGCGCCCAAGCCATGGCCCGCGTATACCGCCCGGCCTCCCGGGCGTCCAGACCGGATCGGTTTTGCCGGGTGCGCAAGAATAAATTCGCTCGGGCGGGGATTATTCTCGCGCAGCCGGCGCGCCATCTCGGGTCGGACACAGCACCGCCCCGCAATGATGGAGGGACCGATGACCGACACCGCCGCACCCGTTTCCGCACCCGTTTCCGCCGCGACCACCCCGCTGGCAATCCCCGCGCTCCGCCCGCTCTATGCCGCGGCCGGCCCGCTCGCCGATGCCGGCCTGCGCGTCGCCGCCGGGCTGTTCCTGCTGCCGCATGCCGCACAGAAGCTGTTCGGCTGGTTCGGCGGCTACGGGCTCGAGGCCAGCGGGCAGTACTTCGAGACCCAGCTCGGCTTTGCCGACGGCTTCGCGGCGGCGCTGGCCGCCGGCCTCGTGGAGCTGGTCGCCGGGCTAGCGCTGGCGCTCGGGCTCGGCACCCGGATCGCCGCCGGCGCCATCGCGGTGATGCTGCTGGTGGCGACCACCGTGCACCTGCCGAACGGCTTCTTCTGGACCGATGGCGGCTGGGAATACCCGGTGCTCTGGGCGATCCTCGCCGCCCGCTTCGCCGCCGCCGGGGGCGGGGCCTATTCGCTCGACCGGCTGATCGGCCGCGAGGTCTGAGCCCGAGACGCGGCGCTGCCGGGGATCGGCCCCGGCGGCGCGGCACCCCGAACGCCGCGCGGCGCGCCAGCAGGGGCCGGCCCGGTTCGCCATCCAACGCGAAGCCGGGCGCGGCGATGGCGGCGCCCGGAGAACGGCCGTTGGGCACGCCATCGACGGCAATGCGGCCGTAGCCGATCCGCGCCAGCGCGGCCGCCGCTGCCGGAGGCCGACATCGTGCCGGCCGGCGATCGCCCTTGTTGGCCTGCCAGGCCCTGCCGCCGCCGCCGGAGCGCCGGGCTTGATCCTGGCTGCGAAGGGCAGGGCCGAACGCGAAGCGGCGCCCAGCCCCGGCGCGGCGATCCTGCAGCGGAGCCGAAACGAATGCGGGCGCCCCCGCGTGCTGCGGAGGCGCCCGAAACGGTCGGGATCTGGCGCGCCGTCAGGCCCGGATCAGCCCTCGGCGACCTCGGTCTCGGCCTCGGTGCCCTCATCCTCGTCGTCGTCGCTGATGAGGCCCTTCGGCGTCGAGATGTTGAGGATCACGAAGTCGCGGTCGGTGATCATCGGCCGGGTGCCCTCGGGCAGCGCGATATCCGAGATCTTGACCGTGTCGCCCAGCTGGCGGCCTTCGAGATCGACCACCAGCTTCTCCGGGATCGCGCTCGCGTTCACCTTGAGCTCGACCTCCGGGCGCACCACGGTCAGCACGCCGCCCTTGCGCAGGCCGGGGCATTTCTCGTGGTTGATGATCTCCACCGGGATGTGGAGGTTGATGCGGCTGCGCTCGGAGAGGCGCAGGAAGTCCACATGGGTCGGCATGTCGCGCGTCACGTCGCGCTGCACGCCGCGGCAGATCACCGTGGTGTCCTCGTCGCCAACCCGCAGGTTGATGAGCTTGGACAGGAACTTGCCCGCCTTCAGCTCCTTGAGCAGCACGTTGAACTTCACGTTGATCGACTGCGGGTCCTTGCCCCCGCCATAGACGACGCCGGGGACGTAGCCGTCCCGCCGAGCCTGTCGGGCAGCCCCTTTGCCCGTGCCCGGCCGCGCCTCCGCCTCGAGAATCGGCAGATTGGCCATGATGTATCTCCTTGAATTGCCCTCCGCGGTGATCCTCCAGGGGTGTAAGCGCCGCGGAAGCGCGCCCTATAACGGGATTCGCCGCCTTTGGCCAGCCCTTCGGCGACGATGCCGGAAAGGCCGGCCGCCACGGCCATCGCGCTCGCCGCGCCGAGGTTAATGTAACGCGGCGGTGAAATTCAAATAAAATTCTCGTCTCGTTTCTGAATACATGTATCGCAACAGTACATTGACCGAAACCGCGCGGCGTGGTCGATCACGGGTCCAGTGAAAACCCGGATTTCGGAGCGACCCCATGCGGCTTCTGGCCCCTCTCGTCTTCTGCGTCGCGATGACCGGCAGCGCTGCCGACGCGGCGACGCTGACCGTGACGCAGCAGAACCCCGGCAACATCTTCGCCGATGCTGCCGGCAACAATGCCTGGCATGCCAGCGGCAGCGTGATCTACCACGGCCAGAGCCGGACGCCGATCGCCGGGCTGTTCCGCCTCACCGGCGACGACGGTGTCGGCCCGGCCTTCGATTTCGAGGCCTTCTGCATCGAGCTCGGCCAGTACTATGCCAATGGCAGCGTCTACGGCGCCGCGCCGCTCCGCGATGCCGCGGTCTACGGGCGGATCGACGCGCTGTTCAGCAATGCCTATGCGGGCGTGGTGGATGCGCTGACCGCGGCGGCCTTCCAGTTCGCGATCTGGGAGATCGCGACCGACCGGGTGCTGGATCTCGGCGCCGGGGATTTCCAGCTCGCCGGCAGCAGCACGGCGGGGGCCGTGCGGCTCGCGGCGAGCCATGTCGCCAACATCGCCGCCGGCGTCTGGACCGGCAGCGGCGGCGCCTATGACCTCCTGGCCCATCCCGGCTCGCAGGATCTGGTGCGGCTCGGCGCCGGCATCAGCGCCGATCCGGCCAGCGCGGTGCCGCTGCCGCCGAGCCTGCTGCTGCTGCTCGGCGGGCTGGCCGGGCTCGGGGTGCTGAAGCGGCGCGGGCGGGCGGGCTGAGCGGCGCCGGCGCCGCCGCTGCGCCAGCCGATGCGCCAGCCGGTGCGCCAAAGGGCTGCACCCGCCCTGATTGCCGTGGGCGCTCCCCGGCGGTACAGATTCCTGACCGCAACGGAGGGAGCTTGCATGGCTGAGCCCGACGCGCCCCGGGTGGCGCTTCTCGTCACCTGCCTGGTGGACATGATCCGCCCGGCCATCGGCTTCGCCAGCGTGCGCCTGCTCGAGGCCGCCGGCTGCACGGTGCATGTGCCGCGGCAGACCTGCTGCGGCCAGCCCAACTGGAACTCCGGCGACCGTGCGGGCGCGCAGGCGCTGGCGCGGACGATGATCGCCGCGATGCAGGGCTACGACTATGTCGTGGTGCCCTCGGGCTCCTGCGCCGCCACCGTCATCAAGGACTATCCGGCGATCCTCGCGGGCGAGCCGGAGGAGGCGGCGGCCAGGGATCTCGCCGGGCGGACGCACGAGATCGTCTCGTTCCTGACCGATGTGCGCGGTGTCGAGGGGGTCGAGGCGCAGCTTTCCGCCCGCGCCACCTATCACGACAGCTGCTCGGGGCTGCGCTCGCTCGGCATCAAGGAGCAGCCGCGCCGGCTGCTCGCCTCGGTGGCCGGGCTGGAGCTCGCCGAGATGGAGGATGCCGAGGTCTGCTGCGGCTTCGGCGGCACCTTCTGCGTGAAATACCCGGAGATCTCCAACAAGATGGTCTCCAACAAGGCGGGCAACATCGCCGGCACCGGGGCCGATCTGCTGCTGGCCGGCGATCTCGGATGCCTGCTGAACATGGCCGGCAAGCTCTCGCGCGAGGGGCGCGGGGTGTCGGCGCGCCATGTCGTCGAGGTGCTGGCGGGCGAGACCGAGACCCCGCCGATCGGGGAGGCCTGAGCCAGATGCCTTCAATATCTTGTGCCCCGGAGCTTATCCACAGCTTCATCTTGACCCCGGAGGGGCCGTGGACAAAAATGCCATTCATCCGAAACCCGATTCTGGAAGGGGGTGATGGAAATGGCGACCAAGACGGTGAACAAGAGCGCAAAGACTGGCCGGTTCGTTTCGAACCAGAAGGTCAAGTCGGCGCCGGCGACGACGTACAAGCAGACCGTGAAAACGAAGAAGGGCTGCAAGTAGGGCTGCCCCTCTCCATTGCCACATGCACTTGGGCGCGCCCCGATACGGGGTTGCGCCCCTTTTTGCGTGGGAGAGCTATGCGATGAGCGCGCTGCACCCCACCACGACGCGCTTCCGGCAGAATTCCCGCGAGGCGCTGGCCAACCGCAACATCCAGGCGGCGATGAGCCACGCCCAGTCGGGCTTCGTCGCCAAGCGGGCCGCGGCGCGCGCGGCGCTGCCGGAATTCGACGCGATCCGCGATGCCGCGCGCGACCTCAAGAACGAGGTGCTGCGCAATCTCGGCACCTATCTCGAGGCCTACGAGGCCAGGGTGACCGCCGCCGGCGGCCATGTGCACTGGGCCGAGACCGCCGAGGACGCCCGGCGCATCGTGCTCGAGATCTGCCAGCAGGCCGGCGCGAAGCGGGTCAACAAGGGCAAGTCGATGATCTCCGAGGAATGCGGGATCAACGACCATCTCGCGGCGCACGGGATCACCGCGCAGGAGACCGATCTCGGCGAATACATCATCCAGCTGCGCGGCGAGATGCCGAGCCACATCATCGCGCCGGCGGTGCATGTGACGGTGCCCGAGGTCGAGGCCGAGTTCCGCCGCGAGCACAGCCATCTCGATGCCGGGCGCAGCCTCGCCGAGCTGCCGGACCTGCTGGCCGAGGCGCGCGGGGTGCTGCGCGAGCGCTATTTCCAGGCCGAGGTCGGCATCACCGGCGCCAACATGCTGGTGGCCGAGACCGGCCAGTCGGTGATCGTCACCAACGAGGGCAACGGCGATCTCTCGCAGTCGCTGGGGCGGGTGCACATCGTGATGGCCTCGCTGGAGAAGATCGTGCCGACGCTCGAGGACGCCGCCACGGTGCTGCGGGTGCTGGCACGCTCGGCCACCGGGCAGGAGGCCACCGTCTACACCACCTTCTCCAGCGGGCCGCGCCGCGCGGGCGATCCGGACGGGCCGGAGGAATACCACGTGGTGCTGCTCGACAACGGACGCACCAACATGCTCGGCACCGAGTTCGAGGAGATGCTGCGCTGCATCCGCTGCGGCGCCTGCATGAACCACTGCCCGGTCTACCAGGCGGTGGGCGGGCATGCCTATGGCTGGGTCTATCCCGGGCCGATGGGGGCGGTGCTGACGCCCTCGCTGATCGGGCTCGAGGAGGGGCGCAACCTGCCCAATGCCTCGACCTTCTGCGGCCGCTGCGAGTCGGTCTGCCCGATGCGGATCCCGCTGCCGGGGATGATGCGGGCCTACCGCGCGCGGGAGTTCGACCGGGGGCTGACGCCCGGCGCGGCGCGCTGGGGGCTCGGCGCCTGGCGCGCGGTGGCCTCGCGGCCGCGGCTCTACGGCGCGGTGTCGCGGCTGGCGAATTTCGGGCTGAAGCTGCTGGCCTGGGGCGGCGCGCGGCTGCGCTGGATGCCGCTGGGCGCGGGCTGGACCGATCACCGCGACTTCGCCGCCCCGCCGCTCGGCGGCACGTTCCAGAGCCAGTGGAAGGGGCCGCGATGAGCGCGCGCGACCGTATCCTCGGGCGGGTCCGCCGGGCGACCGGGGGCCGCGCCGAGCCGGAGGCCGCCCGGGCGCGCCTCGCCGCCGCGGCGCAGCCGGCGCCGATCCCCGCGCAGGGCAGCACCGCCGGCGCGGCGATGACCGCGCTGTTCATCGAGAAGGCCCGCGCCGCGGATGCCACGCTGAGCCGGATCGACGGGCCCGAGGCGCTGCCGCAGGCGCTGGCCGAGGAGCTGCGCGCGCGCAACCTGCCGGCGGCGGTGCGGATCGGCGAGGAGCCGCTCTTCGAGCGCGACTGGGGCGGCATCGAGGCGAGCCGCGGCACCGGGCGGCTGGCCGAGCCGGCGACGCTGTCGCGCGCCGTGCTGGCCTCGGCCGAGACCGGCACGCTGCTGCTCGCCTCCGGCCCCGACAACCCGGTGACCCTGACCTTCCTCGGCGAGACGCATTTCGCGGTGCTCTCGGAGCGGGACATCTGCGCCGGCTTCGAGGCGCTCTGGGCGCGCTGGCGCGAGCTGGGGCGCGATCCGCGCACGGTGAACCTGGTGACCGGCCCCTCGCGCTCGGCCGATATCGGGCAGACCCTGCAGCTCGGCGCCCACGGGCCGGTGGCGCTGCACATCTTCCTGATGCCCTGAGGCGGGCGCTGCCGGCCCTTGTGCGGGGCCGCGCTGCCTTAGCCCCTGGCCCGGCAGCCACCGGCCCCGCCGCGCGCAGGGCCGGGGAGCCCGCGGCCCGCCGCCCGGCGCCGTGTCCCTGCCACGCGGCGAGCAGGCCTCCGGCGACGGTCCGCCGTTCCGCGCCAGCGCCGGGTTTCGCCCTTCCCGGAGGGCCTGCGGCCCCCCGGGGCGCCCGATCCGGCCCGCCGCCACCCCCGCCGCCGCCTTACGCGCAGG
>NZ_BSYI01000009.1 GCF_030270585.1 Paralimibaculum aggregatum
CTGGCCGAGAAGTGAGGCCATCGGCGGGGCGGCCATCGGCTGCCCCGCCTCCGCCCGGGCGGCGCACCGCCCGGGCAGGGCCCGCAGCGGCGGATCCGCGCCAAGGGAGGGCAAGATGACCGAGACTGCAATTCATGAGGTTCGCCCCGTCTTCGAGACGCCCTACGAGCGGCGCGGGGTGATCTCGCCGGGCCTGCCGATCCTGCCGCACGGGGTCGAGCGCCACCCGGTGCCCGGCGGCGGCAGCCGCGCGGTGCAGATCGACGCGGGCGACGAGATCACGGTGATGGACCGCGAGGGCCTGCAGCCGGTGGAACTGGTGTTCTTCGCGCCGGACGGGCGCTCCGATGCCGGGCTGATCGGCGCCCGCGGCGGCCATGCGCCGGAGGGGCTGCGCGCCGCGCTCACCGGCGATCCCTCGGGCCGGCGGGTCGCCCGCGCGCTGGACGCGGCGGGCTTCGACATCGGCCGGGCGGACGCGGTGCGGGTCTTTGCCGAGGGCTCGCGGGCCGGCGACATGGCAAGCTTCCATGCCGCCGCCGACGGGCTGCTGATCGTCTGCGCGCCCGGCGAGCCGATGTCGCCCGAGGCGCAGGACACGCCGACCGAGGTGGTGCTCTACATCCGCCGCGCCAGTCCCGGCCCGGGCAAGGGCGGGCGCGCCGCGCCGGCGCCGCTGGCCGACCCGCTGCAGGATTTCAACATCCAGCCCGGCGAGGCGCGCGGCTACGAGGTGCGCAAGGGCCAGTACATCCAGGTGCTCGACGTGCAGGGGCGCGAGTGCTCGGATTTCCAGGCGTTCTCGCTCCGCGCCCTCGACCGCGGCATCGAGCGCGAGATCGACCCCACCGCGACGCGCTCGCTGATGGGCTCGCTCTACCCCGCGCCGGGGATCTACGCGAAATACTACAACGTCGATTTCGAGCCGCTGGTCGAGATCGTGCAGGACACCTGCGGCCGGCACGACACCTTCGGGCTGGCCTGCACCGCGCGCTATTACGAGGATCTCGGCTATCCCGGCCATGTGAACTGCTCGGACAACATCAATGCCGACCTCGCCCGCTGGCGGGTGCGGCCGCGCGGCGGCTGGCCGGCGATCAACTTCTTCTTCAACACCATGCTCGACGACGCCAACGCCATCGGCATGGACGAGCCGTGGTCGCGGCCGGGGGACTATGTGCTGCTGCGCGCGCTGACCGACCTGGTCTGCGTCTCCAGCGCCTGCCCCTGCGATGTCGACCCCGCCAATGGCTGGAACCCGACCGACATCCAGGTCCGCACCTATGCCGCGGACGAGGATTTCCGTCGCTCGATCGGATGGCGCCCAACCCCGGAGGCCGATGTGCAAGAGACCAAACAGACGGGCTTCCACGAATGCTTCGCCCGGCACACCCGCGATTTCGTGGAGTACAACGGCTACTGGCTGGCCAACCAGATGCACGGCCACGGCGCCATCGCGGAATACTGGGCCTGCCGCGAGAAGGCCGCGATCATGGACCTCTCGCCGCTGCGCAAATACGAGGTGACCGGGCCGGATGCCGAGCAGCTTCTGGATCTCTGCGTCACCCGCAACATGGCCAGGCTCTCGACCGGGCAGGTGGTCTATACCGCGATGTGCTACGAGCATGGCGGGATGATCGACGACGGCACGGTGTTCCGCCTCGGCGACACCAATTTCCGCTGGATCGGCGGCTGCGACAGCTCCGGCCTCTGGCTGCGCGAGCAGGCCGAGAAGCGCGGGCTCAACGCCTGGGTGCGCAGCTCCACCGACCAGCTCTGCAACGTCGCCGTGCAGGGGCCGAGATCGCGCGACATCCTGGCCGGCGTGTTCTGGACCCCGCCGACCCAGCCGAGCATCGAGGAGCTGGGCTGGTTCCGCTTCGCGATCGGCCGGCTCGGGGATTTCCACGGGCCCGCGGTGGTGATCTCGCGCACCGGCTATTCCGGCGAGCTCGGCTACGAGGTGTTCTGCCACCCGAAGGACGCGGCGGCGGTGTTCGACGCGATCTGGGCCGCCGGCGAGCCGGTGGGGATGGTGCCGCTCGGCCTCGCGGCGCTCGACATGCTGCGCATCGAGGCCGGGCTGATCTTCGCGGGCTACGAGTTCTCCGACCAGACCGACCCGTTCGAGGCGGGCATCGGCTTCACCGTGCCGCTGAAGTCGAAACAGGTGGACTTCATCGGCCGCAAGGCGCTGGAGGAGCGCAAGGCGCATCCGCAGAAGGCGCTGGTCGGGCTCGATCTCGAGGGCGGGGTGGTGCCCTCGAACGGCGACTGCATCCGCCTCGGCCGCGCCCAGGTCGGCGAGGTCACCTCGGCGATGCGCTCGCCGGTGCTCGGCAGGGTGATCGCGCTGGCGCGGGTCGATGTGGCCCATGCCGCCGAGGGCACCGAGCTCGAGGTCGGCCAGCTCGACGGGCAGCAGAAGCGGCTGAAGGCGCGGGTCAGCCGGTTCCCGCATTTCGATCCGACCAAGGAGCGGGTGAAGGGCAACTACCCCGCCTGAGCGGGCAGCGGGCGGCCCGGGCGTCGGCGGGGGCGCCGGCGCGGCGGCCGGGGGCGGGCGCTCACTCCGCCGCCCGGGTCTCCGGCTCCGGCGCCGGCAGCTCGCCCGAGAGCCGCGCCTGGTGCAGCGCCGCCACCGCGCAGGAGGCCAGCCGCGCCTCGTCGCCATCCGAGCGCGAGGTCAGGATGATCGGCACCTGCGCCCCCATCACCACGCCGGCGCCCTCGGCATGGGCGATGAAGGTCAGCTCCTTGGCCAGCATGTTGCCGCTGTCGAGATTGGGCACCACCAGCACCTCGGCCCGGCCCGCCACCAGCGACTTGATCCCCTTGGTGCGCGCGGCGTCGAGGTCGATGGCGTTGTCCATGGCCAGCGGGCCGTCGACCAGCCCGCCGCGGATCTGGCCGCGCTCGGCCATCTTCGAGAGGATCGCGGCGTCGATCGAGGAGGGGATCTTCAGGTTCACCGTCTCCACCGCCGAGAGGATGCCGACCTTGGGCTCGTCGATGCCGATCGACAGCGCGAGGTCGATGGCGTTCTGCACGATGTCGACCTTGGTCTCGAGATCGGGGGCGATGTTGATCGCCGCGTCGCTGATCAGGAGCGGGCTGGGCAGCCCCGGCACGTCCATCACGAAGACATGGGTGAGGCGGCGCCCGGTGCGCAGCCCGCCATCGCGCCTGAGCACCGCCGCGAGCAGCTCGTCGGTGTGCAGATGGCCCTTCATCAGCGCCCGCGCGCGGCCCTCATGCACCAGCGCCACCGCCAGCGCGGCGGCCTCGGCATGGGTTCGCGCCGCGATCAGCTCGTGCCCGGAGATGTCCTTGCCGAGCGCCTCGGCCGCCGCGCGGATGCGCGCCGGATCGCCGATCAGCAGCGGCGCGATCAGCGTCTCCTCGGCGGCGAGCAGCGCGCCGCCGAGGCTGTTCGGCTCCTCCGGCGCGACCACCGCGGTGGGGATCGGGGCGAGCGGGCCGGCGCGGCGGACCATCCGGTCGAAATGCACGTGGCGCTGCACCAGCAGGCCCGGCAGATCGACATCGTCGAAGCGCAGCTTGCGCTCGGGGGCGAAGACGCGGGCCTCGCCGTCGAGGATCAGCCTTCCGTCGGAGACCCGCTCGACCCGGGTGTCGAGGCGCACCAGCCGGCCCGCCTCCTTGCCGGTGACGCGCACGCTGACGCGCAGCTCGTCGCCGGCATGGGCGCGGTCGCGGAAGTTGAAGCTCTGGCTGTGATAGAGCGTGCCGGGGCCGGGCAGGATGTTGCCGAGCACCGCCGAGATCAGCGAGCCGACCCAGAGGCTCGGCGCCACCGCCTCCGGCTGGCCATCGCCGTCGCCGTCGAGCTCGGGCAGGTGCAGCGGGCTGTGGTTTCCCGAGGCATGGGCGAAGACGTAGAGGTCGTCGGCGGTGCAGAGCCGGGTCAGCTCGGCATGGTCGCCGACGGCAAGCTCGTCATGGGTCTTGTTCTCTCGGATCATCGGGCTCGTTCCTGCCAGTGCCGCCGCGCTCTCGAACCGACAGACTAGGCGATGCTGCATCTGCGAAAAAGTGAAGATTGCACGAAATTTCCGGAACCGCCGCCGCCGCCCGGATTGGGACGAACTGTGTTGAATTGGCACTTCTCTGCAGGGTCCATACGTGCAACGAAAGCCGGCATGGGAGACCGGACAAGGACCAGGCGCAACAACCGCGATGCCGAGGGCGCATCGGGCGGTATTCCGTGCCCTTCGACATGCCGGTGCAGTGCGAAAGATTACGTGACGGCTTCCGAAGCATCGCCCCATCTAGTATGCAGACCGAGTGTGTGTGTGTTTCCCGGGGGCCGAGATGAACTGTGAGCGAGGGATCGAGCCCGAGGGACGACGCCTCGTGGTGATCGGCGGGGGGCCGGCCGGCCTGACTGCGGCCTACGAGGCGCAGCGCCTCTGCCCGGACCTGCATCCGGTGGTGCTGGAGGCGGGCGATCTGCTCGGCGGCATCGCCCGCACCGAGAACCACCACGGCAACCGCTTCGACATCGGCGGCCACCGCTTCTTCACCAAGGTGCCCGAGGTCGAGGCGATGTGGCGCGAGGTGCTGGGCGACGACTTCATCACCGTGCCGCGGCTCAGCCGGATCTACTATCGCGGGCGCTATTTCAACTATCCGCTGCGGATGTTCAACGCGCTCTACAACATCGGTGCCTACGAGGCGGCGCGCATCGTGCTGAGCTATCTGCGCTGGCAGGCGATGCCGGCGCCGCGCGAGGACAGCTTCGAGGACTGGGTGATCAACCGCTTCGGCCAGCGCCTCTACATGCATTTCTTCAAGAGCTACACCGAGAAGGTCTGGGGCATCCCGCCCTCCGAGATCCAGGCCGACTGGGCGGCGCAGCGGATCAAGAACCTCTCGCTCGGCAAGGCGGTGTGGAACGCGCTCACCGGGGCCAACTCGACCACCAGCCTGATCGAGGAGTTCCAGTATCCCCGGCTCGGGCCGGGCATGCTGTGGGAGCGGGTCGGCGAGCGCGTCACCGCGGCCGGCGGCGAGATCCGCATGCGGAGCCGGGTCGAGCGGGTGCTGCGCGAGGGCCGCCGGATCACCGCGGTGGAGCTGACCGGCCCGGACGGCACGCGCGAGCGGCTGGCGGGCGGCGAGTTCGTCAACAGCATGGCGCTCGGCGAGCTGATCGGCTGCATCGAGCCGGCGCCGCCGCCGGAGGTGCTGGCCGCCGCGGGCCGGCTGAAATACCGCGACTTCCTGATCGTCACGCTGCTGCTCGACCATGCCGACCCGTTTCCGGACAACTGGCTCTACATCCACGAGCCGGGGGTCGATGTCGGCCGCATCCAGAACTTCCGCGCCTGGTCGCCGGAGATGCTGGCCGATCCCGAGACCGCCTCGATCGGCATGGAGTATTTCTGCCATGCCGGCGATGCGCTCTGGACGATGTCCGACGAAGCGCTGCAGGCCAAGGCGGCGGCGGAGCTCGAGCGGCTCGGCCTGGCCGAGGCGGAGACGGTGATCGACGCCTATGTGATCCGCCAGCCGAGGGCCTATCCGGTCTATGACAGCGCCTATCGCACCGCGCTCGAGACCATCGCCGACTGGCTCGGCACGCTGGAGAACTTCCAGACCGTCGGGCGCAACGGGCTGCATCGCTACAACAACCAGGACCACTCGATGCTGACCGCGATGCTGGCGGCGCGCAACCTGGCCGGCGAGCGGCACGATCTCTGGAAGGTCAATGTCGAGCGCTCCTATCTCGAGGAGTTCGAGAAGCCGAAATCCGCCGTCCCGGAGGCTGCCTGATGGCCAAGGCCGCGGGCCATCCATGGCCGGGCGCGCAGGTCGTGACGGTTCCGGGCGGGCTGGCCTGCCTGGCCGGCGCGGCGGTGCTGAGCTGGCCGATGCTGTTCCTCGGCGCGCCGCTGTTCTTCCTCGATTCGCTGCCCTATGCGGTCGAGGGGCAGGCGGTGGTGCAGGGCCTGCTCGGGCTGCTCCCGGGCGGCGACGGGGCGGCGGCGGGCTCGGTCGGCGAGCTGGCCGGGCAGGCCAACAGCCTGCGCTCGGTCTATTACGCCGCCTTCGTGCATCTGGCGGCGCAGACGCCGCTCGGCTTCGCCGGGCCGGCGCTGCTGCAGGGCGCGATGGTGCTGTTCCTGGCCGGGCCGCTGGTCGGCCCCGAGGCCGCGGCGCCGGCGGCCGACCGGCTGCTCGCCGGCGCGCTGGTGGTGGCGCTGACGCCGCTGGCCTGGTTCGCCTCCTACCTGATGCCGGACGTGCTGGCCGCCGCGGTGGTGCTGCATGCCTGCCTGCTGGTGCGCGGGGTCGATGCGCTCTCGCCCCGGCAATGCGCCGCGGTGGGGCTGGTGGCCGGCTTCGCCATCGTCAGCCATCACGGATACATCCCGCTGTCGGGCGCGGTGGTGGCGCTGGCGCTGGCCTTGCGGCTGGCGGCGCGGCGGCCGCTGCTCCGGGCGGCGGCGCTCGGGCTGGCGCCGCTGATGCTGGCGGTGGGGGCCAACATGGCGCTCGGCGCGCTGGTGCTCGACGGGCCGAGCGTCGCGCCCCGGCGGCTGCCGATCCTGCTCGCCCGCTCGATCGCCGACGGGCCGGCGCGCTGGCATCTCGAGGCGCACTGCGCCGACGAGAACTATGCCGTCTGCGGCTATTTCGAGACGATCCCGGACACCGTGCACGACACGCTCTGGGCCGAGGGAGGGCTGCGCGACGGGCCGACCGAGCTGCTGGCCCTGGTCCGCGCCGAGGAGCCGGTGATCCTCTGGCGGGCCTTCCTGGAATATCCGGCGCAGCAGGTCTGGTCGCTGGCCGGCAACACGCTGGTCCAGCTCGTCAGCATCGGCACCGGGGAGATCCTTGCCGGCCGCGCGGTGTTCGACGCCGCGGGCCGGCCGCAGCTCGAGATCGACCGCGCGCGCGGCCGCGGGCTGCTCGCCGCCTATGACGTCGTGCTGCCGCTCTCGGTGCTGGCCGGGCTCGGCATGATCGGCCGGATGGCGCTGCGCGACGGGCTGCGCGCCGGGCCGCACGAGCGCGCGCTGCTCGCGGTGGTGACGGTGGGCCTGCTGGCCAATGGCGCGATCTTCGGCGGGCTCTCGGCGCCGGTGGATCGCTACCAGACGCGGCTGGCCTGGCTCCTGCCGGCGCTGGCGGCGCTGTTCTGGCTCGCCCGCCGGAGGCGGGAGGGCGCATGAGTTCGGAGCGGGGCGAGGGTGGGCCGCGTCGCTTGACTGAGGGTCAATATGGCTCACACTGGGTCCATCATTTCAATTCGGCAACAAGCCTGGTCATGCATCTCGGCGTTGACCTCTCGGGCTGTTCGCCGTGGGCAGCTTGGTGCGAAGCGAGGCGACGATGAAAAGCAACTCGACACTCCAGCTCAGCAAGGCATGGTGGAAGAAGGAAGCCCCCGACGGGCTCGACAAGGCGGGCACCGCCTTCGAGAACGCCATCGACAAGTACACCAAGGCGAACGGGGGCCTGCGCAACCCCGACCAGAGGTCGATCGCCGCGATGCAGGACGCGATCGCCGGGCTTGAGGATGCGGGCAAGAAGGTTGTCGTCAAGGCCAAGGAGCTCGAGAAGAAGGCCAAGGGCAAGAAGGAGGTCCTGAAGGATCTCGGCAACACCATCACGGTGATGGAGAAGGTGCTGGCGCGCGAGCTCGACAGCATCCGCAGCGATCTCGAGGACATGGAGGACGAGCTCGAGGAGGATGGCGGCGGCGGCCATTTCGCCGATGGCGACGCCCATGCCGCGTTCCTCAAGAAGTTCGCCAACAAGCTCAAGCGCAACACCTACAGCTTCGCCCTGGTGCTGCAGAACAACGAACCCGCCGACATGCGGATGAACTTCCACAAGAAGAAGGGCGGGCGCTCGCTGGCCGGGCAGATCCGCAAGGTGGTGCCGGTGAAGAAGTTCACCTTCGGCATCGCCGGCACCGAGGCGCTGACCACCGCGCTCGGCATGGAGCCGATGGGCGCGCGCACGCTGGTGCTGCAGGTCGACGGCAAGATGATCCCGAGCCTCGCCAAGCGCACCAAGCTGATGCTGAAGAAGCTCGGCATCTCCGCCTTCGGCCGCGTCGTGGTGGTGAAGGACGGCGCGGTGCTGGAGAACGCCGACGAGGAGGACGAGGACGAATCGCTCGAGGATATCGATCTCACCGAGGAGGCCGAGCTCGACGAGCTGATGGCGGAGGAGCCGGAGACCACCGGCACCACCTCGGAAGAGACCGGCACGACCGAGACCCCGACCGAGCCGACCGAGCCGACCGAGCCGACGGAAACCCCCGAGCCGGAGGAGCCGGCGATCGACCCGGCGGCGCTGGTGGCGCGGCTCAAGGGCGTGATGAACACCGTCGGCAAGCTCGCCGACACGCCGCCGCAGGGCACGCTCAAGGTCAAGCTCGGCGAGGCGGCGAAGAAGGTCCGCGGGCTGATCGAGGGGCGCCGGCTCGACGACGCGGCGAAGCTGCTGACCGCCATCGAGAAGCAGCTCGGCGGGCTCGGGCTGGCCGCGGCGAGCGCCGCCGAAACCAGCCCCGAGAGGCCCAGGGAGATCCCGGTCGACACGGTCGCGCTCAACAAGGCCCGCGTGCTCTGGAGCAAGACCCGCGAGAAGCTCAACGCCGAGATGGACAAGCTGACCGCCAGCATCATCGACGAATGCTCGGTCGACGAGGAGCTCGACCCGATCGCCGAGGAGGCGAAGGATCTGCGCGCCTATCTCAAGGATTTCGACGACCGGCTCGAGAAGGTGCTGGAGCAGATGACCGTGACCGGCGACGGCGCCACCCGCGAGAAGCTGAAGGAGCAGGCCTCGAACATCATCGACGGCTACACCACGCTGCTGAGCGAGAGCTTCTTCCAGGACGTCGACAGCAACAACGGCTTCGAGAAGATCTCCCTGACCGCGTCCGCCACCGCGGCGCTGCAGGCGATCCAGGAAACGCTGAAGAAGGCTGCCGAGCCTGCAGTCGTCTCGTGAGCCTCAAGGGCCGTCAGGCCGCCCAGATATCGACACGGAGATAGGTCATGCCGTTTGATGATCTCACCAAGACCCAGCGCGACTTCATCGTCAAGTATTTCAAGACCGGCAAGCGCTACAAGAAAAACAAGAAGGCGCAGTTCAACGAGGACCTCAAGTATGCCACCTTCGAGGTCTACAACCGCATCAACATGTTCAAGCTGCGGATCGACAAGATCAAGGAGGATCACCCGCATCTGAGCGTGCAGGTGCTGTACGAGAAGCTGGCGACGATCTCCTCCTTCGCGGATGCCACGCTGGAGAACAACAAGCGGAACATGAAGGAGAACATGGAGGTGCCCGACTTCTCGCGGGTGCAGTCCATGCTCAACGAGTTCTCGCGCGAGATCTCCGACTACCTGACCCGGATGCGCGAGCTCGAGGGCACGCTCAAGGGCGACAAGCTGTCGGCGGCGGACGAGGCGCTCAAGCGCTGCGACGAGTATCACGAGGCGGCCTACGAGACCTTCCGCGAGGCCCGGCGCGAGATGGAGACCGCGGCGCAGGAGGACATCACCGCGCTGGAGACCGAGATCGCGAAGTTCGACCAGCTCGAGGACGTGATCCGCAAGGCGATCATGACCGCGATCGGCACCGAGGGCGAGGACCCGAGCGTCGATCTCGAGACCTTCGAGGAACTGGTCTACGGCAAGCCGGACCTCTTCGTGGAGCGCGGCGACGTGTTCGTCGCCGAGGTGATCCGGCTGATGCAGAAGCGCATCGGCAACTATACGCGCGAGATGACCAGCAACGAGCGCTACAAGAACCTCCCGGTGGTCAAGCGCGAGGCCGAGCGCGGGCGTCAGGTGACCGCCGAGATCGACAAGCTCGGCAAGGCGGTGACCGCGCAGCAGACCAAGATCGACGAGCTGCGCAACGAGTTCAAGGAGGCCAGCCCCGGCGATAAGGAGAAGATCCGCCAGCAGATCCTCGCCAAGGAGGCGCATCTCGACGACCTGAAATCGCGCCTCGCGCAGTGCGAGCGCTACCAGGAGACCGGAGCCGAGCGCGCCAAGCGGATCATCGAGACCGAGCGGCGGCTCGACACCCAGAGCACGCTGGCGGACAAGATCGCCGAGCTGCTCGAGGACGAGTTCCCGGCCAAGATCGAGGAGTTCGACAACCGGCTCGAGGACGAATCCCTGAGCATCGTGGTGCTCGACAACGACCGCGACGTGCTCGCCCGCAATGCCGAGCTGCTGCGCCAGGTCGAGACCTCGCTGGCGCGGGAGATCATCTCGGAGCGCGTCTTCCCCGAGGAGACCAAGCTCACCGAGATCTCCTCGGACCAGGCGGCGCTGCTGACCAAGATGCTCGCCAATGCGCGCAAGCTGGTCGAGGAGGGCCGGCTCGACTATGCCTCGGTGGTGCATTTCGAGGTCTCGCGGCTCTGGCAGTTCTTCGTGATGCAGCGGCGCATGGGTCTGCCGGCAGCGCCGCCGCCGCCGCCCAAGCTCGACGAGGTGTATCGCCGCGAGCTCGAGGTGCAGGAGGCGCGGGCGCGCAATTTCTGGGCGCAGGGCGCGCCGGAGGCGAGCGTCCTGATCGGCGGCTGCGGCGATATCCGCGAGTCGATCGAGCAGATCGTCAGCACCCATGACTCGGTGAACCCGGCGACGGAGCGGGATTATGCGGATGTGAAATCGGCGCTCTCCGACCTGAAGGAGGCGCTCGACGACATCACCATCCCGGAGCGGGAGAAGTCCGACGAGGCCAAGCTGGCGGTCGCGGTCTCGGCCAAGGTGACCAACAAGCTCGTCGAGATGTTCAACTGCAAGGAGATCGAGGTCACCGAGGAGGATCTCGAGGCCGGCAAGTTCTTCGAGAAGAACTGGCGCGGCAAGCGCGTCGAGGTCTCGTCCGACCGGGTGATGAAGGTTCCCGACGGCACCGACGAGGAGGGCAACCCGAAGTTCAAGTACCAGCTCATCGACATCAAGTCGGGCCTCGTCGGCGGCGAGGAGGTGCTGCGGCGCGACGAGAAGCACGTGCCGCGCGACATGATGGTGTTCCTCAAGCAGCGGGCGGAATCGCTGGCGATGATGGCCGAGACCTCCGCCGAGGGCTGCGAGGACGCGATGAAGAAATACGCCGAGGAGACCGAGAAGCTCCTCGACGAGATCGCCGAGAAGGGGCCGGACTGCTACAAGCGCATCGACGAGATCGTGAAGTGGTGCGACAATGCGATGACGAGCAACCCGATCTCGAAATATCTCACCAACGACTATGGGGAGAAGAAGACCGACTACGACAACTTCAAGAAGGAATATCCGAAGAAGCTGCCGACCGAGGCGAAGGCGGATGCGGAGAAGCAGCTGCGCGCCATCGTCAAGCTGCAGAAGGATGCCGAGGCGCTGCGGCAGACCTACAAGACGGTGCATGCCACGGCGATGCGGATCCACTGGGAGCTGAGCGCGGTGTTCGACGAGCTGAGCGGCGAGAGCAACTCGCTGGGCTCGGGCATGGAGGCGCTGATCGACGGCGGCATCGACCGGCTGCTGGTCAAGCTCAAGACCGAGTACCAGGACAGCACCGACCCGGAGATCATCCGGCGGATCAGCGAGGTCGAGCAGCTGATCAAGAAGTCGAAGGGCGAGTTCAAGACCCACAAGATCCCGAAGAACCACATCGACGGCACCTGGCGCAAGGAACTGCTCGCCGCCTTCCGCAAGCTCGACAGCAAGACCCAGCCGGGGATCGAGGCGGCCGAGACCGAGCTCGAGAAGCTGAAGCAGGCGATGGCCAAGTTCGAGACCAGCCTCGACACCGCCGGCAGCGCCACCGGCGAGGACCTGCTCAAGCTCGTCGAGTCCTTCGGCAGCCGGATCAGCGACGTCTCGACCTCCTCGATCGAGCAGGCCGAGGCCAAGAAGAAGATGAACAAGATGCGGTCGCAGCTCAAGTCCGACATCAAGAAGCTCAAGGCCGAGGTCCGCAAGAAGAGCGAGAAGGGCTGGATCTTCAAGTCCACCGAGAACGACATCCTGATCCAGATCAAGAACCGGACGGATGCGGCGGAGAGCAAGCGCAAGCAGACCGTGACCAATGCCGAGGAGCGCGAGGGCTACGAGGAGGCGATCACGGAGCTGGAGGCGCTCGAGCAGGAGGTTGCCGAGATCGCCCGGATGTTGGGCAGCACCGACAAGATCAAGGCGGCCAAGATGTACAGCGCCGTCGGCATCGGCGACCTGACCACGGTGAGCGACAAGCTGCCCACCCTCAACGCCTTCCTCGAGAAGCTAGAGGAGAAGGCGAAGGGGCTGAAGGCGGCGGAGATCGAGGCCCGGCTCGAGGCCTCGCTGAAGGCGATCGACGAGAAGCTGGAGAAGGCGCTCGAGGAGGCGGCGGAGGAATCCGAGAAGCCGGGCATCCGCACCGCGCACGAGAAGCAGAAGACCGATCTGCGGAACGCGGTCAACGATGTCGACAGCTCCCTGCAGCAGATCTCCAACATGTTCGACGCCTCCAACCTGACCTCGGTCGCCCGCAAGATCGACCAGGCGATCAAGGACAAGGACAGCGAGACGGGCACCAAGGCGACCCGCATCACCCTGCGCGAGGAGGCGCTGGCCGAGCTCCGCTGGGTGCGGACGCTGACCGACGAGCACCCCGTCGTGAAGCTCTATGCCACCAACCCCTTCGACCAGGGCGTCGCGCTGAACTATCTGGCGAGCGCCTTCCACCAGGTCGAGGTCGCCATCCTGGGCTGCGTGAGCCCGAAAGAGTCCAAGTGACGCCGCTGATCCGGGAGCAGAAACATGGCTGAACTGACCGAATTCGAGATCGACTGGATCGAGAAGGCTGCCAAGAAGAAGATCACCGTGGTGTCGATGGACAAGGCCGAGCGCAAGCTCGAGCAGAAGCTGTCGGTGCTCAACGAGCTGATCGACACCCGGCTCGAGGATGCCCGCGGGCAGATCGACGCGGCGCAGCAATTCTCCGTCGAGCAGCGCTCGAGCAGCGATTTCCTCAACGCGCTCTGGGCCAAGATGGGCAAGAAGGGCGGCAAGATCACCGAGATCAAGTGGCGCGCCGAGGATTCCGATCTCGGCTTTGCGGGCTACGAGACCACCGAGGACATCGAGGTCGACACGGTGAACGACCTGGTGCGGATCAACGAGGTGCCGGAGGAGACGCTGGACGCGCTGGCCGACAGCTTCGCCAAGATCCTCGAGATCTCGAAGCAGATGGCGCGGGAGATCGACGAGGACGGCGAGCGGCTGTTCACCGACGACGAGATCCGCCGCGAGCTCTGGACGCCGCTGGTGCGCGACGGGCTGATCCCCGAGAACATGGTGCCGGACAAGTTCTCCGACCATGCCATCGCCTTCAAGGGCGCGGCGGAGATCTACCAGTCGAAGATCAACGAGTTCTCCAAGAAGTCGACCGGCAAGGAGGGGCTGCTGCGCGGCCTCGAGATCGCCGCCGACACGGCCTCGCTGCTCGGCACCATCGGCTCCAGCGCGGTGACGATCCACCAGGCCGGCGACATGGCGCAGATCAACCAGGAGCTGAACGAGCAGTCCTCCACCGATACCTCGGGCATGACGCCGGAGCAGGTCAAGGAGCACGACAAGGTCACCGCCAATCTCAAGGCCGAGCAGTCGCGGATGCAGAACATCCAGAAGGCTGCCGATATCGGCGCGGCCAGCCTCACCGGCGTGCTCGAGATCGCCAAGGAAGGCGTCAAGGCGACCGAGGACAAGGAGAAGCAGGGCCGCTGGAACGCCCTGGTCGACAAGTCGCTCTCGGTGCTCGGCTCGATCGCCGCCTCGGCGGTGGACCCGATCACCCGGGCGCATGTCGGCCATGACAGCGTCGGCGACGGTTCGGCGAAATCGGCGCTGGCCACCTCCGCGGCGATCAAGGCGGGCATCACCGGCGGCATCGCCGCGGTCCGGCTCGGCCCGGCGCTGATCGCGGTCGCGATCGAGAAGGACGAGCAGAAGCGGATCAAGCTGATCGAGGACTGCGTCAACCGATTTGCCGATGCGGTGGGCCAGGCGATCAAGGCGGTCGCCACCGACTATGCCACCACCGACAAGGGCAAGCAGGGCAATCTCGAGATCGTCGCGAGCGTCGCCACCGCCAGCATCAAGGCGCTGGGCAAGGGCCCGGCGATCATGAAGGCGCTGGACGAGGGCAACTACAAGAAGGCGGCGATCCTGCTGGGCGGCGGCGTGCTCGAGGGCACGATGATGGGCGTCGCCGGCGCGATCTCCGACGCCTCGAAGCGCAACGTGACCAAGGAGGAGTACTACTCCGCGAGCTTCGAGGAGAAGCTCACCATGGAGATCGAGGGCAGCGAGACCACGGAGCTCAAGCGCGACCAGCTCACCGCGGCGCTGACCGAGACCAGCCAGTCCAAGATCGACACCATGGCCCAGAGCCTCGCCGATGCGGTCGACTCGCTCAGCACCAAGCCCGACAACGAGGCCGCGGCGGAGTTCCAGGAGAAGCTCGCCAAGCAGCTCGCCGAGAAGACCCAGAAGGATGCCGAGGAGGCGATCGAGAAGGAGTTCGGCGATCCCGAGGCCGTCAAGGCGATGTTCGACGAGTTCGAGACCACGATGGTCGGCTACGAGGATCTCTACAAGGACGCGGTGCCGGATACCGAGCTCGCCGGCAAGCCGCCGGACGAGGTCGAGCGCTCGCTCGCCGCGGTCGACCGCGCCATCGCCAAGACCGCGGAGCTGCGCGCCAAGGCCGAGCTGATCAACGGGCTCTCGGGCAGCGCGGCGGGCATCGTCGCCGCCTTCGTGCCCGGCGGCGGCGCGGTGGTGGCGGCGCAGAAGGTGCTCTACGACATCTACTGCCTCAGCCAGGCGGTGCAGGCGCACAACAAGTGGTGCGAGAGCATGGAGCTCGCCTTCCGCGCCAGCAGCGCCTATGGCCCGGCGATCGAGAAGACCATGAAGAACGCCCGCATCACGCTGGCCTACAACAGCGTGAAGATGGTGCTCGACGCCTTCAAGTGCGGCTCCGAGATCGGCCGCTGCTTCGATCCGACCGGGGCGGCCACGGTGGCCTCGGCGGTGGCCTCGATTTCCGCCGCCTTCCACGACTACTGCCACAAGATGCACAAGCAGGCCGAGATCACCTTCGGCTGGAAGGCCTACAAGAAGGCGCGGGAGAACCCGGGCAACCGCAAGGCGGCGCGCAAGGCGCTGCGGATGAACTCCACCCTGGCCAAGTGCTGCATCGCCTATGGCGCGGTGATGGAGGGCGACGCCGCGGCCAAGGACGCGATCAAGCGCTGCGGCATCTCGCCGGCGATGCTGGCCAGCGACACCGATGTCTGCAAGCGGCTCGTCTCCTTCCTCGAGAACGAGCTCAGCGACGACCCGGTGGTGATGCATGTCGAGAAGCAGGCGAAGAACTGGGCGCCGGGCAAGCCGATGCTGACCCCGATCTCCTGGTTCGAGATCAAGGCGGCGGCGCTGACGACGGCGGTGCCGGCGCTCAGCCCGGTCGCGGCCAAGACCCCGGCGATCGACCGGCTGCTGGCCGATCTCGACAAGCTCTGGGAGGGCAAGAAGTCCTACACGATCTGGAAGAACGACTGGAAGGACGCGCTCTACAAGACCAAGGTCAAGGAGGTGATGGACACGCTCGAGGAAGGCGCGAAGCCGACCCGCGAGCAGGTGCGCGGGTGCAAGCTCGCCGCCGAGCAGGAGACCGAGCGGGAGGCCGCGCGCAAGGCCGGGCGGACGATCGAGCTGCTGAACCAGATCAGCCAGCAGTTCGAGGCCTATCGCCCGGTGCAGGTCAGCGGCCTGCCGCATGAGGACATGGTGGACATCGCCAAGACCTATGTCGCGCTCTGCCGGCTCAACACCAACGCCGCCACGGTCGACGCCTGAGGCCCGGCCCGGCCCCGGCGGCGAGCCGGGGCCGGCAGCCGGCGGGGCTCACTCCGCCGGCTGCGACATCCCCCCTGAGATACCGGCCGGCGGCCGCGAACTGGCCGCCAGCAGCTCCCGGTCGAGCTCGGCCCCGGCCGCCGCGCGCGGGCGCGACAGGGGCGCGATCAGGGCATAGCAGGCCGGCGCCAGGAACAGCGTGAACAGCGCCGCCAGCCCGAGCCCGCCGAACACCACCCAGCCGATCGCGGCGCGCGCCTCGGCGCCGGCGCCGCTGCCGATGATCAGCGGCAGCCCGGCCAGCACCGTGGAGGCCAGCGTCATCACGATCGGGCGCAGCCGCGCCCGCGCCGCCTCCGCCGCCGCCCGGCGCACGTCGAGCCCGCGGTCGCGCAGCTGGTCGGCGAACTCGACCAGCAGGATGCCGTTCTTGGCGACGATGCCGATCAGCATCAGCGCGCCGATCTGGCTGTAGATGTTGACCGAGGTGCCGGTGAGCCAGAGCGCGTAGATCGCGGCGCAGACCGCGAAGGGCACGGTGAGGATCACCACGAGGGCGCTGGTGATGCTCTCGAACTGCGCCACCAGCACGAGGAACACCACGGCGATGGCGATGATGTAGGTGGCGGCGACCTCGGCCGAGGTCTCCTCCAGCGTCGCCGCCTCGCCGAGCAGCAGCAGCGAGACATCGTCGGGCAGCGCCTCGCGGGCCAGCGCGCGCACCGCCTCGACCGCGCCGGAGAGCGCGAGGTCCGGCGCCACCGCGGCGTCGATCTCGATGGCGCGGCGCTGGGCATGGCGGTCGAGCTCGGCGGCCACCCCCTCCTCGGAGAAGGTGATGAGCTGGGTCAGCGGCACCAGCCTGCCGGCCTCGGAGCGGACATAGAGGTTGAGCAGGTCCGAGGGGTCGCGCACCGCCCCGGCCGCCGATTGCAGCACGATCGGCACCGCCTGGTCCTCGACCGTGAGCTCGGCGATCTCGTCCTCGTCGATCAGCGCGCGCAGGGTCGCCGAGAGCTCGGTCATCGGCACGTTGAGATCGGCGGCGCGGCGCCGGTCTATGGCGATCGAGAGCTGCGGCTGCGTCGCCTGATACTGCACGCGGATCTCCGAGAGGCCCGGGATCTGCGCCATCCGCGCGGCGAAATCGTCGGTCACCTCGGCGATCCGGGGATAGCTCGGGCCAAGCAGGGCGATCTCCAGCCCGCCATCGTTGGAGCTGAGCCCGAGGCTGTTGCCGCCGATCACCCGCGCCTGGGCGCCGGCGAGGTCGCGCAGCATCGGCCGCAGCTCGGCCTCGATCGCCTGCTGCGAGAGGCTCCGCTCCTCCCAGGGCACCAGCCGCGCGCCGACCTCGCCGCGGTTGAGATCGTAGCGCCCGGTGATCGAGTAGAGCCCTTCGGCGATGCCGGCCTCGACCCAGGGGCGGAACAGCTCCTCCACCGCCACCACCTGCCGATCAGTATAGTCGAGCCCGGTGCCGTCCGGCCCCTGCAGCCGCACGGTGACCCGGCCGCGGTCCTCCGAGGGCACCAGCTCCTCGCCGAGCTCGCCATAGACCGAGCCCGCCGCCGCCGCCAGCAGCCCCGCCGCCACCAGCGTGACCAGCGGCATCGCCAGCGCCGGGCGCAGCGCGAAGGCATAGAGCGCGCCGAGCCCGCGGGCGATCCGCCCCGGCCCGCGGCCGGCCAGGTCGGGGATCCGCGCCGCCATCATCGGGCACAGCGTCAGCGCCACGAAGGAGGACAGCGCCACCGTCACCGCCAGCACATAGCCGAACTCGGTGAACAGCCGCCCCGCGGTGCTCGGCAGGAACGAGATCGGGATGAACACCGCGACCAGCGTGACCGTGGTGGCGATCACCGCGAAGAACACCTCGCGCGTGCCGATCACCGCCGCCGCCTTCGGCCCCAGCCCCTCGCTGCGCCGGCGCTGGATGTTCTCCAGCACCACGATGGTGTCGTCGACCACGAGGCCGGTGGCCAGCACCAGCGCCAGCAGGGTGATCAGGTTGACCGAGAAGCCGAGCAGCCAGATCGCCGCCAGCGAGCCGGTGAGCGCCACCGGGATCGCCACCGCCGGGATCATCGTCGCCGAGAAGCGGCCGAGGAAGGCCCAGATCACCGCCACGACGATGGCCAGCGCCAGCGCCAGCGAGACCAGCACCTCGGACACCGCGCTGCGGATGAACACCGCCTCGTCGGAGACCGTCTGGAAGCGCAGGTCCGGGAACCGCGTGCGCAGGGTCTCGATCTTGCGCGCCACCGCGGCGGAGATCTCCACGGTGTTGGACTTGGCCTGCCGCACGATGCCGAGATTGAGCACCAGCCGCCCGTCGAGCCGCGAGACGCTCTCTGCGGTGGCCGGCGCGAAATAGACATCGGCGACATCGCCGAGGCGCACCGGGTCGCGCACGATCAGCCGCTCGATGGCGTCGGGCTCGGTGACGGTGGCATCCGCCCGCACCAGCACCTCGAGCTGGTCGGCCGCGAAGCTGCCGACCGGGACGTCGAACTGCGCCGCCTCGAGCACCTCGGCGACATCGCCGATCGAGAGCCCGAAGGCCGAGAGCCGCTCGGGCCGCACCGCCACCCGCAGCACCCGCTCGCGGTCGCCGAAGACGGAGACCTCGGAGACCCCGTCCACCGCGATCAGCTCGGGGATCACCTCGTCCTCGACCTGCCGGGTCAGCGCGTCGATGGCGGCGCGCGCGCTCCAGACCGCGATCGAGATGATCGGCCGGGCGTCCTGCTCCGACTTGACGACGAAGAGATCCTCGACGCCGTCCGGCAGGCGCGGCACCACGCGGCTCACCGCCTCGCGCACGTCGTTGGCCGCGGTAGCGAGGTCCTGGTCCGGGCGGAACTCGACGCGCAGCCGGAAATTGCCCTCCTCGGAGGAGGACTGCACCGAGACCACGCCGTTGACCCGCGCCACCGCGGCCTCGACCTCGGAGGTCACCTCGGAATCCACCGTGGTCGGCGAGGCGCCGGAATAGTTGGCCCTGACCGAGACGATCGGCCGGTCGACATTGGGCAGCTCGCGCACCTCGACGCCGAACAGCGCGGCGACGCCGGCGACGATGATCAGGATGTTCATCACCGCCGCGAGGAAGGGCCGGCGGACGCTCAGCCCCGGCAGCCCGGTGCCGCCTTCACGTGCATCCATGGCTCAGCTCCCCGCGCCGGCGGCATCGGGCCCGATCACCCGCACCGTCTTGCCGGGGGCGAGGCGCTGGGTGCCCTCGATCACCACCCGGTCGCCCTCGGCCAGCGCGCCCTCGACCAGCACCTCGCCGGCGCGGCGGCGCACGAGGTCGATCTCGACCCGCTCCACCCGGTCGCCGGAGACCCGCCAGACATGCAGCGAGCCGCTGGAGAACTGCACCGCCAGCTCCGGCACCAGCGGATAGGTCTCGCCGGGCAGCGACATCCCGATCGAGAACGAGGCGCCGGGGCGCAGCAGGTCGGCCTCGTTGGGGATCGCGACGCGCAGCGTGGTGGTGCGGGTGGTCACGTCGACCCGGCTGTCGATGGCCACCACATGGCCTTCGAAGGCGCGCTTCGGATGGGCCGGGGTGCGCGCGGTTACCGGCATGCCGGCGCTGACCCGGGCCTGCAGCGCCTCGGGCAGCGGGAACTCGACCAGCACGGTGCTGCGGTCGTCGAAGCTGGCGATCGCGATGTCGGTGGTGATGCGGTCGCCGACCTCGACCTCGGGCAGGCCGGAGACGCCGTCGAAGGGCGCGCGCAGCAGCCGGTCGGAGAGCGCCTCCTCGGCGCGGGCCAGCTCGATCTCGGCGACCTCGGCGGCGGTCGCAACCTCGTCGAGCCGGGCATCGGCGGCGGCGCCGCTGCTCTGCAGCCGGGTATAGCGCTGGCGCACCCGCTTCGCCTCGGCCAGCCGGGCCTCGGCCAGCGCCCTGGCGAGCCGCTCCTCGCTGTCGTCGAGGCGCAGCAGCACGTCGCCCGCGGCAAAGCGGCGGCCGGGCTCCAGCGCCATCTCGATGATCTTGCCCGCGGCCTCGGCCTTCAGCGTCACCGAGCGCTCGGCGCGGCCGGAGCCGACCACCTCGACCTCGAGATCATCGCGCGCGAGGCGCACCGGCGCGACGATCACCGGCACCCCCTCGGGGGCGCGGCGCGCCGCGGCCGGCGGCTCCGCGGCAGCCAGATCGAGGCGGGTCAGCACCATGTCGCGCTCGACCCAGAGCCAGATCGCCCCGATGACGAGCAGCCCGGAAATCAATAACTGCCTCAGCATGGCTCGAAGACCCCTCCACGCGGACGCGCCGCACCCGGCGGCGATTGAGTGTCAAGCTAGCATCCCGCTGGCCGAGGTCATAACACACGTTGCGGCGAGGCGTCTCCGTCGGGTTGCGGCGCAGTATTTTTGCACGGGGCCGTGAATTTCCGCGGCTGCCCCCGCGGGGTGCCCGGGAAGGCGCCCGGAATGTCGCTCGGAAAGGCGCCCGGGCGGGGCCGCGGCGGCCGGGCGATGGTGCCGCTAGGTGCCTTGATCCAGGTCAGGGAACCTGTCCGGCTTGTCACGCACCCTCCGAATTGCTAGCTCAGGGGTAACTTAGAGATAAGCTCAGGTAAGCGCATGTCCGCCGCCCAGGCCGCCGCCAACGACACAGCCCCCCGCCTCGCGCTCGAGGCGGTGTCGCGGGCGTTCGACGGCACCGCCGCCGTGCGCGAAGTCAGCCTCACCGTCGAGGCGGGGGAGGTGGTCTGCCTGCTCGGCCCCTCGGGCTGCGGCAAGTCGACCTCGCTGCGCATCGCCGCCGGGGTCGAGCGCCAGGATGCCGGCCGCGTGCTGATCGACGGCCAACCGGTCTCCGACGACCGCGGCCACGCTCCGCCCGAGGGCCGGAGCGTCGGGCTGATGTTCCAGGACTATGCGCTGTTCCCGCATCTCACGGTGGCCGAGAACGTCGCCTTCGGCCTGCGCGGGCGCCGGGCGCGCGACCGCCAGGCGGTGGTGGCGGACTATCTCCTGCGCGTCGGGCTGAAGGGCTATGGCGAGAAATACCCGCACCAGCTCTCCGGCGGCGAGCAGCAGCGGGTGGCGTTGGCCCGCGCGCTGGCGCCGCGGCCGCGGGTGATGCTGATGGACGAGCCGTTCTCCGGGCTCGACACGCGGCTGCGCGACGAGGTGCGCGAGGAGACGCTCTCGATCCTCAAGCGCGAGGGCACCGCGGTGCTGATGGTCACGCACGAGCCCGACGAGGCGATGCGCATGGCCGACCGCATCGCGCTGATGCGCGAGGGCCGGATCGTGCAGGTCGGCGCGCCCTACCACGTCTACAACTACCCGGTGGACCGCAAGGCGGCGGCCTTCTTCTCTGATCTCAACATCATCCACGGCGTGGTCCGGGACCGCCAGACCGACACGCCCTTCGGCCTCTTCCTCACCCCGAAGATGCGCGACCAGGCGGATGTCGAGATCATCGCGCGGCCGCAGCACATCAAGATCGTCGAGGATGCGGGGGAGGGCGGCACCCGGCCGCTGGTGACGCCCGCCGACGGGATGCCGGCGCATGGCCGCGTGCTGCGCGCCCGCTTCACCGGGGCGCAGTCGCTGATCGAGGTCACCATGGACCATGACGGCTCGGTGCTGAAGGTCACCGTGCCCTATGCCTGGCTGCCGGAGCCGGGCACCCCGGTCTGGCTCTCGCTGCGGCGCGACCGCTGCTTCCTGTTTCCCTGCGTCAACCAGCGCGTGGTCGAGACGCCCTGGGCGGCCGAGTAGCGCAGGCGCGAAAGGTCGCGGGCGCCGGGCCGAAAGATTGCCCCGAATTGGCGCCCGCGGGGGCTTTCGCGCGGCCCTGGCATTCAATATGTGTAGGGAAATTGCGCGGAACCCTCGCGCGCTCGAAGGAGACACCCATGGGCCTCAGCATCTGGCAAATTCTCATCGTCGTCCTGCTTCTCGTCCTGCTCTTCGGCAGCGGCAAGATCTCGGCGCTGATGGGCGACGTGGCGAAGGGCATCAAATCCTTCAAGAAGGGCATGGCGGAGGACCCGGACGACGACGGCAAGGCCACCAAGAAGGTCGAGCGCGGCGCCGACGACACCATCGACGTGACGCCGAAGGCCGGCGAGGCGCAGTCCGACGCCAAGCGCGACAGCGCCTGAGCGCGCGGTCGGGGGCCGTCGCATGCTCGATATCGGCTGGCAGGAACTCTTGGTGATCGGCGCGCTGGCGCTCCTGGTCGTTGGGCCGAAGGAGCTGCCGGGGCTGCTGCGCTCGGTCGGGCGCTATGCCGGCAAGGCGCGCTCGATGGCCCGCGAGTTCCAGCGCTCCATGGAGGATGCCGCCCGCGAGGCGGATCTCGAGGAGTTCAACAAGCTCAAGAATATGAAGAGCGAGGTCGAGGGCATGGCGAAGCTCGACTTCAAGGAGCAAGCAAAGCGCAGCCAGTCGTTCATGACCGGCGGCGCCGGCAAGCCGGCGGAGCAGCCGGCGGAGGGCGCCGCGCCGAAACCGGCCGCGGTCGCGGGCGAGGGCGCCGCCGCGCCGGCCCCTGCGGCCCCGGCAGCGGCCCCGGCCCCGGCCCCGGCAGCAGCCCCGGCCCCGGCCCCGGCAGCAGCCCCGTCTGCGCCCGCTCCCTCCGCATCGGCCGCGGCCGATCCCGCCAAGTCTGGCACACATGACTGACAAGCATATCGAGGACAGCTCGGCGCCGCTGATCGAGCATCTGATCGAGCTCCGGCAGCGGCTGATGTGGTCGCTGATCGGGCTCGGCGTGGGCTTCGTGGTGTGCTGGATCTTCGCCGAGGAGATCTACACCATCCTCACCCTGCCGCTGGTCAACGCGCTCGAGGCGCGCGGGCAGGAGCCGCAGCTGATCTTCACCGCGCTGCACGAGGCCTTCTTCACCTATCTCAAGCTGGCGATGTTCGGCGGCTTCTGCCTCGCCTTCCCGATCATCGCCAACCAGCTCTGGAAATTCGTCGCGCCCGGGCTCTACAGCAACGAGCAGCAGGCCTTCCTGCCGTTCCTGATCGCGACGCCGGCGCTGTTCATCCTCGGCGGCAGCTTCGTCTATTTCGCGATCATGCCGCTGGCGATCGACTTCTTCCTGAACTTCCAGGTGCCCGGCGGCGGCGAGGACGGGGCGACCCGGATCGAGTTCCTCGGCAAGGTCAACGAGTATCTCTCGCTGGCGATGACCTTCATCCTCGCCTTCGGCATCTGCTTCCAGCTGCCGGTGCTGCTGACGCTGATGGGCCGGGTCGGGATCGTCTCCTCGGCGGGGCTGGCCAAGGGCCGGAAATACGCCGTGGTGGGCATCGCCGCGGTCGCCGCGGTGCTGACCCCGCCCGACGTGATCTCGCAGCTCGGGCTCGGCGCGGCGGTCTATCTGCTCTACGAGATCTCGATCCACCTCGTCGGCCTGGCCGAGCGGAAGCGCGCCGCCCGCGAGGCCGAGGAAGAGGAAGAGGACGCGGAGGAGCAGCCGTGAGCGCCGACGGAACCGATCACGCCGCCCGCAGCGCCGGGGCGATGGACGACGCCGATGCCCGGCAGGCGCTGGCGCTCGAGCGCATCGCCGCGGCGCTGGAGCGGATGAGCCCGCCGCCGGCCTCGGCGCCGGATTTCGGCGCGGCGCAGGCCTTCCTCTGGTCCACCGAGCCGGACCGGCTGATCCCGGTGCCCAAGGTCAACCGGGTCGAGATCGGGCTGCTGGTCGGCGTCGACCGGGCGCGCGACACGCTGCTCGACAACACCCGCCGCTTCGCCGAGGGGCTGCCGGCCAACAACGTGCTGCTCTGGGGCGCGCGCGGCATGGGCAAGTCGTCGCTGGTCAAGGCCGCCCATGCCGAGGCCAACCGCGACGGGCGCCTCGTGCTGATCGAGATCCACCGCGAGGACATCCCCACCATCCACCGCCTGCTCGACCTGCTGCGCGGCGAGGACCGGCGCTTCCTGGTGTTCTGCGACGATCTCTCCTTCGACCGCGAGGACCAGCACTACAAGTCGCTGAAGGCAGTGCTCGACGGCGGCGTCGCCGGGCGGCCGGAGAACGTGCTGTTCTACGCCACCTCGAACCGGCGTCACCTGATGCCGCGGGACATGATCGAGAACGAGCGCTCGACCGCGATCAACCCCTCCGAGGCGACCGAGGAGAAGGTGTCGCTGTCCGACCGCTTCGGCCTCTGGCTCGGCTTCCACCCCTGCGACCAGGCCGAGTATCTCGCGATGATCCGGGGCTATGCCGCGGCCTATGGCATCGCGATCGACGAGGAGACGCTGCGCGCCGAGGCGGTGGAGTGGCGTCAGACCCGCGGCGCGATGTCCGGCCGCGTCGCCTGGCAGTTCGTGCAGGACCTCGCCGGACGCCGCGGCGTGCATCTCGCCCCGCGGGGCTGAGCACGCGGGGCCGGGGGCAAGGCCTCCCGCAGGCCCCACCCACCCGGCCATCGCCGCACCCGGCTGCCCGGTTCCGCGGCCCCCCAGCCTGCGGGAGGCCTTGCCCCCGACCCTGGCGTCTGCCTGTCCGGCGGCTGTCGCGTTGGCTGGCCGGAGCCGGGGGGGGGCCGCTGGGATGACCGGGTGTCCCGCTCGCCGGGGGCGCGGCCTTGGCCCGGACGCCCGGCGCAGGAGGGGCGGCCATGCCGCGCGGCGGCCGGCCCTTTTGGCGGGCGGGCGGGCCGTTGCTGCACGCGCCGCCGCGCTGGCAGAAGCCGCCGGGCCCGGCGTCCCGACAGTGACGCTGGCCGGACCGCGGCAGCGCTTCGGCAGGAAGGCCGGTCGCGTGGGCCGCCTCCCGGCGAAGCTCGTCGCGGCGGCGGGCTCGGATGCGGCGCGCCGCAATCCCGGTCTCCATATGTGCCCCGGTCTGCCGCCGTCGCGGGCCGGCCCCCGGGCATCGCCCTCGCCGCGGTCGGCCGTTCCGGCGGGCAGGCGGGCGGGGCGCTGCTGCACGCGCCGCCGCGCTGGCCGAGGTCGCCGGGCTTGGCGTCTTGGCGGAGGGCTGGCGGGGCGGCGGCCGCGCATCGGCAGGAAGGCCGGTCGCGTGGGCCGCCTCCCGGCGATGCTGGTCGCGGCGGCGGGCTCGGGTGCGGCGCGCCGCGATCCCGACCACCATTGGCGCCTCGGTCTGCCGCCGTCGCGGGCCGGCCGCCGGACATAGCCCTCGCCGCGGTCGGCCGTTCCGGCAGGCGGGCGGGGCGTTGCTGCACGCGCCGCCGTGCTGGCAGAGGTTGCCCGGCTTGGCGTCTTGGCGGAGGGCTGGCGGGGCCGCGGCCGTACATCGGCAGGAGGGTTGGTCGAGGAACCCGCCTCCGGGCGATGCTCGTCGCGGCGGCGGGCTCGGATGCGGTGCGCCGCGATCCCGATCACCATTGGCGCCCCGGTCTGCCGCCATCGCGGGCCGGCCCCCGGTCATAGCCCTTGCCGCGGTTGGCCGTTTTGGCAGGCAGGCGGCCGGCGCGTTGCCGCACGCGCTGCCGTGTTGGCAGAGGTTGCCAGGCTTGGCGTCCCGGCGGGGGGCTGGCCGGACCGCGGCCGCGCATCGGCAGGAAGGCTGATCGCGTGGGCCGCCTCCCGGCGATGCTGGTTGTAGGGCTGCGCTCTGATGCGGCGCGCCGCGATCCCGATCACCATAGGCGCCTCGGTTTGCCGCCATCGTGGACCGCCCCCCGGGCACTGCCCTCGCCGCGGTCGGCCGTTCCGGCGGGCAGGCGGCCGGGGCATTGCTGCACGCGCCGCCGTGCTGGCAGAGGTTGCCCGGCTTGGCGTCTTGGCGGGGGGCTGGCGGGGCGGCGGCCGCACATCGGCAGGAGGGTTGGTCGAGGAACCCGCCTCCGGGCGATGCTTGTCGCGGCGGCGGGCTCGGATGCGGTGCGCCGCGATCCCGGTCTCCATATGCGCCCCTGTCTGCCGCCATCGCGGGCCGGCCCCCGGGCATCGCCCTCGCCGCGGTCGGCGCCGGGGCGATGCGCGGCTTGGCGCGGGAGAGGGGGCCCACCAAGCGCGGCGCCGGGGCGATCCGTGGCTCGGCGAGGGAGAGGGTGACGCATCGGGAGCGGCGACGGGGCGACACCCGGGCGCGTCCCGGTGCCGGCAGCGACGCGCGGGGCGGGACGCGCGCCGGCCGGGTCTTTCCGCGGCGCAGCCGCGCGGGCCTGCCGGAGGCCGAAGGGGGGCGGGGCGGCGCGGCCGGGCACGACGGTGGCAGGGGTGGGTGGGGTCTCCGGCAGGCCCGCACCCTTTCTCCCCGATGCGCCGCGCCGGGTGTGTCACGCCCGGTGCATTGCCCAGGACGGATCATCCGATGCGCCGCGCCGGGTGCGCCGCGCCCGGTGCTTCACCCCGGGCGGATCGTCCGGAAGGCGCCGCACGCCGTCACATGTAGTCGAGCGGGTTCACGGCGTTGGCGCCGCGCCGGACCTCGAAATGCATGCGCGGCGGCACCCCCCGGTCGGGCTGGGCGACCACGCCGATCTGCTGGCCACGGCTCACCTGGTCGCCCTTGCGCAGCGGCACGTCGGTGATGCGGCCATAGGAGGTGAGCAGCCCGTCCGGGTGGCGGATCAGCACGATGGTCCCGAGCCCGCCGAGCGCCTGGCTGACCAGCAGCACCTCGCCGGCCTCCGCCGCCACCACGGCGGCGCCGGCCGGGGCGTCGAAATCCACGCCCTCGTTGCGGATGTTGCCCGAGCCCTCGCGGAAGCCGAGCGCCACCGGGCCCTGCACCGGGCGCTGCAGCGCCGCCGGCCCGGCGGGCGCGGCGGCCGGGGCGGGTTCCGGCGCCGGGGCGGGGGCGGGCGCGGCGGCCTCCGGCTCCGGCGCGCGGGCGATCACGGTCTCCGACGGCCGGGTCGACTGGTACTGGCTGAGCTGCGGGCTCGCGAGATCCTCGACCGGGGTCGGGTTCGCCGGCAGCGGCGCATCGGCGCTCGGCGGCGCGGCGATCTCCTCGCGATTGCCCGGCGGCGTGGTCTCCGGCGCCCCGCCGGAGCGCTCGATGGCCTGCAGCGCGAGCTCCGGGCTCCAGCCGCTCTCGCTCGGCAGCGGGCTGGCCTGCGGCGCCGCGGTGGCGGCCAGCGGGTCGCCGGGCACGGCGCCGGGGGCGGCGGCCAGCGCCTCTGCCGCCGGATCGCCCGCCGCCGCCACCGCGGCCGTTGCCGCCGCCGGCGCGCCGGTCAGCGGCTGCGTCTCGATCAGCGGCTGCGTCTCGATCAGCGGCTCCGGCGCTGAGACCGGCGCCGCCGGCGCATAGGGGTCGGCCGCCGGCACCGGCACCGCCACGGGCGCCGCGGAATAGCCCCCCGGGCGCGGCGGCAGCACCAGCTCGTCGCCGGCGCTCAGCCGCTGCGTCGGCGCGAGCCCGTTATAGGCACCGAGCTCGGCCGCCGAGAGCCCGAGCCGGCCGGCGAGATCCGCCACCGTCTCGCCGGCGCGGGCCTCCGCCGCCTGGTAGCCGTCATAGCGCACGATGCCGCTGGCATCCGCCGCCGGCCGCCCCGAGGGGTCGCTACCGCGGATCTCCAGCGCCGCACGGTCCGCCGCCTGGCGGTCGGGACAGGCGGCCAGCAGCAGCACGAGCCCCGCCGCGCCGCCGCTTCTCAGCCAATTTCGCATTCTGCTCATCTGCCTTGCCTCGCCTTGGGCCTTGCCTTGGCCGGTTCCGCCGGCCGGACGGGGGCGGCGGCTCATCATTCGGCGTCCTCGGCCATGCCCTCGATCAGGGGGACGAACAGCACCTCCCCGAGCTCGTGATAGGTCAGGCCGGCCTCGCTCTTCTCGATCTTGATCAGCTGCTGCACCTCGTCGGACTGCCCGACCGGCAACACCATTATGCCACCGATGCGCAGCTGTTCCAACAACAGGCGGGGGGTGTCGTCGGCCGCGGCGGTGACGAGGATGCGGTCGAAGGGCGCCTGCTCGGGCCATCCCAGCGTGCCGTCGCCGGCGCGGATCGTGACATTGGCATGGCCCTGGCGCTCCAGCCGCTCGCGCGCCAGCAGCGCCAGCGGGCGGTGCCGCTCGATCGCGTAGACCCGCCGCGCCAGCCGCGCCAGCACCGCCGCCTGGTAGCCCGAGCCGGCGCCGACCTCGAGCACCTTGCAGCGCGGCGTCACCTGCAGCGACTGCGTCATCAGCCCGACGATGGTGGGCTGCGAGATGGTCTGGCCGCAGCGGATCGGCAGCGGCGTGTTGGCATAGGCACGCTCGCGGAAGGCCGGTTCGACATAGACCTCGCGCGGCGTCTTCTCGATCGCGTCGAGCACGCGCTTGTCGGTCACTCCCGCCTGACGCAGCGAGAAGATCAGCTGCATCAGCTCCTCGGCCCGCGCCTCGCCGCCGCCCATGTTCCGCTCCCCCGTTCGGCGCGCGAAGGCACGCCGTCCGCCCGACACTATCCCATCGGCGGCGCCCCTGTCAGCACCGGCCGGCGGCAGGGAGGAATGTTCGCACGGGGTTTGTGTGATCTGCGTACATGGTTTCAGTCTGGGCGGTTCGGACGTGTCGAGCAGTCGTCGCGCGGCAGGATGAGTTCGCGGTCCGGGTCGTAGGCATCGGCGATTTCCTCGCCGAGCGGTGCCTGATGGATGCGGTCGCACAGGCGGTCGATTGGAACGCCGCCGCCGAGGCTGTCGTGCGGACGTTCCCAGTTGTGGAAGTGCTGCCATTCCGCGAGCTTCACCCCGAGGTCCGGGTCGTCGAGATCGACGGCTGGCCGGAACTCCTCGAGTGCCGTCCGTTGCACCCTCCCGACCTTGCCGTTGAGATGCGGTGAGCGCGGCCGGATCGGACGGAACTTGATCGACCACTTCCGGAGCCTGTCCTGGACCTTGCAGGCGAAGAACTCCTGCCCGCGGTCGGTCTGGATGCGCCGGATCGACACCGGCATCTCCTCGACGACCTGGTCGAGAAAAGCGGGGGTCGACGTGGCGGACTTGTTCGGGAAGAGGCCAGCCACCTGATATCGCGGGCAATCGTCTGTCGCGGTGTACTGGTACAGGCGCGGTTCGATCTTGCAGACGTCCATCTGCACGCGGTCGCCCGGGATCGGCCGTGCATACCGCTTCCATCGCTTTCGGACGAGGCGCCGGCGCTTCAGCCTGTTCAGGCCGTGTCGGCAAAGCACCTTGTGGATCGTGTCGACCGCGAGCCGGACGCCGTAAAGCCGCTGAAGCTCGATCCGCAGCCGTCTGATCCCGAGCTTGCGCCCCTTGCGCAGCTTGATGATGCGCTGCTCCAGGGGCGCAAGCACCCGCCGTCCGGGAGAACTCAAAGGGCGCCGGCTTCGGTCGACGAGCCCGGCCACCCCCTCCACCTGGCAACGACGCCACCACTTTCGCAGTGTTGGCCGGGAAACACCGCAGCGTCGGCAGGTGAGCCCCGCATTCCCCGTCCGCTCGCAGGTCTGCACCCGGATCAACCGCGCTGCCGGTGTCATCGCATCCTCCCATCAAGGCCGAAAGCAATGATCCTAGCGACAAGCCTCGGAGATGGACGATGAAACCATGTCCACAAACTTCGCAGGCGCGTAACGCCACTACATCGCCTGACAGATCGAGGGGAAAGGCAGACGCAGTATCATCATGCTCTCGTGCTTTGAATCGAAATGGCTTCACGGCCTATCCTCCCCGCCCCGGTACGGAAAATATAACATCGCCTTCTCGAGCCGCGGCCTGCCGATGCGCGCGAATGATGGAACTGTCGATGAACTGCATGCTGTCGGGGGATGTTTCCGCATGGGTGTCAAACGCCTGCGCCCAGATCCCGGCCCTGGCCCAGCGGTCAAAGCGGTTGCGGACCGTCGTGCAGAGGCCATGGCGCTCGGGCAGATCGCGCCACGGCGAACCGGTCCCGAGCACCCAGAATATCCCATTCGGCACCCGCCGGTCGTCCACCCGCGGCACACCGCGCGGCCTGTCGGGGAGAAGCGGCCGGATCAGCCCCATTCGATATCCGCAAGATCAAACGCGCCATGGATGCCTCCGCGATCTTGGTGGCAATGGCTCATGACATACCCGGTTCGCGAATCCCCCTTTGTGGGTACGGAACCTGGGTGGTGCGCCGGGTTCTCCCGGCGTGGCGCATCGGCGGTGGGGCAATTCGACGCTCTGCCGGCTGCCGCGGGGACCGGCGGCGGGGAGGAACCGGCATCGGGGAGGAATCGGCTCCGGCAGGAACCGACGGGGGGAGGGCCGCCGGCGCGCGTCCGGCAGTACCGCGGCTGCGGCGCGGGCAGGCTCCGGGCGCCGGCGCCGGGGACCGGTCCGGCCCGTCATGCGGCCTCGCCCGGCTCCGGGCGCGGGAGCCCTGGCGCATTGCGGCGCGCCGGGGATCGCCGCGCCGGTCAGCCGAGCGCGGCGCGCGCCTCTTCCATGAGATCCGCCGCGGTGAGCTGCGGCATCAGCGGGGTGATCGTCACCCAGCCCTCGATCAGCTTGCGCGCGTCGGTCCCGGCCTCGGCGGTGTCGTTCGCGGTCATGTGGCGGTAGAAGTTGAACTCCCGCCCGTTCGGCGCGGTGTAAGGCAGCACGTCGAAGGTCGAGCCGGCGCGCACCCCCTGGGGGCAGACCGCGAAGCCCTTGACGGCCTCCGGCGCTGCGGCCGGGAAGTTGACGTTGTAGAACACGCCGCGCCGGCTCGGCATCGCCAGCACCTTGCGCACCGCCGCCGCGCCGAGCGCCGTCGAGGCCGCCCAGATGTCGGTGGGGGCGCCCGGCCGGCTCGAGTAGAACTGGCTGAGCGCGATCGCCCGCGGGCCGGCCAGCGCCGCCTCCATGGCGCCGCCCACGGTGCCGGAATAGATCACGTCCTCGGCGACGTTGTGGCCCCGGTTGACGCCGGAGAGCACGAGGTCCGGCGGCGCCTCGGCCATCAGCTTGCGGATGCCGACCAGCGCGCAGTCGGCCGGGAAGCCGTCCACCGAGAATCGCCGCTCGCCGTGCCGCGTGACCCGCACCGGGTGAACATAGGAGATCGCGTGGCTGACGCCGGAGCGCTCGTTGTCGGGCGCCACGACCCAGATTTCCGCCCCGGGGCCGCCGATCTCGGCGGCGATGGCCTCGGCCACCGCCAGCCCCGGCGCCGTGATCCCGTCGTCATTGGTGATGAGTATGCGCATGGCTCCCCCGCTCGCGTTGCACCGGGGGTTGTAGGGGGGCAGGGCGGCGCGGTCCAGCCTCCCGGCCGGGGCCCGGCACGGCGGGCAGCAGGAGAGCCCGGCCATGCGCCGCGTCGGGCCGCGCGCCCCGGCCGCCGTCCCGCCCGCGGCGCGCTGCCACCGGGTGCGCCGGTGGCAACCGGCCCCGGCTGCCACCGGCGAGACGGATGCCCGGCGCCGCGGGCATGACGCCGCCGCGGGCGGGACGGCGGGCGCGGCGCCCCCGCCCGGCGGCGCGGGCCCATCCGGGGCGGTGCCGGCCGGGCCGGGGGCGTGGCCTTCTCCGTGCTCCCGCCGTCCTGCCTCTCCCGTCCGCCCTCCCGGCGGGTCTGGCCGGGCGCGGGGCCATGCGTCCGGACGGCGCCCGCAGCGACCGCAGCCGCCCCGCGTCTCAGCCCGGGCCCAGGTCCTTCTCGGCGAGCAGCAGCGCCATGTCGTCGGGGAAGGCGCGGAGCGCGAAGCCGAGGCGCCGGGCCAGCGCCAGCATGCCCTCGTTGCGCCGGCCGATCAGGCCCCAGGCGCGGGTAATGCCGCGGGCCGGCCCCTCCGCCAGCACCGCCTCGAGCGCCAGCCGGCCGAGCCCGCGGCCCTGGGCATCGCCGCGGATGCTGACCGCGAACTCGCCGTCGTCGCGCCCCGGGGCGCCGACCAGCCGCGCGCCGCCGAGCAGGTCGCTGTCGTCGTCCTCCGCGGCGAGCACCAGGCAGATCTCGTGCGCCGGGTCGCGCAGCGTGGCGAAGCGCTGCGCCGCGGTGTCGGAGAGGTGCTCGATGGCGCCCAGCATGCGCTGGCGCTTCTGCTCGGCGCTCCAGCTCTCGAAGCCCTGCCGGACCCCCTGCCAGTCCGCCGGCCGGATCGGTCGCAGCCGCAGCCGCGTGCCGTCGCGCGCGGTGACGATCCGCGGTTCCGGAGGCTCACTTGCCATCGCCGTCACCCGCGCCCGCCGCCGGCTCGGGCCGCAGCCGGGCGGACGCACCCGCCCGCCGCCGCGCCATGCGCCGGCAGCGCCGGCATCGGTCCCCGACGCAGCGCGGCCCGGCGCAGCGCGGACAGCGGCGCCTGCATCTCAGCGGTCTCTTCGGCTTCGGCCGCACCATCGACGATGCCCCCCCGACCCGACCCGAGCAGGCCGGTCGCTGGCGCGGCGCTGCCGGGGGCAAGCCGTCCGTGCCCGCCGGATGGGCCCGTCGGCAGCGCCTGCGGTCGGCCAGGGACCGTGGCAGGCGCCGGCCTTGCGACGGTCCGCACCGCGCCGGCTCCGGTGCCAGTGTGGCCAGCGGAACCTCGGCTCGCCTTGATCGAGAGGATAGCCGGCGCGGTGCTGCCGGGTGCAATCCGCCCGAGCCCATCGGGCGCGTCCGCCGGCAGTGCCCGCCGCTGGCCAGGGGCCGGGGCAATCGCCCGCCTTGCGACGGTCCGCACCGCGCCGGCTCTGGTGCCGGTACGGCCGGCGGCACCCCGGCTCGCCTCGAGCGGCCCGATAGCCGGCGCGGTGCAGGCGGGCGCGATACCTCCGAGCCCATTGGACGGCTCCGTCGGCAGCGCCTGCCGCCCGCCCGGGATCGGGGAAAGTGCCTTCATTGCGACGGTCTGTACCGCGCCGGCCTCGGCGCCAGAGCGGCCAGTGGTGCCTCGGCTCGCCTCGAGCGGGAGGATTGCCGGCGCAGGGCTGCCGAGCGCAAGCCGCTTGGGCTCGTCGAACGGGGCCATTGGCAGTGCCAGCCGCTGGCCCGGGCGCGGGTCGGGCGCCTCACATGTGACGGCAGCGCCGGTTACCGGACCGGCCCGATCGAAGCGCATCGCTCGGGCGGGGTCGAGGTCCGGCCCGTCGCTGCCCCTGGCTCGATCCCGGTCGTTCGGCGCGAAGAGCCGGGCTTCCGCAGCGCTGCCTCGGTTTCCCGTGCGCGTAGCCCGTGCGGCGTGGCCGGCCCCGGCCCGATCCCCGTCCCCCGGCGTGAAGGGCCGGGCCTCCGCCGCCCTGTTCCCGGTGCCGGTGCGCATTGCCCGTGCGATGGGGTCGCCCCCGGTCCCGTCCGGGTCCCTCGGTGCGATGGGACGGGCTTCTGCCGCGTTGTTCCCGGCGCCGGTGCGGGTTGCCCGTGCGGTTTGGCCGGCTCCGGTTCGATCCCGGCCCCTTGGCGCGAAGGGGTGGGATTCAGACGCGCCGTTCCCGGCGCCATTGCTCGCTATCCGTGCGCTATGGCCGGCCCTGGTGCGGTCCCGGTCCCCCGGCACGAAGCGGCGGGCCTGTGCCTCGGTGTCCCCGGTGCCGGTGTGCGTTGCCCGTGTGATGTGGCCGGTCGTGCCCGGTCCTGCGCCCCGTGCTGGCGGTGATGCGGGATCGTCGATGGCAAGGTGCGCGGCTGGCTGGCTGGTCTCGGTGCTGCCACTGTCCGGGACCGGCGTGGTGCGGGGGCAGGCCGGGGCGTCCGGAATCGGCATGGCGCCCGGGCGGTGGAGGCAGGTTGGGCTGTCCGGGATCGGCGTGGCGCCGGGGCGGAGCAGGCCGGCCGGGACGTCCGGGATAGGTCCGGTGCCGGGGCGATGGGGGCAGGTTGGGCCGTCCGGGACCGGCATGGTGCCAAGGCGGTGGGGGACGGCCGGGGCGGTGCAGATCGGTCGGCGCCGGGCGGAGGCATGGTCGAGACGGGGGATGTGCCTGCCGCGAGGGGCCGCGCGCTCGATGCCGCCGTGCAGTGGTGCGGCGCTGCCGGGGTGGGCGAGGCTGGCGCCGGTGCCTGGATGGGTCAGCGTTGTTGCCGGACCGGGCGGGGCCGTGGATGCCGGGCCGGGCATGGTCGCGAGCGGCGGGCCGGGCGTGGCCGGGACGCAGGCTGGCGGCTGCATGGAATGGTCCCCTCGGGCAAATGCGCGGAGGGAGGATATGTCATCCGGCGAGGGCGGACAACGCCGCGGCATTTGAAGCGTGGCTCCGTCGGCCCGGATCGCAGACGCAGGCGCTGGAGCGGTTTGCGCATCGGGTTGGGGCGATCCGTCCGATGGGCGGCCGGAGGCCCTCGGCGGCGCGATCGGGCTGGATGCCGGACGGCAGCGCGGGCGGAGGGGGAGCCCTGCGCCGGCGGCTTCGATCGGCGCCCTTGTTTGCCGGCCCTCGTCGCCGGGGACCTGTGGATGCGGACAAGGCTGCCGGCACGCTGCCCGGGCATGAGTGCGGGCGCCATGCAGGCCAGGAGGGCCGCGCGGCCGATCGGGACGCTGGGCACGACCGGCGCGCGCGTCCTGCGCCTTGTGGGTGCGGCGGTGAAGGTCGCGGTCTTCCGGGGGCCATGGGGGATGCCCGTCTGCAGGCGTTCGCCGCGTTGGCGGCGTTCGTGGCTGCGGGCCATGTCGGTCTGCGCCCGGGGCTCGCCGGGAACGACCGGGCGGGCAGGATCCATGTCGATCTGGCCCTCGGACCGGTCCCGGCGCTTCTTCGGGGCATCGGGGCGGTCCTGTGCGCATGCATGCGCGGCTCGCTTCTCCGCGTGATGCGGTGGCGGCGGGGGACGCGCCGCAGCATGCCGCTGCGGAAGACAGGGCCGCGCCCGGCGGGCGCCGCGCGCCATGCCTGGGAGGTGAGGTCGGGGCCCCTTTCGGGCAGCGTGCGGACCGGGTCATCCGGCGCTCTAATGCGTCCCCAGTGGCGGTCGCCGCCGGGAGCACCGGGCCGGGGGGGGCTCCCCGCGCGCCGGCCGGCGCCCGGCAATGGGGCACCGACACCGCAGCGTTCGGCCGCCTGGCGGTGCCTGGCGCCGGCCCCTGCTGCGGCCGGGACGCGGCTTCGGGGACACGGTTGCGGGGATCGGCGGAGCGGCCTTGTGGCATGCTCGCCGGCTTCGTCCGCTGCGGCGGCCGGGACACGGTCGCGGGGATCGGCGGAACAGCCTCGCGACATGCCCGCCGGCCTCGGCCTCTGCGGCGGCCGGGTCACGGTTGCGGGGATCGGCGGAGCGGCCCTGTGACATGCCCGCCGGCCTCGGCTGCCGGCAGGCATGGTGGATCGGGGCCGGGCCGGCCCGGGAACCCCGGTCCGGCTCGCGCGGCCCGGCGTGCGCTAGGCCAGCGCGCCGTCGGGCAGGATCCGCCGCGCGCCGCCCATATAGGGCGCCAGCACCTCCGGCAGCTGCACCGAGCCGTCGGCCTGCTGGCCGTTCTCGACCACCGCGATCAGGGCGCGGCCGACGGCCAGCCCGGAGCCGTTCAGCGTGTGCAGGAACTCCGGGCGCTTCTCGCCCTCGCGGCGAAAGCGGGCATTCATCCGCCGCGCCTGGAAATCGCCGCAGGTCGAGCAGGAACTGATCTCGCGATAGGTGCCCTGGCCCGGCAGCCAGACCTCGACGTCATGCGTGCGCCGGGCGCCGAAGCCAAGATCGCCGGTGCACAGCACCACGGTGCGGTAGGGCAGGCCGAGCCGCTCGAGGATGTCCTCGGCGCAGCGCGTCATGCGTTCATGCTCGGCATCGCTGTCCTCCGGCGCGGTGATCGAGACCATCTCGACCTTCTCGAACTGGTGCTGGCGCAGGATCCCGGTGACGTCCTTGCCCGCCGAGCCGGCCTCGGAGCGGAAGCACTGGGTCCAGGCGGTGTAGCGCCGCGGCAGGCTGGCGGCCTCGACGATCTCGCCGGCGACGAGGTTGGTCAGCGTCACCTCGGCGGTCGGGATCAGCCAGTGCCCGCCCTCGGTGCGGTAGAGGTCCTCGGCGAATTTCGGCAGCTGCCCGGTGCCCACCAGCGCGTCGCCGCGCACCAGCACCGGGGTCCAGACCTCGGTCAGCCCGTTCTCGTTGATATGGGTGTCGAGCATGAACTGCGCCAGCGCCCGGTGCAGCCGCACGAGGCTGCCGCTCAGCATCATGAAGCGGCTGCCCGAGAGCTTCGCGGCGCGGCCGAGATCGAGCCCGGCGGCGACGGCGGGGATCTCGAAATGTTCCTTCGCCGCGAAGTCCATCTCGCGCGGCGTGCCCCAGCGGCGGAGCTCGACATTGCCGGTCTCGTCGGCGCCGTCCGGCACGCTCTCGAGCGGCAGGTTGGGCAGGCCCATCAGGAGGTCGGTCAGCGCCTCGTCGGCGGCCTTGGCCTCGGCCTCGAGCCGGGCGGTCTCGTCCTTCATCTCGGCGACGCGGGCGCGCAGGGCCTCGAATTCCTCCTGGTTGCCGGTCTTCCTGACGAGGCCGATCTCCTTGCTGGCGGCGTTGCGCTCGGCCAGCATCGCCTCGGCCGCGGTGATCCTGGCGCGCCGGGTCTCGTCCAGCGCCAGGATCTCCGACGAGACGCCGGAGAGCCCGCGCCGCGCGAGCATCGCGTCGAAGCCGGTGGGGTTCTCACGGATCAGTCGGATATCGTGCACGGCCGTGTCTCCTCTTCTGGTTCAGCCGCGCGCGTTATGACTCATCGCGCCAATCGACGCCAGTGGGCGCGCCGGCCTTGAGCCATGCTTGGTAGTCCATGATGAAGAATACCGCGTGTCCCACACTGTCCGCGCTACCCTCGTCCGCACGGTGCCAATGGGCCAGGTCATTCGCTGAAATATCCAAATCTTCGGGTAGGAGCGTCTTGCCAGATCCCGAAAGCACGCCAAAGGCGGGTCCAATCGTTTCTGCGGTGAGATGCAGTGCTTCTCGGAGATCTGTAGATCTGAGCGTGCTCCGTGCGAGTGTGCACCCGCCTAGGCTAGCACGTAGCATTCCTGCCCCATCGAGGGCTGCCCCGTCGAGCTCTGCATTTGTGAGGGTAGCACTTACCAGTTTCGCCTGAAAGAGCGTGGCTCCCACAAGATTTGCTTTCCTCAGGTCGGCTCCCTGAAGATGTGCTCCGATTAGATAGACCCTTTGAAGTATTGCATTCAGGAGGATTGCCATCTCGAGCCGTGCGCCCGACAGCGTTGCACCCGTAAACTGTCCCAACTCTAGGTTTGCTCCTTCGAGCTTTGCCCCGGTTAGCGTTGCATTTTCAATAGATGCCTGAACAAGAGACGAACGTGCAAGGTGCGCCCGCACTAGGTCCGCCCCATTGAGAGTTGCGCTATCAAGATTCGCACCTTCAAGTCGGGAATTTTCCAAGAGCGCATTGGCAAGATTTGCGTGGCGCAAGTCGGCGCGTTGCAGGCAGGTTTCGCGCAGGTCGAGCGTGAAAGGGCGATCGCCCTTGGCTTCCTCGGCGATGCGCTCCTCGCTGCGCCGGCCGATCACGGTGAGCGCCGCCCGGATGTCGATACGAGGCCCCACTAGCCCCTCGACCCAATTGGCGAGCTCCGAGTCGGGATCGAAAGATCCTTCGCCAAACCTTGCCCTGAACACCTCGGCGCGGCGCTTTCTGGCGTCCGCGCTGTCGTCGTCCGGCAGGCCCTCGTCCCAGTCGGGCAGGGGGGCGGGGGCCATCGAGGCCGGGGCGTTCTGCCGGATATAGGCGCAGAGGATCTCCATGATCTGGATGTGGTCGCGGGCGCTGTCCTCGGCGATCCGCTCCAGCGCATAGATCGCCCCGAGCCGCACCTCGAGATTCGGCTCGGTGGTCTCGTAGGTCTCGGGCAGCGGGTGCTCGGCCCATAGCCCGTTCTCCCGCCTGGTCGCCCCGGGCGGAAGCTCGAAGGGCTGGAAGCGGATCTCCTCGGCAATGCGTTTTCGCGTTCCTTCCCTGTCCCCCGGCAGGCGGTACTTCACCTCCCGGATCTCGACGCGCTTCGGCGTCTTCACCGTCTTCTCGGCGCCGAGCTGCTCCACCGCCTTGGTGATCCGGTCGGTGATGTGGCCCTGCTCGGCGGTGCGGGCCTGGCGCTCGTTGATCCATGCCTTGATCAGGATGAAGGGGGCGGCGAGCACCGCGCCGAGGCCGGTGATGGTCAGCCCGACGCCGTAGAAATGCGCGCGCTTGTCCGTGGCGTCGGCGGGGATGCCGGCGGCGAGCTGGGCAACCAGATTGTCCGCAACGAGGACGAGGATCAGCAGCCAGAAGGGCAGCAGGACGGCGGCGAGGAGGAGAATCGGCCAGAGATAGTTCTCCGGCAGCCAGCGGCACAGCGCGAGGCACCGCGATTTCAGCCGGCGTGCCGGGCCGAGCCAGACTCCGGCCATGGCCTTGCCGAGCTTCGGCGGCGGGCTCTCGGGGGTCTCGGGCATGGGGCAATCCCTCCGGGCAATGGGGGATCATGGCCCGGGCGGGCGGCGGCGAAAAGGCCGTCCGGCAGCGGGGAAACGGGGCAGAAGGTCCGGCCCGCGGCGGGCGGGGCCGGACTACAGTTCGCGAAAAACGGACAGTGTCAGCCGATCAGGACCGCGGCCATCAGCATTGCGTAAAGGGTCATGGCTACCGTGGGGGCGATGTAGTGGATGGCTTGCATCAGTGTCTCTCCCAGGATCGGCGCGGGACTGAAGCCCGCATCCGGATTGACGACCGGGAGGTTATATTATTGTGGGAATCGCGACAGTGCCGCAATTTCCTCTCCGATCTTTCTTCGGATAGCACAGGCCGCCGGCCTTGACAATCCGCTAGCGCGGCATCCCCGCGCACCCCCTTGGCAGCCGCGCGGATCGCCCCGTCCGGAGCCGGCGCCGCGCCGCCTTGCCACGGCGCCGGGCGCCCGTATATAGGGGCGGAGCGTGGCCGGAGCCCGGCCGCGACGCCTGTCACCGGACGCGTGGCGGCCAGCGGGGCCGGCGCCGCCCGGCGGCGCGCAGACCGGACACGACACGAAAACGAAAGGGACCGTCCATGTTCGCCACACCCGCCTATGCCCAGGATATCGGAGGAGCCGGCGCCATGGGGGGGCTGGCCGGGATCATCCCGTTCATCCTGATGTTCGTCATCTTCTACTTCCTGCTCATCCGCCCGCAGCAGAAGCGGATGAAGGAGCACAAGAAGATGGTCGAGAACCTGCGGCGCGGCGACCAGGTGGTGACCGCCGGCGGCATGATCGCCAAGGTCACCAAGGTGATGGATGACGACGAGGTCGAGGTGCAGATCGCCGAGGGCGTGAAGATCCGCATCGTCAAGTCGACGGTCTCGGCGGTGCTCTCGAAGACCGAGCCGGCGAACGACTGACGACCCGACGACCGCCGGGGCCCGCAGCCGCGCCGAGCGCCGCCGCCGGGCCCCGCCCGCGGCCCCGAGGGCCGCGACCCCCGGCGCGACCCAGCGAGGAGAAGCGCGATGCTGCAGTTCCCCATTTGGAAGACACTCCTCGTCATCGGAGCCTGCCTCGCGGGCCTGATCTTCTCGGCGCCGAACCTGTTCTACGAGACCGCCGACGAGGCCGGCCGCGCGCGCGCGCAGATCGAGAAGATCGAGCGTGCCGGCGGCACCCCGGACGCGGCGCTGCTGGCCGCCGCCGAGGCCTGGCCCTCCTGGCTGCCGCCGGGGGTGGTGCGGCTCGGGCTCGATCTGCGCGGCGGCGCGCATCTGCTGGTCGAGGTGCAGATCGCGGAGGTCGTCGGCGAGCGGCTCGAGGGGCTGCGCTCCGAGGTCCGCGAGGCGCTGCGCGAGGCCGGCGTGCGCCGCTTCACCGGGCTCGCCGCGACGCCGGAGGAGGTCCGCGTCACGATCTCCCAGGCCGAGCAGGTGGAGACCGCGGGCGCGGCGCTGCGCGGGCTGGCGCAGCCGGTCGGCGGCGGCATCGCCGGCGGCTTCGGCATGGGCGGCATCGCCGGCGGCTCGGATCTCGAGGTCACGCTGAGCGATGACGGCGCCACCTATCACCTGCGGCTCACCGAGGCCGCGGTCGAGGCGATCACCGACCGCACCATGGCGCAGTCGCTCGAGATCATGCGCCGCCGCATCGACGAGAGCGGCACCCGCGAGCCGACGATCCAGCGCCAGGGCGCCGACCGCATCCTGATCCAGGTGCCGGGCATCGGCTCGGCCGGCGAGATCCTCGACCTGATCGGGCGCACCGCCAAGCTGACCTTCCACGATGTCGAGGGCTTCGGCGAGGAGAGCTACAGCCCCGGCCCCGGCCAGATCGTGGTCGAGGACGCCGAGGGCGGCGCGCCCTATCTGCTGAAGCGCCGCTCCGAGCTGACCGGCGAGAACCTCACCGATGCCAGCCTCGGCTTCCACCCGGAGACCGGGCTGCCGGTGGTCAACTTCCGCTTCGACACCCGCGGCGCGCGGATCTTCGGCGACTACACCGCCGCCAATGTCGGCCAGCTCTTCGCCATCGTGCTCGACAACCAGGTGATCTCGGCGCCGCGCATCCAGTCGCCGATCCTCGGCGGCTCGGGCTTCATCGAGGGCAACTTCAACGTCGACAGCGCCACCAGCTTGTCGATCCTGCTGCGCTCCGGCGCGCTGCCGGCCTCGATCAAGGTGCTCGAGCAGCGCACCGTGGGGCCGGATCTCGGCGCCGACTCGATCTCCGCCGGCTCCGCCGCCACGGTGCTCGCCTTCATCGCGGTGCTGGTCTTCATGATGGCCGCCTATGGCCGCTTTGGCACCTTCGCCGCGGTGGCGCTGGTGCTCAACATGGCGATGCTGATCGGGCTGCTCTCGATCATCGGCGCGACGCTGACGCTGCCCGGCATCGCCGGCATCGTGCTGACCATCGGCATGGCGGTGGATGCCAACGTGCTGATCTTCGAGCGCATACGCGAGGAGCTGCGCTCCGCCAAGGGGCCGTCGCGGGCGATCGACCGGGGTTATTCCGAGGCGCTCTCGGCGATCATCGACGCCAACATCACCACGCTGATCGCCGCGGTGATCCTGTTCGCCATCGGCTCCGGCCCGGTCAAGGGCTTCGCGGTAACGCTCGGGCTCGGCATCGTCACCTCGGTGTTCACCGCGACCATGGTGACCCGGCTGATGGTGGTGCGCTGGCTCGACTGGGCGCGGCCGAGCGCGCTGCGCGTGGTGCTGCTCAAGCTGGTGCCGGAGGAGACCCGGATCGGCTTCATGGGCATGCGCAAGGGGCCGCTGGTCGGCTCCGCCGCGGCCTGCATCGGCGCCATCGCGCTGGCGGCGGTGATGGGGATGAACTTCGGCATCGACTTCCGCGGCGGAACGATGATCGAGATCCGCACCGCGCAGCCGGCCGACCTGGCCCAGATCCGCGAGACGGTGAGCGGCATGGAGCTCGGCGACGTGGCGGTGCAGAGCTTCGGCTCGGAGCGCGACGTGCTGGTGCGCATCGAGGAGCAGGCCGGCGACGGCGACGACCGCATGGCGGTGGCGCAGGAGGTCGAGCAGGTGCTGGTCGAGGCGCTGCCGGGCACCGAGGTGCGCCGGGTCGAGGTGGTCGGGCCGAAGGTCTCGGGCGAGCTGCTGCAGGCCGGCGGGCTGGCGATCCTGCTCGCGGTGCTGGCGGTGCTGGTCTATATCTGGCTGCGCTTCGAATGGCAGTTCGGCCTCGGCGCGGTGGTGGCGCTGCTGCACGACGTGGTGCTGACCGTCGGGGTCTTCGCGGTCACCCAGATCGAGTTCAACCTGGCGATCATCGCGGCGATCCTGACCATCGTCGGCTATTCGCTCAACGACACCGTGGTGGTGTTCGACCGGGTCCGCGAGAACCTGCGCAAGTACAAGAAGATGCCGCTGATCGAGCTGCTCGACCTGTCGATCAACGAGACCCTGGCGCGCACCGTGATGACCTCGGTGACGACGCTGATCGCGCTGGTGGCGATGTTCCTGCTCGGCCCGCCGGTGATCCAGGGCTTCACCTTCGCGATGATCTGGGGCGTGGTGATCGGCACCTATTCCTCGGTCTTCATCGCGGCGGCGACGCTGCTCTGGTTCGGCGTCAACCGCGACTGGTCGACGGCGGAGGAGAACAAGGCCGGGATCCGGCTCGACGGCGCCCAGGTGTGAGCGCGGCCTGAGCGCGGCCTCAGCGCTCCGGGGCCGGCGGGCCGGGCTGCGGGCCGGCTGCGGCCGGGATGCGCCTCGGATGCGCCCCGGGTGCGCCCCGGGGGGCCGCTGGCTCTCCGGCCCCGCACCCCGCGCTGGCGCGCGGGTGCCGGGCCTCGAGCGGTGGCCCGCCGCCACCCCCGCCGCCGCCACGCGCTGACGCGCGCGCCGGCGGCGCGGCTGGCGGCGGGGCTTGCTGCCGGGGACCGGGCAGGCGGCGATCGGACCGGCCGGGATCCGGCGAACGGGGAGCGGATGATGCGGATGCACGAGATGGGCTTCGGCGCGCAGCGGCCGATCGACAGCTACGGCCCCGGCGGCTTCCGGATCGGCGGCGACTGGATCGCCGGCTCGGTGCTGGTCTCCGCCGATGGCATCGCGCCGGCCGAAGGCGAGATCACCGAGCCGGCGATCGCCCCGGTGCTGGCGATGGCGGCGGAGATCGACGTGCTGCTGATCGGCCAGGGGCCGGAGATCGCGCCGCTGCCCGGCCCGGTACGCCGGGCGCTGGAGGCGGCCGGCATCGGCGTCGAGATCATGTCGACCCCCGCCGCCTGCCGCGCCTACAACGTGCTGCTGGCCGAGGAGCGCCGGGTCGCCGCGCTGCTGATCGCCCTCTCCTGACCAACCCCGACAGGCGGTGCAGTGCCGCGCGGGCCGGCGTGCCGTGGGTGGGCCGCGATGCCGTCCCGGCCGCCGCGACGGTGCAGGGGCGGGGCACGCCGGCCCGCGCGGCCGGGCCTCCGTGCATGGGCGCTTGACTGCGCCGGCGCCGATGTCATCATTCTGTCACATATCCCCGGCTGGCAGGGAGTGCCGCCCATGGCAGAGACCTATATCCGCGTGCCCCGCGTCAGGCCGGTGCCCGCCGCGCCCGAGCCGCTGCCGGCCGGGCCGGTGGCGCTGCCGCCGGCCTGCGAGGCGCTGCTCGCCGCCCGCCATGCCGTGCGGCTGGCCCGCGCCGAGGCGCGCTCGCTGAGCCCGCCCTATCTGGCCGGCGTGCGCGCGCAGCTGGCGGCCGAGCGCGCCGTCGAGCTCAACCTCGCCCGCGGCCGCGCCGCGACCCGGCGCGAGATCCGCCGCGCCACCGATCCCGCCCGCTTCCGCCCCGGCCGCGCGCGCTTCCCGGCGCTCGAATGCATCGCCTGCGCGCCGCTCAGGATGCTCGGCGTCGCGGTGGCCGGGCTGGCGGCGCCCTTCGCGCTCTATTTCGCCCTGGTCGCGCTGATCCTGCTCTGAGCGCCGGCGCCGCGGCCATCGGCGCGCCAACAATCCGCCGCGGCGGCGCGCATTTCCCTTTCGCCCCGGCCCCCGTGGCATATATGAGGCGGGAGGGTGCGGCGCCGCCAGGCGAACCGCGCCTCTTGGCCCAATGACGAGGAGGGACACATGGCCTTCACGCTTCCCGATCTGCCTTATGCCCATGACGCGCTCGCCGCCACCGGCATGAGCCGCGAGACGCTGGAATACCACCACGATCTTCACCACAAAGCCTATGTCGACAAGGGCAACGAGCTGATCGCCGGCACCCCCTGGGAGGGCGCCGACAACGCCAAGCTTCCCGAGGTGATCGCCGCCACCTATGGCAAGGACGAGTACCAGGGCCTGTTCAACCAGGTCTCGCAGCACTGGAATCACATCCAGTTCTGGGAGATGATGTCGGCCGATATCGGCAAGATGCCGTCGGAGCTGGAGAGCCGCATCACCGCCGATTTCGGCTCGGTGGAGGACTTCAAGAAGGCCTTCGTCGCCGCCGGTGCCGGGCAGTTCGGCTCGGGCTGGTCCTGGCTGGTGGTCGATGGCGGCAAGCTCAAGGTCACCAAGACCCCGAACGGCGTGAACCCGCTCTGCTTCGGCCAGACCGCGCTGCTCGGCTGCGATGTCTGGGAGCATTCCTACTACATCGACTACCGCAACCGGCGCCCGGCCTATATCGAGAACTTCCTCGACAACCTGGTGAACTGGGAGAACGTCGCGAGCCGCCTCCCGGCGGCCTGAGCCGACGCGCTGCGACCGCCGGCCGGGGCCGCCCCGGCCGGCATGCAGGGTGCGGCACGCGTGCCCCCTGCAAACCGGCTTCCCGCCCGGCCCGCTACCGCCGCCGCCGCGGATGCGCTATCCGGCTGCTCTCATCACCGGAGGGACCGACGGATGACCGGCTCTGCCGCGGGCATCGCCGCGGGTCTGGCGGCGGCCACGATCTGGGGCCTGAACCCGCTCTATTTCGATCTCCTGCGCCACGTGCAGCCGCTGGAGCTGCTGTCCCACCGGGTGCTCTGGGGCGCCGTGGTGGTCGGGCTCTGGTGCCTTGCCACCGGCCGCGGCCCGCGCATCGCCGAGGCGCTGCGCACGCGCCTCGCCGGGCTGGCGCTGACCGCGAGCCTGATCACCGTCAACTGGCTGGTTTTCCTGACCGCGATCCAGGCCAACCGCGCGGTCGAGGCCGGGCTCGGCTACTACCTGATGCCCCTCTGCGGCGTCGCGCTCGGCGTGCTGGTGCTGGGCGAGCGGCTGAGCCTCCGGCAATGGATCGCGGTGGGGCTGGCGGCGCTGGCGGTGGCGCTGCTGCTGGCCGGGGCCGGCCCGGCGCCGGTGATCCCGCTGGTGCTGGCGGTGAGCTTTGCGATCTACGGGCTGGTCCGCAAGCGCCTCGGGGTCGGCGCGATCTCCGGCTTTGCGGTGGAGGCGCTGTTGCTGAGCCCGCTGGCGATCGGCTGGCTGCTGGTCGTGCATGCCGGGCTCGGGCCGGAGAGCGCGGCGCAGCCCGGCGCGGCGTTCGGGCGCGACCTGCGCTCGACGCTGCTGCTGCTCGCCGCCGGGCCGGTCACCGGGCTGCCGCTGGTGCTCTTCGCCGAGGCGGCGCGGCGGCTGCCCTATGCCACCGCGGCGCTGGTGCAGTACCTCAACCCGACGCTGCAGGTGTTCTGCGCGGTGGTGCTGCTGGGCGAGACCGTGGGCCCCGGCTTCGTGGCGGCGCTCGGGCTGGTCTGGGCCGGGCTCGCGCTCTACACCAGCGAGCTGCTGCGCCGGAAGCCGGAGGCGAAGCCTCCGGCCGGGCCTGGCACCGGGTCGCAAACCGGGCAGGGGGCCGGGCCAGAGACGGGGCGGGGCGCCGCCCCCGGCCCGGCGGGATAGCGCCGGCTCAGGCCGGCGCGCCGGCCCGGGTGAGCAGCGCGATGGCCTCCTCCGGGCTCGCCGCCACGCGGTAGAAGCCGCGGAAGGTCTCGCCCATGAAGCCCTGGTCCTCGATATGCTCGAGCATCGCCAGCAGCGGGTCCCAGTAGCCCTCGTGGTTGACGATCACCACCGGCTTGGCGTGCAGGCCGAGCTGGCGCCAGGTCAGCACCTCGATCAGCTCGTCGAGGGTGCCGGGCCCGCCGGGCAGTGCCACCACCGCGTCGGAGTTCATGAACATCAGCTTCTTGCGCTCGTGCATGGTCTCGGTGACCACCAGATTGGCGATCGGCCCGGTGGCGATCTCCATGTCGACGATGTGCTTGGGGATGATCCCGGTGACATGCGCGCCGGCCTCCACCGCGGCGCGCGCCGCCTCGCCCATCAGCCCGACATCGCCGCCGCCATAGACGAGGCGCAGCCCCGCCTCGGCGACGCCGCGGCCGAACCGCCGGGCGATCTCGGCATAGCCCGGCTCGCGCCCGAAGCGGGAGCCGCAATAGAGGCAGACGGATCGGATCGGGCGGGTCATGGGCAGGCTCCGGACAGGCAGGGAGGCAGGCGACGGGCGGCGGGCGGGTAGGCGGTAGGCGGGGGAGGCGCTGGCGGCGCCCCGGCCGTCCGTCATCCCAAGGAACGGGGAAAAGCGCAAGGGCCGCGGTTTGACCAGGCGGAGCGCGCCCGTATATGCCAGATGTGATCCGACCGGACCGATGCCGCAGCGGCGGCCAGACGGGAGCCCCCATGAGCCCGAGATCGAGACGACGCACCCCCGGCGCCGGCGGCGGCGAGGCCCCGCCGGACCTGCGCATCCTCGCCCGCGCGCTGCCGGATCTCTGGCCCGAGGGGCGGCGCGACCTGCGCCTGCGGGTGGTGGTGGCGGTGCTGCTGCTGGTGGCGGCCAAGGCGGCGACGATCCTGATGCCCTTCGTCTACAAGGCGGCGGTGGACGCGCTGGCCCCCGGCCAGGGCCAGGCGGTGGCGGCGCCGATCCTGCTGGTGGCGGCCTATGGCGTGGCGCGGCTCGCCGGCACGGTGCTGCAGCAGCTGCGCGACGCGGTCTTCGCCCGGGTCAGCCAGCACGCGCTGCGGCGGCTGGCGCTGCGCACCTTCGGGCATATCCACCGGCTCTCGCTCGGCTATCACCTGTCGCGGCGCACCGGGGCGCTGTCGCGCATCGTCGATCGCGGGGTGAAGGCGATCGACTTCCTGCTGCGCTTCGTGCTGTTCAGCATCGTGCCGCTGATGGTCGAGCTGCTGATCGTCGTTGCGATCTTCTGGCTGCATTTCGGCGCCGCCTATGCCGCGGTGCTGGCGGCGACGGTGGTGGTCTACACGATCTTCACCTTCCGCACGACCGAATGGCGCGTGAAGATCCGCATGGAGATGAACCGGGAGGACCAGGACGCGCACCAGAAGGCGGTGGACAGCCTGCTGAACTACGAGACGGTGAAGTATTTCGACGCCAGCACCCGCGAGGCCGAGCGCTATGACCGGGCGCTCAAAGGCTACCAGGAGGCGGCGATCAAGACCACGACCTCGCTGGCGCTGCTGAATTCCGGCCAGGCGGTGATCATCGCGCTCGGCATGGTGGCGGTGATGGGGATGACCGCGCAGGCGGTGGCGGCGGGCACCATGACGGTGGGCGATTTCGTCATGGTCAACGCCTTCATGATCCAGATCACCGTGCCGCTCAACTTCCTCGGCACGGTCTATCGCGAGATCCGCCAGAGCCTCGTCGACATGCGCGAGATGTTCGAACTGACCGACACCGCGCCGGAGGTGCAGGACGCCCCCGGCGCGCCGGCGTTCCGGCCCGGCGAGGGGCGCGTGACGTTCCGCGGCGTGCGCTTCGGCTACGGGCCCGACCGGGAGGTGCTGCGCGGGCTCGATTTCGACGTGCCGGGCGGCGGCAAGCTGGCCATCGTCGGGCCCTCGGGGGCGGGCAAGTCCACCGTGGCGCGGCTGCTGTTCCGGTTCTACGACGTCACCGGCGGGGCGGTGGAGATCGACGGGCAGGACGTGCGCGGCGTGACCCAGGAGAGCCTGCGCCGCGGCCTCGGCGTGGTGCCGCAGGACACCGTGCTGTTCAACGACACGATCGGCTACAACATCGCCTATGGCCGCGCCGGGGCGAGCCGCGAGGAGGTCGAGGCGGCGGCCCGCGCGGCGCGCATCGACGGCTTCATCGAGGGCCTGCCGCAGGGCTACGACACGCTGGTCGGCGAGCGCGGCCTGAAGCTCTCGGGCGGCGAGAAGCAGCGCGTGGCGATCGCCCGGACGATCCTGAAGAACCCGCCGGTGCTGGTGCTCGACGAGGCGACCTCGGCGCTCGACACCGGCACCGAGCGGGCGATCCAGGCCGAGCTGCGCCGGCTCGGCGAGGGCCGCACGGTGATCATGATCGCGCACCGGCTCTCGACGGTGGTGGAGGCCGACGAGATCGTCGTGCTCGAGGCCGGCCGGGTGGTCGAGCGCGGCACCCATGGCGACCTGCTGGCCCGCGGCGGCGTCTATGCCCGGATGTGGGCCGCGCAGGAGGCCGATGCCGGCCAGCCCGAGGCCGGCGCCGCAGCGGAATGACCACACCGGAGCGCCGGCGCCCTGTCCGCACCGGCGCGCCGCCGGGCCCACCGGGCGGCAGCACTGATGGAGCGGCCAGGCGGAAGCCCTGGCAAGGCGGCCGGACGGAAGCACCGGCAAAGCGAGCGGACGGCAGCGTCGGCGGGGCGGCCGGTCGGCAACATCGGCAGAGCGGCCGGACGGCAACGTCGGCGGCGTGATTCCGCGGAAGCACTGGCGGATGGCCAGCCGACAGCATTGAGAGAGCGGCCGCACGGCAACGCCAGCGGACCGACCGGGCGGGAACACCGGCAGAACGGCCGGACAGCAAGGTCGGCGGTGTGATCCCGCGGAAGCACCGGCGGATGACCAGGCGGCAGCACTAACGGAGCGTCCGGGCGGGAACACCGGCCGATCGCTTGGGCGGGCGTGCCGGCGGGCCGACCGGGCGGCTGCGCCGGCGGAGCGGCCGGGCAGCAACGCCCGCGGTGTGATCCCGCGGAAGCACTGGCGGATGACCAGGCGGCAGCACTGAGAGAGCGTCCGGGCGGGAACGCCGCCAAGGCCGCCGGGTGACAGCGCGGCTGGAGCGGCCAGGCAGAAGCGCCGGCAGCGCGGCCATGCGGGCACGGTGGCGGAGCCGCCGGGCGGGGACACCGGCAGGGCGGCCGGGCAGCAAGGCCGGCGGCGTGACCCGGGCGGCCGCGCGGGTGTCAGCCGACTGGCCGGGTGGCAGTGCCGGCGCGCCGACCGGGCAGCAATACTGGCGGAGCGGCCGGGCGGGAACATCGGCGTGGTGAACCCACGGAAGCACTGGCGGGTGGCAGGCAGGGAGCACTGACGGAGCGGCCGCGCGGGAACGCCGGCGGAGCAGTCGGGGCGGCGTGCTGGCGGGGTGACGCGGGCGGGAGCGCCAGCGGGCCGACCGGGTGATTGCACCGGCGGGGCGGCCGGGCAGGAACGCCGCCGAGGCCGTCGGGCGAGAGCGCCGCTGGAGCGGCCGGGCGCGGGCGCCAGCGGGTCGACCGGGCGGGAGCACTGACGGAGCGGCCGGGTGGGAACACCGGTGGGATGACCGGGCTGGAGCGTCGGCGGAAGGGGCCGGGCGGGAACGCCGGTGGAGTTGCCGGGTGGGAACGCAGCCGGGTCGATCGGGCGGCTGCGCCGGTGGGGCGGCCGGGCGGCAGTGCCGGCAGGGTGACCGTGTGGCAGCGACCGTTTCGTAGCGACCGGGGGGCGGTCGGGCGGGCGGGGCCGCTGGGCGATCACCGAACGACCACCAAACGACCGGGGCGGAGCGCCGGCGCCCGCGCGCGGCGGCGGCCCCGCCCGCCCCGGCGGGTGCTGCGCCGGGCGGCACTGTTCCGCTCCCCCACCGGCCTCCGCCGCGCTCGGGCGCTTCCGGCCGCCGGGCGCGCGCTGCCCTGCCGGGCTTGCCCGCGGCGGCGGCGGCGCCCATGGTGTCCTTCCCGCGGATCGGCGGGATGGGGCAGGCAGGGAGGCATGCGGCGGCCATGAACCTATGGGACATCTTTCTCGGCAGCCGGGATCTCCGGGTCTACAAGTGGAAGCACTATTTCCCCGCCTACGAGCGGCATTTCGCCCGCTTCCGCAACCGCCCGGTGGTGATGCTGGAGATCGGCGTCGCCGGCGGCGGCTCGCTGCAGATGTGGAAGCGCTATCTCGGCCCGCAGGCGGTGATCGTCGGCATCGACATCAAGGAGGCCTGCCGCTCGGCCGAGGAGGACCAGATCGCCGTGCGCATCGGCAGCCAGGCCGATCCGGCGTTCCTCGCCGGGGTGCTGGAGGAGTTCGGCCCGCCGGACATCGTGCTCGACGACGGCAGCCACCGCATGGAGCATGTGCGCGCCAGCTTCGAGACGCTCTACCCGGCGATGGCGCGCGACGGGGTCTACATGGTCGAGGACATGATGACCGCCTATGACCCGGCCTATGGCGGCGGCCAGGGCACCGCGGCGAGCTTCGTCGAGCACGCCAAGGCGGTGGTCGACCGGATGAACGGCGCGCATTGGGGGCAGGGCGACGACTTCCACGCCCGGCACACGGTCTCGGTGCATTTCTACGACGGCATCGTCGCCTTCGAGCGCGGCTTCTATGCCGGCGAGCGCAGCGCGGTGAAGATGGGCCACCGCTCGGCCAAGGACCGCTGGCGGCTGCTCTGAGCTTCAGCCGCGGCGCGCGGCGAAGGCCCCGCCCGCCCGGGTTGTCGGGGCGCCGCCGGTCCGGGTTGCCGGAGCGCTGCCGGGTCGGACTGCCGGGGCGCCGCCGGGCCGGGCTGACGGGGCGCCAGCGGTCCGGGCTGACGGGGCGCCGCCGGGTTGGGCTGACGTGGCGCCGCCGGTCCGGGTTGCCGGGGCGCCGCCGGGCCGGGTTGCGGGCGCGCCGCTGGGCTGGGCTATATGGGCGCCACCGGGCCGGGTGGCTGGAGCGCCGCCGGGCCGGGGGCAGGCTGCCGCACCGGCCGGTGCCGTGCGCCGCGGGTGCCGCCTGCGCCGGCGCGGCCCATGGCCGGGGGGCTTTCCCGGCGGTGCGGCCGGGCGCTGCCGGTGCATGGGTGGGCGGGGCCATGGGCCGCGCCGGCGGCGCCGCCTTCACTCGGCGGCGCGGATCGCCGGACCGCCGCGCAGCTCCTCGGGGGTCGGCGGGCGGCGGCGCATGGGCGGCTCGGCGCCGGCCCAGAGGATCTCCGGCACCGGGCGGCCGCGCAGGCCGCGGGCCAGCCGCCGGTCGGCCCAGAAGCGCCGCGCGCGGCCGAGGCCGAGGCCGATGCGCAGGGTCTCGAGCGCCAGCCGCCCGCCGCGATAGGCCCCCAGCGTCACCCATTCGCGCAGCGCCAGCGCCGCCGGCGTGACCACCAGCGTCAGCACCGTGGCGGTGCCGAGGCCGAACACCACCGCGGTGGCGAGGCTGACCCACCAGAGCGCCGTCGGCGCGCCCCAGACCACCTCGGCCCCGGCGAAATCGAGGCTCACCGCGAACATCATCGGCGCCAGCCCGGCCATGGTGGTGATCGTGGTCAGCAGCACCGGGCGGATGCGGTCCTCCGCGGTCGCGACGATCGCCTCGAGCCGGTTCATGCGCTGCGCATAGGCCTGGAAGGTGTCGATCAGCACGATGTTGTTGTTCACCACGATCCCGGCCAGCGCGACGATGCCGGTGCCGGTCATGATGATCGAGAACTTCTGCCCCATCACCAGCATCCCGACCAGCACGCCGGCCACCGACATCACCACCGCCGAGAGCACCAGCACGCTGTTGTAGACCGAGTTGAACTGCGCCAGCAGGATCACGAACATCAGCCCGAGCGCGCCGATGAAGGCGACGGCGAGGAAGGCCTGGCTCTCCTGCTGCTCCTCGCGGTCGCCGACGAAGGCGGCGCGCACGCCGGCGGGCAGCGGGTTCGCCTCGGCCATCCAGGCCTCGAGCCGGCCCAGCATCTCGACCTCGGAGACGCCCTCCCCGACATCGGCGCGCACCATCAGGAAGCGCTGCCCGTCGCGCCGGTTGATCTCGCCGAGCTCGGGCACCGGCTGGCGGGTGATGAAGTTGGCCATCGGCACCAGGCCGCGCACGGTGGAGACCTTGAGGGTGTCGAGCGTCGAGAGGTTGCGGTGCTCGGGGGCGAAGCGGGCGCGGATGTCGATCTCCTCGTCGACATCGTCGAGGCGCATGGTGTCGAGCAGCGCGCCGCGGGTGACGAGCTGCACGAAGGGGCCGATCGAGGCGATGTCGGCGCCGTAGCGCCCGGCCGCGGTGCGGTCCACGGTGATCTGCCACTCGATGCCGGGCAGCGGGCGGGTGTCGTCGATCTGGGTCAGCCCCGGCATCGTCTCGAGCCGGTCGCGCAGGGTGCCGGCGGCGGCGAGGAGCTGCCCGAAATCGCTGCCCGAGAGCTGGATCTGGATCGGCTTGCCCTGCTTCGGCCCCTCGTCGAGGCGGCGCAGCTCGGCGATCGCGCCGGGGATGTCGGCAATCGCGGCGCGGATATCGGCGAGGATCTCGGCGCCGGGGCGGCGGGTGTCCCACTCCGCCAGCTCCACCTGCACCTGGCCGACCGCGTCCGAGGGCCCGTCGCCGGCCGCCCCGGTGGTCAGCCCGCCGGCGCCGGCGAAGGCGAAGACCGAGGCGACGCCGTCGACCGCCATGATCCGCGTCTCGACTTCGCGCACCAGCCGGTCGGTCTCGGCGAGGCTGAGATTGCCGCGCGCCCGGACATAGACCAGCGAGCGCTCTGGCTCGACCTCGACGAAGAACTCCACCCCGGCCTGGTGCTCGGCATAATAGCCCACCACGCCGACGATCGCGGCGCCGGCCAGCGCCAGCGCGGCGACCGGGCCGACCGGATTGGTCACCACCAGCGCCACCGCCCGGCCGAAGGCGGTGCGGCCCTGGCGGGCGGTGCGGTGGTCGTCGCCGATGCGCGCCGCCGGGTCGGTACGGATCACCCCGAACAGCCGCGCGACGCGCCCGGCGATGCCGCCGAGCACCGGCAGGTAGATCAGCGCCACGATCAGCGAGGCCGAGAGCACGAAGATCAGCGTGATCGGCAGCTGCCCCATGAACTCGCCCGGCATCCCCGGCCAGAGCAGCATCGGCAGGAAGGCGCAGAGCGTGGTGGCGGTGGAGGAGACGATCGGCCAGGCCATGCGCCTTGCCGCCGCCGCATAGGCGCGCATCGGCCCCTCGCCGGCCTGGATCCGCTTGTCGGCATGCTCGACCACCACGATGGCGCCGTCGACCAGCATCCCCACCGCGAGGATCAGGCCGAACATCGTCATGTTGTTGACCGACATCCCGAGCGCCGCCATCAGCCCGAAGGAGAGCAGGAACGAGCCCGGGATCGCGAGGCCCACCAGCAGCGCCGAGCGCGGCCCGAGGGTGGCCAGCACCACGATCATCACCAGCAGCACCGCGGTGATCACCGCGCCCTCGAGCTGCGAGACCATGTCGCGCACCTCGCGGCTCTGGTCCATCGAGAGCGTCACCGTCACCGCATCGCGCAGCGGCTCGGGCCAGCGCGCGGTCTCGGCCGCGACGATCGCGCGCACGGCATCGGCGGTGGCGATGATGTTCTCGCCGATGCGCTTGGAGACCTGCAGCGCGATGGTCTTCTCGCCGTTGTAGCGCGCGGTGCCGGAGGGGTCCTCGAAGGTGCGGCGGATCTCGGCGAGATCGGCGAGGCGCACCACCCGGTCGCCGCTCACCTTGATCGGCAGCGCATAGACATCCTCGGGCCGCTCGAAGGCGCCGGGCACGCTGACCGAGAACGAGGCGGTGCCGCTCTTCACGCTGTCCGCCGGCACCAGCTGGTTGTTGCGCGCCACCGCCTCCAGCAGCTCCTGCGCGGTGAGGTCGTAGCTCTCCAGCCGCAGCGGGTCGACGATGACCTCGATCATCTCCTCGCGATGGCCGGTGAGCTCGGCCTCCAGCACCGCCGGGTTGGCCTCGATGGCGCGCTGCAGGTCCTTGGCCAGCCGCAGCAGCGTGCGCTCCGGCACGTCGCCGGCCAGCGCCACCACGAGGATCGGCAGCTGGCTGAGATTGACCTCGGTGATGGTCGGCTCCTCGGCCTCCGCGGGGAACTCCGCCTCGGCCTCGTCGACCAGTGCCCGCACATCGGCCAGCGTCGCCGCCTTGTCCCAGCCGAACTCGAACTCGAGCAGCACCGAGGCATGGCCGAGCGCGGCGATTCCGGTCAGCTCCTTCAGCCCCTCGAGGCCGCGCAGCTCGGTCTCCAGCGGGCGCAGGATCAGCCGTTCGGCATCCGCCGCCGAGACCCCGGGCAGCAGCACCGAGACATAGAGCACCGGCACGTCGATATCCGGCGCGCCCTCCTTCGGCAGGGTGGTGTAGCTGTAGAACCCGGCGGCGATGGAGATCGCCACGAAGGCCAGGATCATCCGCGCCCGGGCGGCGCACCAGCCGATGATGGCGCTCATCCGAGCTCGTCCCAGGTGATCTCGCTGGGCCGGATCGGCCGCCCGTCGCGCACGAATTCCTGGCCCACCGCGATCACCCGGGCGGTCTCCGGCAGGCCGCGCACCCAGAGCCCGTCGGGCTCGTCGCGCAGGATCGAGACCGGCACGAAGCGGGCATGATGGCCGGTCGCGGTCTCCTCGGCGAGGCGCAGGCCGAGCCGGCCGTCATCGTCCAGCGTCAGCGCCGATTGCGGCACCTTGTGGGCGCGCTCCGGGGCGAGGTCGATGCGCAGCTCCGCGGTCATGCCGGCGCGCAGGCGCCCGTCGGCATTGTCGAGCGTGATCTCCACCTCGTAGGTCCGGGTGTCCTCGTCGGCGCTGCGCGAGATGTAGGTGACGCTGCCCTCGGCCTGCGCGCCGTTCACCAGCCGCACCGAGGCCGGGCCGCCGGGGGTGATGCGGTCGACCACCTGCTCGGAGACGTAGCCGGTGGCGCGCAGCCGCGTGAGATCGGTCAGCGTGGCGCAGACATCGCCGAGCCCGAGCCGCGCGCCGAGCTCGGCGGTGTCGGTCTCGAGGATGCCGTCGAAGGGGGCGCGGATCTCGAGCCGGGCGATGTCGAGGCGGATCAGGTCGACCGCCGCCTGCGCCGCCTCCAGTTCGGCCTGCCGGGCGATGCGCGTGGTCTCGGCGGTGAAGCCCTTGGCCGAGAGGCTCTCGGCGGCGGCGGCATCGGCGCGCGCCTTCTCGCGCCGCGCCAGCGCCTCGGCGAGCTGCGCCTGGCGCGAGCCCGGGTCGATCCGGCAGAGCACCTCGCCGGCGGCGATGCGGGCGCCGCGGCGCCGCGGCTCGGAGACCACCAGTCCGTCGGTCTCGGCGGCGATGCTGACCCGGCGGATCGCCGAGGTGCGGCCCGGCACCAGCAGCCGGTCGGCGGTCTCTTCAGCCGTCACGGTGAGCACCAGCACCGCCACGGGGGCGACCTCGGGTGCGGCCTCGGCGGCGGCGGCAGGGGTCGGCGCAGGCGCCTCGCCGTCCACGACCGGCGCGGGCGCCTCGCCGCGCGGGGCGAAATACACCGCTAGCCCGATCACGACGGCGAGAGAGAGAAGTAGCGAGGTCCAGCGCATGGCGTCCTTGCGGCTCGGATGCGCCGCGGCGCGGCGGTCTCGGAACGTTTCGTGATGGCGGTATTATGGGGCCGCGGGCGGCGGATTAACAGGGGGCAGGCGGAAAATCCCCGGCCCGCGGCGCCGCTTGCGGTGACGTGTCGCCGCCCCGCGCTTCGGGCTGGGAGCGGCGCGCCGGCCCGGCTATGCTGCGCCGCGTTCAGCCAGGCCCGCCACAGGGCCCCACCACCGGGATCCATCACGGGGACCAGCCCCAGGGACCGACCGAGGAGACGCCCATGTCCACCCGCTCGACCATCTCCAAGAAGGCCGCGATCGCCGAGCCCGATGCCAGCGCCCGCAAGCGCATGACCGTGCCCGGCTTCACCGCCCGCAAGGGCGGCGCGCCGCTGATCTGCCTCACCTCCTACACCGCGCATGTGGCGAAGATCTGCGACGAGGTCTGCGACCTGCTGCTGGTCGGCGACAGCCTCGGCATGGTGATCCACGGCATGCCCAACACCCTCGGCGTCACGCTCGAGCACATGATCATGCACGGCCAGGCGGTGATGCGCGGCGCCGACAAGGCGCTGGTGGTGGTCGACATGCCCTTCGGCAGCTTCGAGGAGAGCCCGGAGATCGCCTTCCGCAACGCCGCCCGGGTGATCAAGGAGACCGGCGCCCATGCGATCAAGCTCGAGGGCGGCACCGAGATGGCGCCGACCATCCGCCACCTGACCCGCCGCGGCATCCCGGTGATGGCGCATATCGGGCTGATGCCGCAGGCGATGAACACCGCCGGCGGCTTCAAGGCGGTGCGCTCGCCCGAGCAGTTCGACGCGGTGGCGGCCGACGGCCAGGCGGTCGCCGAGGCCGGCGCCTTCTCGGTGGTGGTCGAGGGCGTCGCGCCGGCGCTCGCCAAGCGGCTCACCGAGGAGCTGCCGATCCCCACCATCGGCATTGGCGCCAGCGCCGACTGCGACGGGCAGATCCTCGTCTTCGAGGACATGGTGGGCCTGCTGCCGCGGGTGCCGACCTTCGTGAAGCGTTACGGCACCATGGAGGAGATGATGCGCGCCGCGGTGGCGCAATATGCCGAGGAGGTCGCCGAGCGCCGCTTCCCGGCCGAGGAGCACACCTACAAGGTCAAGGACTGAGCCCGTGCACGGCATGGAGGCCGGCACCGCCGAGCGCTACCGCGCCTTCGCCGGGAGCGAGCTGCGCGGGATCTCGCCGGTCTATGAGCGGCTCTGCCTCTGGGTGGCGGCGAGCCCGGCGCTGATCGGCTTCCTCGAGACGCTGCCGCGGCCGAAGCGCCAGCCCAACCTGTTCCTCGCGGCGCTGCGCCAGGTCGCCGGGCTGCCGGAGAGCGCGGCGGCGCTGGAGGCGGCGGTGGCGCGCCGCGGCGATGAAATCGGGGCGCTGATGCTGGCCCGGCGCACCCAGACCAACGAGCCCGGCCGTTGCGCGGTGCTGCTGCCGGTGCTGGCGGCGCTGCCCGGGCCGCTGGCGCTGATCGAGGTCGGCGCCTCGGCCGGGCTCTGCCTGCTGCCCGAGCGCTACGGCTACCGGTATGGCGGGCACCGGCTCGGCGCCGGCCCGCCGGTCTTTCCCTGCGACGCCTCGCCGGAGACGCCGCTGCCCCGCGCGCTGCCCGAGATCGCCTGGCGCGCCGGGCTCGACCTCGCGCCGGTCGACCCGCGCGACCCGGAGGCCGCGGCCTGGCTCGAGGCGCTGGTCTGGCCCGAAGAGACCGGCCGGCGCGACCGGCTGCGCGCCGCGCTCGATCTGGCCCGGGCGGCGCCGCCGCGGGTGGTGGCCGGAGACCTCACCGGAGACCTCGCGGCGCTGGCGGCGGAGGCGCGGGCGGCGGCACCGGCGGCGCGGCTCGTGGTCTTCCACACCGCGGTGCTCGCCTATGTCGAGGACCAGGCGGCGCGCGACGCCTTCGCGGCGCATGTCGCGGCGCTCGGCGCGGTCTGGATCGCCAACGAATCGCCCCGGGTCTATCCCGAGATTGCCGCCCGGGCGCCGCCGGCCCCGGGCCCCGGCTGGTTCCTGCTCTCGGTCGACGGGCGCCCGCGCGCCTGGACCCGCCCGCACGGCCAGGCGATCCGCTGGATCGGCTGAGCCGCCAAGCGGTCCGCAGCCACCCCTAGATCTCGTGGCGCCGGCCCCCCGCCGCCGCAGCATCGGCCGCAGCGTTTCCCCGGCGCCACACCTGCGCCCGGGGCCGCGCGCGACGCTTGTGCCGCCGCGCCGCTGTGCTACACTGTGGACATAACAAAAAACTGAACCGAGGCAGCAAGATGAGCAATATTCTTAAGGCAGCGCTTTCGGTGCTGGCGACCGCCCTTCTGGTCGCGACCGGCGCCGAGACCTGATCCCCCGCCCAGAAGCGGGGCAACCGGATGTCCGCAAACCCGCCGCGGCGCCCCTCGGGGCGCCGCGTGCCGTTCTGCCCCCGGCACAGCCGAGAACCCGCGCCACCCGCTCCGCGCAACCCCCCGCTACCCGCACAGGCCCCGCCGCAGGAGCGCCCCGGGCGGCCCGCAGGGCCGGCCGCGCGCCGCCGACGGGCCCGTGAGGGCCCCGAGGCGGCGCGCCCTCCGGAGCGCCGCCTCAGCCGAGCAGCCGCGCGTCGAAGGGATAGCGCGTCAGGTTCTCGTAGCCGGTCTCGGTGATCAGCACCTGGTCCTCGAGCTTGATCGCGAAGTCGCCCGGCGTCGACTGCACCAGCGCCTCGACGCAGAGCATCATCCCCGGCTCCAGCGCATAGTCGAAGGCGCCCTCCTGGAAATCCTGCGGATACTTGATCGAGGGCCACTCGTCGCAGAGCCCGACGCCGTGCATCTTCACGCCGTAGCGCCCGGGCACGAACTCCTCCGGCAGCGCATGCCCGCCGAACACGATGTCGCGGAACGGGACGCCCGGCTTCAGCATCTCCATGTTGGTCATGATGTGCTCATGGGCGATGCGGAACTGCCGGCGCATCTCCGGCGTCGGGTCGTCCTCGCCCACCCACCAGGTCCGGGAGATGTCGGCGCACATGCCGTAGCAGCCGATCAGGTCGGTGTCGAAGGCGACGATCTCGTTCGGCCGGATCACCCGCGGCCCGCATTCCTGGAACCAGGGGCTGGTGCGCGGGCCCGAGGCCAGCAGCCGGGTCTCGATCCATTCGCCGCCGCGGCGGATGTTCTCCGAATGCAGCACCGCCCAGACCTCGTCCTCGCTGAGCCCGGGGCGGCAGGCCGCCTCCATCGCCGCCACCGAGGCCTCGCAGGCATGCATCGCGCAGCGCATCGCCCTGATCTCGTCCGGCCCCTTGATCGCGCGGGTCTTCTCCGAGAGCTCCTCGCCCTCCATCACCGCGAAGCCGGCGGCCTCGAGCGCCTGGAAGCCGGCGACCTGGATCTTGTCGACCCCGAGCCGCCGGTTGCCCGGCGCATGCGCCTGCATCAGCGCCGCGACCTCGCCGGCAAAGCCCCGCGCCACGTCGTGGCCGCGGTCGCCGGTGGCGAAATAGAACATCGAGGCGCCGCCGCGCACCTCCTTCACCGCCGGGTTGAAGTCGGAGAGGAAGGCGAAGGCGGCGCCCTTGTACTCCCAGAGCACCATGTGCCCGTCGGCGCAGACCAGCAGCGCGCGGAACGGGTTGTGCGCGTTCCAGAGCTGCATGTTGGTCGAATCGGTGGCGTAGCGGATGTTGAGCGGGTCGAAGAACAGCACGCCGCCCCAGTCGCGCTCGGCCAGCGCCGCGGTCAGCCGGGCATGGCGGTGCGCGCGCATCGCCGGCAGGTCCGGCAGCTCGAGCCCGGCCGCGGCCCATTCGTCATAGGCGAGCCGGGTCGGGCCGATCTCGGCGCGGTCCGGATCGTCCGGCGTGTTGTCGCCCTTGCGCCCGGGCGGGAGCGCCGGGCGGCGTGCGGGGTCGATCTTCCGGGTCTCCGGGGAAAACGGCGATTGCTCGTTCATCTGGCTGGCCTCCATTCCGCCCGTGCAGGCTCGGCCGGGGCGGGCGGCGGCGTCTATCCGGATAGCGGCACCGGATGTCGCATCCGGGCCGGTGCGGGCGGCGCGGCGCGGCCGGGGCCTTGACGGCGGCCGGCGCGCGCCCGAATACGGCAGCATGGACGCGGTGCGCGAGCAGTACGAGGCCTTCCCCTATCCGGCGCGCGACCCGGCCGAGGAGGCGCGCCGGCTGATCGAGGGCTCGCCCTCGCATCCGCTGGAGATCGACCACTACCTCTTTGCCGGCCGGCGCGACTGGACGCAGCCCTTCCGCGCGCTGGTGGCCGGCGCCGGCACCGGCGACGGGCTGGTGATGCTGGCGCAGAAGCTGGCCGATATCGGCTGTCCGGCGGAGATCACCTATCTCGACATGTCGGTCGCCGCGCGGCAGGTGGCCGAGGCGCGGATGGCGGCGCGCGGGCTGGCGGCGCGCTTCGTGACCGGGGATCTCTGCGAGGCGCCGGCGCTCGGGCGGTTCGACTACATCGACTGCTGCGGCGTGCTGCACCACCTGCCGGAGCCGGATGCCGGCTTCGCGGCGCTGGCCGCGGCGCTGGCCGAGGGCGGCGGCCTCGGGCTCATGGTCTATGCGCCGCATGGGCGGACCGGGGTCTATCCGCTGCAGGCGGCCTTCGGGGCGCTGTTCTCGGGGGATGCGCCGGAGACCCGGCTGCGCCTCGGCCGGGCGGCGGTGGCGGCGCTGCCGGAGGGCAACTGGCTGGCGCGCAACCCGCATCTGGGCGACCACAGGAGCTCCGATGCCGGGTTCTACGACCTGCTGCTGCACGGGCGCGACCGGCCCTACACGGTGACCGAGCTCGATGCGGCGCTGGCCCGGGCCGGCCTCGCGCGGGTGAGCTTCACCGAGCCGGCGCTCTACGACCCGGCGCGCTATCTGCCGGAGAGCCCGGAGATCGCCGAGCGGCTGGCGCGGCTGTCGGAGCCCGAGCGGGCGCAGATCGCCGAGCACCTGGCGGGGCACATCAAGACCCACACGCTCTATGCCGCGCCGGCTGCGGGCGCGGGGGAGCGGCTGGCGCGGCCGGCCTCCGCCGCCGCGGTGCCGCATCTGCGCGGCGCGGCGCCGCGGGCGCTGGCGGCGCAGGTGGCGAAATCCGGCGGCTTCCGGCTGACGCTGAACGGCACCGGCTTCGCCGTGACGATCCCGGCAGCGGCGGCGCCGCTGATCGCGGCGGCCGACGGGCGGGCCTCGCTCGGCGAGATCGCCGCGCGGCTGGGGCTCGACTGGCTTGCCTTCTCGGCGCGCTGGGGCGCGGTGCATCGCGGGCTGACCGGGTTCAACCTGCTGCACTATTCGCGGGGGGCGCGGGGATGAGCGCGGCGCCGCCCTGGGTGCTGGACCACGCGCCCTATACCCCCTTCATGGAGCCGCGCACGGCGCGCCCGCCCGGGCTGATGCCGCTGGAGGGCCTGCCGCTGGCGGTGCGCGATGCCGATTTCGCGGCGCAGATGGCGGAGCGCGAGCGGCTGCTGGCCGAGCGCCCGGACGAGGTGCTGGCCTGCCTGCCCGGCGCCGAGGCCGCGGCGGAGGAGCTGGCCGCGCTGTTCGCCGGCACGGCCTCGGGCCGGGCGGCGCTCGCCGCGCTGGGGCGCAGCACGGCGGAGGACTGGTGCCTCCTGATGCCGGATGCCGCCGCCGCGGAGTATCGGCTGGTGGCGGCGGTGCTCTGCTTCCCCTCGCGCTGGTCGCTGGCGGAGAAGATCGGTCGCCCGCTCACCGCGATCCATGTGCCGGTGCCGGATTACGACGGCGTGATGGCGCGCCGGGTCAACCGGGTCTTCGAGGCGCTCAGGCCGGGGCGCGGGCTCTGGCGGGTCAACTGGCTGGTGCACGACACCGCCGCGCTGCACCTGCCGAAGGGCACGGCGGAGAAGGTCGCCGAGCGCCCGGAGCTCTCCGGCCCGCTCTATCTGCGCACCGAGCGCCAGACGCTGACCCGGCTGCCGCAGACCGGCGCGGTGGCCTTCGGGATCAAGACCTCGGTCTGCCCGCTCGAGGCGCTGCGCCCGGCCGAGGCGGCGGCGCTGGCGCGCGAGCTGGCGGCGCTGGAGCCGGCCACCATCGCCTATCGCGCCGGGGCCGATCTGCAGGCGGCGGCGCTGGCGCGCCTGTCCGCGCTGGTGGGAGCCTGAGATGCGTCTTGCCGGAAGCTGCCATTGCCGCGCCGTCGTGTTCCGCCTCGAGGTGCCGGCGCCGGTGCCCTTCCAGCGCTGCTACTGCACGATCTGCCGCAAGACCGCGGGCAGCGGCGGCTTCGCGATCAATATCGGCGGGCTGGCGGAGACGCTGGAGATCGAGGGCGACGGCGCGGCGCATCTCGGCACCTATCGCGCGCGGCTGGCGGATGGCACCGAAAGCGCGGCGGAGCGGCGCTTCTGCACGCGCTGCGGCTGCCATCTCTGGCTCTGGCACCCGCGCTGGCCGGCGCTGATCCACCCCCATGCCGGCGCGATCGACACCGAGCTGCCCGAGCCGCCGGAGCGGGTGCACATGATGCTGGGCAGCCGGGCCGGCTGGGCGGCGCCGGAGCCCGGCCCGGGCGACCGCTGCTTCGACGCCTATCCGGAGGAGAGCCTTGCGGACTGGCATGCGCGGCACGATCTCTGAGCCGGCGGCCCGGCGACGGTTCCGGACAGGGGCCCGGACAGGGCGCTGGACAAGGCGGTGGCACCGCGCGAGAGTGCCGGAAATTGAACAAGCGTTCACACAAGACGGGAGGACGAGATGGCCGACAGCACCGATCCGATCGTGATCCTCGGGGCGGCGCGCACCCCGATGGGCGGCTTCCAGGGCGAGCTCGCCGGCGCCGCGGCGCCGGAGCTCGGCGCCACCGCCATCGCCGGCGCGCTCGAACGGGCCGGCGTGCAGGCGGCCGAGGTCGACGAGCTGCTGATGGGCTGCGTGCTACCCGCGGGGCAGGGCCAGGCGCCGGCGCGCCAGGCCGGCTTCGGCGCCGGGCTGCCCAAGGCGGTGCCGGCGACCACGCTCAACAAGATGTGCGGCTCCGGCATGAAGGCGGTGATGATCGCGCATGACCAGCTCCGCGCCGGCAATGGCCGGGTGGTGGTGGCCGGCGGCATGGAGAGCATGACCAACGCGCCCTATCTGGTGCCGAAGATGCGCGCCGGCGCACGCATCGGCCATGCCGAGATGAAGGACCACATGTTCCTCGACGGGCTCGAGGATGCCTACGAGACCGGGCGGCTGATGGGCTCCTTCGCCGAGGACTGCGCCGAGCGCTACCAGTTCACCCGCGAGGCGCAGGACGAATACGCGCTGCGCTCGCTCGGCGCGGCGCTGGCGGCGCAGACCGAGGGCGGCTTCGGCGACGAGATCGCCGCGGTGACGCTGGAGACCCGCAAGGGCCCGGTGGTGGTCGCCTCCGACGAGCAGCCGCGCAAGGCCCGGCCCGACAAGATCCCCGGGCTGAAGCCGGCCTTCAGGAAGGACGGCACGATCACCCCGGCCAATGCCTCCTCGATCTCCGACGGGGCGGCGGCGCTGGTGCTGGCGCGGGCCTCGGATGCCGAGGCCGCGGGCTGGGCGCCGCGGGCGCGCATCCTCGGCCATGCCAGCCATGCGCAGGAGCCCGGCTGGTTCACCACCGCGCCGGTGCCGGCGATGCGGACGCTGCTGGAGCGCATCGGCTGGACGGTGGACGATGTCGATCTCTGGGAGATCAACGAGGCCTTCGCGGTGGTGCCGATGGCGGCCGAGGCGGAGCTCGGCATCCCCCGCGAGAAGCTCAACATCCGCGGCGGCGCCTGCGCGCTCGGCCATCCGATCGGGGCCTCCGGCGCGCGCATCCTGGTGACGCTGCTGCACGCGCTCGAGGCGACCGGCGGGCGGCGCGGCATGGCGAGCCTGTGCATCGGCGGCGGCGAGGGCACCGCGGTCGCCATCGAGCGGCTCTGAACCGCGCGGGCGGGGCAGGGCGCGCTTTGCCCGGGGCGCGGCGGCGGCTAAGGTTCTGCCGCCGGCCACCGCGGGGCGCCGGCCGCAACAGGGAGAACTCGCATGACCGTTTCGCTGATCCGCAGGGCCGCGCTGGCGGCGGTGCTGGCGCTGGGCGCGCCGGCGGCGCAGGCCGGGATGCAGGACTGGCAGCTCGACCCCAAGCACACCACGCTCGGCTTCCTGGTGGAGCATATCGGCTATGCCAGGGTGTTCGGCCTGTTCCGCGAGGTAGAGGGCAGCTTCCGCTACGACCCGGAGACGCAGGCGCTGGCCGATGTCCGCGTGGTGGTGCCGGCCGGCTCGGTCTGGACCAATGACGAGCGCCGCGACGGGCATGTGCGGAACAAGGACTTCCTCGATGCCGAGGCGCATCCCGAGATCGTCTTCACCGCCGCGGGCGGCACGGTGACCGGCGAGAACAGCGGCCGGGTCGAGGGCGAGCTCTCGCTGCGCGGCCAGAGCCATCCGCTGGCGCTCGAGGTGACGCTGAACAAGATCGGCCCTTATCCCTTCGGCCATGGCAAGCCGACCATCGGCGTCTCGGCCCGCGGCACGGTGGTGCGGAGCGCCTATGGCATGACCTATGCGCTCGGCGGCATCGTCGGCGACGAGGTCGAGCTGCTGATCGAGTTCGAGGCGGTGCTCGCCGAGTGAGGCCGGGCGGGGGATCGGCCCCGCGCCGGAGCGGGGGCGGCCCACCCGCCCACCCCCGCCCCCGATCCGCCGCGGGGCCGATCCCCCGCTGCAATGACCCGGATGACGGCGAGGAGGAGCAGAGCGATGAAATCGGTGCGCGAGATGGTGGCCGAGGCGAATGCCGTGGTGGCGCATGCGCCGGCGGCGGAGCTGCTGGATCTGAACGGGGCGGAGGGGGTGACCTTCGTCGACCTGCGCGATGTGCGCGAGCTGGAGCGCGAGGGCATGATCCCCGGCGCCTTCCACTGCCCGCGGGGGATGCTGGAATTCTGGATCGACCCGGAATCGCCCTATGCCAAGCCGCAGTTCCAGGCCGGCGGGCGGTTCGTCTTCTACTGCGCGAGCGGCTGGCGCTCGGCGCTCTCGGCGAAGGCGGCGCAGGAGATGGGGCTCGAGGGGGTCTCGCACATCACCGACGGCTTCAAGGGCTGGAAGGAGGCCGGCGGACCGGTGGCCGAGCGGGCGAAGAAGGACGCCTGACGGCGCGGGCGGCGGCGCGGCCCGGCGGATGCCGCCGGGCCCCTCTGCAGGGGGATGCCCTCAGTGGCAGTGAACCTTCCCGGCCTTCCGGTCCATGTGGCAGCATTGCCCCGGCGGCGAGCTCTTCCGGCAGCCGCCACCATGCGCGATGTCATCGCTGGCGAGGCGGATGCCGACCGGCTGCGGGACGATGGCGTCGCTCGGGCTCGAGGCGAGGAGGCAGAGAAAAATGAACTCTTTCATATTTGTACTCCAACCGGCCAATGTCGGGATGCCGCCGCGGAGCTTGGTCATGGCCGCTGCGCCTTCCGGCTCCGGTGACCCGGCGGATCAGGGAGCCTGGCCCCGCTTCTAGCTCGTGGAACGAGTGACATCCAAGGGAGAGACAGATGCTGACCGACGAGCAGATCATGATCCGCGACATGGCGCGGGATTTCGCGCGGTCGCGCCTGGCGCCGACCGCGGGGGCGCGCGAGGCGGCCGGCGCGATCGAGCCGGAGATCGTCGCGGAGCTCACCGAGCTCGGCTTTCTCGGCATGACGATCTCGCCCGACTGGGGCGGCGCCGGGGCGGACTACACCTCCTATGCCCTCGCGCTCACCGAGATCGCCGCCGGCGACGGCGCGGTCTCGACCCTTGTCTCGGTGCACAATGCGCCGGTCTGCGCGGTGCTCGACCGGTTCGGCTCGGAGGCGCAGAAGGCGCGCTGGCTGCGCCCGCTGACCGAGGGCGGCAAGGTCGGCTCCTTCGCGCTGACCGAACCGCAGGCGGGCTCCGACGCGGCCAATCTGAAGACCCGCGCCGTCCGCAGCAACGAGGGCTACCGGGTCACCGGCGCGAAGCAGTTCATCTCCTCGGCGCGGATCGGCTGGGCCACTGTGCTGTTCGCCGTGACCGACCCGGAGAAGGGCAAGAAGGGCATCTCCTGCTTCGTGGTAGAGAACGCCGCCGAGGGCTTCGAGATCGTCCGCGTCGAGAGCAAGCTCGGGCAGAAGGCCTCGGACAGCTGCGCCCTCGCCTTCACCGAGATGTTCGTGCCCTTCGAGGACCGCATCGGCGAGGAGGGGCAGGGCTATGCCATCGCGCTCTCCAGCCTCGAGGCCGGGCGCATCGGCATCGCCGCGCAGGCGGTGGGGCTGGCGCAGGGCGCCTATGAGCGGGCGCTCGCCTATGCCCAGGAGCGCACCGCCTTCGGCGGGCCGATCTTCGACCTGCAGGCGGTGCAGTTCCGGCTGGCCGAGATGGCCACCGATCTCGAGGCGGCGCGGCAGCTGGTGCTGAACGCGGCGGCGATGAAGGACCGCGGCGAGCCCTGCCTCAAGGAGGCCTGCATGGCCAAGCTCTTCGCGGCGCAGGCGGCGGAGCGGGTGACCTCGGAGGCGATCCAGGTGCTCGGCGGCTATGGCTATCTCGCCGATTACGAGGTGGAGCGGATTTATCGCGACCAGAAGGTCTGCCAGATCTACGAGGGCACCAACGACATCCAGAAGCTGATCATCGCCAGGCAGATCCGGGGATGAGGGGGCTGCGCCTGCGCCGGCTCGGCGGCGTGCTCGCGGCCCTCGCCGCGCTGGCCGGGCCGGCGGCCGCCGAGGACGAGCTCGACGGCACGCGGCCGCTCGACACGCCGCTGGTCTGCCTCGCCCGGGCGGTCTATTTCGAGGCCCGCGGGCGCTCGCTGCTGGAGATGACGGCGGTGGCCCATGTGGTGCTCAACCGCCGCGCCGACGAGCCCTGGCCGGACAGCATCTGCGCGGTGATCCGCGATGGCGGCGAGGCGCCGCCCTGCCAGTTCTCCTGGTGGTGCGACGGGCGGCCCGACACCGCGCGCGACCGGGCCGAGTATGACCGCGCGGTGGCGGTGGCGCGCCGGGTGCTGGCGGGGCGCACCGAGGACCCGACGGACGGCGCCAACATGTTCCACAATCTCAGCGCCAGGCCGGCCTGGGCGCGGGTCGCCGAGCCGCGCGGGCGGATCGGGGCGCATTACTTCTATCACCTGCCGGATGGCTGAGCCCCGCGGGCCGGTCCGCCCGGCGGGTCTCGTCTTTCAGGCGGCGCCGTTGCAGCGGCGCACGGCGAGCCCGACCGGCCGGCGCGGCGCGGCCTGCTGCAGCGCGATGGCGTCGTGCCCGAGCCGGCCGCGGACATAGTCCTCGATCTGGCCGCGGGCGATGCCGAGATCGGCCAGCATCCGGTCGTCGAGATGCTTGAGTTCGGCGATGTCGCGCTGCATGAGGCGCTCGCGGCGCCAGCCGGCGAGCAGCGCGCGGACGGGTTCGGTAATCCAGTCCAGCATTGCGGTCTTCCTTGTTCCTGTCGCTGTCGTCCCTGTCACGGAGCTGTCACATAGGCGGCGGCGCCGGCGGCGCAATGCGGCGGGGCGCGGGAAACGCCGCCTGCAAGGCAGCTATTGCACCAGCGAATGGCAGGAGGCGGCTCGGCCCGGGGGATGGCCGCGCCCAGCGCCGCGCCTTCGCGCCGGCGATGCCCGGTGCGCGTGGCGCCCGGACGCGCGGCGCGACCTGTACGGCCACTGTGGCGTGATCGTCTGGCGGGCCTCGGGGCATGGGGACGCCGGCGGCGCAATGCGGCGGGGCGCGGGAAACGCCACCTGCAAGGCAGCTATTGCACCAGCGAATGGCAGGGGCGGCGCGGCCCGGGGGATGGCCGCGCCCAGCGCCGCGCCTTCGCGCCGGCGATGCCTGGCGCGCGTGGCGCCCGGACGCGCGGCGCGACCTGTCCACCCGCTGCGGCGTGATCGTCTGGCGGGCCTCGGGGCATGGGGACGCCGGCGGCGCAATGCGGCGGGGCGCGGGAAACGCCGCCTGCAAGGCAGCTATTGCACCAGCGAATGGCAGGGGCGGCGCGGCCCGGAGGATGGCCGCGTCCAGCGCCGCGCCTTCGCGCCGACGATGCCCGGTGCACGTGGCGCCCGGACGCGCGGCGGGATCAGTCGGCCCGCTGCGGCGTGATCGTCTAGGCGGGGGCGAGGGGCAAGGGGCAAGGGGGCGCCGCCCCCGGTCTTCAAACGGCCGCAGGGCGGCGGCGGACCACCGTTTCGTGGTGCTCCCCGCGGGCCGCAAGGGGAGCCGTCACGCCGTGTCGGGCTCGACGGCTCCACCGAGGTGCCAACCGGGGTGAACGCGCGGCGCAGCCGTGCAGGCCCGCGGGTCGGTTCCTTGGGGGGCCATGGCCGGATCGCCAGCGAAGTTGTGCCGAGGGAGGGCATTCGGCGTCTTGCCCTGTGTCTGGGCGGAGCGATCTTCCAGCGGGCGGCGTGCCTGACGCTGCGGGCCTGGCGGGGTGCCTCGGCTTGCGCGTCTTCGGTTTGCGGGAGACGGACCTTATCTATCGCGCGGCGGGGGAGAGCCCATTGCCGCCGGACTGGGGCGGGGTTCTCCCGGCGGTGCCGGTGAGGCGCATGACCTTCGCCTCGGCGGCGGCGGGAACCGAGCCATCTGGCCGGCGATGGAGGCCGGTGCGTGTTCCCGCCCGGTTCGGCTCGGACCTCGAACGTTGGCTGGGCCGGCCGCCCCGCACCCGTGCCTTGCCCGGGCTTCGGCCGCCTTCGGCGTGGCGGCGACGTGCGATCACGGCGTCTCGGCGCGGCGCTGCAAGGTGGCAGCCCGCTGCCGTGCAGCCCCTCGCGGCAGGGCCGGCGGGCAAGGCGGGGCGGCGGGCAACGGGCAGCGGGACCGGGGCGCCTCAGGGGATCTTCGTGTTCAGCTTCGCGCCGCTGCGCTGGCCGTGCCTGGTGCGCTTGTCGAACTGGTGGTGCATCTGGCGGATCCGCTTGTCGAGCTTGCCGCCGGCATAGTTGAGCCTGATCGCCAGCTCGAGATCGGCGCGGGCGGCCTTCTCCGCCGCGGCCTCGGTTTTTGCAAGGGCCGAGCCCTCGAGCCTGCCGATCTCGTCGAGCACGGTGTGCATGAAGCCGCGATAGACGGCGATGTGCTTCAGCTCGTGAGCCTTCAGCTTGCGGAAGAAGCGGTCCCACTCCTTGCGTGCCGCGGGGGAGAGCTTGTTGCTGCCGAGCTTCGGCAGCAGGATCACCGCCCGGGCGACGAACTTCATGTCCTTCACCTTGACCGAGCAGGTCACCTCGCCGTTCGGGGCGCGGTGCAGGTCGGAGCGGCCATGGGTCCATTTCGGCACGATGCCCTGGCCGGTATAGGTCATCGCCACCATGCGCTTGCCCTCGTTGGGATCGACCGGGCCCTTGCGCTTCATGAAGGCCTCGATCGCCTTCAGCGTGTCGCCGGCGACCGTGTAGTAGCGGAGCTTCGGCGCGGTGTAGGAAATCGTGATCGGCATCGGCGCTCCCCCTCGCGGCTATGCCGGGGTCCATGACCGGGGCAGGGAGCATTCTGCTATGGAATCGGGCCGGACAGGGTGCCGCCCGACCCGGTCTATCGACCCGCCGCGGGATAGGCGGAGCCCTCCTCCCGGGAACTTGCTGCCACCGAGGCGTGCCGATGGATCCACTTCCAGCCCGCCTCCAACCTTGCAAGCGAGACCGTCCAGCGGAGCGGTACCCGCACAGCCTCGCCGTCGACGGTCAGGTGGATGGCGAGCGCGATCGCGACCGTTCCGGTGTCGCCATGAATGGCGACGTCGCGCCACCCCCATTCGAAGCGGGATGCCGACGCCTCCCGGAAGTTCCGCTCGAAAATCGCGGCGACAGCCGCCCTGCCGGCGCAGAGCTCGTCGCCCCCGGTGCCGATCAGCGAAATGGCGTCGCCCTCTGCGAAGATCGCCATCAGTCGATCGCGATCCTTCGCGCAATAGGCGTCGGCGTATTCGTCGAGCGTGGCGAGGATGTTCAGTTGATCGCCCATGAAGGTTTCTTTCAAGATCATCCAAGGAACGACTGTAGCATATCCCGGACGGGATCAGGCCTGCCTGTCTCCGGCGGCGTCAGGTGATGGAAGTGTCGAGGCTGGTGCCGTGGCTGGTGGCGTGGTCGAACTTCTTGTGGATCTTGTTGAGCCGCGCCTCGATCTTCTTGCCGCCGGCGCCGTAGGTCTTGACGAAATGGTCCTCCATGTTGGCCCGGGCCAGCGCCACCGCCTCCTTCTCGTCCTTGCCGATGGCGGAGCTCTCCATCGCCTGGAACTCCTTCACCACCTTCTTCATCTCCGCCAGGCCCTTCTCGACATGCTTGAGCTCGTGCGGCTTCAGCTTGGTGACGAAGCGGGTCCACTCCTTCTTGGCCTTGGCGCTCAGCTTGTTGGCGCCGAGCTTGGGGAAGGTGATCACCGACCAGTACTGGACGTCCCAGTCCTTCACCTTGATCTTGCAGGTGGTCTGCCCGTCGAAGATCTTGTAGCTGTCGACGATCTGGTGGTTCCAGCTCGGCGAGGTCGAGAAGCTGGTCTCGGAGAGCGCGGCCACCTTCTTGTTGTCGTTGGGGTCCTTCGGGCCCTTCTTGAGGATGTCCTGCCAGATGTCCTTCAGGGTGTCGCCCTTGACCGTGTAGTATTTCAGCTTGGGCGCGGTGACCTGCAGCTTGACCGCCATGGGTTCCTCCGTTTCCCGCCAGTATGAAATGCCCCTGCGGAAAGGGGAAGGCCCGGGCTGCGGCCGGGCGCGGCGGAGCCGGCAGGGGGCCCCAGCGGGGGGCCTCAGCGGTTGCCGGCGAGCGCGGCCTCGGCGATGTCGAGCTGCGCGCTGATCGCGGCGCGGTCCTCCGGGCAGCCGCCGGTCTCCATCACCTGCACCCAGAGCGGGCCGACGAAGCGCGTGCCATACTGGAACAGAACCCCGTCCTCGCGCTTCAGGCAGGCATAGACCGCATCCGGCGCCGGCGTCACGCTGACCACCTCGAGCGTGCCCTCGAGCACCGGCATCTCGCGCATCTCGGCGATCCGCTCGGCGGCCTGCTCATAGGCCGCGATCGCGGCCGCCCCGGTGGTCGGCTCGAGCGGGCGCCGGGCATCGCCGAAATTGACGTAGTTGGCCGCCAGCGGGTCGTCGCCGGGCCGGCCGAGGAAGAAGCCGGCATTGATCTCGTTGAGGATGACGAACTGCGGCAGCAGCTCCCAGCCCTCGGGGGTGGCGACCGCGACCTCGCGCCCGCCGGGCATGTCGAACACCGCGCCGCCCGCCTCGACCCGCACGGTGACGCCGGCGCGGGTCTCGCCGGGGGGCAGCAGCTCGAGATCGCCGACCAGCGCCTGGCGCCGCGCCGCCGGGGTGAGCCCGCCGCTGCCGGTGCGCTCGCCGCCGCGATGGCCGCTGAAGTCGAGCAGGTCGGTCTGCGTCACCACATAGATCAGCAGGCCGCCGGCGATGACGGCACCGATGATGGAGATCAGGAAGGCGGACCGCATGGCTTTCTCCGGGCTGTTTCGCGCCCCCCGCTTAGCATGGCCGGGCGGCGCCGTCAGGGGGGCAGAAGGCTCAGCGCCAGAGCTTCGGGCGGACCCCGGCGAGCGCCGCGTCGAGCCGCGAATGATCGGCCGGGCCGGGGTCGGCGCAGCCCTCGCGAAGGATGGCGATCGCCAGCAGGCCCTTCTCGATGCGCATGGCGCCGAGCGCCTCGCGGCCGCTCTCCGGGTCCGCGAAGCAGAGCACCACGCCGCGCCCGTCATGGCGCAGCACCTGGGCGCGGGCCGCGCCGTCGCCGTCGCCGCCGCCGAGGCTGCCGCGGCTCTCCACCTGGCTGGCCAGCGCCTCGTAGACCGCGAGCTTTCGGCGCAGGTCGATGCCGCGCAGCTTGGGCTCGTCGGCCAGCGCCAGAACGGTGGCGCTGCCATCGGCATGTTCGGCGATCACGCCGGCCGCGCCGTCGCCCATCAGGAAGATGCCCGGCGCGAGCCGGCCGCCCTCGGGCGCCGCGACGGTGATCTCCTGGCCGTCTCCGAGCCCGATCATCGCGCGGCGGCTGCCCGCCTCCAGCGCCGCGATGCCCTCGGCCGCCTCGCCGGCATCGAGGCGCCGGGCGCCCGGGAGATAGCCGAGCAGCCTCGCCGCCGCGGCGGAGGCGGCGCCCGGCCCGGCAGGCGCCCCGGCGCCGGTCCCGCTGTGCCAGCCCGTGCCCAGCCCCTCGGCGAAACCCTCCCCGAACAGCTCGCCGAGCCCGAGCCGCGCCAGCCCGCGCCCCGGCCCCGCGCTGTCGAGCACGACGCTCCAGATCGCCGCGGCCAGCACGCCGAGGCCGAGGATCAGCAGGATTCGCATCGGGCACCCCTCCGGTGAAACGCCGTGCCCGCGCCATAGCAGATCGCCCGCCCGCGGACCACGGGCGGCGCAAAGCCGACATCAGAATGCCGCATTCCGACAAGCATGGCCGCGGCGCAGGGGGTCAGGCTCGCGGGGACTCCCAACAAGGATGCGCCGATGACCGAGCCACTCAGACGCAAACGCGGCGGCCGTGGCGGCAATACCCGCCGCAGCGACACCCGCGCCATCCAGCAGCTCCCCTGGGAGATGCTCGAGCTGATCGACCGCCCCACCGAGCCGCTCTCGGAGGAGGGCGTGCGCGCGATTGACGGCGCCGCCATGCGCATCCTCTCCGAGATCGGCATCGACTTCCTGCACGAGGGCGCGCGGGCGCATCTGAAGGCCGCCGGCGCGGAGGTCGAGCCCGGCGGGGTGCGGGTGCGCTTCGACCCGGCGATGGTGCGCGAGTTCACCGCCCGGGCGCCGTCGCGCTTCACCATCACGCCGCGCAACCCCGAGCGCACCGTGACCATCGGCGGGCGCATCCAGGTCAATGGCAACGTCGCCAGCCCGCCGAACTATTCCGATCTCGAGGGCGGCCGCCGGCCCGGCACCCGCGCGGCCTTCCGCGACCTGCTGCGGCTCAGCCAGTATTTCAACTGCATCCACCTGATGAGCGGCTATCCGGTGGAGCCGGTGGACCTGCACGCCTCGGTGCGGCACCTCGACTGCCTCTATGACAAGCTGACGCTGACCGACAAGGTCTGCCACGCCTATTCGCTGGGGGTGGAGCGGGTCGAGGACGCCATGGAGATGGTGCGCATCGCCGGCGGGCTCACCGAGGAGGAGTTTGCCGCGACGCCGCGGATGTTCACCAACATCAACTCCTCCTCGCCGCTCAAGCACGACTGGCCGATGCTCGACGGCGCGATGCGCATGGCGGCGCGCGGGCAGATGGTCTCGGTCACCCCGTTCACGCTGGCCGGCGCGATGGCCCCGGTGACGCTGGCCGGCGCCATCGCGCAGCAGACCGCGGAGGCGCTGGCCGCCATCGTGCTGCTGCAGGCGATCCGCCCCGGCACCCCGGTGGTGATGGGCAGCTTCACCTCGAATGTCGACATGAAGTCCGGCGCGCCGGCCTTCGGCACCCCCGAATACATGCGCGCGACGCAGATGTCCGGGCAGATGGCGCGGTTCTACGGGCTGCCGCTGCGCGCCTCCAATGCCTGCGCCGCCAACTGCCCGGATGCGCAGGCTGCCTGGGAGAGCGCCTTCTCGCTCTGGGCGGTGCAGTCGGCCCATGCCAATCTCGTCTATCACGCCGCCGGATGGCTCGAGGGCGGGCTGGTCGCCTCGCTCGAGAAGTTCGTGATGGATTGCGAGACCCTGCAGCAGATGGCGGCCTACAACCGCCCGATCGGCGTGACCGAGGAGGATCTCGCGGTGGAGGCCATCGCCGAGGTCGGCCCGCAGGGGCATTTCTTCGGCGTCGCGCATACCCAGGCGCGCTACGAGACGGCGTTCTATGCGCCCTTCCTGTCCGACTGGCGCAATTTCGAGACCTGGGCCGAGAGCGGCGCGGTGCGCACGCCGGAGCGGGCCAACGCGATCGCGCGCAAGATCCTCGCCGAGTTCGAACCGCCGGCTCTGGCCGAGGATCGGCGCGAGGCGCTTGCCGATTTCGTCGCCCGGCGCAAGGCCGAGGGCGGCGCGCCGACCGATTTCTGAGCCGGCGGCGCCCCGAAATGGAGGGGTTCTGGGCGGCGCGCATCCGCGATAGGCTCGCGCCGCCCCTGCAAGCCTCGGAGAGCGGAACATGTCGGACATGATACGGGCCGCCCAGCGGCCCTTCTTCGCGCTCGCCTTCATCGCGCTCGCGATCACCTGCCTGACCTTCTCGCGCGATTATGCGGTGCCGGTGGCGGTGGCGGTGCTGATCTGGTTCCTGATCAACGCGCTGGCCGGGGCGATCCGCGGGCTGCCGGGGGTTCGCGGGCGGCTGCCGCTCGGCGCGGCGCAGACGATCTCGCTCTGCCTGCTGTTCGGGGCGCTGGCGCTCTCGGGGCGGGTGGTGGCGGCCAATCTCGCCGAGCTCGGCGCCGGGGTCAGCGGCGACGAGGAGGTCGCCTTCGCCAAGCTCGAGGCGCTGCTGGCGCGGATCGGCATCGCGGTCGACATCAAGGCGGAGGAGGTCTTCGAGCTGGTCGGCTTCGACCGGCTGATCGGCTGGACGGTGGAGACCGTGCGCACGCTGCTGAGCGATGCCAGCCTCGTCTTCCTCTACGTCATGTTCCTGCTGATCGACCAGCGCTTCTTCGATGCCAAGCTGCGCGCGCTGCTGCCCGACCGGGAACGCCGCGAGCATCTGATCGAGACGCTCGACCACATCGCCAACGAGACCCGGCTCTATATCTGGCTGATGTCGATGATCTCGCTCGGCGTGGCGCTGGCGACCTATGCCGCCTGCACGGCGGTGGGGCTGAAGGGGGCGGGGTTCTGGGCCTTCGCCGCCTTCGTGCTCAACTTCATCCCGACCATCGGCTCGATCACCGCGGTGGTGCTGCCTTGCCTCTACGGGCTGCTCTCGCTGCCCGACCCGGCGGCGATCGCGGTGCTGGTCACGCTGCTGGCGGCGACGCAGTTCGTCGCCGGCGAGGTGGTGCTGCCGCGGCTGATGGGCGACCGGCTCAACCTCTCGAGCGTGGTGATCCTGCTCACCCTGGTGATCTGGGGCGCGATGTGGGGGCCGGCGGGGATGTTCCTGGCGATCCCGATCACGGTGATCCTGGCGCTGGTCTGCGCGCGCTTCCCGGTGACGCGGCCGATCGCCGTGCTGCTCTCGCGCGACGGGCAGGTGCCCGATGTGTGAGCCCGGTTTGTGCCCCTTGCGCCGGGCGCGGGCGCGGGCAAGATCGGGCGCCTGAATCAGCGGCAGCAAGAGGGGCAGGCCATGCGGATCGGATTCATCGGGCTGGGCAATGTCGGCGGCAAGCTCGCCGGCAGCCTGTTGCGCAACGGCCATGCGCTCACCGTGCGCGACCTCTCGCGCGAGGCGGCGGCGCCGTTCCTCGCGCAGGGGGCGGGCTGGGCCGAGAGCCCCGCGGAACTCGCCGCGGCCTCGGACATCGTGATCACCTGCCTGCCCTCGCCGGCGGCCTCGGCGGCGGTGATGGAGGCGGAGGACGGCATCCTCTCCGCGATCGGCCCCGGCAAGATCTGGGCCGAGATGTCGACCACCGACGCCGAGGAGGTGCGCCGGCTCGGCGCGCTGGTCGCGGCGCGCGGGGCCGCGGCGGTGGACTGCCCGGTCTCCGGCGGCTGCCACCGCGCCGCCACCGGCAACATCTCGATCTTCGCCGGCTGCGAGCGCGAGACCTTCGAGCGGCTGCTGCCGGTGCTCACGGTGCTCGGGCGGCGGGTGCTGCATACCGGGCCGATCGGCTCGGCCTCGGTGCTGAAGGTGGTGACGAACTATCTCGCCACCGCCAATCTCGTCTCGCTGGCCGAGGCGCTGACGGTCTCGAAGGCCGCCGGCATGGACCTCGCCACCGCCTATGAGGCGATCCGGATCTCCTCGGGCAATTCCTTCGTGCACGAGACCGAGAGCCAGGTGATCCTGAACGGCTCGCGCGACATCCAGTTCACCATGGACCTGGTGGCCAAGGATATCGGGCTCTTCCAGGCGGTGGCCGACCGCGCCGGGGTGCCGCTGGAGATCAATCCGAAGCTGATCGAGATCTTTGCCGACGGCATCGCGCGCTATGGCGAGCGGGCGTTCTCGCCCTCGATCATCCGCCGGCTCGAGGATGCCACCGGGCTCGACATCCGCGCCGCCGGCTTCCCTGCGGACATCGTCGACGACGAGCCCGAGGAGCCCGGGGCGGAGGTGCACCCGAAGGCCGGCTGAGGGCACGGGCGGCGGGCAGGGCCGGCAAGGCCCGCAGGCCCGACGCGCCGAGCGCGCCGCCGGCTTCGGCTCGTCCCGGCGACTCGCACCGCACCGTCGCGGCGGCTGGCCGCGCATCGCCGCCCGGCCCTCGGCGGCGGCGGGGCTGCCGCACCGGCCCGGCGGCTGCACCGGGGGAGCGCCGGCCGCTCCGGGGGCTTGCCTTCCGCGGCGGCGCGGCTTAGGCCGGGCTGAAACCGCAGGGGGAGGGGGCCATGGCGCTCGAACTGGCCACGCTGGTGCATGATGCCGAGGGCGCGGAGACCGCGCCGCCGCTCCTGATCGCCCACGGCCTCTTCGGCTCGGCGCGCAACTTCAACAGCCTCGGCAAGCGGATGGCGAGCAACCGGCGCGTCGTCGCGGTGGACATGCGCAACCACGGCCGCAGCCCCTGGTCCGACGAGATGGACTATCCCGCCATGGCCGGCGATCTCGCCGCCGCCATCGAGCGCCATTGCGGCGGGCGCGCGGCGGTGCTGGGCCACTCCATGGGCGGCAAGGCGGCGATGATGCTGGCGCTGACCCGGCCCGAGCTGGTCGACCGGCTGGTGGTGGCCGACATCGCCCCGGTGACCTATCCGCACAGCCATGGCGGCTATGTCGCGGCGATGCAGGCGCTTGACCTCTCGGCGATCGCGCGGCGCGCCGATGCCGACCCGCTGCTGGCGCCGGCGGTGCCGGAGCCGGGGCTGCGCGGCTTCCTGCTGCAGAACCTCGTGGTCGAGGAGGGCAGGGCGCGCTGGCGCATCAATCTCGCGGTGCTGGACGCGCGGATGGACGCGCTCACCGGTTTCCCCGACACGCAGGCCAGCTATGCCGGCCCGGCGCTGTTCCTCTATGGCACCGCCTCGGACTATGTGACCCCCGGGAGCCACGCGGCGATCCGCGCGCGCTTCCCGCGGGCCGAGCTGCAGGGCATGGAGGGCGCCGCGCACTGGCTCCATGCCGAGCGGCCGGAGGCGTTCCGCGCGGCCGTCACCGGCTGGCTCGACACCGCCTGAGGCATGCGGGGCGGGGCGGATTGCCGCTCCGCCGCGGCCAAATCGAGACAATTGCGCCGAATTGTGATTGATATTCACCGGTCGGGCGTTTTCCCGAGCGTTTTTCCCTGTTAACCGGGGCTTGCGCAGTTGCGAAAAGCGGCCCATCTGCCCGCAGACGCACCGGCCGTCCGGGTCGGGCGGGCCGCGAGCGGTGACGGAGACGAGGCGCGGCCCCTGGCGGCCGGCAGACAAAGGGACAGACCCGTGGGTGTACCTCTCAGGCAGCAGGCGGCGGTGGCGGCCTATATTCTCCGGCAGAAACTGAAGGGGAACAAGCGCTACCCGCTGGTCCTGATGCTCGAGCCGTTGTTCAAGTGCAACCTCGCCTGTCCGGGATGCGGCAAGATCGACTATCCCGAGCTGATCCTGCGGCGCCGACTCAGCCCCGAGGAATGCTGGCAGGCGGCCGAGGAATGCGGCGCCCCGATGGTCGCGATCCCCGGCGGCGAGCCGCTGATCCACAAGGAGATCGGCGAGATCGTCAAGGGCCTCGTGGAGCGGAAGAAATACGTCTCGCTCTGCACCAACGCGCTGCTCCTGGAGAAGAAGCTGCATCTCTTCGAGCCCTCGCCCTATCTGTTCTTCTCGGTGCATCTCGACGGGCTGAAGGAGCACCACGACAAGGCGGTGGACCAGAAGGGCGTGTTCGAGCGCGCGGTGAAGGCGATCAAGGCGGCGCAGGACAAGGGCTTCGCGGTCAATGTCAACGCGACGATCTTCGAGGGCTACCCGGCGGACGAGCTGGCCGACTATCTCGACTACTGCACCGGGCTCGGGGTCAACATCTCGATCTCGCCGGGCTTCGCCTACGAGCGCGCGCCGGACCAGGCGCATTTCCTGAACCGCCGGCGCACCAAGGAGTTCTTCCGCGAGGTCTGGCGCATCGGCGAGAGCCGCGGCACGGCGAAGCGCTGGTCACTGAGCCACAGCCCGATCTTCCTCGACTTCCTGCTCGGCAACCAGGAGATGCTCTGCACCCCCTGGGGCATGCCGACGCGCAACGTCTTCGGCTGGCAGAAGCCCTGCTACCTGCTGGGCGAGGGCTATGCGAAGAGCTATGCCGAGCTGATGGAGACCACCGAGTGGGAGAAGTACGGCACCGGCAACTACGAGAAATGCGGCGACTGCATGGCGCATTGCGGCTATGAGCCGACGGCGGCCAACATCGCCTTCTCGAACCCGCTGAAGATGCTGAAGCTGGCGATGCGCGGGCTGCGCACCTCCGGCGAAATGGCCCCGGAGATCGACCTCTCGAAGGCGCGCGCCGGCGAGGAGCATCACGAGCGCATCGTCGCCGAGGAGATGGCGAAGCTCAACCGCAAGATCGCCGCCGAATAGGGCGGGCGCAGACGCGGGGGCCCCGGCCGGGCCCGCCGCCTCCCCCACCCCTGAGATGTCGCGGCGGCTTCGCGCGCATCGCGGCCCACCCACGGGAGGCGGCGGAGTGCAGGCCCGGCGGCAGCGGAAGGTGCCCGCCGGGGCGCGGGCGGCGGCCGCAGGATCGGGCTTCGGGACGGCATCCGGTCTGGCTGGTGCCGGGGTCGCCTGCCGATCGAGGGCCGGGGGCCGGCAATCCGACCAGGGCGAACCGGCAGCGTCACCCATTCACCTTTCGCAAACATCATCGCTGCGCCGGAGCCGAGGCGGTGCGTCGTCCCCGACAACCCGCTCCGGCCGCGCCTGCATGGCTGCACCCGGTGCACCTTCGCGCGGCAAGCGGGCGGCAAGCGGGCGGCAGGTGGCCGGGGTGAAGCGGCGTTTGCCGAGGCGCTCAGGGCGCCGAGGCGTTTCAGGCGCTGGGGGGCACCGCGAGCGGGCAGCTCGCGACGATGCGCGGCGCGGCGCCTCCGGCACCGGCCGGTTGGCATGGATATCGGCGGAATGGCGCTTGCCGCCCTCCTGCAGCCGGCACTGCGCGCCGGCCTGCCGGGCCTGGGGTTGATCGCGCGGTTCGGGGCGATGGCATCCGCTGCGCCGGAAGTCAGGGCAGCGCATCGGGGCGCTCGATCAGGCCTGCCTGGAAGGTGGCCTCCGGGCAGTATGCTGCCGATGGCCGCGCGGTGCCGCGCCAGCGTCTTGCGTGCGGCGGTGGGCCGCCGGAATCATGGCGGCGGTGTTCAGGCGCCGGTGCGGTTTGGCATGTTGCGCGCAGGCAGATGTCGCGACCGTTGGCGTGGCCGGGATCGGGGATGCTCGCGTCTTCCTGCGCCTCCGGCAGCGGCATGGCGGGCCGGTGCCTCCGGGTGGATGCGTGCCGGCCGGGCCTTGATCCCGCCTTCGATCCGGGCCGGGGTTGCGGCGGCGGCGCGCAGGCGGTCGCAGCGGTTCTGCACCCCGATGGGGTGCTCCCGCCGCCATCGCGTGGCTTGCGGAGAGGGTTGGGCACCCGGCGCCGCCGCCGCGGCGCTTCCGCCGGCGATGCCGGCGCGCTATGTCTCTGCCGAGGCAGGCCGGACGGGAGGATGACCGATGGACCACCCCGCGGATCGCAGCGCATCGGGGGCCGTGGCATGAGCGGGCCGGCGGCGCCGCTCTATCTCGACGACCTGGCCTCGGGCCAGCGTTTCGAGACCGGCGAGCGGGCGCTCACCGAGGCGGAGATCATCGCCTTCGCCCGGCAATGGGACCCGCAGTATTTCCACACCGATCCGGAGGCGGCGCGGGCCTCGCCCTATGACGGGCTGATCGCGAGCGGCTTCCATACGCTTCTGACCGCCTTCGTGCTGAGCCTCGAGACGGATGTCTGGCGGGCCGCCTCGATGGGCTCGCCGGGGATGGCGGAGATCGCCTGGCTGCGGCCGGTGCGGCCCGGCGACCGGCTGCGCTGCGTCTTCGAGGTGCTCTCGGTCACGCCCTCGCGCTCGCGGCCCGACCGGGGACGCGCCGAGATCGCCTATCAGGTGCTGAACCAGGCGGGCGAGCGGGTGATGCGCTATCGCGCCACGCATATCCTGCGGCGGCGCCCGGAGGAGGGGTAGGGCGGGTCAGACGAAGTCCCAGACGCCGTCCCCGACCTCGGTGAGGGTGCCGCCGAAATCGGTCTGGCCGAGGTTTTCCGCGCTGCCGGCGAAGGCCAGCAGCACCGCCGGGCGGTCGACCGTGCCGCCGGCCAGCGCCGCCTCCCAGAAGCCGATGCCATCGGTGTCGCTGTCGCGGTCGAGGATGTTGCCGTAGAGCGTCTCGAGGAAGGCGCGGTCGTCCTGCGCCGCCGGGTCGCCGAACTTCGCGGCATATTCGGCGGAGGCGAGGAAGAAGCCGGCGATCTCGGCCAGCCCGAAGCCGGCCTCGCGGATGTCCACCCAGTGATTGAGCCCGGCGGCATCGACATCGCCGTTGCGGTCGAGCGCGGCCTCGTAGAGATAGGCGATGTCGAGCACGCCCTCGGCGTCGAGGCCGGCATCCTCCGGCGTGTCGTCCGCCGGGGTGTCATCGGGGGCGCCGCCGGTGCCGTCGCCATCGGGGCCGTCACCGCCGCCATCGTCGCCGCCGCCATCGGGGAAGCCGTCGAAATCCGTGTCGAGATCGTCGTCCGGGCTCCCGTCATCGGTGAGCCCGCCGCCGATATCGCCGACGATGTCGCCAAGCCCGGCGCCAATGCCGAAGCCCGCGAGCCTGAAATCGAAGCTGTCTGCCGGACCGCTGCCCATGCCGCATCCCCCGAACCCCGAGCGCTCAACCTACAGTTTATCTGCCCTTGCGGCAAGCGCGGCGCCGCTGGACGCGGCCCGCGCAACTTGCTAGCGGAGCGCCATGCTCACGATCCGCGATCTCACCTTTGCCATTGCCGGCCGGCCGCTCTTCGAGGGCGCCTCGGCGCAGATCCCGGCCGGCGCCCGCGTCGGCATCGTCGGGCGCAACGGCACCGGCAAGACCACGCTGTTCCGCCTGATCCGGGGCGAGCTCTCGCCCGATGGCGGGGAGATCTCGCTGCCGCCGCGCGCCCGCATCGGCGGTGTCGCGCAGGAGGTGCCGGCGGGCCCCGAGCCGCTGATCGAGATCGTGCTTGCCGCCGACGAGGAGCGCGCCCGGCTGCTGGCCGAGGCGGAGCGGGCGACCGACCCGGCGCGGATCGCCGAGATCCACGCCCGCCTCGCCGATATCCAGGCGCATTCGGCAGAGGCGCGCGCTTCCACGATCCTTGCCGGCCTCGGCTTTCCGGCGCCCGACCAGGCCCGCGCCGCGGCGGAATTCTCGGGCGGCTGGCGGATGCGCGTGGCGCTGGCGGCGGTGCTGTTCTCGGCGCCGGACCTGCTGCTGCTCGACGAGCCGACCAACTATCTCGATCTCGAGGGCGCGGTCTGGCTCGAGAGCTATCTGGCGCGCTACCCGCACACCATGCTGGTGATCTCGCACGACCGGGGGCTGCTGAACCGCGCGGTCAACACCACGCTGCATCTCGAGAACCGGCGGCTGACGCTCTACGGCGGCGGCTACGACACCTTCGACCGGGTGCGCCGCGAGAAGCTGATGCTGCAGGCCGCCGCGGCCAAGAAGCAGCAGGCGGTGCGCGCGCATCTGCAGAGCTTCGTCGACCGCTTCCGCTACAAGGCGTCCAAGGCCAAGCAGGCGCAGGCCCGCGTCAAGATGCTGGAGAAGATGGAGCCGATTGCCGCGGTGATCGAATCGAGCGTCGCGCCGATCCACCTGCCCGAGCCCGAGGAGCTGCCGCCGCCGCTGCTCGCCTTCGAGCGGGCCAGCGTCGGCTATGACGGGCGCGCGGTGCTGTCGCGGCTCGACCTGCGCATCGACCAGGACGACCGGATCGCGCTGCTCGGCGCCAATGGCGAGGGCAAGTCGACCCTGGCCAAGCTGATCTCCGACCGGCTCGCGGTGATGGAGGGCACGCGGCGCGCCTCCTCCAAGCTGCGCATCGGCTATTTCGCGCAGCACCAGACCGAGGAGCTCGACACCGCCGAGACCCCGCTCGAGATCCTGCGCCGGGCGCGCCCGCAGCTCGAGCCGCAGAAGCTGCGCGCCATGCTGGCGGCGGGCGGCACCGGGGCGGAGATCGTCGAGACCCGCGTCGGCGAGCTCTCCGGCGGGCAGAAGGCGCGGCTGATGCTCACCATGGCGGCGCTCGATGCGCCGCACATGCTGATTCTCGACGAGCCGACCAACCATCTCGACATCGAGAGCCGCGAGGCGCTGGTGTCGGCGCTCAACGGCTTCTCCGGCGCGGTGATCCTGATCTCCCACGATGCCCATCTGGTGGAGGCGGTGGCCGACCGGCTCTGGCTGGTGAAGGGCGGGCGCGTGGCGCCCTATGACGGCGACATGGACGATTACCGCCGGCTGCTGCTCGCCACCGAGAGGGGCGGGGAGGGCACGCAGGCGCCGCCGCACGGCTCGGCGAAACGGGCCGGGCGGCGCAGCGCGGCCGAGATCCGCAAGGCGCTGGCGCCCCTGCGGGCGGAGGTTGCGGCCTGCGAGGCGCGGCTGGAGAAGATCGCCGAGATGCTGGAACGCATGGATGCCAAGCTGGCCGATCCCGCGCTCTACCAGGGCCCGGCCGACCGCATCGAGGCGCTGCAGATCAAGCGCGGCGAGATCCTCGAGGGGCAGGAGCGGGCCGAGGCGCTCTGGATGGCGGCGCAGGAGAAGCTCGATGCCGCCGAGGCGGAGGCCAGGGCCGGCGCCTGAGCCCGAGAGCCTGAGCCTGAGCGGGCGGGCGGCATGCATCCGCCGCTAACCATCACCGTCAGCCATGGGCACACCATCCCTGAAAGCCGCATGTGAACCGGCGGCTGTCATGGTTGCGGGGCTTGCACGAAACCCGCAACCCAGGGAGCACCTCATGGACCCTCGCAAGATCGCCGCCCTTCTCGGCTTCGTCTTCGGCATCGCCGCGCTGGCGAGCCACATCCTCAGCGGCGTGATCGACGCCGACTACGTCTTCGGCACCGCCAGCGCGGCGGTCTTCGCCACCTATGGCTGGTATCACCTGCGCCGCGCCCGCGAGCGCGAGGAGGCCGCCGCCGAGCGGGTGCGCTCGCGCTTGACCTGAACCGCGGCGCCGGGCAGGGAGGATGGCGATGGAGCATGCCCTCGCCGCCTTTGCCACGCTGTTCGCTGTCCTCGATCCGGTGGGCACGACCTCGCTGTTCATCGCGCTCACCGCGGCGCATGACGGGGCCGGCCGGCTGCGCGTGGCGGCGCTCGGCACCGGCGTTGCCTTCGCGGTGCTGCTGCTCTTCGCGCTGGCCGGGGAGGCGGTGCTGGCCTTCGTCGGGATCTCGCTGCCGGCCTTCCGCATCGCCGGCGGCATCCTGCTGTTCCTGACCGCGCTCGACATGCTGTTCGAGCGCCGCACCGCGCGCCGCGAGCGCAAGGTGGAGGAGGAGCGCGAGAGCCAGGCCGCCGCCGAGGCGCCGGACGATCCCTCGGTGTTCCCGCTCGCCATCCCGCTGATCGCCGGCCCCGGCGCGATCGCCGCGATGATCCTGCTGATGGGCGCGGCGGCCGGCGACATGGAGCGCCAGGGCATCGTGCTCGGCACCATGGCCGGGGTGCTGCTGCTGCAGTTCGGCATGTTCCTGCTCGGCGGGCCGATCGGCCGCGTGCTGGGGCGGACCGGGATGCTGGTGGTGACCCGGCTGATGGGGATGCTGCTGGCGGCGCTGGCGGTGCAGTTCGTGATCGACGGGATCGCCGCGGTGATCCGCGGCATGGGCGCGGGCGCATGAGCGGGACGGGCGCATGAGCGGCTTCAGCGGCGACGAACAGGCGCGCATCCTCTATCTCTCGCTGCTCGGGCTGCTGCTCTGCGGCTACCTGATCCACGCCTATCGCGGGCGCCTCGGCACCGGGCTGCAGCACGCCGCGATCTGGGTGCTGATCTTCCTCGGCGCCATGCTGGCCTATGGCTTCAAGGACAACCTGGCGGTGATGCTGAACCCCGGCGCCGCGCGCGTCGAGGGCGATGCGGTGGTGCTGACCCGCGGACGGGACGGGCATTTCCACGCCACCCTCGAGATCGACGGCACCCCGGTGGCGTTCCTCGTCGATACCGGCGCCAGCGAGATGGTGCTGAGCCGGCAGGATGCCGCCCGCATCGGCCTGGCGCTCGACAGCCTCGCCTTCACCCGGCCCGCGCGCACCGCGAACGGCGTGGTCTACGGCGCCCCGGTGCGCCTCGGCGAGGTGCGCTTTGCCGGCAAGGTGGAGCGCGGCGTGCCGGCGGTGGTCAATGGCGGCGCGCTGGCCACCTCGCTGCTCGGCATGCGCTATCTCGACCGTTTCGCCCGCGTCGAGATCCAGGGCGACACGCTGCGCCTCGAGCGCTGAGCGCGCCGCCGTCCGGGCTATGCGCACCGTTCCCGGGCCGCGATGGCGGATTGCGGCGGCCGGCCCTCAGCCCGCCGCGGAGAGAGCCCAGGCGCCCCAGGCGATCAGCCCGGCGCCGGCCACCCTCGAGACCTGCCTGCCGATCGGGGCGAGCCGTTCCGCCGCGACGAGCGCCGCCAGCCCGACGATCCAGTAGAGGTTCATCACCCCGCCGACGAAGAGCAGCGCCATCAGCACCCAGCAGCAGCCGAGGCAGTAGATGCCGTGCTCCGCCCCCATGCGGGCGGCGCCGGCGATCCCCGGCCGGCGGCGCCGCGCGATGAATTCCGCCGGCGAGCGGCAATGCGTCAGGCAGGCATCCTTGAGCGGCGAGAACTGGTATGCGCCGGCCAGGATCATCACCAGCGCCCCGGGCACCGTGCCGACCAGCGTCATCATCCGCGCCGAGACCAGACCCACCGCCTCGAGCCACCATTGCGCCAGCGCCGCGGCGAGCCCGAACCCGGCCCAGGCGGCGAGATATCCCGCGAGGAACGCCGCCGCGGCCCGCGGCGCCAGCGCCGCCTCGGAGGTCCGGCGCAGCAGCACGGCATAGAGCAGGATCACCGGCGCGACGGCGGGCATCATCATCGCGATCATCATCACCCACCACATGAGGAAGACGAGCAGGGCATGCTCGGCGCCCCAGGCCGCAGGCTGCGTCATGCCCGGCATCTGCGCCGGGCCCGCCATCCGCGTCATCTCGAGCGCCGTCATCTCCATGCCGAGGCCGAGCACCGTGTAGAGCCCGGCCAGCACGAAGAGCACCCCCATCGCGCCGATCAGGACGGCACGGTCGCGGCGCAGCACGCCCTCGACAACGCTCCCGGCCATCGCCTCAGGCCGCTTCCAGCACGCCCCGGCCGGAGAGGTGCAGCTCGGCAAACTGCGCATAGGTGCCGTCGATGCCGGTCAGCTCGATCTCGCCGCGGGTCGAGGCGCGGCCGGAGCCGATCTCGGCCAGCCGATACTCGAACCCGTGCGGCAGGTCGATGCGCACCCGGTGCGGCGCGCCGGTCACGGGGTTGCGGATCGGCTCGGCCGAGAACTCGCAGACATCGCCGAGCGCGGCCTTGCCGGTGCGGGCCGCGATGTCGAACTCGGCGCTGATCGGCAGGCGCTGCGTCGGCAGCCGGTTCGGCGACATCGCGTGGAAGATCCACCACATCGTCGCCATGTCGTCGGTGTCCTGGCCGGTCATGATCTTCTCCAGCGCCGCGGCCTGCTCGTCGGTCGCCGCGCTGTCGATGAAGAGCTGCATGGTGCCGTTGCCCTCGTGCACCGCGCCCGGCCACTTGTAGGTGGCGCCCATGCGCAGGCCGTCGAGCGCCACGGCGCCGTGATGGCCCCGCTCGACGACGTAGACGACCGCCGCCTCGCACCATCCCTTGTCGGGCAGGGCGTTGAACTGGCAGGGGCAGGCATAGACACAATTGCAGGTGGCCATCTCTCGTCCGTGGATTTCCCAGTCTGCCATCTGGACCTCTCAATGATGGAAACCCATCCCGCACCCTGCAATGTTGACCTTACGTAATTATGCCGGCGCGCGCAATCTTCCCGCGCCCGGGCCCTGGAAGCGGCCCCCGCCACCCGGCACGGGGCAGGCGGCAGCGCGCCGGTTCCCGCCATCCCCGGCGATACGGCGCGGCGGTTTTCGCGTCCGCGCGGGCTCGGGCTCGGGCTCGGGCGAGGTTGCGCACCGCCGCCGTGCCGGCGCCATGGCCGCTGAAGGCGGGCTCGCCCGGCTTGCCTGTGGCGTGGCCCCGCGCATGCTCAGGGACGAGCAGGCATCCCCTTGCGAGCCTGGGCAGGGGCGCAGGGTCGCACGGCCACTACCCCCGCGTCAGCGGACGCGATCCGGTGCGCCGGGCCTTTTCGGGCAAGGGGAAGCCTCGGAGCCCGATCCCCTGCGCAGCGGGCCGCCTCGCCCTGGCGCGCTGCGGGGGAGCGGCAAGGCGCTGATCCGGCAGTTCCGCGAGCCGGACCCCGGACAGCACCGGCGCGCACCGTTCACAGCGCGATCCCGCCCATGGTCGTCCAAGAGCCGATGGCGCCAGGGACATACCCTGCGGATCTGCCGGTATCATCCTGCAAAGAGGGGCGGCCAACGCGGCGGAGATCGCGGCGGCACCGGCGCGGCGCAAGACCGGGTGAAGGCGGTGGCCCTACCTGCCTCGCATCGCCCGAAGGGTGGGTCGACCTGGGCGTAGGGCGAGAGCGGTTCGGCCAGCGGCGCCTCGCCTGCGAGCGGATCCAAGAACTTCGGCGTGCACCCACGCGCAGCAGGGCAGGCCGCGCCCACCCTTCGGTGAGCGCGCAGGCCAACCGGTTCCGGATCGCCGCGCCGTTCTTCGACTGGGTCCTCGCGCATCCGCTCGGCGATCTGGCGCGCTCGCGGTGATCGGGCCGACCGGCACGGCGGTGTGGGCCGGCCTGTTCTCCCCCGGTTTCGGCCGGGCCTTGCAGCGCAGGTGCGGCGATCCTCGCGGGACGGCCGTGACGCGCCTTGGCCCCCGGGCCGCGCCCCGAAGCGACGCTGCCCGCATTCCTGATGCTGCTCCTCGCTCGGTGGCTGGACGTCACGTTCTTCGCCGCACCCCGATCGAGGCCCGGTTTGCGGCGGTCTGCATGGCCTGCTTGTTCGCCCTAGCCCGGAGCTATGACCGGCTCGTCCCGCCCGCCTCGGCGCGGCGGACCCAGCCGCCATTGCCGTCCTCGGCCCAGTAGACCGCCTTGAGCCCGGCGGCGACCACCTGGCGCCAGTCGGCGCGGGCACGGTCAACCGCCGCGGGGTCGCGCCCGTCGAACAGGAGCGCGACCGTCTCCAGCCCGCTGGCCACCTCCGCCGCGAAGGCCGCGCCGTCGATCAGGAAGAGCGCTGCGGTGCCGGCGGGCAGCTCCTCGCCGGCCGTGAGCCAGACCGGGTGCACCTCCGGGCCCTCCGGCGCGGCGCCGGCCAGCCCGTGCGGCAGGAAGCTCTCGTCGCGCCAGGTCCAGAGCAGCCGGTCGAGCGCCTCGAGCCGGGGCTGGCTCGCGCCGCGCAGCACCGCCCGCCAGCCGCGCTCGAGGCAGCGCTCCAGCATCACCGGGAGGACCTGCTCCAGCGTGCTCCCGGTGAGGTGATAGAAGCGCACCTCAGCCATGCGCGCCCATCCCCTGCCGGCAGCCGGTGCCGCAGCCGGCCGGCCGGCGTGCCGCGGGCCTGCCGCCGCGCCGCAGGGGCCGGGCAAAGGCGAACCGGCGCCGGCGCCGCGTGCTGCCCGCCGGGCATGCGGGCGCCGGGGCGGGGCCGCGGCGCCGGGGCTGCAGGATCACCCCTCCCATTTCTCCCGCACCAGGCGATCGAGCGCCGCCACGCCCCAGCCGGTGGCGCCCTTCGGCGCGAGATCGGTGCCGGTGTCGGTCAGCGTCACCCCGGCGATGTCGATATGGATCCAGGGGCAGTCGTCCTTCACGAAGCGGTGCAGGAACTCGGCCGCGGTGATCGAGCCGGCGGCGCGGCCGCCGGTGTTCTTGATGTCGGCCTTCTTCGACTTGATCTGCTCGACATATTTCGGCCCGAGCGGCAGGCGCCAGGCGGCATCGCCGGCGGCCTCGGCGGCGGCGGCGAAATCGGCCGAGAAATCCTCGTCGGTGGCATACCAGCCGGCATTGTGGTTGCCGAGCGCGACGATCACCGCGCCGGTCAGCGTCGCGAGATCCACCATTGCCGCCGGCGCCAGCTTCTCCTGCGTGTACCAGAGCGCATCGGCCAGAACCATCCGGCCCTCGGCATCGGTGTTGATCACCTCGATGGTCTCGCCCTTCATCGACTTGACGATATCGCCCGGGCGCTGGGCGCAGCCGTCGGGCATGTTCTCGACGAGGCCGACGACGCCGACCACGTTGGCCTTCGCCTTGCGCAGCGCCAGCGTGCGCATGACACCGGCGACGACGCCGGCGCCGCCCATGTCCATGGTCATCTCTTCCATGCCGCCGGCCGGCTTGATCGAGATGCCGCCGGTATCGAACACCACGCCCTTGCCGACGAGCGCGAGCGGCGCCGCACCCTCCGCGCCGCCCTGCCAGCGCATCACCACGAGCTTGCTCTCGCTCTCCGAGCCCTGGCCGACGGCGAGCAGCGCGCGCATTCCCAGCGCCGCCATCTCCGTCTCGCCGAGGATCTCGACCTCGACGCCGAGCTCCTGCATGCCGGCGAGGCGGGCGGCGAACTCGTCGGTGGTCAGGCGGTTGGCCGGCTCGTTGACGAGATCGCGGGTGAAGAAGATGCCCTCGGCCAGCGCCGCAAAGGGGGCCGAGGCGCGGGCCAGCGCCTCCGGCGCCTCGGCCAGCACGGCGAGGCTGCGCGGGGCGGGGGGCTCGTCCTCGGGATCGGCGCTCTTGTACTCGCGGAAATCGTAGAGCCGCAGCACCGCGGCGCAGAGCGTCTCGGCCAGCACCGCTTCCGGGCCCGCGCCGGCGGTGGCGATGGTGGCAGCCCCCTCGGGCAGCGCCTTGGCGATGGCGCCGCCGGTCTTGCGCGCCGCCGCGCCGCCGGGCTCGGCGCCGAGACAGGCGAGGATCACCGTGTCGGCCTTCAGCCCCGGCAGATAGCGCAGCACCTGCACGGTGCCCGCCTTGGTCTTGAACCGCTTGTCGGCCACCGCGCGGGAGAGCGCGCCGCCGGCGAGCCCGTCCACCGCCGCGGCGCCGGGGCAGAGCGCGCCGCCGCCATCGGCGAAGACGACGAGGGTGCCCTCGAGCGCGGCCCAGTCGGCATCGGACTCGGCGGCAAAGCTCACGGGCGTCGGTGCGGTTATCATGGCGGTCTCTCCCCGGTTGCAAGCGGACACCAGAGAGCTAACGCCTATTGCCGGCCCGCACCAGCGCCTTGCGACGAGAGGGCGCGGCATGCGCGCGCCGGCGGGCGAGGCAGGGGGCCATGCGGAACCGGCCGCATGGCTTCCCGCCGCCGGAGATCTGGTCTAGGAGGGGTCGAGGCGCTATCTGACAGCCCTGACCCGCGGCCACCACCGGAATCCGGATGACCGTCCTCGACCGCTATTTCCTGCGGGTGATCGCAGGCCCGTTCCTGTTCTTCGTCCTGGTCTTCACCGGGGTGATCTGGCTCAGCCAGTCGCTGCGCGTGATCGACACGGTGGTGAACAACGGCCAGTCGGCGCGGGTCTTCCTCGAGTTCACCGCGCTGCTGCTACCCACGGTCTTCGCCATCGTGCTGCCGGTGGCGGGCTTCGCGGCGGTGCTCTATGCGGTCAACCGGCTGTTCTCCGACAGCGAGATCGTGGTGGTCTTCGCCGCCGGGCTCTCCGGCGTCTCGCTGCTCAGGCCGGTGGCGATCTTCGGCACCCTGGTGCTGCTGGCGCTGATGGCGACCACGCTCTACCTGATGCCGACCACCAAACGGATCATGCAGGAGCGCATCACCGAGGTGCGCGGCGACGTCGCGGCGGCCTTCCTGCGCGAGGGCGCCTTCGTCTCGCCGGTCTTCAAGGTGACGATCTATCTCCGCACCATGGGCCGGCCTGGGGAGCTGCTCGGGGTCTTCGTGCATGACGAGCGCGACCCGGACCAGATCGTCACCTACACCGCCGAGCGCGCGGTCCTGGTGAACGACGGCAACAGCCCCAAGATCGTGATGTTCGACGGGCTGGCGCAGAGCAAGGCGGCGCGCCCGGACGCGCCGATCTCGGTGCTGCGCTTCGAGCGGCTGTCCTACGATCTCGGCCAGCTCAACTCCGAGCAGGGGCCGCGGCAGAGGAAGCCGAGCGAGTTCTACCTGCCCGAGCTGCTCGGCGCCGGCGAGGGCGAGACCGGGCCCTATTCGCTGGGCGAGTATCGCGCCGAGGCGCATGAGGCGCTCTCCGGGCCGCTCTATGCGCTGGCGCTGCCCTTTCTCGGCGCGGCGCTGATCGTCAGCCTCGGCTTCCGCCGGCAGGGCTTCGCCGGGCGCATCGTGCTGGCGGCGGTGGCGGCGCTGGGGCTGCGGCTGCTCGGCCTCGCGGCGAAGAGCGCGACCAATGCCGAGGCGGCGCTCTGGCCGCTGATGTATGTGCCGCCGGTGCTCGGCATCGCGGTCGCGGTCTACATGATGTCGGGCCGGGGCATGATGCCGCGGCGCCCGTCCGCCCCCGGCGGCGCGGCGCCGGAAGACGCCGACGACGGCCCGCCCGACACGCGCGGCGGGGCGGCGAGATGACCGCGACCCTCGGCCTCTATGTCGCGCGGCGCTTCTTCGGCATCGCGGTGGCGACCTTCCTCGCGGTGCTCTCGCTCGTCGTGGTGGTGGATCTCGTCGAGCTGCTGGCCAAGAACAGCGCCGGCAACGCGGATTTCCTCGAGCTGGTCTGGATGGCGGTGCTGCACGCGCCGTCGGTCACCATCACCGCCGCGCCCTTCACCGTGCTGCTCGCCGCCATGGTCTGCTTCGCCTGGTTCTCACGCAGCTCCGAGCTGGTGGTGATGCGTGCCGCCGGGGTCTCGGTCTGGGCGCTGATCGGGCCGGCGCTGATCGTGGCGGTGCTGATGGGGGTGGCCTCCTTCGCGATCTACAACCCCGTGGCGGCGGCCTTCGCACAGCGCTTCGACGCGCTCGAGGAGGCGAATTTCGGCCGCAGCTCGTCGCGGCTCTCGGTCACCGGCGGGGGCATCTGGCTGCGCCAGGGCGGTGCCGAGGGACAGACCGTGATCCGCGCCCGCCGGGCCTCGGAAAGCGTCCGCCAGCTGTGGCGCGTCAGCGTGTTCCGCTTCGGCGCGGACGACCGCTTCGAGCAGCGCATCGAGGCGCGCCGGGCGGTGCTCGAGAAGGGGCTCTGGCGGCTAAGCGGGGCGCTCGTCTGGGATGTCGGAGGCTCCGATCTCGGCGATCTCGGCGAGGCCGCGCGCAACACCGAACCCCAGAGCCATGACGAGATGACGCTGCCGACGAACCTGACGCCGGAGCAGATCCAGGAAAGCTTCGCGCCGCCGCGCACCATCTCGTTCTGGGACCTGCCGGGCTTCATCGATGTGCTGGAGCAATCGGGCTTCTCCTCGAGCCGGCACCGGCTGCACTGGCACGCCCTGCTCTCGGCGCCGGTGATCTTCGCCGCGATGGTGCTGGTGGGGGCCTCGTTCTCGATGCGCCATGCCCGTTTCGGCGGGCTCGGGGCGATGGCGCTCGGCTGCGTGCTCACGGGCTTTGCCTATTTCTTCCTCTCCGATGTCGCCGGCGCGCTCGGCGCCTCGGGGGCTGTGCCGGTGCTGCTGGCCGCCTGGGGGCCTCCTGCGGCGGCGGTGCTCTTCTCGCTGGGCTTGCTGCTGCATCTCGAAGACGGCTAGAAAGGCTCTCGATGGCGCCGTCGTGCGCCACCGACCGGGGGGAGGGCCGATGGCTGTCTGGATGCGTGCGCTGCTGGTCGCGACGGCCGCCGTCGCGCCCGCGCTCGTCCTGCCCGGCGGAGGCTCCGGGGCGGGCGGCGCGCTGGCACAGACCATCGATGCCGAGCTCGACCCGGATGCGCCGGTGGCGCTGGTGGCCGACGAGATCGACTACGACACCACCACCCGCGAGCTGGTCGCCAGCGGCAATGTCGAGGTCTATTACGGCGAGCGCACGCTGACCGCCGACCGCCTGATCTACAACGACGCGACCGGCCGGATCCGCGCCGAGGGCAACCTCGTGCTGCGCGACCCCACCGGGGTGACGCTGTTCGCCGAGTTCGCCGATCTCGACGCCGAGCTGAAGGACGGCATCCTGAAGGGCGCGCAGAGCGTGCTCGACCGCTACTCCCGCCTCTCGGCGGTGGAGGCGCGGCGGGTCGACGACCGCTACAACATCCTCTCCCGCGCGGTCTATTCGGCCTGCGAGGTCTGCGCCGACGAGCCGACGCCGCTCTGGCGCATCCGCGCGCGGCAGGTGATCCACGATCAGGAGAACCGGATCATCCACTACGAGGACGCTCGCCTCGAGGTGTTCGGCGTGCCGGTGCTGTGGACCCCCTATTTCAGCCATCCCGACCCGACGGTGGAGCGCGCCAGCGGCTTTCTCACGCCCTCGGTCTCCTCCTCGGCGGAGAACTACGGCTACGGCGTCAAGCTGCCCTATTTCCTGGTGATCGACGAGCAGACCGACCTCACCCTCACCCCCTTCGTCACCACCAATGACGGGATCGTGGGCGAGCTCGAGTTCCGCCGCGCCTTCGAGACCGGGAACCTGTTCTTCAAGGGCTCGGCGGTGCGCTCCGACTTCACCGGCGACCGCGAGCTGCACGGCCATGTCGACAGCGAGGGCCTGTTCCGCGCCTTCGACAGCTTCGACTGGGGCTGGGATGTCAAGTTCGCCTCCGACGATGCCTATCTCGCCTATTTCGACTTCTCCAACGAGGACCGGCTGACCAGCGAGCTCTTCGCCTCGAGCTATTCCCGCGACGGCTTCTTCGACATCAGCACGGCGCGCTTCCAGTCGCTGCGCGACGACGAGCCGGCCGGGCAGATCCCCTTCGTGATCCCGGACATGGCGGCGCGCTACGAGTTCGACGACCCGCTGGCCGGCGGGCGGATCGGCGCCTTCATGAACTCGCAGGGGCTGCTGCGCACCAATGGCGAGGACACCGGCCGGATCTCCTTCGGCCTCGACTGGGAGCGCGAGCTGCTGCTGCCGGTCGGGCTGGCGCTGAAGGGCTTCGCCGAGATCCGCGGCGATGCCTTCTTCATCGGCGACAGCGACGATCCGGACCAGGACCCCACCGCCTTCCGCTTCGCGCCGCTGATCGGCGTCGAGGCGCGCTATCCCTTCGTCTCGGATGCCAGCACCGGCGGCTTCGAGGGCATCACCCAGGTGATCGAGCCGGTGGCGCAGTTCATCCTCGCGCCCTATGGCGGCAACGACGACGACATCCCCAACGAAGACAGCCTGATCACCGAGTTCGACGAGACAGCGCTGTTCGACCGCAGCCATTTCAACGGCTATGACCGTGTCGAGGAGGGGCCGCGCTTCAACCTCGGCCTGCGCTATGCGCTCTACAGCGATTTCGGGCTCGATTTCGACGCCACCGTCGGCCGGGTGCTGCGCTTCGACGAGGAGACCGCCTTCTCCGAGGGCTCCGGGCTCGACGGCATGGCGTCGGACTGGGTGGGCGCCTGGTCGGCAAGCTACGATCCGTATGTTACCGTGAGCCAGCGGATCCGCGTGGCGGATGACGGGCTCGAGGTCACGCGCAACGAGGCGGAGCTCGGCCTGCGCTTCGGCCAGGTGGGTTTCGACCTGCAATACGTGTTTCTCGAGGCCGACCCGGACGAGGGCGCCGACGACGACCGCGAGGAGCTGTTTACCCGGGCCCGCTGGAACGTGACCGACGAGTGGTCGGTCAACGGCTTCCTGCGCCGCGACATCGAGCGGCGGGAATGGGTCAGCCTCGGCGGCGGGGTGCGATTTGCAAACGAGTGCTGTTCGGTGACCGCCTTCGTGCGGCGGAGCTTCACCGACCAGGAAAACGTGTCTGCCGGAACCAGCTTCGGCATCACCGTCGAGCTGTTCACGCTCGGCGGCACCGGTTTTGGCGGCTGAGGAGGATAAGGACGATGTGGCGAGGGCTCTTGGCGGCGGCAGCGATCGCGGCGGTCTGCTTCGGCGGCGCGGCGGCACAGACCCCGTTCCGCCCGGTCGCGACGGTCAACAGCGCGGTGATCACGGCCTATGACGTGGATCAGCGCGCGCGGATCATCTCGACGCTCGGCGCCGGCGGGGCGAACCAGGAGGAGCTGGCGAACCTGGCGCTCGACCAGCTGATCGACGACCGGCTGAAGATCCAGGCGGCCAAGGATGCCGGCCTCGAGCCGACCCGGGAGGTGGTGGAGCTCGGTGTCGCCGAGGTTGCGCAGCAGCTCCGGCTGGAGCCGGAGGCCTTCGTCTCGCGGCTCAAGGCGGCCGGGGTGACCGACCAGGCGATCGAGGATCTGGTGAGCGGCCAGATGCTCTGGCGCGAGGTGGTGCGGGCGCGCTTCCGCGGCCGGATCGAGCTCGGCGAGGCGGAGATCGACGCCGAGATCGCGCTCTCCGCGCAGAGCGGCGCCGAGGCCTTCCGCATCCAGGAGATCGGCCTGCCGTTCCGCGACCAGGGCCGCACCGAGGCGGAGACCCGGGCGCTGGCCGACCGGCTCTGGCGCGAGCTCAACGCGGGCGGGGATTTCGCCGCCGCGGTGGCGCGCTATTCCCGCGCCCCCTCCGCCGATCGCGGCGGCGAGGTCGGCTGGGTCAGCGCGCGCGAGGTTCCGGCGGGGCTGGCTGCGGTGTTCGCCCAGCTGCCCGATGGCGGCGTGACACCGCCGCAGCCGGTGCAGGGCGGGCTCTCGATCCTGCGCGTGACGGCGCGGCGCGGCAGCGGCGGCGGCCCGACCAGCGAGGCGCTGCGCGAGGAGGTCCGCCGCGAGATGATGAACAAGCGGCTCGACCTGCTCTCGCAGGGGCTGATCCAGGAGCTTCGCCGCGACGCGATGATCGAGCTGCGATGAGCCGGCATGCGCCGCTGGCGCTGACCATGGGCGACCCGGCCGGCATCGGCGCGGAGATCGCGCTGGCGGCGCGGGCCTCGGGCAGGGTGGCGCATCCCTTCTTCCTGATCGACGACCCGGCACGGCTTGCGGCGCTGCCCGGCGCCGCGCCGGTGATCACCATCGCAGGCGCAGAGGAGGCGGCGGACGCCTATCCGCTGGGCCTGCCGGTGCTGCCGCTCGCGCTGCCCGCGCCGGTGGTTCCCGGGCAGCCGGAGCCCGCCAACGCGCCGGCCGTGGTCGCCGCGATCGACACCGCGGTGTCGCTGGCCCGCTCGGGCGCCGCGGCGGCTGTGGTGACCAACCCGATCAACAAGAAGGTGCTCTATGACGGCGCGGGCTTCGCCTTCCCCGGCCACACCGAGTATCTCGCCGAGCTCGGCGGCGTGCCGCGTGCGGTGATGATGCTGGCCGGGCCGTCGCTGCGCGTGGTGCCGGTGACGATCCACATCCCGCTCGCCGCGGTGCCGGCGGCGCTGACCGGGGAGCTGATCGTCGAGACCGCGCGGATCGCCGCCGCGGCGCTCGCGCGGGATTTCGGCATCGCGCGGCCGCGGCTGGCGCTGGCCGGGCTCAACCCCCATGCCGGGGAGGGCGGCGCCATGGGCCGCGAGGAGATCGAGACCATCGCCCCCGCGGTTGCGCGGCTGCGCGCCGAGGGCATCGAGGTCGCCGGCCCGCTGCCGGCGGACACGATGTTCCACCCCGCCGCGCGGGCGCGCTACGACGTGGCGCTGACGATGTATCACGACCAGGGCCTGATCCCGATCAAGGCGCTGGATTTCGACGAGGGCGTCAACGTGACCCTCGGCCTGCCGTTCATCCGCACCTCGCCGGATCACGGCACCGCCTACGACATCGCCGGCCGGGGCATCGCCCGGGCGGACAGCCTGATCGCGGCGCTGAACCTTGCCGGCAGCATGGCCGCAGCGCGGGCCGGGCAGGCGGCGGCGTGAGCGGCCCGTGACGCTGGCACCCGACGGTTTGCCGCCGCTGCGCGAGGTGATCGCGCGCCACGGGCTCTCGGCGAAGAAGTCGCTCGGGCAGAACTTCCTGCTCGATCTCAACCTCACCAGCCGCATCGCCCGGGCCTCCGGGCCGCTCGAGGGCGCGCGGGTGGTCGAGATCGGCCCCGGCCCCGGCGGGCTGACCCGGGCGCTGCTTGCCGGCGGCGCCGAGGTGGTGGCGATCGAGCGCGACGCGCGCTGCCTCGAGGCTCTGGCCGAGGTGTCGGCGCACCATCCGGGCCGGCTCCGGGTGATCGAGGGCGATGCGCTGGAGATCGACCCGGCGGCGCTGTTCGGTGCCGGCGGCCCGGCCCCGCGGATCTGCGCCAACCTGCCCTACAATATCGGCACCGAGCTCCTGGTGCGCTGGCTCACGCCGCCGGAATGGCCGCCCTGGTGGGAGAGCCTGACGCTGATGTTCCAGCGCGAGGTGGCGGAACGCATCGTCGCGCCGGCGGGGTCGAAGGCCTATGGCCGGCTCTCGATCCTCGCGCAGTGGCGGGCCGAGGCGCGGCTGATGTTCTCGGTGAACCCGAGCGCCTTCACGCCGCCGCCCAAGGTGACATCGGCGGTGGTGCGGGTGGTGCCGCGGCTGGCTCCGGCCGAGACCGATCCGGCGGTGCTGGAGCGGGTGGTGGCGGCGGCCTTCGGGCAGCGGCGAAAGATGCTGCGCCAGGCGCTGAAGGGGCTGGTTCCGGAGCCGGGTGCGCTGCTGGAGGCCGCCGGCATCGCCGAGACGCGGCGGGCCGAGACGCTCTCGATCCCGGAATTCCTGGCGCTGGCGGAGGCCTACCGGCCGGCGCCGGGCGGCGGCGAGGCGGGCTGAGCCGCCTTCGCCGTGCCGCCGGGCCAGCGCCCGGATCGGGCGCCGGTCAGGCGCCGTCGGGCTGCGGCTCGGCCGGCTCGGAGGTTTCGGCGGCCTGCGCCTTCTTGGGCGGACGCCCGCGGCGCTTGCGCGGAGGCTGGCTGGCCGAGGTCTCTTCCTCGGTGGCGACGAGCAGCGAGCCCTCGCCATCCGAACCCTCCGGGTCGATCGTGGTCAGGCCGCTGACGCCGCTGTCAACCGGTGCCGTCTCGGCCCGCGCCGGCGCTGGCTCGGGCGGCGACGGTTGCGGCTCCTGGGCCTGTGCCGGGGCAGGCGCGGGCTGCTCGCCCTCGCCCGGGGCGTCGCGCCGGCGCCCGCGCTCGGAACGGTCCTGCCGCTCGCCGCGCTCCTCGGCATGGGGCTGCTCGCCGCCGCCGCCGCCCGAGAAGCTGTCCTCGTCGCCGTCGCCGTTCGCATTGTCCCGGCGCTCCGGCTGCCCCGGATTGGCGAGGATCAGGATGCGCTGGTAATGCTCTGCGTGCTGGAGGAAGTTCTCCGCCATGACCCGGTCGCCCGAGGTCTGCGCATCGCGCGCGAGGGAGAGATACTTGTCGATGATCTGCTGCGGCGTGCCGCGCACCTTCCCCTCGGGGCCGGAGCTGTCATAGACGCGGTTGACATTGTTGCCGTTGGTCTTGCGGTTGCCGCGCCCTCGGGTGCGGTTGTTCTTTTGCGTAGGTCTCATGGGCCCCAGACTGCTCTTGAACCGGCTCGGCGAGCTTTCGGATGGTCGCATGCCCCGCACATCCGGTCCGCGCCGGCGGCAGGGCAGTGGACGTATGAAGCTGCTGCCAAGATCCGGAAGCCCTCAAAAGCGGAAAAAACGCCCGCTACCTTCCGGATACACCTCTCATATACCCGCTTTCCCGCCTTGCTCAACCCGAAAGCGTGCTTTTCGGCGTTTTTTTGCCATGGACGGCGATGATCGCGCGCTCGTTGCCGTCGAGATCGCGGCGCAGGCCGGCGACGGCGAGGCCCGTCGCCTCGATGATCCCGGCGACCGCGGCGGCCTGTCCGCGGCCGAGTTCGAGGATGGCCCGGCCGCCGGGCGCCAGGGTTTCGGGCAGGCTGGCGGCGATCCGGCGATAGGCGCCGAGCCCGTCACCCGCGGGGCCGCTGTCGGGGGTCAGCGCGGCGCGCGGCTCGTGGCGGGCGACTTCCGGCGCGAGGCCCGGGATCTCGTGCGCGGCGATATAGGGCGGGTTGGAGACGACGAGATCCCAGGTGCCGGGCGGCAGGCCGTCGACCCAGTCGGCCCGGGCGAACACGGCACGGGCCTCGAGGCCGAGCCGGCGGGCGTTGCGCTGGGCCATGCGGAGCGCCGGGCCGCTCGTGTCGGTGCCGAGGCCGGTGGTTCCGGGGCGCTCGGCGAGCAGGGTGAGCAGCAGGCAGCCGCTGCCCGTGCCGAGATCGAGCAGCCGGGCGAAGCGCGCCTCCAGGGCGGCGGCGACGAGGGTCTCGGTCTCCGGCCGCGGATCGAGCACCTCGGGGCCGGTGCAGAAATCCCGCCCCCAGAAGGCGCGCCGGCCGGTGACATGCGAGAACGGCCGGCGGTCGAGGCGCGCGGCGAGGGCGCGGGCGGCGCGGGCTCGTTCGACCGGGCCGGGCGGGTCGCGCCGGGCGGCGGCGAATGCACGGGGCGAGAGCCCGGAGGCCCAGCGCAGGATCAGCTGCGCCTCGCGCGCCGGGTCGGCGAGACCGGCCGCATCGAGGCGCCGCGAGATCTCGGCGGCGAGCGCCTGGCGGCTTGGCGGGGCAGGGTGCGCGGCGCTCACCGGGCGGCTCCTCCGGGCAGCGAGCCGGGCCTGCCGACCAACGCGCGCCGCCACGGCCGGAGAGCCCCACGGCCAGCGGTTTCCGAAGGCGCCGCGTCGGGCGCTTCGCTGGCGGCACCGATCCGCCCGCGGCGCGGTTCCGAGGGCGGTGCCGGTTGCAGCCGGGTGCCGGTGGCCACCGGCGTACCTGTGGAAGACCGCCGCGGACCTGACGGCAGCCGGAGGCGGGACGCCCGACGCGGCGCTTCGGAGGGGCTGCCGGGCATGCGCGCGACGGCCTGGCGGGCGCGCGCCCTGCGGGTCGGCGGCCAGGGGGCGGCGGAGCCCGGCATCATCCGAGCTCGGCCAGCCTGGCCGCGTGATCGGCCTCGATCAGCGCGTCGATCAGCTCGTCGAGCCCGCCCTCGAGCACCTGCGGCAGGCGGTAGAGCGTGAGGCCGATGCGGTGGTCGGTGACCCTGCCCTGCGGGAAGTTGTAGGTCCGGATGCGCTCGGAACGGTCGCCCGAGCCGACCTGGCCGCGGCGCTCCGCCGCCCGCGCGGCATCGGCCTTCCGGCGCTCCATGTCGTAGAGCCGCGCGCGCAGCACCGCCATGGCCCGCGCCCGGTTCTGGTGCTGGGACTTCTCCGAGGAGGTCACCACGAGCCCGGTCGGCAGATGGGTGATGCGCACGGCCGAATCGGTGGTGTTGACGTGCTGGCCGCCGGCGCCGGAGGCGCGCATGGTGTCGATGCGGATCTCGCCCGCCGGGATCTCGATGTCGATCTCCTCGGCCTCGGGCAGCACCGCGACGGTGGCTGCCGAGGTGTGGATCCGCCCCTGCGTCTCGGTCTCGGGCACGCGCTGCACCCGGTGCACACCGCTCTCGAACTTGAGCCTGGCGAAGACGCCGCTGCCGCGCACCGCCGCCACCAGCTCGCGCAGCCCGCCGAGATCGGAGACGGTCTCCTCCAGCACATCGACGCGCCAGCCGCGGCTCTCGGCATAGCGGCGATACATCGCGAAGAGATCGGCGGCGAAGAGCGCCGCCTCGTCGCCGCCGGTGCCGGGGCGGATCTCGAGGATGGCGGCGCGGTCGTCGGCCTCGTCGCGGGGCAGGAGGGCGAGCTTCAGCGCGTGCTCGGCCGCGGGCAGCCGGGCCTCGAGGGCGGAGATCTCCTCCTCGGCGAGCCCCGCCATCTCCGGATCGGCGAGCATGCGCCGGGCCTCCTCGAGGCCTTCGGTCACGCCCTGCCAGTCGCGGATCGCGTCGACCACCGGCCCGAGCGCGGCATAGTCGCGGCTCGCCGCCGCGATCTCCGAGGGATCGGCGGCCGCGGCCAGCCGCGCCTCGAGATAGGCGTGGCGCTCGAGGATCTCTCTGAGGCGTTCTTCGGGGACCATGCGCCGCGTCCTGCCCCGCGGCCGCGCGAAGGTCAAGCCGGGCGCTGGCCGGGCGCATGCCGTGGCCGGGCCGGCGCCGGGCCGGCACAGGGTCCGGCGCGGTCGCCGAAGCCGGCACTGTGGCCTTGCCCGGACCGGACAAACGGATCATGTTGTCGCGGGCCGGAGACGGCGGCGCCCGGTGCCGGCTCGCGGGCCCTGCCGATGCCGGCTGCGGCAGGCGATCTACCGATCAACCGAACGAGGAGCGGACCGCCATGATCTGGCCAAATCCCGCCAACGGCCGGCGTGCCACCCAGGTTCTGACGGCGCTCGCGCTGGCGTTCGGCCTCGGGCTCGGCCCCGTTGCACCGCTTCCGGCGGCGGCCCAGGCCCAGGGCCCGGCGGCGGTGAAGGCCGAGCGGGTGGAGCGCCGCCCGGTTGCCGACACCACGCCGATCCTTGCCGAGCTCGTCGCCACCACCCGCAGCGAGGTCGCGACCCGCACCGCCGGGATCGTCTCGGAGGTGCTGTTCCGCGTCGGCGACGCGGTGGAGGCCGGCGCGCTCCTGGTGCGGCTCGACCGCGACCTGATCGACATCCGCCTGCGCACCTCGCAGGCCGCGCTCGAGGCGGCACAGGCCGGCGTCGCGGTGTCGGAGGCGCAGATGCGCCTTGCCGTGCAGGCCTTCGAGCGGCAGTCGCAGCTGCGCGGCTCCACCGCCTTCTCGCGCGGGCAGTTCGAGGATCTCGAGGCCAGCGTCGCGCAGGCCCAGAGCGAGCTCACCCGCGCGGCGGCCCAGGTGGCCCGGGCCGAGGCCGAGCTCTCGCGCGCCGAATACGACCGGCGCCATGCCGAGATCCGCGCGCCCTTCGCCGGCATCGTGGTGGCGAAGGCGGCGCAGCCCGGCAGCTACATCGCGCTCGGCGCGCCGGTGGCGACGCTGCTCGACATCGGCGCGCTCGAGATCGAGGCCAACATCCCGGTGAAGCTGATCGGCGCGGTGCGCGAGGGGCTGGCGGTGGAGGCGGTGTTCCAGGACGGGCCGACGACCGAGGCCGTGGTGCGCAGCCTGCTGCCGGTGGAGACCCAGACCACCCGCACCCGGCCGGTGCGCTTCGCGGTGGATCTGACGGCGATCGACCCGGCGCGGCTGGCCTCCGGCCGCTCGGTGCTGCTGAAGGTGCCGGTGAGCGTGCCGCGCGAGGCGGTGACGGTGCCGAAGGATGCGCTGGTGCAGGCCCGCGGCGGCTGGATGGTGTTCGTCGTGGAGGCCGACAAGGCGGTGCCGCGGACGATCACGCTGGGCGAGCCGGTGGGCGCGCGGATGGAGGTGCTCTCGGGCCTCGAGCCCGGCGAGATCGTGGTGGTGCGCGGCAATGAGCGGCTGCGCCCCGGCCAGCCGGTGACGGCGACGCTGGTGCCGCCGGTCGACCGCGCCCCCGAGGCGGCCGCGACCGCCCCCGCTCCCGGCCGGGGCTGAGGCGCATGGACCCGATCCGCATTGCCATCGAGCGCCCGGTCGCGGTGATCGCGGCGGTGATGATGGCGGTGATGTTCGGCGCGCTGGCGCTGGCGCGGATCCCGATCCAGCTCACCCCGGACGTGCGCAAGCCGGTGATCGAGGTCACCACGGTCTGGGCGGGCGCCGCGCCGGCCGAGGTCGAGCGCGAGATCATCAACCCGCAGGAGGACGAGATAAAGGGCCTCTCGGGGCTCGAGACGATCATCTCCACCGCCGATACCGGGCGCGCGCGGATCACGCTGGAATTCGCCATCGGCACCGACATGGACCGCGCCTTCACGCTGGTCGCCAACCGGCTCGACCGGGTCTCGGGCTATCCGGCCGAGGCGGAGGAGCCGACGCTCGACACCTCCGGCTCCGACGACAACCCCATCGCCTGGATGATCGTGCGCCGCGCCGAGGGCGTGACCCGGCCGATGGAGCACTACGGCGATTTCGTCAACGACGTGGTGGCGGAGCGGCTGGAGCGCGTCGATGGCGTCGCGGCGACCAATGTCTATGGCGGGGTCGAGCGCGAGCTGCAGGTGATCATCGACCCCGAGGAGCTCGCGCGCTTCCGCCTGACGATCCCGGAGGTGGTGGAGGTGCTGCGCCGGGAGAGCATCTCGCTCTCGGCCGGGGATCTCGACGAGGGCAAGCGGCGCTATGTGGTGCGCGCGGAGGGCGAGCTCAACACCGTCGCGGCGGTCGAGGAGGTGGTGCTGCGCTCGGGCGCTGCCGGCACCGCCGATGCGCTCGGCCGGGTCTTCATGCGCGACGTCTCCGAGATCCGCTTCGGCCACAAGGAGCCGACGGCGCGGATCCGGCAGAACGGCCAGGCGGCGATCGCGGTCAACGCGGTGCGCGAGCAGGGCGCCAACGTGATCGAGACCATGGAGGGCATCCGCGCCGCCATCACCGAGCTGCGCGACGGGCCGCTGGCCGCCGAGGGGCTGACCCTCACCCAGGTCTATGACGAGACGGTCTATATCGACGGTGCCATCGACCTCGTGATCCAGAACATCTGGGTCGGCGGGCTGCTGGCGGCGGGGGTGCTGCTGCTGTTCCTGCGCTCCGGCTCGGCAACGCTGGTGATCAGCCTCGCCATCCCGGTCTCCATCGTGGCGAGCTTCGTCGCCATGGCGGCGCTCGGGCGCACGCTCAACGTGATCTCGCTGGCCGGCATCGCCTTCGCCGTGGGCATGGTGGTGGATGCCGCCATCGTGGTGCTGGAGAACATCTATCGTCTGCGCCAGCTCGGGGTGCCGTCGGCGCAGGCCGCCTATGAGGGCGCGCGGCAGGTCTGGGGGGCGATCCTCGTCTCGGCGCTGACCACCGTCATGGTGTTCATCCCGATCCTGGTGATGGAGCTCGAGGCGGGGCAGCTCTTCCGCGACCTCGCGGTGGCGATCTCGGTCTCGGTCTGCCTCTCGCTGGTGGTCGCGGTCACCGTGATCCCGGCGCTCTCGGCGCGGCTGCTGGGGCGGGACGAGGCGCAGCTCTCGGTGATGCCGGTGCCGATCGTCGACCATTTCGGGCGGCTCTTCGCCTGGATCGTGCGCGGCTATGCCTGGATCACGGTGAAGGTGCGGCTGATCGGGCTCCTGGTGGTGAGCGCGATCACCGGCGCGGCGCTCTGGGGTGCGGCGGAATACCTGCCCAAGCTGGAATACCTGCCGGAGGGCAACCGCAACCTCGTCTTCGGCGTCACCCTGCCGCCGCCGGGCTACAACCTCGCCACCACCACCGAGATCGCGGAGCGGATCGAGGCGGTGGCGCGCCCGCTCTGGCAGCTCGAGGACGACGGCACCACCGAGCTGCCCGGCATCCGGCACTTCTTCTTCGTCGCGGTGCGCGGCTCCACCTTTCTCGGCGGCTCGGCGCAGGTGCCGGGGCGGGTGGCGGAGCTGATCCCGGTGCTGCGCGCGCCGATCTTCGCCGAGCCCGGCACCTTCGGCTTCATCAACCAGCGCTCGCTCTTCGGCCGCGGCATCGGCGGCGGCCGCGCCATCGAGCTCAACGTGCAGGGCCAGGACCTCGAGGAGATCCTCGGCGTCGCGCAGCGCGCCGCCGGCAAGATCGTCGCCAACTTCCCGCCGATGGAGGACAACCAGTTCCGCCCGATCCCCGGCCTCGAACTCGGCGCGCCGGAGGTGCGGATGGTGCCCGACCGGGTGCATCTGGCCGATGCCGGGATCGACGCGCGCACCCTGGCGCAGACGCTCGACGCCTACAATGACGGGCTGCGCATCGCCGAGATCACCGTCGGCTCGGAACGGATCGACCTGACCCTGCTCGGCACCTCGGCCAACGAGGAGGGCCGGCGCACCCAGGATATCGGCGGCTTCCCGGTGGTCGCGCCCAACGGGCGGATCGTGCCGCTCTCGGCGCTCTCGAGCCTCGAGCTCACCGCCGGGCCGACGCAGATCCGCCACCGCGAGCGGCTGCGCACGGTCACGCTGGAGCTGCGCCCCTCAACGGCGATCCCGCTCGAGACGGCACTCGAGATGATGGCCGAGGACGTGGTGGGCGCGCTGCGGGCGGAGGGGCTGCCGCCCGGCGTGCAGCTCTCGCTCTCCGGCGCGGCGGACCAGCTGACCCAGACCTGGGAGGCGCTGCAGGTCAACCTGCTGCTGGCGCTGGTCATCGTCTTCCTGGTGATGGCGGTGCTGTTCGAGAGCTTCATCCTGCCGCTGGTGATCCTGATCTCGGTGCCGGTGGCCGGCGCCGGGGGCGTGGCGGGGCTGGTGGTGCTCAACCAGTTCCAGGCGCAGTCGCTCGACATGCTGACCCTGCTCGGCTTCGTGATCCTGATCGGCATCGTGGTGAACAACGCGATCCTGCTCGTGCACCAGTCGCTCTACCACCTGCGCGAGGAGGGGATGGGGGTCGACGAGGCGATCCTCGAGGCCACGCGCAACCGCATCCGGCCGATCTTCATGTCGACGCTGACCAGCGTGATGGGGATGCTGCCGCTGGTGGTCTTCCCCGGTGCGGGCTCGGAGCTCTATCGCGGGCTCGGCTCGGTGGTGGTGGGCGGGCTCTCGATGTCGGCGGTGCTGACGCTGCTGCTGGTGCCGCCGCTCCTGCGCCTCACGCTCGGCGTTTCGGAGCGCCACCGCGCGGCGCCGGCGGAGATCGAGGACGATGCCGGTGACGACGGCTATTACGACGATGACCGCGCGCCGGGGGATGGCTATCGCCGGGCGCACCCCGCCGAATAGGCGCCCGCCATGAAAACGGGCGCCGGAGGATGCCCCCGGCGCCCGGTCTCGCCGCACGGCAATGCGATCAGGCGCCGTCGGCTCCGCGGGCCTGGTCGCTCGCCGTGCCCGCACCGCCGCTGACCGTGCTCGGCGGCGCCGCGCGCTCGGCCGGCGCGGTCTTCGGCGCGGCCTGGTGCATGTGCACGTCCTGCTGCGGATAGGGGATGGAGATCCCGGCGGCGTCGAAGTTCTGCTTCACCTGGCGCATCAGGTCCCAGTAGACGGTCCAGTAGTCGCCGCCCTTCACCCAGGGCCGGCAGATGAAGTTGACCGAGCTGTCCGCCAGCTCGTGCACGCGGATCACCGGGGCGGGCTCGGACATCACCAGCGGATGCGCCGCGACGATCTCCTCGAGCACCTTCTGCGCCGCCTCGATGCTGTCGTCATAGCCGATGCCGAACACCAGATCGACGCGCCGGGTCGGGCTGGTGGTGACGTTGGTGATGGTGTTGCCCCAGACATTCGAGTTCGGCACCACGATGATCTGGTTGTCCGGCGTGACCAGCGTGGTCGACATGATCGAGACCGACTTCACCGTGCCGGCAACGCCGCCGACATCGACATAGTCGCCCTCGTCGAAGGGCCGGTTCAGCATGATCATCAGGCCGGAGGCGAGGTTGCCGAGGGTCGATTGCAGCGCGAAGGCGAGGATGAAGGAGGCACCGCCGATCAGCGCGAAGACCGGCGAGATGTCGATGCCGAGCCCGGAGAGCACCACCATCAGCCCGATCGCCATGGTGATCCAGTAGGCCACCATCACGAGGAACGACTGCAGCAGCCTCGAGAGGTTGGGCACCCGGCCGATCCAGCGCCCGACCAGCCTGCGCACGGTGCGGGCGACGATGTAGAGCGCCAGCAGCGAGACGAGGATGATCGAGACGTCGATCACCAGCTGGATGCCGCCGTCCTTGTCGGAGGCCCAGGTCAGCGCCTGGGTCATCAGCGTCTCGGCATCGGCGGTGCGCGTCTCCTCGACGATGATCGCCGAGCGATAGGCGCGGTATTCGGCGATCGCCGCCTCGTCGCCGCCCTTCTTCTCCCAGCTGTCGATCACGGTGGCATACTTGTCGAACAGCGCCTTGCGCCCGGTGGTCAGCTCGGCCAGCGCGGTGCGGGCGGCATCGGCGGCCTCGCCCTCGGCATCGGCGAGCCTGATCTGAGCCTCGATCACCGCCTCGGTCTTGTCGCGCACGATGCCGAGCCATGCCTCGGCGGCGGCGGCCAGCTCGTCCTTGGTGAGCGGGATCAGGCGGAGCGTGAAGATGTCGATGTCCGAGGCGGTGTCGGTGATCTCGGGGGCCAGCGCCGGCCCGTCCTCCGCCGCGTCCTGCGCAATGGCGGCGGGGGCGGCGAGCATCAGCGCGAGCGCCAGCAGGGCGAGAAGGCCCCGGAATGGGCGGAGGCCCAGGGAGAACATCTTTGTCATGGGAATGATCCGATTGGAGGTTGCGCGTGTTGTCGGCCAGAGCTGCGGCCACGGAGCCGTTTCGGTGGCCCGGGGAGCGTTTCGGCGCGACGGTGTCGCCAAAATCCCCCCAGGGACGCTTACAATTCAGCGAGGCTAGCACGGATGTTGCGGCGGGCAAGCGCATTGGTCGCAAATGTCATGCAAGATGTCGGATTCGGCTTTCGCCGTCTGTGAAAATTCTGCGCAGAATTTCACGAACGACGCAGGGAGTCTTGCAGTGCCAGACATCGCCGAGACCGCCGCGGCCGACCGCCCGAGCCATTCCGGCGTCGGCGGCGACGTGCGCGCGGTGCGCCGGGCACGGGGGCTCACGCTCACCGAACTGTCGGGGCGGATCGGCCGCTCGGTCGGCTGGCTGAGCCAGATCGAGCGCGGCATCTCGGAGCCGACGATCGGCGATCTCAGGCGCATCGCGGCAGCGCTCGAGCAGCCGCTGTCGCTGTTCTTCGGCGAGAACCAGGGGCCGGAGCGCGAGCGCGGCCACATCGTGCGCCAGGGCGCGCGGCGGGTGCTCGGATCGGCGGCGCAGGGGCTCACCGAGCAGCTTCTCTCGCCCGACCTCTCCGGCTCCTTCGAGATCGTCCGCTCGGTCTTCGATCCCGGCGCCGAGCTCGCCGAGCCGGCGCGGCGCCCCACCGAGGAGGCCGGCTACCTGATCTCCGGCCGGCTCGATCTCTGGATCGGCGGCGAGGTCTTCGAGCTGCACCCCGGCGACAGCTTCCGCCTTCGCGAGGAGCCGTTCCGCTGGCGCAATCCGGGCCGCGAGCCCGCCGTCGCGATCTGGGTGATCGCGCCCCCCGTTTACTGATGCCCATTCAGAGGTGAGCCTGATGTCCGATATCCCATCCACTGCCCGCGTCGTGATCATCGGTGGAGGGGCCGTGGGCGCCTCCTGCCTCTACCATCTGGCCAAGGCCGGCTGGACCGACTGCGTGCTGCTCGAGAAGAACGAACTGACCTCCGGCAGCACCTGGCATGCCGCCGGCAACGTGCCGACCTTCTCGGCCTCCTGGTCGATCATGAACATGCAGCGCTACTCGGTCGATCTCTATCGCGGGCTGGCCGAGGCGGTGGACTACCCGATGAACTATCACGTCACCGGCTCGATCCGGCTCGCGCATTCCCGGGAGCGGATGCAGGAGTTCGAGCGGGTGAAGGGCATGGGCCGCTACCAGGGCATGGATATCGAGATCTGCTCGAACGACGACCTGAAGGCACGCTATCCGTTCCTCGAGACGCATGACCTCGCCGGCGGGCTCTACGACCCGCATGACGGCGACATCGACCCGGCGCAGCTCACCCAGGCGCTGGCCAAGGGCGCGCGCGATCTCGGCGGCAGGATCATCCGCTTCTGCGCGGTCACCGGCGTGCGGCGCGACAGCGCCGAATGGGTGATCGAGACCGAGAAGGGCGAGATCCGCTGCGAATACGTGGTCAACGCCGCCGGCTACCGCGCGCAGGAGGTCGGCGCCATGTTCGGCCGCACCGTGCCGATGGCGACCATGAGCCACCAGTACATCCTGTTCGAGGAGGTCGAGGAGCTGCGCGCCTGGTCTGAGGCGGAGGGGCGCAAGCTGCCGCTGCTGCGCGACGTCGACTCGAGCTACTATCTCCGCCAGGAGAAGATGGGCTTCAACCTCGGCCCCTATGAGCGCAACTGCCGCGCCCACTGGGTCACGCCGGACGACCCGATGCCGGAGGATTTTTCCTTCCAGCTCTGGCAGGACGATCTGGAGCGCATCGAGTGGTATCTTGAGGACGCGCTCGCCCGCGTGCCGCTGATGGCCAAGGCCGGGCTCAGCCGCGTGATCAACGGCCCGATCCCCTACACCCCGGACGGCAATCCGCTGATCGGCCCGATGCCAGGCGTGCCGAACGCCTTCGAGGCCTGCGTCTTCACCTTCGGCATCTGCCAGGCGGGCGGCGCCGGCAAGGTGCTGGCGGAATGGGTCACCGAGGGCGGCACCGAGTGGGACATGTGGTCCTGCGACCCGCGGCGCTGGGGGCCCTGGGCCGACCACGACCACTGCGTGGCCAAGGCCAAGGAGGTCTACGGTCACGAATACGCCATGCATTTCCCCCGCCATGCCTGGCCGGCGGGGCGCGACAAGCGGCTCTCGCCGATCCATGACGAGCTGAAGGCGCTCGGCGCGCAGTTCGGCGCCTATGGCGGCTGGGAGCGGGCCAACTGGTTCGCGAAGCCGGACGACGACACCTCCGAGGAGGCGACCCAGACCTGGGAGCGCAAGGGGCCCTGGGAGCCGCGCATCTCCGAGGAATGTGCTGCGGTGCGCGATGCGGTGGGGGTGCTCGACCTGCCGGGCTTCGCGCGTTTCCGGCTCGAGGGCGTCGGCGTCGGCGAATGGCTGCGCGGGCAGATCACCGGCGCGCTGCCGCGGCCCGGGCGGATCGGCCTGGTCTACATCGCCGACGAGCGCGGCCGGGTGGTCACCGAGTTCTCGGTGATCCGCGACGACGACGACGAGCTGACCCTGATCACCGCCGCCGCGGCGCAGGAGCATGACCGCGAGCTGCTGCTCTCGCGCATGCCGCCCCATGCCGGTTTCCGGCTGAACGACATCACCGAGACCAGCACGGCGCTGATCGTCGCCGGGCCGAAATCGCGCGGGCTGATCGGGGCGCTGGCGCAGGCGGATCTCACGCAGCCCTGGCTGACGCACCAGATCTCCTACATGGCCGGCCGGCCGGTGCGGCTGGTGCGCGTCTCCTTCACCGGCGAACTCGGCTGGGAGATCCATGCCAAGCCGCATGACCTGCCGGTGATCTGGGAGGCGCTCATGGAGGAGGGCACGCGGCACGGGCTGAAGCCCTTCGGCATGTATGCCCTCGACAGCCTGCGCATCGAGAAGGGCTACCGCGCCTGGAAGGGCGACCTCTCCACCGACTACACGATGTTCGAGGCCGGGCTCGACCGCTTCGTCAAGCTCGACAAGGCGCAGGATTTCCCCGGCAAGGCGGCGCTGATGGCCGAGAAGCAGCGCGGCCCGGCGAAGCGCTTCGTGGCGCTGACGCTCGAGGACTCGCCCTTCGACGCGCCCTACATGTCCACCCTCTGGTCGAATGGCGAGGTGGTCGGCGAGACCACCTCCGGCGCCTGGGGCTACCGGGTCGGTGCCTCAATCGCGCTCGGCGCGGTGCGCAGCGATCTCGCGGCGCCGGGCACCGAGCTGGAGGTGGAGATCTTCGGCACCCGCGTCGGCGCCAGGGTGGCGCCGGGCCAGGCGCTGTGGGACCCGCAGAACGCGAGGCTGCGGGCATGACGCTCGAGACCTATCTCGCCTATCTCGGGGTGATCGCGGTCTTCTTCGGCTCGCCGCCGGGGCCGAGCCACCTGCTGATGATCGCCAACAGCCTCGCGCATGGCGTGCGGCCGAGCCTCGCGACCATGGCCGGCGACCTCTCGGCCAACGCGCTGCAGATGACCGCCGCGGGCTTCGGGCTGGCGGCGCTGGTGGCGAGCTCGGCCGAGGCGCTGACCGTGGTGAAATGGGCGGGCGTCGGCTATCTCGTCTGGATGGGGATCGCGCGCATCCGCCGGGCCGGGCGGGCCGGCCGGCAGACGCCCGCCGGAACCCCGCGCCCCGCGGTGCTGTACCGGCAGGGCTTCCTGACCTCGGCGGCCAACCCCAAGGCGGTGGTCTTCTTCGCCGCGCTGTTCCCGCAGTTCATCGACCCGGCGCTGCCGATCTGGCCGCAGGTGGCGATCCTCGGCGTGACCTATCTCGCGGTCGACGGCGCGATGCTGGTCGGCTGGGGCGTGCTGGCCACGCGCTCGCTCAGGCGGGTGAAGGCGCTGACCGGGCCGATGCTCGACCGGATCTCGGGCGCGCTCTTCATCGGCGCCGCGGTGCTGCTGGCCGGCAAGGACCTCGCGGTGGAGGGCCGGAGATGAGCCGCATCGTCCTCCTCGACGGCGGCATGGGGCAGGAGCTGATCCTGCGCTCGCGCCATCCGGTGCACCCGCTCTGGGGCACCTTCGTGATGCGCGAGGCCCCGGACATCGTGCGCGCCGTGCATGAGGACTATATCGCCGCAGGCGCCCGGATGATCACGGTGAACACCTACACCGCGACCCCGGCGCGGCTGGCGCGCGACGGCTACCCCGAGGCCTTCGGCGAGCTGCAGCAGGCCGCCTGCCGGCTGGCGGAGGAGGCGCGCGAGGCCTCTGCGGTGGACGGCGTGCGCATCGCCGGCTGCCTACCGCCGCTGATCGGCTCCTACCGCGCCGATCTCACGCCGGGCGACACCGAGGCGCTGGACGACTACCGCCGGATCGCCGAGATCCAGGCGGAGCATGTGGATGTCTTCCTCTGCGAGACCATGACCTCGGGCCGCGAGGCGCGGCTGGCGGCGACCGCGGCGGCGGAGACGGGCCGGCCGGTCTGGGTGGCGCTGACGCTGCGCGATGGCGGCGACCCGCATCTGCGCGGCGGCGAGACGATCGCCGAGGCGGCGGCGGCGCTGGCCGATCTGCCGGTGGCGGCGGTGCTGGCCAATTGCTGCCACCCGGAGAGCATCGACGCGGCCACCGATGCGCTCGGCGCGCTCGGTCTGCCCTGGGGCGGCTATGCCAACGGCTTCAAGTCGGTGGCGGCGCTGCGGCCCGGCGGCACCGTGGCGGCGCTCGAGCCGCGCGAGGATCTCGGCCCCGAGGTCTATGCCGGCTTCGCGCTTGGCTGGGCCGCGGCGGGGGCGGCGATCGTCGGCGGCTGCTGCGAGGTGGGCCCCGAGCACATCGCGGCGACGGCGCAGCGGCTGGCGGATGCGGGCTACGAGACCGCCGGAGACCTCGCGTGAGCGCCGTGCCCGAGACCCTGCCCGGCGCGCTGCCGGCGCGCATGTCGGGCGCGCTGCTCACCGGCCATGGCGGCCCGGAGAAGCTGGCATGGTCGGACGCCATCCCGGTGCCGCGGCCCGGGCCGGGGGAGGCGCTGGTGCAGGTCCTCGCCGCCGGGGTCAACAACACCGACATCAACACCCGCATCGGCTGGTATGCCCGCGAGGTGACCGGCGCCACCGCGGAGGGCGGCGGCGCGGCCGAGGCCGGCGGCTGGGCCGGTGCGCTCGCCTTCCCGCGGATCCAGGGCGGCGATCTCTGCGGCCGCGTGGTGGCGCTGGGGCAGGGGGCCGGGGGACCGCCGCCGGGCGCCCGCGTGATCTGCCCGATCAACATGCCGGAGCCGACGCCGGAGCGGCCCTTCGCCTTCCGCGCCCTCGGCTCGGAGCTCGACGGTGCCTTCGCCGAATATTGCGCGGTGCCGGCGCGCCAGCTCCACGATGTGAGCGCGGCGCCGCTCTCGGATGTCGAGCTCGCCGCGATCCCCTGCAATTTCGGCACGGCGGCCGGTCTGCTGCGCCGTGCCGGGGTGCGCACGGGCCACCGCGTGCTGGTCACCGGCGCCTCGGGCGGGGTCGGGCTCGCGGCGGTGCAGCTCGCCCGGCTCGCCGGCGCACGGGTCACCGGGGTGGCGAGCGGCGCCAAGCAGGCGGCGGTGCGCGAGGCCGGCGCCGAGGACGTGCTCGGCCGCGACGACACGCCCCCCGCGCAGGGTTTCGATGCGGTGATCGACGTCGTCGGCGGCGCCGGCTGGGGCGCGCTGATCGAGGCGCTGCGCCCCGGCGGGCACTACGCCGTCTCGGGCGCCATCGCCGGCCCCGTGGTCGAGGCGGACCTGCGCGTGATCTATCTCAACGACATCACCATCCACGGCGCGACCTACCAGCCGGAGGAGGTCTTTGCCGGCCTTGTCGCCGCGGTGGTCGCCGGGCGCATCCGCCCGCGCATTGCCGAAACCTATCCGCTCCGCCGCATCGCCGAGGCGCAGGCCGCGTTCCAGGCCAAGCGCACGGCCGGCAAGATCGTTCTCATACCTGGAGATGACAGAAGATGACGCTTCCCACCAAGGCCCGCGCCGTGATCATCGGCGGCGGCGTCTCCGGCTGCTCGATGGCCTATCACCTCACCGAGCTCGGCTGGGACGAGGTGATCCTGCTCGAGCGGCGGCAGCTCACCTGCGGCACCACCTGGCATGCGGCGGGGCTGATCGGCCAGCTGCGCGCCAGCCTCAACCTGACGCGGCTGGCGAAGTATTCCGCCGATCTCTACCAGCGCCTCGAGGCCGAGACCGGGGTCGCCACCGGGATGCGCCAGAACGGCTCGCTCTCGGTGTCGCTGACCGAGGAGCGCGCCGAGGAGTTCCGCCGCCAGGCATCGCTGGCGCGGGTCTTCGGCGTCGCGGTCGAGGAGATCGGCCCGGCGGAGGCGAAGGCGCTCTATCCGCATCTCGAGACGAAGGGCGTGGTCAATGCCGTGCACCTGCCGGGCGACGGGCAGGCCGACCCGGCCAACATCGCGCTGGCGCTGGCCAAGGGCGCGCGGATGCGCGGGGCGCAGATCGTCGAGGGGGTGAAGGTCACCGCCGTCGGGCATGACCGCGGCCGCGTCACCGGGGTCTCCTGGGAGGGGCTCGACGGCGCCTCCGGCCATATCGCGGCGGATGTGGTGATCAACTGCGCCGGCATGTGGGCGCGCGAGCTGGCGGCGCAGTCGGGCGTCGCGCTGCCGCTGCATGCCTGCGAGCATTTCTACATCGTCTCCGAGGCGATCGAGGGGCTCGGCCGGCTGCCGGTGCTGCGGGTGCCGGACGAATGCGCCTATTACAAGGAGGATGCCGGCAAGCTGATGCTCGGCGCCTTCGAGCCGCGCGGCAAGCCCTGGGGCATGGACGGCATCGCCGAGACCTTCTGCTTCGACCAGCTGCCGGAGGACATCGACCATTTCGCGCCGATCCTCGAGATGGGCTGCGAGCGCGTGCCGCTGCTGGCCGAGACCGGCATCCACACCTTCTTCAACGGGCCGGAGAGCTTCACGCCGGACGACCGCTACTATCTCGGCCCGGCACCGGAGCTCGAGGGCTACTGGGTGGCGGCGGGCTACAACTCCATCGGCATCGTCTCCTCGGGCGGCGCCGGCTATGCGCTCTCGCGCTGGATCGACAAGGGCCACCCGCCCTTCGATCTCTGGGATGTCGACATCCGCCGCGCGCAGAGCTTCCAGACCAACCGGCGCTATCTCAGGGAGCGCGTGCCGGAGAGCCTCGGCCTGCTCTATGCCGACCATTTCCCCTATCGCCAGCCGGAGACCGCAAGGGGCGTGCGCCGCACCCCGCTGCACGAGCACCTGAAGGCCCGCGGCGCGGTCTTCGGCGAGACCGCCGGCTGGGAGCGCGCCAACTGGTTCGCGGCCGAGGGCCAGGAGCGCGCATACCGCTACAGCTGGGGCCGGCAGAACTGGTGGGCGAATGCCGAGGCCGAGCACCGCGCGGTGCGCGAGGCGGCGGCGCTGTTCGACCTCTCCAGCTTCGGCAAGATCCGCGTCGAGGGGCGCGATGCCGAGGAGGTGCTGCAGCGGATCTGCGGCGCCGACATGCGGGTCGCGCCGGGGCGCATCGTCTATACCCAGTTCCTCAACGACCGCGCCGGGATCGAGGCGGATGTCACCGTCACCCGGCTCTCGGAGCGCGTGTTCCTGGTGATCACCCCGGCGGCGACGCTGCGGCGCGACCTCGCCTGGATCCGCCGGCACACGCCGGAGGAGGCACATTGCGTCGCCACCGATATCACCGCGGGCGAGGCGGTGATGGCGATCATGGGGCCGAAGGCGCGCGACGTGCTCGCAGAGGTGATCCCGCAGAGCCTGGCGAACGAGGACTTTCCCTTCGGCACCATGCAGGAGGTGGAGATCGGCCATGGCCGCGGGCGGGCGCACCGGGTCTCCTATGTCGGCGAGCTCGGCTGGGAGCTCTATCTCTCCTCCGACCAGGCGGCGCAGGCCTTCGAGGCGATCGCGGAGGCCGGCCGGCCGCACGGGCTCGCGCTGGCCGGGATGCATGTGCTCGACAGCTGCCGCATCGAGAAGGCGTTCCGCCACTGGGGCCACGACATCACCGACGAGGACCACGTGCTCGAGGCCGGGCTCGGCTTCGCGGTGAAGACCGAGGCCGAGCCCTCGCGCTTCGGCGAGAAGATCGGCCGCGGCGCGGTGCTGGCGAAGCGGCAGGAGGGGCTGAGCCGGCGGATGCTGCAGTTCCGCCTCAACGAGCCGGAACCGCTGCTCTATCACAACGAGCCGATCCTGCGCGACGGCGAGATCGTCGGCCACCTGACCAGCGGCAATTACGGGCACCATCTGGGCGCGGCGATCGGGCTCGGCTATGTGCCCTGCGCGGCGGGGGAGAAGGGGGCGGAGATGCTCGCCTCGGCCTACGAGATCGAGGTGGCAGGGGTGCGGGTGAGCGCGGAGGCGAGCCTCAAGCCCTTCTACGACCCGAGCTCGGCGCGGATGCGGGCATGAGGCAGCGCGCCCGATGCACCCCGGAGCGGGCGGGGGCGCCCACCCGCCCGCCCCGCCCCCGCCCGGCCGGGGTGCATCGGGCGCGGCAGCGCAGGACCGAGAGGGGGAGCGGATGAGCGACAGATTGCATTACGAGGCGGGGTTCCACGTCTCATGGGAGCGGTTTCACCGCGATGCGCGGTCCCTGGCGGCGCGGCTGCACGGGCCGGGCCAGCCGGAGTGGAAGGCGGTGGTGGCGATCACCCGCGGCGGCATGGTGCCGGGCTGCATCATCGCCCGCGAGCTCGGGCTGCGGGTGGTGGAGACGATCTCGGTCGCCTCCTATGCGCACAAGGACCAGGGGGCGCTGCAGCTCCTGAAGGCGCCGGATGCCGCGCTGATGGGCGATGGCAGCGGCATCCTCGTGGTCGACGATCTGGTCGATACCGGCCGCACGCTGGCCTTCATCCGCGAACGCTATCCGAAGGCGCATCTCGCGGTGGTCTATGCCAAGCCGCAGGGGGCGGCGCTGGCCGACACCTATATCGCCGAGGTGGCGCAGGACAGCTGGATCTACCTGCCCTGGGACATGGGGCTGGTCTATGTCGATCCGCTGACCCGCAAGGGCAACTCGGAATGAGCGCTCGCACCGCCCGCACCGCCGCCTTCCGCGCGCTGCACGGCGCGGGCTGCTTCGTGATGGCGAATGCCTGGGACACCGGCAGCGCCCGGCTCTTCGCCGGGGCGGGGATGAAGGCGCTGGCCACCACCTCCTCGGGCTTCGCCGCGCGCGAAGGCCATCGCGACGGAGCCGGGGAGCTGGCGCGCGAGGCCGCCATCGCCCATGCCGCGGAGATCGCGGCGGCGACCGGGCTGCCGGTCTCGGCGGATCTCGAGGACTGCTATGCCGCGACCCCCGAGGGGGTGGCCGAGACCGTTCGGCTGGCGGCAGCGGCCGGGCTCGCCGGGCTTTCGATCGAGGATATCCGGCCCGGCGCGGCCGATCCGGCCTGGCCCTTCGACGAGGCGGTCGCCCGGGTCGCGGCGGCGGCGGCGGCGGCGCGGGAGGCGGATATCGTGCTCACCGCGCGGGCCGACGGGATGCTCCACGGCGCCTATGGCCTCGACGGCGCGCTGGCCCGGCTCCGCGCCTTCGAGGCTGCCGGGGCGGAGGTGCTCTATGCGCCGGGCCTGCCGGACCTCGCGGCGCTGCGCAGCCTCTGCGCCGGGGTCTCGCGCCCGGTGAACCACGTGATCGGGCTCGGCGCCGCGGGTGCCGGGCTGGCCGAGATTGCCGCCGCCGGCGTGCGCCGGGTGAGCCTTGGCGGCTCGCTCGCGCGGGTCGCCTATGGCGCGGCGCTGGAGGCCGCATGCGAGATTGCCGAGGGCCGGTTCGACCGCGCCGAGGCAGGCCCCGGCTGGGGCGAGATCCGTGCCGCCATGGCGGCCGGACGGGACACCGCCGGCGCCCTCGAGAACCCTGCCGCCGATGCGTCGGCGGCAGAGCCCCCGCCAGTGTGACCGACATGGCGGGCCAGAACGTGACGCGCAGACTTCGTCTTCAGCCAGGGAGGCCGAGATGACCGATACCGCCGAACCGCCGCCGACCGGAGGCCGCCGCGCCGCAGGGCGCTCCGGGGGCCGCGCCGCCCGCCACGCACTTCGCTCGGCTCCGCTGGCCGAGGATGTCCGGCCGATCCGGCCGGGCCTGGCGGGCGGGCTCTATTCCCCGCTGACCGAGGCCGGGGTGCAGCGCATCCACGCCGCCGCGCTCGAGGCGCTGGAGACCATCGGCCTCGCCGATGCGCCGCCGAGTGGGGTCGAGCTCCTCACCGGCGCCGGCGCGGTGCTGGGCGATGACGGGCGCCTCCGCTTCCCGCGGGCCCTCGTCGAGGACATGCTGGCGCTGGCGGCGCGCGAGGTCGTGCTCTGCGGCCAGGACCCGCGCCACGACATGACGCTGTCGCCGAGCCGGGTCTATTACGGCACCGCCGGCGCCGCGGTGCATCTGGTCGATCCGGTCACCCGCACATACCGCGATTCGACGCTGCAGGACCTCTACGATGCCGCGCGCATCACCGAGCTGCTCGACAACGTGCACTTCTTCCAGCGCCCGATGGTCGCCCGCGACGTCCTCGACCCGCTGGAGATGGACCTCAACACCATCTATGCCTGCGCCCGCGGCACCTCCAAGCATATCGGCACCAGCTTCGTCGGCCCGGACCACATGCCGGCCTGCTTCGAGCTGATCCATGCGCTCGCCGGCGGCGAGGCGGCTTGGCGCGCCCGGCCCTTCATCTCGAATTCCAACTGCTTCGTCGTGCCGCCGATGAAGTTCGCCACCGAGAGCTGCCAGGTGATGGAAGCGGCGATCCGCGGCGGCATGCCGGTGCTGCTGCTCTCGGCGGGCCAGGCCGGGGCGACCGCGCCGGCCTCGCTGGCGGGCGCCATCGTGCAGGCGGTGGCGGAGTGCCTCGCCGGCATCGTCTATGTCAACGCGCTGGCGCCGGGCCATCCGGCGGTGTTCGGCACCTGGCCCTTCGTCAGCGACCTGCGCACCGGGGCGATGTCCGGCGGCTCCGGCGAGCAGGCGCTGCTCTCGGCGGGCTGCGCGCAGATGCACCGCTTCTACGGGTTGCCGGGAGGGGCCGCGGCGGGCATCGCCGATGCCAAGCTGCCGGACATGCAGGCCGGCTGGGAGCAGGCGATCTCCAATGTCATGGTCGGGCTCACCGGGCTCAACATGGTCTACGAGAGCGTCGGCATGCACGCCTCGCTGCTCGGCTTCTGCCTCGAGAGCCTGATCCTCGGCGACGACATGCTCGGCCAGTGCCAGCGCTGCGTGCGCGGCATCGAGGTGCGGGAGGACGACATCTCCCTCGACGTGATGCGCAGCGTCTGCCTCGAGGGACCGGGGCACTATCTCGGCCATGCCCAGACGCTCGGACGGATGCAGGTGGACTATGTCTATCCGCGCCTCGGCGACCGCACCTCGCCGAAGGAATGGCTCGAGCGCGACCGGCCCGACCTGCTGACCCGTGCGGTGGCGACCAAGGAGGAGATGCTGGCGAAGCACTTCCCGGCGCATCTGCCGCGGGAGGCCGACCGCGCGGCGCGCGAGGCGGCGCGGATCCACCTGTCCGAGGCGGCGGTCGGGCTCTGATCCGGCAGGCGCCCCCGCCCCGGCGCATCGTCCGGGCGGGGGCGCCCGCCCACCCACCCCGCCCCCGCCCGAACGATGCGCCGGGGCGGGGGCGGAACCGGGGCAGCCCGGCCGCCACGCAGACCGGCGGCCGCAAGGCGCCGCGGGCGCAGCGCCGGCCACGGGCGGACCGGCAGACGCGGCGCTCGCTCTCGCGCGGGGCCATCGGGCGCCGCGGGCCGGCTGGTGGCGCCCGCCGGTCCCGGTTGGCGCCTAGCCGCCGGCGCAGTCGACGCAGCGCGCCACCGCCGGGTCGAGCGCGAGCCGGCGCGGGTCGATCGCCTCGCCGCAGAGCTGGCACCAGCCGTATTCGTCCTCGTCGAAGCGCGCCAGCGCCGCCCGGATCGCCGCCCGTCGCGCTGCCCGCCGGCGCGACTGCGCCGCCGCCATCGCCTGCACCTGCATCGCGTCCATCCGGCTCAGCCGCCCGACCGACTGCTGGTCGAGCTCCACCGGCGCCCGGTCCGCCTCGGTGTCCCGCTCCGCTGCCTCGAGCTCCGCCGCCTCCGCGACCAGCAGCGCCCGGAACCGCGCCAGCGCCGCCGCATCCAACCCGTCATCGGTCGTCAAGATCGCCTCCATCACGATCGCTGACTGGCCATCCGGCCGGCCAGTACCTACTATCAGTCTCAGGTCCAGGAGCGCGAGGCTCCGAGTATCTGAGGAGGACCGCGATGAGCCGGCAAGACAGTGCCCCCCGCCTCGACCCGCAGGCCGCGCCCCAGGACGATCCCGCCGCGGTCGACCCGATCTGGTCGCGCATGCGCGACGAGGCCGAGCAGCTCGCCGCCAGCGAGCCCTTCATGGCCAGCATGGCGCATTCCGTCGTGCTGCACCATCCAAGCCTCGAGGCGGCGCTCTCCTACCGCCTGGCGCAGAAGCTCTCGAGCCCGGAGATGTCGCCGCTGCTGATGCGCGAGATGGCCGACCGCGCCTATGCCGAGACCCCGCTGATGGGCTGCGCCGGGCGCGCCGATATCCGCGCCGTCTTCGAGCGCGACCCGGCCTGTCACCGGATGATCCAGCCGCTGCTCTACTTCAAGGGCTTCCTGGCGGTGCAGTCCTATCGCCTGGCGCACTGGCACTGGACCACCGGGCGGCGCGACATGGCGCTGTTCATCCAGATGCGCTGCTCCGAGGTCTTCGGCGTCGACATCCATCCCGGCGCGCGGATCGGGCAGGGGATCATGATCGACCACGCCCATTCCATCGTGATCGGCGAGACAGCGGTGGTCGGCGACGACGTCTCGATGCTGCATTCGGTGACCCTCGGCGGCACCGGCAAGGAGGGCGGCGACCGCCATCCGAAGATCGGCGACGGCGTGCTGATCGGCGCCGGCGCCAAGGTGCTCGGCAACATCCGCGTCGGCGAGTGCTCGCGGATCGCCGCCGGCTCGGTGGTGCTGAAGGACGTGCCGCCCTGCAAGACGGTGGCCGGGATCCCGGCGAAGATCGTCGGCGATGCCGGCTGCGACCGGCCGGCGCTGTCGATGGATCACGGCGTGCGCTTCGGCGAGGCGGCGAAGGACATCGTTCCCGACTGCTGAAGCAGGGGCCGGCCGCGGCGCCCGGCGGTGCCGGCTTGCGCCTGCTCTGAAGGGGGCGCCGCGCCGGGCCGGACGCCGGTGGCGACGTGCCGCCCGCGGCGCGGTCCGGCCGGCGGAGCCCGTGGCGAGGGCCGCGGGTTGCCGATGGCGGTGCGCGCTGTCGGACCGGTGCGGATTGTCCCGATGCCCGGATTGCGGGGCCTGCCCTCGCAGCCAGTGCCAGGCGGGTGCAACCCGGCTCTCGGCCCGGTCACGCGCCGCGGGACCGACACCGGCCAGGCGGCGGGCGGCCCGACGCGGCGCTCCCTCGCGTGGGGGGCAGGGCGCCGCGGGCCGATCTTCGGCAAGGCAGCCCTCAGCCCCTGCGCGCGAGGCGGAGCAGCCAGCCCGCCACCTTCTGCACGTCCGGCCGCTGCCGGCCCGGCCGGCGCACCAGGTGATAGCCGGTGCCGGAGGCGTCGCGGTCGCGGTCGAAGAGCGCCACCAGCCGCCCCGCCGCGATGTCCTCCTCGACGAAGATCCGCGCCGTCATGCCCGCCCCGTCGCCGCGCAGGATGGCGTCGATCGCATGCTTGCCGGGCAGGTGGAGGATGTCGGTCTTGCCGGCGATCTCCACCCCGTGGCCGCGCAGCCAGACCGCGAGCTCGTCGGTGCCGATCTCCTGCACCCAGGGCAGCGCCAGCAGATCCGCCGGCTCGCGCACCGCGCAGGCCGCCAGCAGCGCCGGCGCCGCCACCACCACCACCGGCGCCGCGACCAGCGGGATCGCCTCGAGCCCCGGCCAGTCGCCGGTGCCGAAGCGGATCGCCAGGTCATGGCCGGAGCGCGCCAGGTCGACGACATCCGTCGAGGGGTTGAGCATCAGCTCGATCTTCGGATGGGCGGCGCGGAACTCGCCGAGCCGCGGCATCAGCCAGGCGGCGAGGAAGGCCGGGGTCAGCGTGATGTGCACCGGCCGCGCAGCCTGCTCGGCGAGGATCTCGGCAAGCGCTGCCCGCATGGTCTCGAAGCCGGCGCCCAGCGCCTCGGCGAGCCGCGCCCCCTCGGGGGTCAGTGCCAGGCCGCGCCCCTCGCGCCGGACCAGCCCGACGCCGAGATGCCGCTCCAGCCCGCGCACCTGCTGCGCCACCGCCGCATGGGTCACGTTGAGCTCGCGCCCGGCGGCCGAGAAGCCGCCGGTCCGCGCCGTCGTCTCGAAGGCGCGGAGCTGGCTGAGCGGCGGCAGCCCGGACCAGTCCATATGATAGCCCACCTTTCAGACGGATAGATTTCCTGCCTCGCAGAATCCCGAGAAATTACCGATATTGCTGGAAATTCACAAGGGAAACGGAGAAGGCAGATGATGACCATTCTTGCAGACAGTCTCTTCACTGCAACGCGGATCGATGGCCCGGCGGTGGCCGATGCCCGGCCGATGCCCGAGGCGCCGCCGCTCCGCTCCTGGGCGCTGCGCGGCTGGGCGCGCCGGCTGATCGCCCGGGCCCGCCCGGCGCCCCGGTGCCTGCCCGGCACGGCCTGCTGCCCGGCGGAATGAGCCCGGAGCATCGGACCGCCCGGCACAGCGGCGAGGCCGCCGCGGCGCGGGACCGGCGGCGCGCGGGATTACGGGATCGTGAGACAGTCAAGTAACGAGAATGCGGGGCGGCGCCGGTGCGGGGCCGCCCTTCAGCGCGCGCCCTTGCCGGTGAACACCACCTGCACCGTGCGCAGCAGGATGTAGAGCTCCATCCGCGGGCTCAGCCCGTCGATATAGGCGAGGTCCTCGCGGGTCTTCTGCACCGTTGCGCGGATGCCCTCGGCATAGCCGCCCCGCACCTGCGCGAGCCCGGTGATCCCCGGGCGCAGGGTGTGCCGGGCGCGGTAGCCCGGCACGCTGTCGAGGTAGTGGATCGCGTGGTCCCAGACATCCGGGCGCGGGCCGATCACGCTCATGTCGCCCGAGAGCACGTTGAAGAACTGCGGCAGCTCGTCGATCCGCGCGCGGCGCAGCATGCGGCCGAGCGGGGTGATGCGCTCGTCCTCCACCGGGTCGTCGGGGCCGCGCGGGGCGGGGCCGCCTTCGGGCTGACCGGCGGACATGGTGCGGAATTTCACGATGGTGAAGCGCTTGCAGTTGCGCCCCATGCGCGCCTGCACGAAGAACAGCGGCCCGCGATTGGCGATCGGGTTCAGCAGCAGCAGCACCGCCGCGACGCCGAGCACAGCGGGCAGCGCCAGCAGGGCGACGGCGATGTCGAAGCCACGCTTGGCCGCTGCAAACCCGCGGCCCGGAGAACGCGCATTCCTGAGGACATCCTGGTTCAGCACCGCGGAGAGCTTCCCGATCCCTGTCCTGCACCCAATCCGCTGCCCGTTGCGGGCAAGATACGGCACTCAACGGCCGGGAATGCTGCCGGCCAAGGACCTGGCCTGCACCCCCCGCGCGAGGTGACCATAGGAAGTGACGCGGGTGAAAGCAATTGATGTTTCGCACATGCGCAAGCTGGAGCCGCGCTTGTTGCCGGCGGGCGCCAGGGGCGGCGCGCCCCGCGAGGCTCCGACGGGGTCCCTGCGCCGCCGCCGCGGGCGGCCCGGGCGCTGCTGCGCTGCGGCGCGCCGGTTGTCAGAACCGGCCGCGCATCCTATAGAGCCGGAAGGCGGCCGACGGCGCTCCCGCGGCGGCGCCGGGCCTGGCATGGCGCACGCCCCGGCCCGGTGCGCCGGTCCGCAACGCCCCGGCGGCGGCCGGTCGGCCGCAGCGCCGGGCGCGGTAAGGAGGAGCGGCAGGGCATGGGCCTTGATGCGAACATGCAGGAGCCTGGCCGCGCCCCGTCCGGCGGACGGGCGGAGCCGGCGCTGCGCGTCGAGGAGCTCGACCTGCGCCGCGTGGTATCGACCCTCTGGCGCTCGAAATGGGTGATCCTGATGCTCGGGCTGGCCGGGCTCGGGATCGCGATGCTCTACCTGCGCAGCACCGTGCCGCTCTACGAGGCGCGCGCCGAGGTGCTCTGGGAGGTCGCCAAGCCGAACATCGTCGATATCGACCCGGTGGCCAGCCAGGCCTCGGCGGCATCGGATTTCCTGCTGCTGCAGTCGCAGATCAAGATCGTCACCTCGAGCCGGCTGCTCGGCAAGGTGGTGGACGAGATGGGGCTCGCCGAGCGGCCCTTCTTCAACCCTTTCGCGGTGCCGCCGGAGGCCCGCTCGCCCGACCTGATGAGCCTTGGCGGGATCCTCACGGCGCTGGCGCGGCTCGGCCTCGATCTCGGCGCGCCGGAGCCGGCGGACCCGCCGGCGGCCAAGCAGCGCGAGATCACCATCGACGCGCTGGCCCGCTCGATCGGCGTGAGCTGGGTCGAGAACTCCTATGTCCTGGTGCTGAGCACCTCGACCCCGGACCCGCGGCTCTCGGCGGATCTGGCGAACGAGATCGCGCGCTTCTACATCCTCGACCAGCTCGAGAAGAAGTTCGAGGCGACCCGCGCCGCCACCGAATGGCTGAGCGAGCGGGTCGCCGAGCTGCGCCTCGAGCTCGAGGCGGCGGAGCAGACGGTGGAGGACTACAGCGCCGCCTCCGAGCTGATCTCCGAGGAGGCGCTGGCCGCCCGCGCCCGCCAGATCAAGGAGATGCGCGACCGCCGCCGCGATCTCGTCGAGCGCCGGCGCGACCTGCGCGGCGACAGCACCGTGATCTCCGACCTGCGCCAGGCCGAGAACTTCGCCGCCATCGCCGACCGCCTGCGCCGCCCGGACCTCGTGGACCTGGCCGGCGAGATCGCCGATGCCCCCGATGACGGCGTGCGCGCCGCGGTGATCGCCCGCTTCGACCGGGCGCTGTTGCAGATCACCCTCGGGATCGAGCAGAACGCCAAGCGCGCCGAGGCCCAGATCGCGGCGCTCGGCGGCTCCATCGCCAGCCTCGAGAAGGAGCTCGAGGTGCAGTCGAAGGCGCTGGTCGAGCTGCGCCAGCTGCAGCGCGAGGCCGAGGCCAGCCGGCTGATCTACGAGAGCTTCCTGTCGCGGCTCAAGGAGACCACGGTGCAGGAGGGCATCCAGCAGCCCGATGCGCGGATGCTCTCGGATGCCTGGGTGCCGGACTGGCCGAGCAAGCCGAAGAAGGTGGCGATCCTCGGGCTCGGCGCCATCGCCGGGCTGGTCGCCGGGGTCTCGATCATCGTGCTGCGCGAGAAGCTCAACGCCACCTTCCGCACCGCGGGCGAGCTCGAGGCGCGCACCGGGCAGGCGGTGCTCGGCACGATCCCGCTGGCCCCGCTGCCGCGGCGCCAGGCGCTGCTCGACTTCCTGGCCAAGCGCCCGGGCTCGAGCTTCGCCGAGTCGATCCGCAACCTGCGCACCTCGGTGCTGCTGGCCAATATCGACAAGCCGCCGCAGGTCATCATGGTCTCCTCCGGCGAGCCGGGGGAGGGCAAGACCACCACCTGCGTCGCGCTGGCACAGATCTCCTGCTCGCTCGGCAAGTCGGTGCTGATCGTCGAATGCGACCTGCGCCGGCGCAACTTCCGCCGGGTCTTCGACATCGAGCACGAGCGCGGCCTGCTCTCGGTGCTCTCCGGGCGGATGCGCTACGAGGACGTGGTGCATGTCGAGGAGAGCTCCGGCATGCATGTGCTGCCCGGCGAGCGCAGCTCGGTGAACGCCGCGGATGTCTTCGCCTCCAAGCGCTTTGCCGAGTTCCTGCAGGAGCTGCGCGGGCATTACGACTTCATCTTCGTCGACACGCCGCCGGTGCTGGCGGTGCCCGATGCGCGGGTGATCGCCCAGCATGCCGATGCGCTGGTCTATGTGGTGCGCTGGAACCGCACGCTGCGCGAGACCGTGGCGGCGGGGCTGCGCACCTTCGCCCAGGTCAACGCCCGGATCACCGGGGTCGCGCTGACCCAGGTCGACATGAAGGACATGGAACGCTACGGCTATCGCGATTTCAGCTATTATCGCACGGCGCAGCGCTATTATCAGAACTGACGCGGCAGGGCGGTGCCGGAGATGACCGGGCGGTGGGCCGGTCGGCTGGCGGGCCTATATCGTCTTGCCGGACGGAACGGAGGTGAGTGGGTGCTCAAACGCCTTTTGGGGCCGAAAAGGGAGCGCAGACGGCGGTTTGCGCGGCCGGAGATCGAGATGCCCCCGATCGCGCCGGAGGGGGTGGTCCATGCCGTGGGCGACCTGCACGGGCGGGCCGACCTGCTGGTCGGCGCGGTCGAGGCGATCCTCTCGGAGGACCCCGGCTGCGCGGCCGGCGCGCCGGGCCCGGAGGTCGTGTTCCTCGGCGACTACATCGACCGGGGCGAGCATGTCCGCGAGACCCTCGACACCCTGGTCCATGTCGCGCGGCTCCGGGAGATCCGCCCGGTGTTCCTGATGGGCAACCACGAGGCGATGCTGCTCGGCTTCCTCGAGGACCCCGAGCGCGAGGCGCGCTGGCTCCGGGTCGGCGGGCTGCAGACGCTGCTGAGCTTCGGCATCGGCGCCTACGAGACCAGCTCCGGGCCCGAGCTGGCGCGCATCCGGGAGGAGCTGGCCGATGCGGTGCGGCCCTACTTGCCCTTCCTCTCGGGGCTCGCGCTCAGCCATCGCAGCGGCAACCTGCTCTTCGTCCATGCCGCCGCCGACCCGGCGCTGCCGCCGGAGCGCCAGCCGCGCGAGGCGCTGCTCTGGGGCCATCCGGAGTTCGAGCGCACGCCGCGGCGCGACGGGGTCTGGGTGGTGCATGGCCACCGCATCGTCGACACGCCCCGGATCGAGCGCGGCCGCATCGCCATCGACACCGGTGCCTATTTCTCCGGCTGCCTGACCACGCTCACCGTGGCGCCGGACGGCAGCCACCGCTTCAGCCACCCGCGCCCGGCCGGCCGGGCCGGCGCCTAGTCCGGCGCCCGGCCGGCCGTCTGGTCCGCCGTCTGTTCTGCGGTCTGATCGTCCGTGCCGCCGCCTTCGACGAGGTGGACGATCGCGGCGGGGCTGGTGATCCAGAAGCCGTCGAAACCCTCGCCGAGCGCCTCGATCCCGTCGCAGCGCGTCACCCCGGCCGCATCGAGGACCCGCGCCGCCTCGGCGGTGTCGTCGGTGACGATCTCGAGCCAGAGCTCGGCCTGGCTCATCGTCGGCACCCGGTCGATCCAGAGCGTGTTCGCGCCGAACCGGAAGCTGACCGAACCGCCGGTCGCGCCGATCTGCTCCAGCCCGAGGACGTCGCGGTAGAACGCTACCGTCGCCTCGTGCTGGTGCGGGGGAACCTTCATGGCAATGTTGCTGCCGCCGCGAAACCGTGCCGTCATCTCGTCGCCTCCGAACAACCTGGCCCTGCCCGGCATCATAGGCCGGCGCCGGCCGGAGTGCAGCCGCCGGTTCGCCGGCCCGCGGCCGGGGGGGCCGAGAACGCGCCGGAACCCGCCGGGCGCGGCGCATCGGGGGCGTGCCGTCTCAGTCCTGTCCGCTGCTGGCGCCCCAGTCGAAGGCGCGCTGCCGTTCGGCGAGGTAGAACTCCCGCACGCTCATCCCCGCGGGCACCTGGATGCCGTTGTCGGCCAGCCCCTTCTCGAACCCGGCGAGGATGCTCTCGGTCACGCCCTGCGTGGTTTCGACCAGCGCGGTGATCGCCGGCAGGTCGTGGGTGTGGGCATAGTCGACGATCTGCGACAGCGGGATCTTCCGGGCCATGTGCTGGCGCCAGGCGGCGCCGGGCTTCAGCACGCCGCCCGCCTCGGCGAGCTGCCTGTAGGTCACCGTACGCCCCTCGCGCGCCGCCTGCTTCAGGAAGGCGATCCCCGCCTTGAAATCGAACGAGGGGTTCCGCCGCGCCTGCTCGTCGATGGCGGCGACGGCCAGGGGCGCCTTGAGTTCTCCGGCGCGGCGGTGGTTGTCGATGAGGTTCTGGATTTGGGTGTCTGTCTTCGAAGTCAGATCCATGGCTGAAACTCCTTGCCGGGACGCCAATATTGCCGGGCGCGTCTCGGGACACGCCGGATCGTACCGTGGGGACGGATGATCCTCCGTCCGCCCCCGCCAGTCAAAGCCGATCGGGCTCGCTCCCGTGGTCATGCTGGGTTTGCCGGCCTGCCGGCAGGATAGCAGGTTCCGGGTCGCCTGTGCGGCCTGCGCGTGGACACTGGCGGCCGCACAGAGGAAAGGAGCCGTACCATGAGCTTTCAGATACATGCCCTTCCGGCCGCGCAGTTCTCCGGGCTGTTCGCGCTGTCGGACGAAGCGCTCGCCGCGCGGAACATGCGCCGGATGGTGGTGCGCGCGAAGCCGGGCACGCCCTGCCGGGTCAGCCTGGCCGATGCCGAGATCGGCGAGACCGTGATCCTGCTCAACCACGAGCACCAGCCGGCCGCGAGCCCCTACCGGGCCAGCCACGCGATCTTCGTGCGCGAGGGCGCGGCACAGGCGGTGCCGTCCGTCGGCGAGGTTCCGGAGGCGCTCGCCACGCGCCTGCTGTCGCTCCGGCTCTTCGATGCCGGGCACATGATGATCGGCGCCGATGTCGTGGACGGCGCCGCGCTGCCGGGTGCGATCGACCGGGCGTTCGAGGATGCCGCGGTCGCCTATATCCACCTGCACAACGCGGGGCCGGGATGCTTCGCCGCGGCGGTCACGCGGGCGCAGGGCTGAACGGCGGCGCAGGGCTGAGCGGCGGCGCCGGACCGGCGGACCGGCCCGGCGCCCGGCTCAGTTGCCGGTGGCGATGCTGGCCGCGGTGATGAAGAGGTTCGGCAGCGCCTGGCTGATCGCGCGGTTCCAGCTGGTGATCGGCTGCTCGGCGACGAAGACGACGTCGTTGGGCCGCATCTGGAGCTGGGTGGCGAGGGCGAGGTTCACCGCGTTGTCGGCATCGAGGTGATAGGCGGTGAGGGCGCCCGGCGTCGTCGGGTCGCTGGCCGGGCGCAGCACGTAGATCGCGCTGAAGTCGGAGTTCTGGATGCTGAGCCGCTGGTCGTCGAACAGCACGTCGGCCAGCGTCGCGCTGCGCTCGAAGGGCAGGGGGAAGCGCTTGGTCGAGCCCACCTCGCCGGTGACATAGGCATAGTCGCGCGCCACCGCGCCGAGCTCGAGCCGGGCCTCGAACACCTCGCGCGCATCGCGCAGCCGGTCGCGGGCCTGGGACTCGCGGGTCGCCTTCAGCTCCTCGAGGCGCAGGGCGAATTCGGTGGTGGTGATGCGCTGGCTGCGCAGCGCCAGCTCCTGGTCGAAGCGCAGCTGGGCGGCATCCTCGCGGAACTCGCTGCCGACGAAGATGCTGTCGCCGTCCTGCAGCACGATGCGCCGGGCGGCGGGATCCTCGCGGAAGCGCTCGATGCCGATCTGGTAGGTGGTGCCGCGCCGGGTGAGCTGCACCTTGGCCACCGAGCGGTCGGTCACCGCGAGCCCGCCGGCCAGCTCCACCGCCTCATGGAGATAGAGCGGCGTCAGCGAGATCGGCGCCAGCGTCGGCGCCCGCACCTCGCCGCCGATCGCCACGCGCTGCGAGTTGAACTCGGCGATCTCGAGCGAGAAGGTCGGGTCGATGCCGGCGGCCACCAGCGCGTCGAAGATCGCCGCCTCGGCCTCCGGCATGGTCAGCCCGGCGATGCGGATGCGCCCGGCATCCGGCACCGCGATGGCGCCGTCGTCCTGCACCACATAGCCGTTGCGCTTGGCCTGCGCGGTGAGCAGCCCCGGCAGCGCCTCGACCGAGGTGGCGGCGCTGGTGACCGAGAGCAGCACCACGTCGGAGACGCCGATGCGGTAGGGCTGCGGGGTACCGAGCGGCGGGAACCGGTCCGGGATGAAGCTCGGCCGGCTCTCCAGCGGCGCCGAGGGCGCCGGCAGCGCGGGCAGCTGCGGCGGCGGCGGGCCCTTGGCGGCGACCCGCGCCACGGCATCGGGCTGGAAGGCCAGCGGCAGGCGCGGCGGCACATAGGTGTCGAGATTGGCGGCGGCGGCGGTCTCGTGGCTCAGCGGCACGACGCGGACGTTGTATTCGGTGCCGCTGTCGACCGCGTTGCCGCCGACATCCGGCACGGTATAGACCACGCCGCAGGCCCCCACGAGACCGCTCAGGAGGAGCGCAGCCGCCCCCCGGTTCCGCCATACTGCCCGCATCTGCCCCTCCGAGCGTTGTCTCCGCGGCCTTGTCGGCCTTATGTCTTTCGAAGTCATAGCATTCGCGGGCAGGGGCGTTAAGCGCAATTTCCCGCAAGGTCAGCGGGTTTCGGCCCCTTCGGCAGCGGGGAGAGGGCGATGGAACGCGGCATCGGGGAGCATCCCTCGCCGAATTTCGGCGCCCGGCGCGGCGGCGCGCGGCCCGACATGGCGGTGCTGCACTACACCGGCATGGAGAGCGCCGCGGCGGCGCGCGACCGGCTCTGCGATCCGGCGGCGGAGGTGAGCGCGCATTACCTCGTCGCCGAGACCGGGGCGGTGCTGCGCCTGGTGCCGGAGGCGGCCCGCGCCTGGCATGCCGGGGCAGCGGCCTGGGGCGATGTCACCGACGTCAACTCCCGCTCGATCGGCATCGAGCTGGTCAATCCGGGCACCGGGCCGGCGGCGCATCCCTTCCCGGAGCCGCAGATGGCGGCGCTGGAGGCGCTGCTCTCCGGCGTCATGGCGCGCTGGGCGATCCCGCCGGAGCGGGTGGTCGGCCATGCCTGCATCGCGCCGGGGCGCAAGATCGACCCGGGTCCGCGCTTCGACTGGCGGCGGCTGGCGCTGGCCGGGCTCTCGGTCTGGGAGCCGCCGGGGCAGGGGGATGCGGGGGCCGATGCCGCGCGCCGCCGCGACATGCCCGCCGCGGCGGGCGCGCCGCCGGCGCCCCTGCCGGTGCCGCCGGCCGGCAGCCCGCAGCCCGGGGCATGGCAGGCCGCGCCCCCCGCGGCGGCCTTCCAGGCGGCGGCGCGGGGCTTCGGCTATGGCGTGGCGGCAAGCGGGGAATGGGACACGGCGACCCGCGCGGTCTGGCAGGCCTTCGCGCTGCGCTTCCGCCCGGCCGAGGCGGATGGCCCGGCAACCGCGGCGGGGCTCGGCCAGCTCAGGCGTCTCGCCGCGCGCTGGCCCTGCAGGCGGGGCTGAGCGGACAGAACGACGGCGCCGGGTTGCCCCGGCGCCGCCATCGTCTCGGGTGAAGGCCGTCAGGCCCGGATCACTCGCGGGTCCAGATCGTCTCGTCGATCTTGCCGGTCATCTCCGGATAGTCCTTGACGTGGAACATCGGCTCGATGCCCTGGCGGCGCTGCGCGAAGTAGTCGTTGGTCAGCTTCGCCACCGTGCCGGAGAGCGCGACGATGGCGATCAGGTTGATCGTCGCCATCATTCCCATCGAGGCATCCGCGGCATTGAACACCGTCGCGACGCTCTGGTAGGCGCCCCAGACCACCATCGCCAGCGCGGTCAGCCGCAGCGCCAGCAGCCCGGTCGGGCTGGCCAGCCCGAGGAACACCATCGCCCCCTCGGCATAGGAGTAGTTGCCGATGATCGAGGTGAAGGCGAAGAACAGGATCGCGATGGCGATGAAGTAGGTGCCGGCATCGCCGATATGGGCGTTGAGCGCGATCTGCGTGAGCTCGGCGCCCGAGGGGCCCTCGCCCGGGGTCAGCACGCCGGAGAGCAGGATCATCAGCGCGGTCGCGGTGCAGATCAGGATGGTGTCGATGAACACGCCGAGCGACTGCACGAAGCCCTGGCTGGAGGGGTGGTGCGGCTGCGGCACCGCCACCGCGGCGATGTTGGGCGCCGAGCCCATGCCCGCCTCGTTGGAGAACAGCCCGCGCTTGATGCCGTTGAGCATCGCCGCGGTGACACTGCCGACGACGCCGGCGCCGGCCTCCTCGAAGCCGAGCGCGCTCGAGACGATCAGCCTCAGCATCCCCGGCACGGCGTCGAAGTTCACGATGATGACGTAGACCGCCAGCGCCAGATAGGCGATCGCCATGAAGGGCACCACGATCTCCGCCACCTTGGCGATCGAGCGGATGCCGCCGAAGATCACCACGCCGGCGAGCAGCGCCACCGCGATGCCGACCGCGAGCTTGGGCACGCCGAAGGCGTTCTCGGTGGCCTCGGCGATCGAGTTGGCCTGCACCGCGTTGAACACCAGGCCGAAGGAGATGATCAGGCAGACCGAGAAGATCCCGCCGAGCCAGGGCAGGCCGAGGCCGCGGGCGATGTAGAAGGCCGGGCCGCCGCGATACATGCCCATCGGCCCGCGGGTCTTGTAGAGCTGGGCCAGCGCGCTCTCGGCATAGGCCGTGGCCATGCCGACCAGCGCCACCATCCACATCCAGAAGATCGCGCCGGCGCCGCCGAGATAGAGCGCCACCGCGACGCCGGCGAGGTTGCCGGTGCCGACGCGGCTGGCGAGGCTGACGGTGAGCGCCTGGAACGGCGAGATACCGGCCTTGTCGGTCTCCTTCGAGCTCGCGATCACGCGGAACATCTCGAGGAAATGCCGGATCTGCACCGCCCCGAGCCGGATCGTGAAGAAGAGACCCACCGCGAGAAGGCCGTAGATCAGTACATATCCCCAGAAGATCGTGTTCAGGAAGTCGATGATTGGATCCATGTCGTGCCGCTCCACTGTCTGTTTCGTTCCGATACCGCCGCTGCGTCGGGCGAAAGTCGAGCCTAGCACCTCGCGATTGCATTGCCAGAGCGGAGGCTTGACCCGGGGCTGCGACATCTCTAGCTGAGGCGGGCGGGTGGCTGGATGGCTGCGCGGGCCTCGGCCCGTGAGGAAAGTCCGGGCTCCATGGAGACACGGTGCCGGGTAACGCCCGGCGGGGAAGGGCTTCGGCCCGGCCTCAGGGAAAGCGCCACAGAGAACAGACCGCCAAGGGCCGGGCAACCGGGCTGCGGCAAGGGTGAAACGGTGCGGTAAGAGCGCACCGCGCGGACGGCAACGAACGCGGCATGGCAAGCCCCACCGGGAGCAAGGTCGCATAGGGGGACCACGCGGGGCTTCGGCCCCCGGGATTGTCTTCGGTCCGGTCCCCGGGTTGACTGCATGAGGCCGCGGGCGACCGCGGTCCCAGATGAATGGCCATCCATCGGGCTTCGGCCCGAGGACAGAACCCGGCTTACAGGCCACCCGCACCGCCGTGCCCGGCGCTCCCCACCTGTCCTGGCGGGGCGCCGGGCCGGCCAATCCCCCCGGTTTCCGCCTTCTGCCCATCGGCACCCATGAAATCCCGTGCTCCAGGGCGCGCGTTCTGGCCGAACGCGGGGTCTCGCCATGCCTGGGCCGTGAAAAATCCTTTGTTTTCAGTTATGCTGGGGGAGAGCGGGGGGCTTCCGTGACTGCCTCGGGCCATTTTGTACCATGATGTACCCTGAAATCCCTTGAGTGAGGGCCTCCGTTGGGGTAAGAATCACTTACAGGGAAGGCCGCCGGACAAAAAAACTCCGAGGCAGTTTCATACAGGCACAGGCGGCCTTCCCCGTGCGCCGCGCAGACCGGAAAACCGGCGCGCGGCGATGGTGGCGAAGGACCAGGGCCCTCCCTCCCGGGCCATGACGGACGAGGGACGCGGGGCGGACCCGGCAGGATGCCCGGGCCGCCCCGTTTCATTCCGGGTCCCGTCACGGGCAGGGCGGCGCTTCAGGTCGGGCGGAGCGGGGCGGTCTTGGCGCGGTTGTTCATCGGATCGGCGAAGCACAAGGTGGACGCGAAGGGTCGCGTCTCGCTGCCGTCCGACTATCGCGAGGTGCTCAGCTTCCACCGATGCGCCGAGGAGTTCATCCTGGTGCCCGCCGGCCGCGGCGACAGCCATCTCGGCATGACGCGGGTCGCGCATGAGCGGCTGGTCAGCCGGGTCAACCAGACAAAGTACAAGACCCCCAGGCAGCGCCAGCAGGCGCGCCGGCGCTACATCCACGAGGCGCGGCCGGTGAGCCTCGAGGATGGCGGGCGTTTCGTGCTCTCGCGGGAGCTGCGCGAGGAGCTGGACCTCGAGGGCTGGGTCAAGTTCGTCGGCGAGGGCGATACCTTCGAGATGTGGAAGCCGGAGCGCTACGAGGAGGTCCACGGGCCGGAGGACGAGGAGGATGCCGAGCCCTTCGAGATGGACCTCACGGGCCTGGTGGACATCGAATGAGCGCGGGCCCGGCACCCCATGTCCCGGTGCTGCTGGGGCCGGTGCTGGAGGCGCTGGAGCCGGTGGCGGGCGGGGTGTTCCTCGACGGCACCTTCGGCGCCGGCGGCTACACGCGGGCGCTGCTGGCGGCCGGCGCGGCGCGGGTGATCGCGCTCGACCGCGACCCGACGGCGATCGCCGGCGGCGCCGCGCTGGCGGCCGAGGCCGGCGCGCGGCTGGCGCTGCGCGAGGCCGAGTTCGCCGATCTGGCCGAGGAGGCCGAGGCGGCGGGGGCCGCGGCGCTCGACGGGGTGGTGCTCGATGTCGGGGTCTCCTCGATGCAGCTCGACCGGGCCGAGCGCGGCTTCTCCTTCCTGCGCGACGGGCCGCTCGACATGCGCATGGGCGATGCGGGGCCGGGCGCGGCGGATCTGGTGGCCGAGGCCTCGGAGGCCGAGCTGGCCGACATCATCTTCCTCTATGGCGAGGACCGGGCGGCGCGGCGCATCGCGCGGGCCATCGTCCGGGCGCGCGCCGAGGCGCCGATCCTGCGCACCGGCCGGCTCGCCGAGGTGGTGGCCGGGGTGATGCCGGCGCAGCGCCCGGGCCAGCCGCATCCGGCGACGCGCACCTTCCAGGCGCTGCGCATCGCGGTCAACGACGAGCTCGGCCAGCTCGCCGCGGCGCTGCTGGCGGCGGAGCGGGTGCTGGCGCCGGGCGGGCGGCTCGCGGTGGTCAGCTTCCATTCGCTCGAGGACCGCATCGTCAAGCGCTATCTCCAGGCCGCCTCGGGGCGCGGCCCCGGCCGCTCGCGCCACCTGCCGGAGATCGCCGAGGCGCCGGCCCGCTACGAGCGCCCGGCCGCCGCCCGCGCCGCCGACGCGGCCGAGACCGCCGCCAACCCGCGCGCGCGCTCGGCGCGGCTGCGCTGGGCCCGGCGCACCGCGGCGCCGGCGGTGGCGCTCGACCCGGCGGATCTCGGCCTGCCGCGGCTGCCGCAGACATCGTCCAGAGGGGAGGCCCTGCGATGACCCGGACCGGATTCGCCCTGTCGATGCTCGCGCTGGTGAGCGCCGCCGCCTGGGCCTATCACGTCAACTACGAGACCGCCGAGGCGCTGAAGCGGGTCGATGCGCTGGAGCGCGAGATCGCCGCCGAGCGCGAGCGCATCCGGGTGCTCGACGTGGAATGGGCGCTGCTCAACGACCCGGCCCGGCTGCGCCGGCTGGTGGTGGCGAACCGCGACGCGCTGATGCTGATGCCGATCACCTCGGAGCATTTCAAGGAGGTCGCCGAGATCCCCTATCCGCCGAAGCCGCCGCTCACCGCGCGGGTGCTGCCGGCGGGCGAGGTGCAGCTCGCCGGCGGGCTGCCGGGAGGTGCCGAATGATCCGCCCGCACGAGATCGACCCGCAATCCTTCGTCGACCCCGAGCTGGCGCCGCCGCCGGAGCCGGCGAGCACCGGCGAGGCGGCCGGCGAGCTGGCCCCGGTGCGCCGCGACGACTGGCGCCTGGTGCTGGTGATGTTCGTCTTCCTGCTGGCCTATGGCGCGCTGGCGGCGAAGATGGCGATGGCGGCGCTCGGCGATCCGGCGGAGCCCTCGCACGCCGCCGGCCTCCATCCCGAGACCCCGGTGCGCGGCGCGATCACCGACCGGGCCGGGCGGCTGCTGGCGGCCAACCTGCCGGCCTGGGCGCTCTATGCCGATCCGCGCGAGATCCGCGACCCGGCGGCGGCGGCGGATGCGCTGGCGCCGATCTTCCCGCGGCTCGGGCGCGACGAGCTCTATCGCCGGCTCAGCGCCAAGCGCAAGTTCGTCTGGGTGCACCGCCCGGTGACGCCGCGCCAGAAGGCCGCGGTGATGGACCTCAAGCCGGCGATCCCGGGGCTCAAGTTCGGCCGGCGCGACATGCGCGTCTATCCCGCCGGGCGCATGGCGGCGCATCTGGTGGGCGGCACGAAATACGGCTCGGAGGGGGTCAACGCGGCGGAGCTGATCGGCACCGCCGGGGCGGAGTTCCATTTCGACGAGCGGCTGCGCGACCCGGCGCTGCGCGACACGCCGCTGCCGCTCTCGATCGATCTCGGCGTGCAGGCGGCGCTGACCGAGATCCTGCAGCGCGGCATCGAGCACACCTCGGCCAAGGGCGCCGCGGGGATCCTGCTCGACATCCGCAGCAGCGAGATCCTGGCGCTGGTCTCGCTGCCGGATTTCAACCCCAATTCCGAGGTCCGCAGCGTCGCCGGCGGCGAGGACAACCCGCGCTTCAACCGGGCGATCAAGGGGGTCTACGAGCTCGGCTCGGTGTTCAAGCCGATCACCGCGGCGATCGCCCTCGATGCCGGCATCGCCGGGCCCGAGACGATGATCGAGACCGGCACGCCGGTGCGCTTCGGCCGCCAGCGCATCCGCGACATGCACGCGATGCCGGCGGCGATGACGGTGACCGACATCGTCCGGCGCTCCTCCAACATCGGCGCGGCGCGGCTGGCCCGCGCGGTCGGCACCCGGCGCTTCCGCGACTATCTCGACCGGCTCGGGATGCTCGAGCCGCTGCCGCTGGAGATCGGCGAGGCGGCCAGCGCGCGGCCGATGCTGCCGCCGAACTGGACCGAGCTGTCGACGCTGACGATCTCCTTCGGCCACGGCCTCGCGGTCTCGCCGCTGCACCTGACCGCCGCGTTCGCGACCATCGCCAATGGCGGGCGGCTGGTGGTGCCGACGCTGATGAAGGGCGGCCGGGCGCCGGGCGAGCAGGTGTTCTCCGAGCGCACCTCGGCGCAGATGCTCGACATGCTGCGCGCCGTGGTCAAGCGCGGCACCGGGCGGCGCACCGATGTCGAGGGCTATGCCGTGGGCGGCAAGACCGGCACCGCCGACAAGGCCCGCGCCGATGGCCGCGGCTATCATCACGATCGCGTGCTCGCCAGCTTCGCCAGCGTTTTCCCGGTCACCAACCCGCGCTATGCCATGCTGATCATGCTCGACGAGCCGACCGATCCCGAAAGCGGCAAGCGCGAGGCGAGCCGGACCGCGGTGCCGGTGACGGCCGAGGCGATCCGCCGCCTCGCGCCGATGCTGGGGCTGCGCCCCGAGCTGCCGCCGGTGCTGCCGCCGCAGGGCACCGAGGCGCGGCGGGCGCTCCGGTGAGCCGGGCGCTGACGCTCGCCGGGCTCGGCCTCGCCGGGCTGCCTCGGCGCGGGCCGGAGGCGGAGCCGCGGATCTCCGGGCTCGCCATCGACAGCCGCGCGGTGCGCGAGGGCGATCTCTTCTTCGCGCTGCCGGGCACCGTGGTCGACGGCGCCAGGTTCGCGCAGTACGCCGTGCGCCAGGGCGCGGCGGCGGTGGTGGCGACGCCGACCGGGGCGGAGATCCTGCGCGCCGATCTCGGCGGCCTGCCGGTGCCGGTGGTGATCACCGACAGCCCGCGCGCCGCGCTCGCCCATGCCGCGGCGGCGTTCTGGCCGCGCCAGCCGGAGGTGATGGTCGCGGTCACCGGCACCAACGGCAAGACCTCGGTCGCCGCCTTCCTGCGCCAGATCTGGGCCCATGCCGGGCACCGCGCCGCCGCCTTCGGCACCACCGGGGTGGAGGGCGCGGGCAGGGAGCTGGCCGGCGCCATCGCCCATACCACGCCCGAGCCGCTCACCCTGCACCGGCTGCTCGACCGGCTGGCCGAGGCCGGCATCACCCATGCCGCGATGGAGGCCTCCTCGCACGGGCTGGTGCAGCACCGGACCGACGGGGTGCGGCTGGCCGCCGGGGCGCTGACCAACATCCAGCGCGACCACATGGACTATCACCCGACGCACGAGGACTATGTCGCCGCCAAGCTCCGGCTGTTCGCCGAGGTGCTGCCCGAGGGCGCCGCCGCGGTGGTCGCCGCCGCCGAGCCGCATGGCCGCGAGGTGCGGGCGCTGGCCGAGGCGCGCGGGCTGCTCTTCGTCGGCGTCGGCGAGGGCGGCGCGCTCTCGGTCTCGGAGCGCAGCTTCCACGGCGAGGGGCAGCGGCTGACGCTCGGCTGGATGGGCGAGCGGGTGCCGGTCTCGCTCGATCTCGTCGGCCCGTTCCAGGGCGACAACGCGGCGCTGGCGGCGGGGCTGGCGCTGGCCACCGGCACGCCGCCGGAGGCGGTGTTTGCCGCGCTGCCGAGGCTGACCGGGGTGCGCGGGCGCATGGAGCGGGTCGCCCGCCGCGCGAACGGCGCGCAGATCTTCGTCGACTACGCCCACACGCCGGACGCGCTCGCCACCGCGCTGGCGGCGCTGCGCCCGCATTGCGCGGGCCGGCTGATCGTGGTGGCCGGCGCCGGCGGCGACCGCGACCGCGGCAAGCGCCCGCTGATGGGCCGGGCGATGGATGTCGGCGCCGACCATGCGATCGTGACCGACGACAACCCGCGCTCGGAGGACCCGGCGGCGATCCGCGCCGAGGTGATGGCCGGCTGCCCCGAGGGCGAGGAGATCGGCGACCGGACGGAGGCCATACTGGCCGGGGTCGATGCCCTCAAAGGGGCTGGCGATTGCCTTCTGATTGCCGGAAAAGGGCACGAGCAAGGGCAGGAGATCGGCGGGCAGCTGCTGCCCTTCGACGATGCCAGCCAGGCCCGGGCCGCGGTGGCGGCGCTCGATGGCGGGCTCGGCGAGGACGGCTGGGATCTGGACGAGGAGACCGAAGGCGGCCCATGACCGAGGCGCTCTGGACATCCGAGGCGGCGGCGGCGGCGACCGGCGGGGAGGCGCGGCACGCCTTCGCGGCGACCGGCGTCGCGATCGACAGCCGGGAGCTGGAGCGCGGCGATCTCTTCGTCGCGCTGGCCGGCGAGGCGCGCGACGGGCACGGCTTCGTCGCCGATGCGCTGAAGCGCGGCGCGGCGGCGGCCATGGTCACCCATCGGCCGAAGGGCGTGCCGGCGGATGCGCCGCTGCTGGTGGTCGGCGACACGCTGGCCGGGCTCACCGGGCTGGCCGCCGCGGCGCGGGCGCGCAGCCGGGCGCGGGTGCTGGCGGTGACCGGCTCGGTCGGCAAGACCTCGACCAAGGACATGCTGGCGATGATGCTGGCGACGCATGGCCGGGTGCATGCCGCCGAGCGCAGCTTCAACAACCACTGGGGCGTGCCGCTGACCCTGGCGCGGCTGCCGCGGGACTGCGACTTCGCGGTGCTGGAGATCGGCATGAACCATGCCGGCGAGATCGCGCCGCTGTCGCGGCTGGCGCGGCCCGAGCTGGCGCTGGTGACCTGCGTGCGGGCGGTGCATCTCGAGCATTTCTCCGGCATCGAGGCGATCGCCGATGCCAAGGCGGAGATCTTCGAGGGGCTGGCCGAGGGCGGCATCGCGGTGGTCAACGCCGCCGATCCGCAGACCCCGCGGCTGCTGGCGCAGGCCGGCGCCGCGCGCGTCGTCCGCTTCGGCGAAGGCGGCGAGATCGTCGCCGACCACGTGGCGATCCGCGACGCGACGACGGTGGTCCGGGCCACGCTCGGGCCGGAGGGCGGGCGGCTGATCTTCCGCATCGGCGCGGCCGGGCGGCATTTTGCCGAGAACGCCTGCGCGGCGCTCGCCTGCGTCGCGGCGCTGGGGCTCGACACCGCCCGCGCGGCGCTGGAGCTGCCGCGCTGGCACGCGCCGAAGGGGCGCGGCGCGCGCGAGCGGGTGCGCCTCGGCCCCGGCGGGCTCGACGGCGAGATCACGCTGATCGACGAGAGCTTCAACGCCAACCCGGCCTCGATGCGCGCGGCGCTGGAGGCGCTGGCCGCCGCCCCGGTCGCGCACAATATCGGCCGGGTGGCGCGCGGGCGGCGCATCGTCTTTCTCGGCGACATGCTGGAGCTCGGGCCGGAGGAGATCGCGATGCATGCCAGCCTGGCCACCAGCCCGGAGATCGCCGCCGCCGACATCGTGCATTGCTGCGGGCCGCGGATGCGGGCGCTGCATGCCGCGCTGCCGCGCCGGCGCCGCGGCATCTGGGCCGCGGACAGCACCGAGCTGGCGGCGCGCGCCGGGCGCCTGGTTGACGCGGGCGATGTCTGCATGGTCAAGGGCTCGAAGGGGGCCCGCATGGGCCCGGTGCTCGCGGCGATCCGCCGTTTGGGGCAGGCGAAGATCTCAGGCGAGGACGGCTGACATGCTTTACTACCTTTCCCAGCTCAGCGATGGCGGGGACATCTTCAACCTGTTCCGCTACATCACCTTCCGGGCCGGCGGCGCGCTGATGACGGCGCTGCTGTTCGGCTTCCTGTTCGGCCGGCCGATCATCAACTGGCTGCGCCGCAAGCAGAAGAAGGGCCAGCCGATCCGCGAGGACGGGCCGCAGAGCCACATCGTCGCCAAGGCCGGCACGCCGACCATGGGCGGGGTGATGATCCTCGCGGCGCTGGTGATCTCGACGCTGCTCTGGGCGCGGCTCGACAACGGCTTCGTCTGGATCGTGCTGCTGGTGACGCTGGGCTTCGGCGCCATCGGCTTCTTCGACGACTATGCCAAGGTGACCAAGCAGAGCCACAAGGGCGTCTCGGGCCGGGTGCGGCTCACCATCGGGCTGCTGATCGGGCTGGCGGCGGCGCTCGGCGCCACGGCGCTGCAGCCCGAGACGCTGCAGAACGCGGTGGCGATCCCGTTCTACAAGGCCACGGTGATCCATGCCGGCATCGCCTTCCTGCCCTTCGCCATGCTGGTGATCGCCGGCAGCGCCAACTCGGTGAACCTCACCGACGGGCTCGACGGGCTGGCCATCGTGCCGGTGATGATCGCCGCCGGCTCGCTCGGCATCATCGCCTATGTCGTCGGGCGCGCCGACTTCACCGAATACCTGCAGCTCAACTACGTGCCCGGCACCGGCGAGATCTTCATCATCGCCAGCGCGATCATCGGCGCCGGGCTGGGCTTTCTCTGGTACAACGCGCCGCCGGCCGCGGTCTTCATGGGCGACACCGGCTCGCTGGCGCTGGGCGGCTGCCTCGGTGCCATCGCGGTGGCGGTCAAGCACGAGGTGGTGCTGGCGATCATCGGCGGGCTCTTCGTGGTGGAGGCGGTCTCGGTGATGATCCAGGTCGGCTTCTACAAGCTCACCGGCAAGCGGGTCTTCCTGATGGCGCCGATCCACCACCATTTCGAGCAGAAGGGCTGGCAGGAGCCGACCATCGTGATCCGCTTCTGGATCATCGCGGTGATCCTCGCGATGGTCGGGCTGGCCTCGCTGAAGGTGCGCTGATGCGGCGCGGCGCGGCATGATCCCGGTCAGCGCATATGCCGGCGCGCGGGTCGGCGTGCTCGGCCTCGGCCGCTCCGGGCTGGCGACGGCGCGGGCGCTGGCCGCCGGCGGCGCCGAGCCGGTGCTCTGGGACGACGGCGAGGCCGCCCGCGGCAGGGCCGCCGAGGCCGGCTTCGCGGTCGAGGACCTCGCCCGGGAGCGCGCGGCGGCCGGGCTCGCGGCGCTGATCGTCTCGCCGGGCATCGCGCATCTCTACCCGGCGCCGCATCCCGCGATCGCGCTGGCGCAGGCCGCCGGGGTGCCGGTGGACAACGAGATCGGGCTGTTCTTCGCGGCGCTCGAGGCGGCGAAGCTCGATTTCGACGAGGGGCCGGAGCCGAAGGTGGTGGCGATCACCGGCTCCAACGGCAAGTCCACCACCACGGCGCTGCTGCGGCACATCCTCGCCGCCGCCCGGCGCCCGGTGCAGATGGGCGGGAACATCGGCCGCGCCGCGCTCGATCTCGACCCGCCGGGGCCGGGCGAGACGGTGGTGCTGGAGCTCTCCTCCTACCAGACCGAACTGGCGCGCGCGCTGGCGCCGGACATCGCGGTGTTCCTCAACCTCGCGCCCGACCATCTCGACCGGCACGGCGGCATCGGCGGCTATTTCGCGGCCAAGCGGCGGCTCTTCGAGGCCGGCGCCCCGGCCCGCGCCATCATCGGCATCGACGAGCCGGAGGGCCGCTTCCTCGCCTCGCTGATCCCGCCGGAGGACCTGATCGCGATCTCCGCCAGCCGGCGCCTCAGGGGCGAGGGCTGGCCGGACTGGCGCGTCTTCATGAACCGCAGCCACCTCACGGAGTGGCGCGGCGGCAGGCAGGTCGCCGCCATCGACATGCGCGCCTGCCCGGGGCTGCTCGGCGCCCACAACCACCAGAACGCCGCCGCCGCCTATGCCGCGGCGCGCGCGCTCGGCCTCGGGCCGAAGGCGATCGAGGCCGGGCTGGCGAGCTTCCCGGGCCTCGCGCACCGCATGGAGCGGCTCGGCGCCAGCCCGTCCGGCGTGATCTGGGTCAACGACAGCAAGGCGACCAATGCCGCCGCCACCGCCCGCGCGCTCGCCGCCTTCGAGGGGGTGCACCTGATCCTCGGCGGCCGGGCCAAGGAGGACGGCATCGCCGCCCTCGCGCCGCTGTTCCCGCGCATCGCCCATGCCTATCTGATCGGCGAGGCGGCGGAGCGCTTCGCCGCCGAGCTCGGCGAGACCCCGCAGACCCGCTGCGGCACGCTGCAGGCCGCGGTCGCCGCCGCCGCCGCCGCCGCCGCCCCCGGCGCCGTGGTGCTGCTCTCGCCGGCCGCCGCCAGCTTCGACCAGTTCGCCGATTTCGAGGCCCGCGGCGATGCCTTCCGGGCGCTCGCCGCGCCGCATCTCGCGCCGCCCGACGCCGCCCCCCGCGACGACCGAGAGGAGACTGCCCGATGACCGAGATGGCCTTCCGCGGCGCCGCCCCCCGCCGCGCCGGATCCTCCGCGCTCGAGGACTGGTGGCACAACATCGACCGCTGGTCGCTCGGCGCGGTGCTGGCGCTCACCGCCCTCGGGGTGGTGCTGGCGCTGGCCGCCTCGCCGCCGCTCGCCGCCAAGAACGGGCTCGGCACCTATCACTACGTGACGCGGCACCTGGTCTTCGCCGCCGCCGGCTTCGGCCTCGCCATCCTGATCTCCACCGCGACGCTGCGCAGCCTGCGCCGGATCGGGGTGCTGCTGTTCCTCGGCAGCTTCCTCGCGATCGCGCTGCTGCCCTGGCTCGGCACCGATTTCGGCAAGGGCGCGGTGCGCTGGTACTCGCTCGGCTTCGCCTCGTTGCAGCCCTCGGAGATCCTCAAGCCCGCCTTCGTCATCGCCGCCGCCTGGGTGATGGCCGGGTCGCAGGACCCGCACGGGCCGCCGGGGCGGCTGATCGCCGGGCTCGGCGCCGCGCTGATCGCCGGGCTGCTGGCGCTGCAGCCGGATTTCGGCCAGGCGATGCTGATCGTCGCGATCTACACCGCGATGTTCTTCGTCTCCGGCGCCAACGTGCTGGTGCTGGTCGGGCTTGCCGCGGTGGTGGTCGGGGCCGGCGCCTATGCCTATGTGCATTCGGCGCATTTCGCCGGTCGGATCGACGGCTATCTCGCCGGCACGGTGGACCCCAACACCCAGCTCGCCTATGCCATGGCGGCGATCCGCGAGGGCGGGATGTTCGGCGTCGGCGCGGCGCAGGGCTCGGTGAAATGGACCCTGCCGGACGCGCATACCGATTTCATCGTGGCGGTGGCGGCGGAGGAGTTCGGCCTGCTCTTCGTGCTCGGCCTCGTCGGGCTCTACCTGTTCCTCTGCCTGCGCGCGCTGACCCGGCTGATCGAGGTCTCCGACCCGTTCCTGCGCCTCGCCGGCACCGGGCTGGCGGTGATGATCGGGCTGCAGGCCTTCGTCAATTTCGGCGTCGCGATCCGGCTGCTGCCGGCCAAGGGGATGACGCTGCCCTTCGTCTCCTATGGCGGCTCCTCGATGCTGGCGGCCGGCTTCGCCATGGGCGCGCTGCTGGCGATCACCCGGACCCGGCCGCTCGACCCCGCCGCGGTGCTGCGGAGCCGCCTGTGACCGAGGCTCGGCTGGCGGTGCTCGCGGCGGGCGGCACCGGCGGGCACCTGTTCCCGGCGCAGGCGCTGGCCGAGACCCTGCTCGATCGCGGCTGGCGCGTGGCGCTGGCCACCGATGCGCGCGGCCTGCGCTATGCCGGGGGCTTTCCGGCGGCGGTCGAGCGCATCGAGCTGCGCGCCGCCACCACCGCCCGCGGCGGGCTGACCGCGCGCCTCGCGGTGCCGGTGACGCTGGCCCGCGGCTGCCTCGGCGCCTGGATGCGCTTCCGCCGCGCGCGGCCGGCGGCGGTGGCCGGCTTCGGCGGCTATCCGGCGATCCCGGCGCTGGCGGCGGCCTGGGCGCTCGGCATCCCGCGGCTGATCCACGAGCAGAACGGCGTGCTGGGCCGGGTCAACCGCGCCTTCGCCGGGCGGGTCGACCGGGTCGCCTGCGGCATCTGGCCGGTCTCCGGCGCGCCGTCGGGGGCGCGGCTCGAGCATGTCGGCAACCCGGTGCGCGGCGCGGTGCTGGAGGCCGCCGCCGCGCCCTACGAGGCGCCGGGAGAGGGGGCGCTGCGGCTCCTCGTCTTCGGCGGCAGCCAGGGCGCCTCGGTGTTCGCCGAGCGGGTGCCGGCGGCGCTGGCCGGGCTGCCGGAGGCCCTGCGCAGCCGGCTCTCGGTGGTGCAGCAGATCCGCGAGGGCGAGGCGGATGCGGTCTCGGCCGCCTATGCCGCCGCCGGCATCCGCGCCGAGCTCGCGCCGTTCTTCGCCGACATGCCGGCCCGCATCGCCGCGGCGCATCTCGTGGTGGCCCGCGCCGGCGCCTCGACGGTGGCCGAGCTCGCCGCCATCGGCCGCCCGTCGATCCTGGTGCCGCTGCCCTCCGCCATGGCCGACCACCAGAGCGCCAATGCCCGCAGCCTCGCCGGCCCCGGCGCCGCGGTGCTGGCGCCGCAGGCGGCGCTGACGCCGGCGAGCCTCGGCGCCGAGATCGCCCGCATCCTCGGCACGCCCGCCGCCGCCGCGGCGATGGCCGCCGCCGCCCGCGCCGAGGGCCGGCCCGGGGCCGCCCACCGCCTCGCCGACATGCTCGAGGAGATCGCGGCGTGAGCGGCAGCACCCCTGGCCGGGCCTCGCCCCGACCCGCCCGCGCGACCCGCCCTTCGGCGGGGGGCTCCGGACACGCCGGCGCGGCCTGCCCTCTGGCGGGGTCCTTCGGCCCCGCCCATGCGAGCCACCCTTTGGCAGGTTTCTCCCGAACCTCCCGCGTGATCTGCCCTTCGGCTGGTTCGTTCCGACCCGCCCGCGCGCACTGCCCTCTGGCAGGTTCCTCCCGAACATCCCGTGTGGGTTGCCCTCCGGCAGGTTCCTCCCGAACTTTCCGTGCGAACCGTCCTTCGGCGGGTTCGTTTCGAACCTCCCGCACGAACTGCCCTTCGGCAGGTTCCGACCGAACCTCCCGTTTGGGTTGCCCTCCGGCAGGTTCTTCCCGAACATCCCGTGCGGACCGCTCTTCGGCGGGTTCGTTTCGGACCTTCCCGCGCGAACCGTCCTCCGGTGGGTTCTTCCGGACCTCCCGCGGGAGGTTTCCCCTGGGCGGGTCCCGCCCGAACTTCCGGGGCGGATCCGGGCGCGGCGCTTCCGGCGGCGGGGGTCCGGTGCGGACCTGGCCGGCGGACGGTCCGGCGCATCCGTCCGCTGCCGGTTCGCTGCGCCGTGCCGCGCCGGAGCCTCGGTGCGCGCCGGCTTCGGGAGGGCCCCGGCGTTAGAATAGCATTTCGGAACGGTTCGCATCCGGGCCTTGGCAGCGCCGCCGCTGCCTGCTAGGCGCCCGGCTCAATCCCGCTCGGGATGCCTTGCCAAAGCCATACCGAAACCAGACCCATTCCAGACCCAGCTTCGAGAGATCCGAACCCGTGAACCCACCCACCGCGCTCCCGCTCGATATCGGCCCCATCCACTTCATCGGCATCGGCGGGATCGGCATGTCCGGCATCGCCGAGGTGCTGCTCAACATGGGCTACCAGGTGCAGGGATCGGATATCCGCGAGAGCCCGATCGTCGCCCGGCTGCGCAATCTCGGGGCCCGGATCGCGGTCGGTCACGCGGCGGAAAACGTCGAGGGGGCAGGGGTTTGCGTGATCTCCACGGCGATCCGGCCGGACAATCCCGAGCTTGCCGCGGCGCGCGAGCGCTCGCTGCCGGTGGTGCGCCGGGCGGAGATGCTGGCCGAGCTGATGCGGCTGCGCTGGAACGTCGCCGTGGCCGGCACCCATGGCAAGACGACGACGACCTCGATGGTCTCGGCGCTGCTCGATGCCGGCGGCGAGGACCCGACCGTGATCAACGGCGGCATCATCCAGTCCTATGGCAGCAACGCCCGGCTCGGCGACGGCCGCTGGATGGTCGTCGAGGCCGACGAATCCGACGGGACCTTCGTGAAGCTGCCGGCGACGATCGCCATCGTCACCAATATCGACCCCGAGCACATGGACCATTACGGAACGGTGGAGGCGCTGCGCGAGGGGTTCGACGCCTTCGTCTCCAACATCCCGTTCTATGGCGCGCTGATCGCCTGCATGGACCATCCGGAGGTGCAGTCGCTGATCGGCCGCGTCACCGACCGCCGGGTGGTGACCTACGGGCTCTCGCGGCAGGCCGACATCCGCGCCGAGAACCTCGGCCATGAAGGCGGGCGGATGCGCTTCGACCTCGTACTGCGGGGGCCGGAGGGCGACGAGCGGCACCCCGGGCTGAGCCTGCCGATGCCGGGAGAGCACAACGTCTGCAACGCCCTGGCCGCGATCGCCGCGGCCCGCGAGCTGCAGATCGGCATGGACGAGATCCGCGCCGGGCTCGAGGGCTTTAAGGGCGTCAAGCGGCGCTTCACCCTGGTCGGCAGCTGGCAGGGCGCGCGGATCATCGACGATTACGGCCATCATCCGGTGGAGATCGCGGCGGTGCTGAAGGCGGCCCGCGCCTCGGTGGCGGAGAGCGGCGGCCGGGTGATCGCGATCCACCAGCCGCACCGCTACAGCCGGCTGCACGACCTCTTCGAGGAGTTCTGCGCCGCCTTCAACGATGCCGATGTCGTCGCGATCACCGATGTCTTCGCCGCCGGCGAGGCGCCGATCGAGGGCGTCTCGCGGGATGCGCTGGTCGGCGGGCTGCGCGCCCATGGCCACCGCCGGGCGCATGCGCTGCGGGCGCCGGAGGGGCTGGCCGCCTGGGTCGCCGCCGAGGCGCGGCCGGGGGATCTGGTGATCTGCCTCGGCGCCGGCTCGATCTCGGCCTGGGCCAATGCGCTGCCGGAGGAGCTGGCGCGGCTCGGCGGCGGCGACGCGCCGCGGGCGGCGCAGGGCTGAGGCGATGGCGGGGCTCGCCGAGCGGCTGCCGGCGGTGCGGGGGCGGCTGACCCCCGGCCGGGTGCTGGCCGATCTCACCTGGTTCCGCGTCGGCGGGCCGGCGGAGCTCCTGTTCCAGCCGGCGGATGCGGCGGATCTGGCGGAGTTCCTGAAGGGCTGCCCGGCCGCGGTGCCGGTCACCGCGATCGGCGTCGGCTCCAACCTGCTGGTGCGCGACGGCGGCATCGGCGGCGTGGTGATCCGGGTCGGCCGCGGCTTCGGCGCGGTGGAGACGGAGGGAGCGGCGGTAATCGCCGGCGCCGCGGCGCTGGATGCGCGGGTCGCCGGGGCGGCGGCGCAGGCCGGGCTCGCCGGGCTCGAGTTCCTGCGCACCATCCCCGGCAGCATCGGCGGCGCGCTGGCGATGAATGCCGGCTGCTACGGCGTCGAGGTGAAGGACCGGCTGCTCTGGGCCGAGGCGGTGACGCGGGACGGCCGGCTGCTGCGGCTGAGCCCCGCGGAGATGGGCTTTGCCTATCGCGAGGCGCGCGCCGCCGAAGGGCTGGTCTTCACCCGCGCCGGCTTCGCCGGAGAGCCGGACGCGCCGGAGGCGATCGCCGCCCGCATGGCCGAGCTGCTGGAGCGCCGCGAGGCCAGCCAGCCGCTGCGCAGCCGCACCGGCGGCAGCACCTTCCGCAACCCCGCCGGGGTCTCCTCCAACGGCGATGCGCCGATGCCGGGCCACCGCGCCTGGGAGCTGATCGACGCCGCCGGCTGCCGCGGGCTCACCCTCGGTGGAGCCAAGGTCTCAGAAAAACACTGCAACTTCCTGATCAACAATGACAACGCCTCGGCGGCGGATCTGGAGGGTCTGGGGGAGACGGTTCGTGCGCGCGTAAAATCCGCTTCAGGCGTCGATTTGCGCTGGGAAATCCGTCGTATCGGCGTTAGTCTGCAACAATAAAACAACAAATCAGACCGGATTCCGACGCGGGAAATGACGCGGAACCGGGGACAGAGGCGCGGATGTCGAGCAGGACCTCCCGCGTGGCAGTGCTCAAGGGCGGTGTGTCCGCCGAGCGCGAGGTGTCCCTCGTGTCCGGGCGGGAGTGCGCCCGGGCGCTGCGGCACGCTGGGTATGATGTGGCCGAGATCGATGCGGGGCACGACGTCGCCGCGGCGCTGGATGCCGCGCGCCCGGATGTCGTGTTCAACGCATTGCATGGTCGCTGGGGCGAGGATGGCTGCGTGCAGGGCCTGCTCGAATGGCTGCGCCTGCCCTATACCCATTCCGGCGTGCTGGCCTCGGCGCTGGCGATGGACAAGATCCGGGCCAAGGCGGTCTATGCCGCCGAGGGGCTGCCGGTGGCCGAGGGGCGGCTGGCCAGCCGGGCCGAGATCGAGGCCGGGCACCCGATGGCGCCGCCCTATGTGGTGAAGCCCTACAACGAGGGCTCCTCGGTCGGCGTGCATATCGTGCTGGAGGGCGCCAACGCCCCGGTGCGGCTCTCTCCCGACGAGCCCGAGACGCTGATGGTCGAGGCCTATGTGCCGGGGCGCGAGCTCACGGTGGCGGTGCTCGGCGAGCGGACGCTGGCGGTGACCGACATCATCGCCGAGGGCTGGTACGACTACCACGCGAAATACGCCACCGGCGGCTCGCGCCACGTGGTGCCGGCGGCGGTGCCGGACGCCATCGCCGAGGCCTGCCGGGCGCATGCGCTGGCGGCGCATCGCGCGCTCGGCTGCCGCGGCCTCAGCCGCACCGATTTCCGCTGGGACGAGGCGCGCGGCGCCGAGGGGCTGGTGCTGCTCGAGACCAACACCCAGCCGGGCATGACGCCGACCTCGCTGGCGCCGGAGCAGGCGGCGCATTGCGGCATGGATTTCCCCGCGCTCTGCGCCTGGCTCGTGGAGGACGCCTCATGCGGACGGTGAGCGAGCGCAGCGCCGGGCCGTCGCGGCTCGCCTACCGGCTGCGGCGGGCCTGGGCGCAGGCCTGGCTGCGCAACATCGCGCTGGTCTATGCGCCGGTCACCGCGCTGGCGCTGGCCGGCTGGGCGGTGGTCTCGACCGACCGGCTGCGCCTCGCCATCGAGGCCGAGGTGGCCGGGGTGGTCGAGCGCATCGTGGCGCGGCCGGAATTCCTGGTGCGCGGGGTCGCGGTCGAGGGCGCGGCGCCGGGGCTCGAGGCGGTGCTGCGCGCGGTGGTCGGCCCGGTGCGCGGGCAGAGCTCGCTGCGGCTCGATCTCGACGGGCTGCGCCAGGAGATCGAGAGCCTCGGCGAGGTCGCCTCGGCGGCGCTGTTCTACGACGGGGCGGGGCTGCTCACCATCCGCGTCGTGGAGCGGGTGCCGGCGGCGCTCTGGCGCGATCCCGACGGGCGGCTCTGGGTGATCGACGACACCGGCGTGGTGATCTCCGGCGCCGGCCCGCGGGCCAGCCATCCGGAGCTGCCGCTGATGATCGGCCCCGGCGCGCCCGACCGGGTGGCCGAGATCGAGCGCCTGATGGCGGCGGCGCCGGACCTGATGCCGCGGCTGCGCGCCTTCGTGCGCCTGGGCGCCCGGCGCTGGGACCTGGTGCTCGACCGCGGGCTCACCATCAAGCTGCCGGAGACCGGCGCCGAGCGGGCGCTGGCCGGCGCCATGGCGCTGCATTTCGGCGAGGAATTGTTCAAGCGGGATCTGGCGGTGATCGATCTCCGGCTGCCCGAGCGGCCGGCGCTGCGGCTGGCGCCGCGCGACGAGCAGGAGGAGATGATGCGCCGCCAGGTGGATCTGGTTCTGGGGGAAGACACATGAATTTTGCGGCCTGCGACATCCACAGGGCCATGCGCTCTCGGCTGAGCCAGGGGATACGGCGGGGCCGGCTTGCGGTGCTCGACATCGGCAGCAGCAAGATCACCTGCCTGATCCTGAAGATCGACCAGGGCAAGCTGGAGGCGGGCGGCTCGGACCAGGTCTCGAGCACGCTGCTCGCCGCCGCCGAGGTGGTCGGCGACTGCACCGTGCAGTCGCGCGGGGTGAAGCGCGGCGAGGTGATCGACATGGACGCCGCCGCCCGCTCGGTGCGCCGCGCCGTGCTCGGCGCCGAGCGCGCCGCGCATCCGAGGATCGACCGGGTCGACCACGTGCTGGTCTCGTTCTCCGGCGGCCGGCCCGAGAGCTTCTCGACCGTCGGCGAGACCGAGACCGAGACCGGCCAGGTCACCGGCCGCGACATCTCCAACGCGCTCGGCAACGCGCCGGAGCCGCCGATCGGGCCGGGGCGGCAGGTCCTGCACTGCCAGCCGGTGGAGATCAGCCTCGACTTCCAGTCGGGCCTGACCGATCCGCGGGGAATGACCGGCCGGGTGCTCTCGATCGCCTCGCATGTGGTGGCGGTGGATGCGCGCCCGCTGGCCAACCTGATGGAATGCATCCGGCAGTGCGACCTCGATCTCTGCGGCATCGTCAGCGCGCCCTATGCGGCGGGGCTGTCGGCGCTGGTCGAGGACGAGCAGCGCACCGGGGCGATCTGCATCGACATGGGCGGCAGCTCCACCGGGCTCTCGGTGTTCCTGCGCGACCACCTGATCTGCGCCGAGCAGATCCGCTATGGCGGCCAGCATGTCACCGGCGACATCGCCGGCGGGCTGATGATGCGCCATGCGCTGGCCGAGCGGATCAAGTGCGTGCATGGCGGCGTCGTGCCGACCCAGGCCGACGACCGCGAGATGATCGACGCGCCGCGGCTCGGCGAGGAGGACGCGCCGGAGCCGCGGCAGATCTCCCGCGGCATGCTGATCGGGGTGATCCGCCCGCGCATCGAGGAGACCTTCCGCATGGTGCAGTCGCGGCTGATCGAGCTCGGCATCGGCGCGATGCCGGGCTGCTCGGTGGTGCTCACCGGGGCGGCCTGCCAGCTGCCGGGGCTCGACGAGGTGGTGACCCGCCTGCTCGGGCGGCGCCCGCGGATCGGCCGGCCGCTGCGCCTCGCGGGGCTGCGCTCCGGGCTCACCGGCCCGGAATACGCCGCCGCCGTGGGCCTGGCGATGTATGCCCTCAGCCCGCATGACGAGCTTTGGGATTTCGAGGTGCCGCGCCCGGTCCACGGCCGGGGGCGTGCGGGGGAGATGCTGCGCTGGCTGCGGACGGCGTGGTAGCGGCAGGGCCGCGAACGGGGGATTTGACGAGCACGTGAACCTGCCCCGGGAGAGGGGCTCACAACCCGGCCCGATAGAGGCCAAGCAGCAGAAAAGAGGCAGAAGAGCATGGCACTGAATCTGAAGGACCCGGTGGATTTCGGCATCGAGCCCGAACTCACGGCACGGATCACGGTCTTCGGCGTCGGCGGCGCCGGGGGCAATGCGGTCAACAACATGATCGAGAAGCAGCTCCCGGGGGTCGAGTTCATCGCCGCCAACACCGACAGCCAGGCGCTCGCCCATTCCAAGGCGGAGCGCAAGCTGCAGCTCGGCACCGGCGTGACCCGCGGCCTCGGCGCCGGCAGCAAGCCGGATGTCGGCTACAGCGCCGCCGAGGAGACCGTGGAGGACATCGCCGCGGCGCTCGAGGGCGCGCATATGTGCTTCATCACCGCCGGCATGGGCGGCGGCACCGGCACCGGGGCGGCGCCCGTGGTGGCCCGGGTGGCGCGCGAGATGGGCATCCTGACCGTCGGCGTGGTGACCAAGCCGTTCCACTTCGAGGGCGCGCGCCGCATGGCCGTGGCCGAGGCCGGCGTCAGCCAGATGCAGAAGGTGGTGGATACGCTGATCGTGATCCCCAACCAGAACCTCTTCCAGGTCGCCTCCGAGCGCACCACCTTCGTCGAGGCCTTCGTGATGGCCGACGACGTGCTCTATCAGGGCGTGCAGGGCGTCACCGACCTGATGGTCCGCCCCGGCATGATCAACCTCGACTTCGCCGACGTGAAATCGGTGATGGAGCAGATGGGCAAGGCGATGATGGGCACCGGCGAGGCCGAGGGCGAGACCCGCGCCATCGACGCCGCCGAGAAGGCGATCGCCAACCCGCTGCTCGACGAGGTGAGCCTGAAGGGCGCCAAGGGCGTGCTGATCAACATCACCGGCGGCTACGACCTGACGCTGTTCGAGATGGACGAGGCCGCCAACCGTATAAAGGAGGAGGTCGATCACGACGCGATGATCAAGTTCGGCTCCGCGCTCGATCCCGAGATGGAGGGCAAGATGCGGGTCAGCGTCGTCGCCACCGGCATCGAGGCCGAGGCCTTCGAGCAGCAGCCGCCTCGCGCCGAGCCGCAGGCGCCGCGCCGCAAGCCGACCGAGACCGACCCGAACATGCTGGCGGCGCTGCGCGGCGTCTCGGCCCGGCGGCCGTCGCAGCCGGCGCC